>CAZGWN010000048.1:0-30151 GCA_964528755.1 uncultured Propionibacteriaceae bacterium
GGGCAACCAGCCGGCCTTCCGGGCGACCGCGAAAACCATCCGGAAGTGCTGCGCCTGACGGGCATCGGTCACGTAGACGATCCGCTGCACGCCCAGATCGGACACCCGGTGCCGGATCGCGGCGAGGTCGGTCGCGTCGTAGCCGAACCCGCCGTCGCGCTTGCGGACGATCATCGGTGCGTCGAATCCGTCCACCCACACCACCAGGGCGCCGTCGTCCTCCACTGCCAGGCCCTTGGCCTGCAGGTCGGCGACGACGCCGGGGAGCGCCTCGTTGTACGTCGACTCGCCGGCGAGGTCGGCGTCGGTCAGCAGGATGCCCATCCGGGCGTACGTGGCGTTGAACCCGGCCAGCGACACGTCGATGAGCTGGCGCCAGATGGCGCGGGTCTGCGGATCCCCCGACTGCAGTGCGACCACCCGGTGGCGCGCCCGCTCGGCGAACTCCGGATCGGACCGGAAGTGCGCCGAGGCCCGCTTGTACAACGCCTCGGCGCCGGCGAGATCCAGCGCGGAGGCGTCGATGCCCTCCTCGAGGATCTGTTCGACCAACTGGCCGAACTGGGTGCCCCAGTCGCCGATGTGGTTCTGCGGGATGACCGTGTCGCCGGTGGCCCGCAGCACCCGGGTGAAGCAGTCGCCGATGATGGTCGAGCGCAGGTGCCCGACGTGCATCTGCTTGGCCACGTTCGGGGACGAATAGTCGACCACCACCCGCCGTGGGTGTGACGTCTGTGGCACGCCGTGGTGTGGGTCGCTGACGACCCGGTTTGCCTCGGCGGCGAGCACGTCGCTGCGCACCCGGATGTTGATGAAGCCCGGTCCGGCGATCTCCAGCGGCTCGCACAGGTCGTCGATCCGGATCTGCTCGACGATCCGCTGGGCGATGTCGCGCGGCTTGGCGCCCTCCTGCTTCGCCAGTCGCATGGCCACGTTGCACTGGAAGTGGCCGAACTGGGGCTTGGTCGCGGGGCGCAGCTCGGGGTCGACGCCGTCGGTGACGGCGGCGAAACGTTCGCTCAACTGGGTTGCAAGGGACGACATGGCCGCCATTGTCCCACGGAGGCCCCGGGCGTCCGGTCCCGTCGGGCCTCGCCGGACGGCCCGCCCGTATCGCCACCCCGACCTGTCCGCAGGCCGTTCACGGGTCATCGGCATGATGGGGACATGCGCCCTTCCTGCCCGACAACGACCGCGGCCCTCTTCCGGCGGACGGCCTGCGCCGCGCTCGTGGTGGTCTCGGCACTGCTGCTCGCGTCGTGTTCGGTCGGACGGGCCGGCGGTCCGGGGGACCCGCAGGACAGCGGTCAGGCACCGATCCCGACCGCCGTCGCGCCGACCCCCACGCCCACCCCGACACCGACTCCCACCCCGACTCCGACCCCGACACCGACTCCCACCACGGATGCCGCTGCCCTGCGCAGGTCCTGGGATACGATGGCCGAGGACCTGACGGGCGAGGCGGGCATGGTCGTCATGCCCGTCGACGGCGACGCCGACGACCAGATCTCCTTCGGGGAGTGGAAGTCCGGAATGGCCTGGTCGACGATCAAGGTGCCGATCGCGGTCGCCGCCGACCAGAACAACCCCGACTCCGACTCGATCGACAGCCTCATCCATCAGGCCATCACGGTGTCTTCCAACGAGGCGGCCGAGAGTTTGTGGGTCAGCCTCGGCTCCTCGAATCAGGCGCGCAGGGCCACTGACAAGGTCCTCGCGGAGAACGGCGACAAGAAGACCAAGGTCGGGCAGAACGCCTCCATGGGGCGGGTGACGTTCGGGTACACCACATGGGCGCTGACCGACCAGGCCACCTTCGTCGCCGGGCTGTCGTGCGACGAGGACGCCCAGCAGGTGGTGAAGGAGATGCGAAAGGTCAGCGCGGAGCACCGGTGGGGTCTGGGCACCCTGGAAGGTGCCGCGTTCAAGGGCGGATGGGGTCCGTACAACGGCACCTACACCAGCCGGCAGATGGGTGTCGTGTCCGTCGACGGCAAGGGCCGTGGGGATTCGGCGTCGATAGCGGTGGCGATGGGCGTCGAGAACCCCGACGGGGACGGCACCGAGGACCTCGACACCATGGCGGACTGGCTGGAGGACCATCTCGACGAACTGCCGGCCGGCACCTGCGACGCGGGATGAGCGGCACCGATCCGTACGCTTCCCGGCGGACCGTCGCCTGCGGACCGGACGTCGTCCACGCCACCGAGGTCAAGCGGTCCCGCTTCATCGCCCTGCTGCGCCGCGTCGACGACGAGGCCGGCGCCCGACAACTGGTCGCCGACTCGCGTACGGCCCACCCCGAGGCGCGGCACCACTGCAGCGCCTGGGTCATCGGCGTGGCCGGTGCCCAACCCGTACGCCACTCCTCCGACGACGGCGAACCCAGCGGGACCGCCGGTCGGCCGATGCTCGACGTGCTCACCGGGTCGGGCCTGACCGACGTGGCCACGGTTGTCGTCCGCTACTTCGGCGGCACCCTGCTCGGCACCGGCGGGCTCGTCCGGGCCTACTCCGAGGCGGTGGCCGGGGTGCTGGCCGCCGCCCCGCGGGTGACGCTGGTGCGGACCGATCTGTGGGACATTCTCGTGGGCCATGCGGAAGCCGGCCGGGTCGAGGCGGATCTGCTGGCCCGCGGGGCGGTGGTCGTCGAGCGGGCGTACGGCCCCGAGGGCGTACGGCTGCGGGTGGCCGACAACGACGGTCCGGGACTGGCCGGCGCGGTGGCCGCGATCACCCGGGGGGCGGTGACACCGACGCCGGCCGGCAGCCGGGTCGTCGAGACGCCGGTACGCGCGGGCTGAGCCGGCAGGAGCCGCGGTCCGGGTGGGCTAGGCTGGCCGGGTCGGCCGCGACCGTGGACGAGGAGCAGCCATGCAGATCCTGATCACCAACGACGACGGCATCGATTCCCCGGGACTGGCGGCGATGGCCCGGGCCGCGAGCCGTCGTGGGCACGACGTGCTCGTGGTCGCCCCCGCGATTCCCACCCCGGGCAACAGTGCCGCGCTCGGCATGCGCACCCAGCGTGGCGACGTCGTCCAGCAGGTGGAACACCCGGAGGGGATGCCCACCTCGGTCCGCTGTCTGGTGGCCGAGGCGACCCCGGCCCAGATCGTCTTCCTCGCCGCCGCCAACGAGTTCGGGGTCGAGCCCGACATGGTCGCGGCCGGCATCAACATCGGTGCGAACACCGGGCATTCGATCATCCACTCGGGCACCCTGGGGGCGGCCCTGACCGCCACCTGGATCGGGCTGCGGACGATGGCGGTGTCCCTGGCGGGCGGCGCCGTGCCGCGCAACTGGGCCGCGGCCGAGGCGGTCACCACCCGGGTGATGGAGTGGTTCGAGTTCCAGCAGCTCGAACGCCGCTTCCTCAACCTCAACATCCCCGACGTGCCGCTGGACCAGTTGCGCGGGCTGCGCGCGGCTCCGCTGGCGCAGTACACGGCGACCCAGGGCACCGGCGTCGAGCTGACCGGCGAGAACCACCTGCCGCGCACGGTGCCGTTGCGGTACTCGCCGCCGAACCTGCGCGACGAGCCGGGCTCCGACCACTACCTCCTGGAGCGGAACTGGGCGACCGCGACCGTGCTGCGGCCGTTGGTGGAGGACTTCTCCGGGCTGGAACTGCCGTCCTTCGACAAGCTCGATCCGGCCGACGCCCGCCTGCACCACGAACCGACCCACGCCTGGAGCGAATGAGATGACCGCCACTCCGCACGATGTGCACCCCGGTCTTGCCGGGCTCCACCGGCTGGCCGTGGACCTGGCCACCGAGGGGGCGAGGATCGCACGGGAGATGCGCGCCGAGGGGGTCGACATCGCCGCCCGGAAGAGTTCGGTCGCCGACATCGTCACCGTCGCGGACCGTACGGTGGAGGCCGCCATCCGCCGCGAGCTCGCCCGGGTGCGCCCCGACGACGGATTCCTCGGCGAGGAGTCGACGGCGACCGGGTCACGGTCAGGGCTGACCTGGGTGGTCGATCCGATCGACGGGACGGTCAACTACGCGTACGGCCTGCCGTGGTGGGCCGTGTCGGTGGCGGTCGTCGAGGGCGATCCCGATCCGGCCACCTGGACCGGGCTGGCCGGGGCGGTCGTCAACCCCTTGGCCGGAGAGACCTGGGAGGCCGCTCTGGGCGCCGGTGCCCGGCTCAACGGCCGGGTCCTGCACCTCGACAAGCAGGTCGACCTGGCACGTACGTTGCTCGGCACCGGATTCGGCTACCGGGCGGACCGCCGCCTCGAGCAGGGCAAGGTGGTCGGCCGGATGCTCGGCGTGGTGCGTGACATCCGCCGGCTCGGCGCGGCCAGCCTGGACATCTGCGCCGTGGCGGCGCAGCGGCTGGACGCGTACTACGAGACCGGACTGAACCCGTGGGACATCGCCGGTGCGATGGTGGTCGCACGGGAGGCCGGGGTGCACATCGGCGGACTGAACGGCGACGGCCCGGGCCGTGGGTTCTTCCTGGCGAGCAACCCGGTCGTGGCCGGGCCCCTGGAAGAGGCCCTGCTGGCGGCGGGCGCGGAACCCTGGGACGGACGGTAGCGGACTGCCCCCGCCCGGCGACCCGAGGTTACGGGTCAGGGGCGGACGACGTGCGGGGGTGGTCCGGGTACGGGTCAGGGGCGGACCGGGTCGAACGGTTCCCGGCGAGGTCGCCGGTCAGTGCTGGTGGTGGCCGGCGCCGTCCCCTCGGCCGTGTCCCGACGCGGTCTTCCCTTCGAGGAAGGACGCCGGATCGCTGACGAACGCCGTCCTGCAGCCCTGGGAGCAGAAGTAGTAGGTCTGCCCGTGGTACTCGGCGGAGCCGGCGGCTGTCTCGGGGTCGATGGTCATGCCGCAGACGGGATCGGTGGTGGTCATCGGGCGGGGTCCTTCCGTGTCATGGTCGTGGTGAACGTGCTCGGGCAGGTCGTCGCCGGCGTGCTCCTCGGCCGGGCGCGGCCGGTCGAGCGATGACGGATCGGCGACGGTCCGACCGCCGATCTCGACCACCGGGGTGGTGGCGGGAACGGTCGAGGTGGTGGGCTGCGGGGCCCGGTAGCCGCGCAGGCGGTTGGCATTGGCGACCACCGACAGCGACGACAGGGCCATCGCTGCCGCCGCGATCATCGGACTCAGCAGGAGTCCGGAGACCGGGTACAGCACGCCCGCCGCGATCGGGATGCCGATGGCGTTGTAGACGAACGCGAAGGCGAGGTTCTGCCGGATGTTGCGCATGGTCGCCCGGGACAGGTCGATCGCCGTCACCAGCCCCGACAGCGCACCCGAGATGAGGGTGATGTCGGAGGACTCGATGGCGACGTCGGTTCCGGTGCCGATCGCGAAGCCCACGTCGGCCTGGGCCAGTGCCGGCGCGTCGTTGATGCCGTCGCCGACCATCCCGACGGCGCGTCCCTCTGCCTGCAGTCGGCGGACCTCGCCGGCCTTGTGCTCGGGAAGGACTTCGGCGACCACCCGGGCGATCCCGACCTGGCTCGCGATCGAGGCGGCGGTGGCCCGGTTGTCACCGGTCATCATGACCACCTCGATCCCCCGCTGCCGCATCGCGGCGATGGCCTCGGCGGCCCCCTCCTTGACCGTGTCGGCGACGCCGATCACCCCGGCCGGGCGGCCGGCGACCGCAACCAGCATCGGGCTCTTGCCATCGGCCGCCAGTCGTTCGGCGTCCGCTGCCAGCGGGCCCGGGTCGATGCCGGCTCCGGCGAGCAGCCGGGTGTTGCCGACCAGCACCTCGGCGCCGGTCACCGGGCCCTCCGCTCCGCCGACGATGCCGCGGACGCCCTGACCGGTGATCGAGTCGAATCCGGTGACCGTCCCGAGAGCGATACCACGATCCTGCGCACCGGCAACGATCGCCGCTGCCAGCGGGTGCTCCGAGGACCGCTCGACGGTGGCGACGGCGGACAGCAGCTCGTCCTCGGCGTACGGCCCGGCCGCGACCACGTCGGTGAGTTCGGGGGCACCCCGGGTGATGGTGCCGGTCTTGTCCAGCACGACGGTGTCGAGCCGGTGTGCGGTCTCCAGAGCCTCCGCCGACCGGATCAGGATGCCGTGCTGGGCGGCCTTGCCGGTGCCGGTGGTGATGGAGAGCGGCGTGGCCAGGCCGAGGGCACAGGGGCAGGCGATGATCAGCACCGAGACCGACGCGACCAGCGCGAACACCACGGTCGGCGGTGGGCCGACCAGCAGCCAGACCACGAACGTCCAGATCGCGATCAGCACGACGGCCGGCACGAAGTAGCTCGACACCTTGTCGGCCAGGCGCTGGATCGGCGCCTTGGAGCCCTGGGCCTGGCGGACCATGGTGATGATCTGCGCGAGCAGGGTGTCCGCGCCGACCTTGGTCGCCCGGTAGGTGAAGCTGCCGGTGCCGTTGATGGTGGCACCGATCACGGTGTCGCCGCTGCGCTTGGTCACCGGGATCGGTTCACCGGTGACCATCGACTCGTCCACCGCGGAGGATCCGTCGACCACCTCGCCGTCCACCGGGAGCTTCTCTCCGGGACGTACGACGACGATGTCCCCGGCGACGACCTCCTCGATCGGCAGGTCGCGTTCGACCTGCTCGCGGACCACGTGGGCGGTGTGTGGCTGCAGGCCGATCAGTGCCCGGATCGCCTCCCCGGTGCCGGCCTTGGCGCGGGCCTCGAGCAGACGGCCCAGCAGGATGAGGGTCAGGATCACCCCGACCGCTTCGTAGTACACCTGCTGAAGGTCGCCCGGCAGCACGCCCGGGGCGATCGTGACGACCAGGCTGTAGAGGAAGGCCGCCGTGGTGCCGAGGGTGATCAGGGAGTTCATCTCCGCCGACCGGTGGGCCAGCGAGAGCCAGCCGGTCTTGTAGATCGGCCAGCCGGTGTAGACCATCACCGGCGCGATCAGGGCGAGCTGGACCCAGTGGTTCATCAGCACCATCGGCACCCAGCCGGCCTGGAACAGGTCGGCCGCCATCACCGCGAAGAGCACCGGGGCGGTGAGCACCGCACCGATGATCACCCGGCGGGTGAGGTCGCGGATCTCGGCCCGGCGCTCGGCCGTCTCCGCCTGTTCGGCGGACGCGGCATCCTCCGGAGAGAGCGTCGCGGCGGCCGGCTGTCCGCCGGTCCTCCCGGAACCCAGGTCGCGGACCGGTGCCGGCGTCGAGGTGGCCGTGTCGGCAGGGGCGGTGTCCTCGTCGGTGCGTACCGTGCTCGTCCGCGGCGCCGCGTCGTCGAGGACGTCGAGCCGGCCGTGGATCATGTTCATCCCGCAGGCGAACTCGAACTGTCCTGTCTTCGTCGGGGTGAACTCGACCGCCGTGGTGGCGTACGCCGGCAGGGCCTGATTGATCCCGAAGTCGGGGAACACCACGTGTGAGGTGCACTCGCCGGTCTCCCGCCGGTCGAACAGGATGCGGACCGGCAGGTCCTTGCGGACCTGCAGCAGGTCTGGGGAGTAGCCGCCCTGCACCCGGACGTCGATCACCTGGACGCCCTCACTGAGGGCAGCACGTCGGGACGTACGGGGCCCGAAGAAGAACCACAGCGCCCCTGCGGTCAGGGCGAGCGCGGCAAGGATCGTGACGACCTGTGCGCTCATCTTCTGTCTCCTTCCTGTGCGCTCATCTTCTGTCTCCTTCCTGTGCGCTCATCTTCTGTCTCCTTCCAGGCACGCCCCTCTGTCGGCGGTGCCCTCGTGCCGGGAACGGGGTTGCGAAGGGAGCGCGCCGATGAGGGGCTCCCAGCGGTCCTTCACATACCCCCTAGGGGTATGCCTTGAGCTTAGTCGTCCGACGGCCGGGACACCAGAGCGGGAGATCAGGGTCGGGTCAGGACCACCCGGGTCGTCGTGCCGGACCTGGTCCAGCCTTCAGGGAACCTTGACGGCCCCTTCGCCGTTCCGCCGGAATCCGTGCGGCACGCTCGACGCATGGTCACTTCCGCCGGCCCCGTCGAGGCCACCACCGCCCCCGACGACGCGCCCATCGGCGTCCCGGACGCTGCCGCCGCCGCGGCGGTCGGGGTGACTGAGTGCCCGAGTCATGCCGTCGCCGCGGCATCGACCCGATCGACGCGGCGTCGCAAGGGCCTGCTGACCGCGCTCACCGGGGCGCTGGGCGTCGTCTCCGGTGCTGCACCGCACGTGCTGCACCACGTCACCCCGCTGCTGGGGGCCGCTCTGGTGGCCGGCGCGGGCGGGACGATCCTGTTCGCCGCGCTGGGATTCGCCGCCAGCGTGCCCTTCCTGCTCCGACTGCGGCGGCGGTTCGGCACCTGGTGGGCGCCCGCCGTTGCCACGGTCATCTACGCGGTGATGTTCACCGCGTCGACGCTCTGGGTCGCCCCGCTGATCAACGACGTCATCCGCCCCGACCCCACGTCGCCGGTGCCCGCGATCTCCCAGGCGGACCATGCCGCCCACCATCCGTCCTGACACCGGCCGCCGGCCCCGCCGCTGCACCACCGTCCGATCCACCGCACCCTCATCCCGCCAACCCTCTCACCGCTCAGGAGACCCCATGTCCCGCCCTGTCCCGACCTCCGAACGCTCCGACAGCCCGCGTGATCCCGTGACGTACGTGGCTGCGGACGACCCCGCGCAGCATGACCACTGTGCGCAGCACGACGGGGCGCCGACCGGCGATCGCCCGGCTCGCGGTGGGCACGGCGGGCACAAGTGGATGATGCTGCTGATGTGCGTGCCGATGGTCGCTGTGGCCGGCTATCTCATCCTCGTCCGGCAGGCCGGCCTCAGCGCTCTCCTGCCGGCCCTGATGTGCGTCGGCATGATGCTGGTGATGCACCTGGGTCTCGGCGGGTATGGCGGTCACGGCGGGCATGGCGGTCACGGCGGGCAGAGCCGGTAGCGGTCGGCGGCAGGCCCTCTTGACCGGATCTTTGTGCCATCTTGACTCGTTCGCCGGGGAACCCCCGGTCAGACTTGCCCGCATGAGCTCACCCCAACCGACCCGCCGTACGCTCCTGCTCGCCGGCCTCGGCCTGGTGGGGAGCGGCGCCCTCGCAGCCTGTTCCCGGACCACCGCCCCGCTCGGCGGAGCGATCAGCCCGGTCCCGAGCGCCTCGCCGACTCCCGGTCAGCGGGTGGTGACCGCCGCGCTGACCCCGAAGCCGACGACCCTGGATCTCGCGGGCACGAGCGTGCAGACCTGGGCGTACGGCGATGCGGCGCCCGGGCAGCTGATCCGGGCGACCGCCGGCGACTTCCTGCGCGTCACCGTGGACAACCAGCTGCCGGTGGACACATCGGTGCACTGGCACGGCGTACGCGTCCGCAACGCCGCCGACGGCGTGCCCGGGGTGATCCAGGATCCGATCAAGCCCGGGACACAGTACGTCTACGAGTTCACTGCGCCCGATCCGGGCACCTACTTCTTCCACCCGCATTCGGGCGTCCAACTCGACCGTGGCCTGTACGCGCCGCTGATCATCGACGATCCGCAGGAGCCCGGCGCGTACGACGCGGAGTGGGTCGTCGTGCTGGACGACTGGATCGACGGCACCGGGACGACCCCCGACGAGGTGCTGAAGAAGCTGCTCGCCGACGGCGGATCGATGGGCGGGATGAGTGGCAACGGCGGCATGGACCACGGGTCGATGGGACACGGCACGACGGGGTCCGGGATGACGGGCGGCGCCTCGACGCCCTCCTCCGGAGGGATGATGATGGGCCCCTCGCCGTGGGGTGACGGCGGCGACGTCACCTACCCGCACTACCTGGTCAACGGCAGGGTGCCGGGCGATCCGGAGACGTTCAGCGCGAAGCCCGGCCAGCGGGTCCGGATCCGGGTGATCAACGCCGCCTCGGACACCCTCTTCAGCGTCGCTCTCGGCGGGCACCGGCTGACCGTCACGCACTCCGACGGGCATCCGGTCCGGCCCACCGACGCCGGCGCGTTGTGGATCGGGATGGGCGAGCGCTACGACGTGGTCGTCACCCTCGGTGACGGCGCCTTCCCGCTGGTCGCACAGCCGTACGGCAAGACCGGCCGGGCGATGGCGATCGTCCGCACCGGCGCCGGAGCCACGCCCGCCGCCGATGCGAAGCCGTCCGAACTGGACGGTGATGTGCTGGTCGGGTCGGCGCTGCGGCCCGCCGACGCCGTACGTCTCCCGGATCGGGCCCCCGACGCGACGCTCGACCTGACCCTCAACGGCCAGATGCAGCCGTACGCGTGGGGCATCAACGGCGCGCCGTTCGGCGAGAACACGCCACTGACTGCCACCGTGGGCCGGAGGCTGAGAATCCGGGTGGCCAACCAGACGATGATGACCCACCCGCTGCACCTGCACGGGCCGGCGTTCGCGCTGGCCGACACCGGCCTGCGCAAGGACACCGTGCTGCTCGCCCCGATGGAGACGCGGGAGATCGACCTGGATCCCGATGCCGGCGACTGGGCGGTGCACTGCCACAACCTCTACCACGCCGAGGCCGGGATGATGATCCTGCTCCGCGCCACGCGGTGACCTCAGGGCCCGATGGTCGTACGCCCCGGAGCGGCGGTCGCGCGGTCCAGCCGGATCGCGGCGCGGGTGCGGCGCGCCGGGGGCGGCGTCGGGTCAGCCGTCGGCGGAGGGATGTCCCAGCGGGAGGGTGAGCGTGAAGGTCGAGCCGAGTCCCGGGCCGGGACTGGTCGCCGTCAGGCTGCCACCGTGCGCTTCGGCCAGCGCCCGGGCGATGGTGAGGCCGATGCCCGATCCGGCCTTGTCACGCTCTCGGGCGGTGTCCCCGCGGTAGAAGCGCTCGAAGATATGGGCCAGTTGCTCACGGTTCATCCCCTCTCCGGTGTCCGCCACCCGGATGGTCACGGTCCGGCGATGCGGCGCGGCCGTGATCGTGACCTCACCGCCGCGGGGGGTGTGGCGCAGGGCATTGGCCAACAGGTTTCCCAGGACCTGCGCGACCCGCTGCGGATCTACCGTCAGCTCGGTGTCCGCCACCTGGCGAACGAGACGTACGCCGGCGTCGTCGTAGCGTCGGCGGAACTGGCCGACGGCCGTGTCGACGAGACCGGCCAGGCTCTGGACGCTCGGATCCAGGGTCACCCGGCCCTCCTCCGCCCGCGAGACCTCGTCGAGGTCCCGCGCCAGGCGCGTCAGCCGCTCGGCCTGGTCCTCCAGGACCGCTCGCGTGGAGCCGTCCCACGGCGTGACGCCGTCGGCGACGGCTTCCAGATACGCGTTCAGGGTGGCGACCGGGGTGCGCATCTCGTGGGCGAGGTCGGACAGCAGACGTCGGCGGGTCTCCTCCACGCTGCCGAGTCGCACCGCCATCCGGTTGAACGAGTCCCCGAGGGCGGCGAGCTCGGAACCCGGTCCCGCGACGGAGACCCGGGCGTCGTAGTCGCCGGCGCTCATTCGCAACGCCGCGTCGGTCAGGGTGCTGACCGGGGTCCTGATCCCGCGGGTGACATGCCAGGAGACCGCCAGCGAGAGCACCAGGGCGAAGGCCAGCCCGACCCCGAGGGAGACCAGACCGGCGTCCGCGAAGGCGCGCTCGATGTGGGGGATCTCCGGAGAGTCCGCGAGGTGGCCGGCCTCCAGCAGGTGGGCGTGGAACAGCGGCGGGCCCACGACGACCGCCACCAGGCCGACCGTGATGACGCTGGCCACGTGCGTGAGGGCCTGGGACGCGAAGAGCCGCGTGCCCAGTCCCCAGCGGGCGGTGGTCGACCTGGTGTGTCTCATCCCTTGCCCATCCGGTAGCCGACGCCGCGGACCGTCAGGACGTAGCGAGGGGCGTTGGGATCGTCCCCCAACTTGCGGCGCAGATTGGCGATGTGGACGTCCACCACGTGTTCGTCGCCCACCCAGGACGGCCCCCAGACCTCGTCCATCAGTTGACGACGACCGAACGCGAGCCCGGGGCGTCGGGAGAGGGCGTCCAGGAGGTCGAACTCGGTCCGGGTGAGGTGGACGGAGGTCGTCCCGATCCACACCTCGTGCCCGTTCGGGTCGATCCGCAGCTCGCCGAACACCCGGGTCGGGTCATCCTCGATTCCGGGACCACCGGCGGGCCGCCGCGGACGGCGCAGGACCGTACGGACCCGGGCCACGAGTTCGCGGTTGCTGAACGGTTTGGTGATGTAGTCGTCTGCGCCGACCGACAGTCCGATCAGCCGGTCCACCTCATCGCCGCGTGCGGTGAGCATGAGGATGTAGCAGTCCGAGAAGGTCCGGATCCGCCGACACACCTCCACCCCGTCCATCCCGGGCAGGCCGAGGTCGAGAATGATCACGTCCGGGTCCTCGCTCCTGGCCGCCTCGGCCGCCGCCCGGCCGGTGTGTTCTTGCCGGACCTGGAAGCCCGCCTGCTCGAGGTAGGAGGCGATGACGCTTGCGAGGGGGATCTCGTCGTCGACGACCAGGATGCGCCGTGTTCCGGTTTCCGGATGTGCCACACCTGCCAGTATGCCCCGCAGGACGAGGGGGTGAACGGGCCGGGAACTCGCGGCGGCCGGCCGCCCGGGGACGTCTGCTAAAGTGTGCATCTGCGGCGGTGAGCCGCTATGCTGTTCCAGCAGTTTCGCGGATGTAGTTTAATGGTAGAACATCAGCTTCCCAAGCTGAGAACGCGGGTTCGATTCCCGTCATCCGCTCCACATCGGCGTTGCGGGACGGTCAGGGGAGAACCGGGGTGCCCCGAGCATCGGGTCCTGGGTTCTGCCGATAGCCCGTCCTGACGCGGTATCCCTAGGCTCACCAGGGTGACCCACGATCTGCCCGCAGGCCCCCACCACTCTGTCCCGAGACGGGTCGCCGCCACCGTGCCACGGCTCCGTCGGCGTCGCAGGGCGGTCAGAGTCCTCCTGGTCGTGATCGCCGCCGCGCTCGTCATGGTCGGCGTCGTGAAGGTCGCCGACCTCGGGCTCACGGCGGCCGAACGGAGGGCCCATCCGGCGCCGGGGATGCTCGTGGACGTGGGTGGCAGGCGGATGCACGTGCTGGTCGCCGGCTCGGGCGGGCCGACGATCGTCCTGCTGCCCGGATTGGGCACGCCATCGCCGGTGTACGACTTCGAGCCGCTGACCGAGGAGTTGTCCACATGGGCGACGGTGGCCGTGGTCGAGCCGTTCGGCTACGGGTGGAGTGACACCACAAACACCTCGATGCGCCCGGCGGAAGTGGCGTCGGACCTCCGTGCGGCGCTTGCCGGCGCGGGCGTGGCCGGGCCCTATGTCCTGATGGGGCACTCGCTGGGAGGGCTGTACGTCCAGGCCTTCGCGGACCACTATCCCGGCGACACATCGGCCGTGGTCGGAATCGACCCGACCATGCCGAGGGTCGTGGACGACATCTCCCGCACCACCGACGTCGACCCGTTCGCCGATCCGATCCCGTGGTATCTCGAGGCCCTCGCGTGGGGCGGCTGGGTGCGCGTGATCCAGCCCTTCGCCCCGGATCTGGTCCTCGGGGACGCGGCCGCGGCGGGCTACTCGGCAGAGAACCTGGCGGCGCAGAGGATGATCGCGAACTGGACTGTTCTGCGGGGCAACATGGTCACCCAGGCCAGAAGCCTCAAGGTGGCGATCGAGGATGTCCGCAGTCTTCGGTTCCGCCCGAACACGCCGGTGCTGGTCTTCACCGCCGACCCGACGGGCGGCCCGCCCGCCCAAGGGGCCGACGTGGTGGCGGCGTACAGCCAGGACTCGGCTTGCACCCGCGGAGTCCGTCTGGTGGCCGGGCACTATCTCCATCACACCGAGTCCGAGCGGCTGAGCAAGGAGACCCGGGACTTCCTGGCGGACTGCGGACGATAGGTCGGCCGAGGCCGGGTTGCGGCGTCCTCCGGGTGGTAGCGTCCCCGGCGCTGCGGCGCCCCCGGCGTGTGTGGCAGGCCGTGCCCGGAGGGGTGGGTGTGGTCAGCCCGCCATCACCACCTGCCACGGCCGGATGCGTACGTCCAGCAGCCCGGCCCGTACGGCTCCGTCCTCCAGTTGTGCCGCGTCGACCACCCGCCGGCCGGTGGCGAGATCGGGGACATGGACGACGGTCATCCCGGCGCCGGGCTCGTCGGGCAACGGCCCCCCGGCCACCAGGACACCCTGGTCGAGCAGCGAACGCAGGAAGGCGATGTGAAGCGGGAAGTCGGGCGAGGAGAACACCCCGCCCGGCGGTGTTGCGGGACCGGCCGTGTGGGCGAGCACGAACCACAGATCCCCCGGCGGATCCTCCGGCAACAGATCGGCCACGGCGGCGAGCTTGAGCTCCCACCCGCTCTGGTGCTCCGTACGGGCGCGCTCGGGGCCGTCGGACGACTCCCCACTGCCGTGGGGGAGCGTGACCAGCGTCGCGGCGGTGCCCACCCGGGTGAACGTCGGTTCGACCGGGGTGGCCCCGCGGGCCGGCTCCGGTGTGTCGATTCCCTCGGTCCACAGGCGCCGTGCGCGGTCGGGCGGGCAGCCGAGGAGCATCTGGCGCCTGGTCGGGCGACGTTGCGGGGTCATCCGTGTCCTGCCTTCTCAAGAGAGCCGGTTGCGGTGAAGCGGGCGCATCCCTACGGAGAGGCTAGGGTGACGGGCGCCACGTTGTCGACAGAGTGGGTGAGCATGCGAACGGGGCCGGCACGGGAATGGGCCCGGCCGACCCCGCTCCCGGGAGCATCCGAAAGCAGGACGGCGTCCAGGTGCCCGACCTCTCCGAGAGGTATCGAGCAGGTCACGAACCGTTCTCACTTGTCGTACCGGGTGTCCCCGCCGCGCCCTCACCACCGGCCGGCGCATCCGGCGCCGCCGAGGGCAGGGACCGGGCCAGCCGGAAGACTTCGCGGCCGGCCGGCACGGCGATGGCCACCGAGATGACGACGATGGTCACCAGTCCGGCGGCGATGAGCAGCGTCTGCACCGACACCACGTCGGCCAGCGGCCCGAACACGGCCATCCCGACCGGGGTCGCCAGTGCCATCACGATCCCGACGTAGCTGAACACCCGCCCGTGCATCTCCGGCTCGACCGTCTCCTGCACCAGGGTCATGAACGGGGTGGAGAACAGCGGGACCAGCAGGCCGAAGGCGAACATGTTGGCGTAGAACACCCACAGGTTCGGGCTCAGACCCAGACCGAAGGTGAACGCGGCGAATCCGAAACTCGACACCACGATGAGCAGCATCCGGCCCGCCTTGGCCAGCACGGTCGAGACCAGCACGCCGCCGATCGTCATGCCGATGCTGAAGCACAGCTCGAGCACCGCGAGCTTCCACGGCTCGTCGCCGAAGTCGCGGGCCACCATCAGTGGCGTCACGAACGATGGCGCCACGGTCAGCACGAAGATGATCGCGAAGACGACCAACAGCCAGCGAACGATCCGGTGGTGCGCGATGTAGCGCATGCCCTCGGCCAGGTCGGCCCGGTAGCTGGTCACCGTCTCGGTCATCCGCGCCAGCGAGGGCACCGCGACCAACGCCAGCATGCCGATGCCGAGTGCCGCGGTGACGACGTCGAGGAAGAAGGTCGGGACAACGCCCCAGATGGCGAACACCGCGCCGGCTGCGGCGGGAGCCAGCAACGCCATCGCCGCCTGAATGGTCTGGAAGACACCGTTGATGCGCATCAGCTGGTCCGGTGGGGTGAGCTGGGGAATCATCGCGGTCACCGCCGGCTGCTGAACTCCGGCGCCCAGTGAGCGCACGCCGACGGCGACCAGGATGATCCACAGGTCGGTGATGCCGAACATCATGATCAGTGCGAGCACCAAGGTGACGACGGCGATGACGCCATCCGCGACCATGACGAGGACCTTGCGGTTGCGCCGGTCGGCCAGCACGCCGCCGAAGATCGACACGATCCCTTGGGGCAGGAAGGCCGCCAGGGCGTACGCCGCCACGGCCGTCCCGGAGCGGGTCTCCAGGGTGACGTACCACATCACCGCGTACTGCACCACCATCGACCCGAACATGGAGATCGTCTGGCCGGTGAGGAACAGGGTGATGTTGCGGACCCAGCCGCCGGCCGGTTCCACGTACGGGGAGGTCGATGCGGCGGCGGGTGCACCGACCGGCACAGAGCCCATGGCGCCGGGGGGTGCCTGCTGCTCCGATGTGTTCTGTCGGGGTGATGGGGTCGGGTCGGACATGACGTGCCTCTCGGTCGGGGGGCGAGGACCAACCACGCTACTGGGCACCTCTGACAAAACCGGCACCCAAACGCGGCGCCTTCCGGAACCCGCACGCGGCGCCCTCAGGAACCCAGACCCGGCACCCTTAGGAACCCAGACCCGGCACCCTCAGGAACCCAGACCCGGCACCTTCCGGAACCCAGACGCGGCACCTTCCGGAACCCAGACCCGGCGCCCTCCGGAACCCAGACGCGGCACGAAGTATCAACCGCGGCGGGTCGACCTGCCGCGTCTGATACTTCGTGCCGCGTTTGGGTCTCAGGGCCGCGTCTGGGTCTCAGGGGCAGGTCTGGACCCGGGGGCGTGCGCGGCACGTCCGGGCGGCCGACTCCGCTGGGTACGCTGGCGGCATGACCTCCTCGGCGGGCCGCACGTCCGCGGGCCCCACGTCCGCGGGCCGCACGTCCGCGGGCCCCACGTCCGCAGCCCGCACGTCCGCAGCCCGCACCTCCGCGGGACCCACGTCCGCAGCCCCCACGGCGACCGGCCCGACGCCCGCGCCGCCCCTCGGCGCCGGGATCTCGGCCGTCCTCGGGTTCGCCGCGGCACTGGTGGGCCTGCTGCCCTGGGCCGTCACGGGAGCCCGCCTACCGTTGCAGAACCTCTGGGCGGACTCCTCCCAGGTCGACCGGATGCCGCACGTGGTCCTCCCGTTCAGTCAGTACGAGGTCTCGTTCATCATCGCGATGCTCGTCGTCGGCCTTGCCGCGGCCGGGCTGACCGCACGGGTGACCCGCGCCAGGCACGGCCGCTGGACCGTATTGGGGCTGCTGGCCGGATGCCTGGGCATCCAGGTCGCGGGCGCGATCCAGACCACCCTTGTGGTCGCCGCCGGCCTGCGCGGGGGTGTGTACTCGCTGATCTACCTGGTCGCCTGTGTGGGGGTCGTCGCCGCCGGGATCCTCGTCGGGTTGGTGGTCTTTGCCCTGGTGGCGCTGGCCCCGCCCGCCGGTGCGGTGATCGGGCTGAGCCTGGCGGCGGTGGCCCTCGGCTCGTGGGCGGCGGGCCTGCTCCACCCGATCACGTCGGTCACCGCGAATCCGGCCGCCGCTCTTTTCGGTGACCTGCCGCGCTGGCTGCCGGCGGTCGGCGTCGGGGCGGCCATCGCCTGGGCCGGGATCGCCGGCCGGGCCCGGGTCGCGGCCGCGCTCGGTGGCCTGGGCATCCTCTGGCTGCTCACCGCGCTGATCACGGCGATCACCTATGCCGCCGGTTCGCGGGTCCTGCTGCCCCGTCCGGTCGAACTCGTCGCTGCCCTGGGGCAGGTCTTCGGCGCCGCGGCGACAACCCCGATGGTGGCCCTGCCCCCGCTCGTCGTGGCGGTCGTGGTTGCTGGGGTCGGACTGATCGTACGGCGCCGCGCCGGCCCCGCCCGCTGACGCGGCGGCGCCGCCCGCCCGCTGACAGCCCCGCCCGCTCACCCGACAGGCCAGCACCCCCTACGGCCGCACCCCGGCGCGCCAGTGGTCCTTGCGGGCCGCCACCTCACGGACCTCCTCGGCGATGGCCGCCACCGCCACCCGGGCAAACCCGGCCGGATCCGCCGCCGCATCGGGCGGTTCGGGCACGATCCGGTGGATGATCCCGTCGGCGAGCAGGTCCCAGGCACCGACCCGCTGCGCGTCGGCGAGGTCGCGGCCGTGATCGGCGTCGCGGTACACGATCGCGCTCGCCCCCTCGGGCGGCAGCGGGGACAGCCAGCCGTTCTCCATGGCGATGATCCGGTCGGCGGGCAGCATCGCCAGCGCGCCGCCGCCGGTGCCCTGCCCCAGGATGATCGACACCGACGGCACGGTGGTCCGGGCCAGCCAGGCCAGCGTACGGGAGATCTCCCCGGCCAGTCCGCCCTCCTCGGCCTCCGGAGACAGGTCGGCACCGGGCGTGTCGACGACGGTGACCAGCGGCAGCCCGAGCATCTCGGCGAGTCGGATGCCGCGCTGGGCGGCCCGCAGACCCGCCGGACCCATCGGCGCGGTCAACTGGTGGTGGCGGTCCTGCCCGACCACCACGCAGCTGATCCCGTCCAGGTCGGCGACGGCCAGGATCATGCCCGGCCCGTGCTCGGCCCCCGTACCCGACAGGGTGATGACGTCACGGGCGCCGTACGTCAGCAGCTCGCGGACGCCGGGACGGTCCGATCTCCGGGTGATCAGGATCGACTCCCATGCCGACCGCGGGGCCCGGGCCGGGGCCGGCGGCACCGCCCCGGGGTCCGGCCCGCCGACGTCGACGGGGGTGAGCAGTCGCAGCGTACGCGCGGCGAGCTCGCGCAGCCGCTCGGCCGGGACCACCGCGTCGACGATGCCGTGCGCGACGAGGTTCTCGGCGACCTGGACGCCCGCGGGGAACGGCCGGTCGTTGAGGACCTCGTACACCCGCGGGCCGAGGAAGCCGATGAGGGCGCCCGGTTCGGCGACGGTGATGTGGCCCAGCGACGCCCAGGAGGCGAACACCCCGCCGGTCGTCGGATGCCGCTGGTGGACGAGATAGGCCAGGCCGGCGTCCTTGTGTGCGACGACCGCCCGCGAGATCGACACCATCCGGACGAAGGCCGGGGTGCCCTCCTGCATCCGCGTCCCGCCCGAGGAGGTGGAGGCCACCAGCGGCAGCCGCTCGGCGGTGGCCCGTCGGATCGCGGCGCAGATCCGGTCGGCGGTGGCCCGCCCGATCGACCCGCCGAGGAAGCCGAAGTCACCCACGACGTACGCCAGCGGGCGGCCCTCGATGGTGGCCCGACCGGTGATCACCGCCTCGTCCAGGCCGCTGCGCTCGCGTGCGGCGGTGAGTTGGTCGCGATAGTCCGGCGGAAAGCCGGCCGGGTCGACCGGTGTGTCCCACGACGCCGCCGAGCCCGGATCGACGACCAGGTCCACCAGTTCGTGCGCACGCCATCGCTTCGCCATGGCGTCAGTCTGGCATCGGCCGCGCGGTGGCGGGCCTCATCGACTCGTGATCGGCACACAGACCGCCGCACCTGCGGCCCCGGAAATGTCGGCGTAACCCACGCCGTGACCGCTCGGTAAATCGGCCCCGCCCCGGTGTCGCTCCCCATCGGCGGCTCCTTAGGGTGCAGCCATGACGAACCGATCCCCCGGCGGGCGACACCGCATCGCACCGCCCCATGCCCTGCCCCTCCTGCTCGCGGCCGGGAGCCTGTTGCTGGCCGGTTGTGGTGGCGCGGCCGGCACGACGCCGGACGCAGGCGCGACCGGCGTCGCATCCTCGGCCGCCCCGGCGACGCTCACCGTCTTCGCCGCGGCATCCCTGACCGCGACCTTCAGTGAGATGGAGCCGATCTGGGAGGCTGCCCACCCCGGCACGGACCTCCAGTTCAGCTTCGCCGGATCCTCCGACCTGGTGTCCCAGTTGACCGCCGGTGCGCCGGCCGACGTCCTGGCCACCGCGGACCAGCGCACGATGACCCAGGCGACCGACGCATCCCTGGTCACCGACCCGGTCACCTTCGCCACGAATACGCTGCAGATCCTCGTCGCCCCCGGTAACCCCAAGGGCATCACCGGGGCCGAGGACCTGGCCTCGGACGACGTGGTGACGGTCATCTGCGCGGCCCAGGTGCCGTGCGGCGCCGCCACGAAGACCGCCTTCGACGACGCCGGGATCACCCTCAAGCCGGCCAGCGAGGAGAACGCGGTCACCGACGTCGTCGGCAAGGTCACCTCGGGCGAGGCCGACGCCGGGGTCGTGTACGCGACCGATGTTGCCTCCGCGGTGAGCAAGGGCACGGGCGAGGGGGTCGATCTCGGGTTGACCACCAAGCCGAACACCTATCCGATCGGCGTGGTGGCCGAGTCCGATTCCCCCGACCTGGCGGCGGACTTCGTCGCCTTCGTGACCGGAACCGAGGGGCAGGCGATCCTGTCGAAGGCCGGATTCGGCGCGCCGTGAGCCGGCCCGCCGCACTCCGTCGCACGGCCGAACCCGCGTACGCCCTGCCCGGCTGGGTCTGGGCGCCCGCGGGCCTCGGTCTGCTCTTCCTCGTCCTGCCGCTGGCGGCGATGGCGGTGGCCACCGACTGGGTGCACTTCTGGGACCTGATCACTTCGCCGTCGGCGCGGACGGCGCTGCTGCTGTCGCTGCGTACCGCCGCCTGGGCCACGCTGCTGTGTCTGCTGCTCGGTGTGCCGCTGGCGGTCGTGCTGGCCCGCTCGTCGCTGCCCGGCCTGCGTGCGGTCCGTACGCTGGTGATGCTGCCGTTGGTCCTGCCGCCGGTCGTGGGCGGTCTGTCGCTGCTCCTCACCTACGGGCGGACCGGCCTGGTCGGGCGATGGCTGGAGGTCGCCGGCGTACGTCTGGCCTTCTCCACGGCCGCGGTGGTGCTGGCCCAGACCTTCGTGGCGTTGCCGTTCCTGGTGATCTCCCTGGAGGGGGCGCTGCGCACCGGCACCCGGGCGTACGAGCGGGTCGCGGCGACCCTCGGCGCCGGGCCGGACACCGTGCTGCGCCGGATCACGCTGCCGCTGGTGGCACCCGGGCTGGTCTCCGGGGTGGTGCTGGCCTTCGCCCGGGCACTGGGGGAGTTCGGCGCGACGATCACCTTCGCCGGTTCGCTGCCGGGCACGACCCGGACGCTGCCGCTGGAGATCTACCTGCAGCGGGAGGTCGACCCGGATGCGGCGGTGGCGCTGGCGCTGCTACTGGTGGCGGTGGCCGCGACCGTGGTGCTGACCGTGGGACGACGCGGATTCGGCGGCTCCCATGCGTGAGGCAGGCGAGGTCGACATCGACGTCCGGCTGCCCGAGCGGCACATCGACGTGACCCTCACCGTCGCCCCGGGCCGGCACGTCACCCTGCTCGGGCCCAACGGCGCCGGCAAGACCTCCCTGCTGGCGATGGTGGCCGGGACGCTGGCGCCGGCATCGGGCCGGATCCGGGTCGGGGGCGTCGACGTGACCTCCCGGCCGGTGCACCGGAGGCGGGTGGCCACGCTGTCCCAGGACGCGCTGCTCTTCCCGCACCTGACCGTGCTCGACAACGTCGCCTTCGGCCCCCGGTCGGTCGGGCTGGGTCGGCGCGAGGCGCGGGACCGGGCCCGGCACTGGCTGGACCTCGTCGACGCCGCTGCGTGGGCGGCGCGCCGCCCCGGACAACTGTCGGGCGGCCAGGCCCAGCGGGTCGCGATCGCCCGGGCACTGGCCGCCGAGCCGGACGTGCTGCTGCTGGACGAGCCGATGGCCGCCCTCGACGTCGAGGCGGCGGCGCGGATCCGGGTGTTGCTGGCCCGGGTGCTCGCCGGCCGGACTGCCCTCATCGTCACCCACGACCTGCTCGACGTGATCACCCTGGCCGACCGGGCCGTGGTCCTGGAGGACGGGAAGGTGGTCGAGGACCGGCCCGCTCGTGAGCTGCTCGCCAGCCCGCGCAGCGCCTTCGGCGCCCGGCTGGCCAAGATGGTGTCGGTCGACGGGGAGGTGACCGAGGTCGGCGACGGGGTCGTCGAACTGGCCACCGCGGCGGGTCCGGTGATCGGGGTCTGGCACGACGCCGAGCCGGCCCGGCCGGGCGCGGTCGCGGTGGCGCTGATCGATCCGGCCGCTGTCGGCATGCACCCCGACCGACCCGGTGGCAGCCCCCGCAACTGCTGGCGGGTGGAGGTCGAGCGGATGGAGCCGCACGGATCCCAGGTGCGGGTGGTGGCGCGCACGTCGCCGGCTCCGGGGGCCCCGGCCGGCCGGCGAGGGGTCCGGCTGGCGGCCGACATCACGCCGGCCGCGGTCGCCGCCCTTGCGGTGCGACCCGGGATGGAGCTGTGGTTCGTCACCAAGGCCCAGCAGGTTCGCCTCTACGCCGAGTGGCGGACCCCCCGGCGGTCCACCGCCGAGGTCGACCAGGCGGTCGCCGAAGGTGCCGGGTCGACGACGTAGGCGCGGCAGCCCGGCTGCGCGGCGACCCAGGGCGCGCCGTCGCGACCGCCGACGACCAGCGCGGTGGACAGGATCTCCGCCAGCCCGGCGCGGGGCGCGACGACCGTGGCGGAGCGCGCCCCTCGGGCCGCCTGCCCGGTGGCCGGGTCGACGATGTGGTCACCGCGTTCGTACGGTCCCGAGGTCGCCACGGCGGCGTCGGAGACCTCCTCGACCCGGACGATGAGGTTCGGATCGTCGGGATGGCGGATGCCGACCCGCCACGGTTCGCCGGGGCGGGCCTGGCCGCGGGTGACGATGTCGCCGCCGGCGTTGATGCACAGGTTCTCGATGCCGCGGGTGACCAGCCGCTCGGCGACGACCTCGCACGCCCAGCCCTTGACGTAGCCGCTGGGATCGAACCCGCCCGGCACGGCCCACGGGTCGAAGGCGCCGTCGGTGAGCTGGCGACCCCACCGGCACGCGGCCAGCACCTCCAGCAGCGCGGCGTGGTCGCGGTCGAGCGGGTCGAGGTCGTCGGTGGACAGCCGGCCGGACCGCAGGGCGCTGACCCGACTGGTCGCCAGGTAGGACGAGAAGACGTCGTCCACCCAGCGCATGGTCGCGACGGCATCCTCGACGGCGTCGGCGAGCCGCTCGTCGGGCCACGCCCGATCCCCGGTACGCAGGTCGAGCACCACCACGGTGCCCCAGATCGGCACGATGTGGCGGTAGCCGTGCCCCTGCGGGGAGCGGAAGGTCACGGTCGGGTCGATGGTCGTCTGGGTAGTCATCTCACAGCCCTGCTTTCGTCAGCGCCGACTCCAGCGAGCGGCGGAATCCTTCGGAGGTGTACGTGGCGCCCGAGATCGTGTCGACCTGCGCCGATTGCGCGCTGAGCGCCTCCTCGACCAGCAGCGGGCCGGCGTACGAGTTGATCTGGTCGGAGTGATTGCCGCTCGGGACCTGGTCGAGGGAGATCTCGGTCATCGAGCCGTCGCGCACGGTGATGGTGACCTGGACGGGTCCGTAGGGGGTGTTGTAGGTGGACCCGGCATAGGTCGTGGTGGTGCCGGTCGAGGGGGACGCCGCCGACGCGGACGGGCTGGTGGCCGAGGAGGGTGCCGCCGACCCGGACGGGCCGGCGG
Source organism: uncultured Propionibacteriaceae bacterium (assembly GCA_964528755.1). Lineage (GTDB taxonomy): Bacteria > Actinomycetota > Actinomycetes > Propionibacteriales > Propionibacteriaceae > Raineyella. Next base: position 23,130 of record CAZGWN010000048.1, read on the forward strand.
CCGAGGAGGACGCGGTGGTGGTCTGCGGGGAGGCCGCATCGGCGGTCGACGCGCCGGCGACGGGCGCGCTGGTGCGGTTGAGCACCAGGACCCCCGACAGGCCGGCAAGGGTGGCGCCGGTCACGAGGACGGAGGTGGCGAGAGGGCGCATGGGAAGGGACTCCTCAGAGTTGGAAGGTGTCGTGATGGATGTGGGCCGGCTCGGCTCCGAGGGCCCGGGCGGAAGCCGTCACCGTACGGATCAGCGATGCCGGGCCGCACAGGTAGACCTCGGCATCGTCGAGGCGGCCGACCGTGGCGGCCAGGTGGGCCGGATGCAGCGGGTAGCTCCGGCGGGGTCCGGGCATGAGGTACACCCGCACCCCGCGCCGTTCCAGGGAGCCGAGTTCGTCGAGGTGGACCATCGCGTCCAGCGACGAGGCCCGGTAGATGACGGCGACCGGGACCTGCCCGGCCAGGCGATGGGCCAGGGCGAGCACCGGGGCAATCCCGACGCCGCCGGCGATCAGGACGGTTCGTCGCCGCTCGACCGGTGCGACGGCACCGGCCGTGACCGCCCCGTACGGGCCCTCGGCGAAGACCCGCGTGCCGACGGGCACGGAGATCAATCGGGAGGATGCGTCGCCGAGGGTGCGGACGGTGATCCGCAGCAGGTTCGGCCCGATGCCCGACACCGACCACGGATGACTCTCCAGGAGCAGCCCCGGGTGATCGAAGCGCCACTGGAAGAACTGGCCGGCCTCGGTGTGAAGCCGGTCGAGGTGTCGTCCGCCGATGACCACCGACACGATGTCGTTGTTCTCGGCGGTGACCGCCACCACACGCATCTGCTGGATCGCGTTGCCCACCAGGGGAACCACCACCCGGTAGATCAGCAGGGTCCCGAGAGCGGCGACGTACAGAAGCGCCCACAGGGTCCTGGCCCAGCCGGTCAGGAACGGCCCGCCGGACGTGATCTGATGGCCGAAGCCGAGCAGCACCGCAGCGTAGGTGGTCAGGTGCAGCCCCCACCAGACGCCGCGCGGGATGCGGCGCCGCGCCACCCGCCAGGAGACGATCCCGACCAGCGCGAACAGGACGGTGGCGATCCCGGCGAGGGCCAGCCACCAGCTCGACACGAGCATCGTCCCCAACTCGGCCCACCAGCCGGTGCCGAGCGGCAGGCCGTAGCTCCACACGATCGTCAGGAGGTGGACGGCGATCAGGCCGAGGGCCCAGGGGGCGATCCACCGGTGCCAGGTCGCCAGCCGGTCCAGGCCGTACGCCCGCTCCAGCGCCGGCAGCCGGGAGATGAGCACGATCAGCAGGAGCACCCCGTAGGTCCCCACCGTGGCGGAGAGGGTCGAGACCGCGCCGAGGAGGTCGGCCGGATCGGCGCTGAGCGGCAGCACGGCCTGGATCGCCAGTCCGAGCACGACGCCACCGACGGCACCGAGTGCGGCGAGGACGAAGGCCCCGACATTGCGCCGGCGGCGGGTCCGCCGGGCGAGTGCTCGCAGATCGCGGCCGGCAGGGATGGCGCGGTGGGGACGGGCCGCCCGGGCCGGGCCGGCGGGAAGGACGGGCATCGGGGCTGCTCCTGGGATCTGCATGACACCAGAGCAACCCGGGATCCTGTGTCGCTCCTGTGTCGCTTCCCGAGTGCGGCATGTGAATCGGTCCGGCTCCGCCCGGGAGCATCCGAGAATCTCCGGGAGGATCCCCGAGCAGTCCCCCGATCGTCCCCTGTGCGCCCCGCAGTCCATGGGTCGGCGGGGGAGCCGAACCTAAACTGGTGCCAGCCGGGAAGCGCCCGGGAGGACCGACCGGAGGTGGCTCGATGGGGTTGTCCGCGCGGCCCGGCATGGTGTCCGGCGCAGGCCGGTCCGTCAATACCGTGGAGGCGACCGGGGTGTTGTTCGCCCCGCACCCGGACGATCCCGCCGCGCTGACCGACGTCGCGGGCCGGCAACCCGTGATCGACCTGACCCGTCGCCTCAAGCCTGCCGCCGGGCCGGTCGACGAGAACAAGCTGACCCCCTTCCTCGGCATGTGGGGCCAGTTGTTGCCCGGCCAGGCGCCGCACCTGTTCGTCGTGAAGGTGATCGCCCTTCCCGGCCGCGGCGCGGCGGGGATCGGGGTGGCGGCCGCCCGGCTGCTCGCCAACGAGGAGGATGCCGCCCGGCGCAACGACCTGCTCGTCGACGGCGTCCCGGCGGTCGGCTCCGGCGGCGGGTACGCGTGGGTGATCCGCCGCTACATCGAGGGCCTCACCCTGGCCCAGTTGGCGGAGACCACCGGCATCGACCGGAACCGGGGCCCGCTGGCCCGGCTGCTTCTGGAGCGGATCGTCGACCTGCACCAGCGCACCTACCTCGGCCATCCGCTGTGCCACGGCGACATCAAGCCCGCCAACGTCATCGTCCAGGTCCGTGACCGCGACATCACCGGTGTCAAGCTCATCGACCACGAGTCGGGCGGGGTGTCCGACGCCGCCGGGCCCGCGTACCGGCACGCGACGTTCCAGTTCGCCAGCCCCGAGCACTTCCTCGAGCCGCGGATCGGACAGAGTGCCGACGTCTTCTCCTGGGCGCTGACCGTCCTCGACATGTACGCGCCGGGCCGGCACCCCTACGTCACGCTGCCGGCGGGACCGGCGGCGTACGAGCAGGCGTACGCGAACCCGGCCCGCGAGCCGGACGAGACCGTCATCGCGCGGGTCGACGACGACGCCCTGCGCGGAGCCGTCCGTGAGGCGCTCACCCTGGCGCCGCAGCGCCGCCCGTCCGCGCGGGCGCTGCTGGATCGGATCTCCCCGCTGACGAACCCTCCCCGGCCCGCGCCGGTCGAGGCGCCGACCGTCACCCTGGTGGTGCCGGCGGCCTCCGGCGCCCCCGAGACCCCGGCGCCTCCCGAGGGCGCTGACGATCCCGAGGCAACGGCCCTGCACCCGCGGGTGCCGGGCGCCCCGGCGCCGCATCCGCCCGTGCGGGTGCCGATCCCGCCTCCGGCGCCCTTCGCCGAGGCCGGGCCCGCCGCCCCGGGCGCGGCCCCGACAACCCCGTTCACCGACGCCCCGACGGCCTACCTCGGCCGTCCGGCGCCGGGGGCCGGCATGCCCGGGCCGGTGCCGACCCGACCGGTGTCCGCGCCGTCGGCCCCGCCCCAACCGGTGACCGCGCCGTCGGCCCCGACCCAACCGGTGCCCGGCGGGTCGGCCGGTGCCTGGCCCCCGCTGCCCGTGGTCCGGCCCGAGGTGTCGGCTCCGGCGGTCCGCGCCGACCCCGACTCGATCCCGGCCCAGTTGCGCGGCTGGTGGGGGCAGATCGTCGCCGTCGACGGATGGCTGGGCTCGCGGACCTTCGGTGTCGGCGCGTGGGCCGGGTATGGCTCGGCGGCCGCGGTGCTCGGCGGCCTGGCCGGTTTCGTGCTGGCCGTGCTCCTGCTGGCCCTGACCCGGGGGGTGGCGTGATGAGTTCGTCCCCCGGCGCCCCGCCCCCGTCCTTCAGGGAGGCCGAGACCCGCCGGCTGACCCTGCTGGAACACCAGCGCGCCGCCGGGCGCCGCCGCCGGCGGCTGCAGATCCTGCGGCTGGTGTTCCTCGCCGCTGCGGTGCTCGTCTTCGTCGTGGTGCTGGTGTCGTGATGGCGGTCTACCTGTGTCCCCAGTGCGCTGCGCACTACCGGCGCTCCGAGTTCTCCGCCTTCACCGCCGACGGACAGCCGTGGCTGCCGCCGCGCCCCGGGCCGGCCGGGCGGCTGGTCAGCGCCGTACGGTCCCTGATCGGGGTGGATGCGCGCGACCGGGACCGGGAGCGGACCGCGCATCTGGAGGCGCTGAGGCTCGGCGTGCACTACCGCTGCCCCCAGGGGCACCGGATGCCGGCGGAGTTCCTCCGCCGCGAGACCGTACCGATCGGGCTGATCGGCCCGTCCAGCGTGTCCAAGTCGACCTACCTCGCCGTCCTGCTGCATCGTCTGGTGGACATGACCGACCTCGCGGCGATGGGCCTGACGTTCACCGTCGAGGAACACTCGCGGGCGGTGTACGAACGCGACTACGCCACGCCGCTGTCCATGCACCGGCCGCCCGAGCAGACCCGGCTGGAACGGACCGCACCCCTGGTGGTTCGGATGCACCGCGACTGGGCGCCCGAGGCCGACACGAACCTGCTGTTCTTCGACGCCGCGGGCGAGGGTTACCGCGATGCCCGGTCCAGCGCCGACCTCAACCCGTTCCTGGCCGTGATGGCGGGCGCGCTGGTCTTCTGCTCGCCGGTGAACCTGAGCTTCGGCTCCGGCGACGGCTTCCGGCTGCCCGACGGTGTCGAGGGCGCCACCGCACCCGGGGCCGGCTCGGTGATCACGTCGATCCAGTCGGTCCGGGCCGTGCTCGATCCGCGCCGGGGATCCATCCCGACCGGCGTCGTCATCGCGAAATGTGATGAACTCGCCCCGCTGGAGACCCGCCGCGGGGTGGCCGGCCGGCGGATCCCCCTCGACACGCGGTTCCACGCCGACCCGGCCGGCTGGCTGACCCGCCAGTCCGAATGGCCCTACGAACTGCTCGCCGAGCACGGCCGTGCGATCCTCGCCGAGATCAGCCGGTTCTCCCTGGACACCCGGTTCCACGCGGTGTCGGCGACCGGACGGCCGGTGAACCAACTGGGCCGCTTCGACGGGATCACGCCGGTCCGGGTGCACGAGCCGCTGCTCGGGCTGCTGCACGACCTGGGGCTGCTCGAGGGCGCCGACGTGCTCGACGGTCCCGGACCGGTGAGGAGTGCGCGGGGAGCCGGCCGTGGCTGAGGTGGAACAGGCCGTCATCGGCTGGGGGCCGACCAGCAACGGGCTGGCGGTGCTCGCCTGCTCGTCGGGCTGGCCGCACGAGGAGGGTCGGCCCTGGCTGCCGGCGCCGCTGGCGACCTTCCTGCCGCGCGGTGCCGACACCGAGGTGATGCGTGGCACCGAACCGCCGGTCGGACTGGAGGCCCGACCCACCCCGTACGGCACGCTGTTGTCGGCCAAGGTCTACCTGGGCCGGATCGCCAGGCCCGGGACGTTCACCGCGCACGCGCTGCTCGACCCCGGCGCGCGCCAGAGCGCGATCGAACTCATCGAGGACGCCCGCTCCGGCGTCCTGCGTACCCGCGAGGAGCAGCCGGACCCGGCCGCCCTGGCGCCGCTGCGGCTGCCCACCCGCTGCCATCAGCCTGATCCGGCCGGTCTGCCCGAGGACTGGCTCAGGTTGGTCATCGCCCGGCTGGCCGCAGGCCGCCCGTTGCTGCTGCGCAGTGCCGACCGCTCCGAGGGGACCGAGCTGCTCGAGTCCCTCGCCCGGGCCCTGCCCAAGCGGGTGGTCGCGGGGATGTGGTGGTCGACCGCCGTCACCCATCCGGACGCGGCGGCCGGGCCGGGGGTGGGACTGGTGGTCCCGCCGTTCGTGGACCGCTCGGTGCCCGGCGCGGACCCGGCCGGATCGAACGGTCCGGCGGACGCTCGGGTCGAGATCGTCGACCTGGCCACCGGCGCCGGGGACGTTCCCGCTCGCGCCCGATCACTGGCGGCGACGTACGCCGACCGGCCCGAGACCTTCGCCGGCGCCGGCGGCGTGGACGACTTCGTGGCGCGGGTGACCGCGCTGACCATCGACCCGGCCGACCCGCTCGACGCACGTGGTCTGGACCTGCTGGCCGGCGAGATGGGCCCGGACGTCTTCGCGCGCCTGATCACCGGGGGACACGGGATGAAGCGCCTCGCCGAACTGTCCGGGTCGGGCCGACGGCTCCCGTACGGGACGCTGTGGGCCGCCGTGCCGGACCTTCCGGACAGCATGTACGGATGGTTCGGACCGGTTCGATCCACCCCGGATGCGCAGGAACGGGCGCAACGGGTGATCACCGCCACCATGGACCGACGGGCCCTCGTCCGGTTGGTCGCCCGCCCGTTGGCCCACGACGTCGCCGAGTACCGGCCCGTCGTCGCCGATCGGCGCCTGGCCTCGGCGGTCGCCTCCCTGGAGGTCCCCCTGGACGGGTACGAGTGGCGGGTGCTCACCGAGGAGTGGGGGCCGGTCGTCAGGGCCGCGGTGATGCGTTGGCTCGAGGGCTGGACCGACGCCCCGGCCGATCTGGCGCGGTTCGCGGCGGACCGCGAAACATTCGTGGCCGGGCTGGGGGACGCACTCGCGGCCGTGGCGGCGCCGAGCGAGCGGGTCCGGGAGCGGTTGGCCGGCTGGCGTGGCCTCGACGTGGCCGACTGGGTGGGGGTGTTGCTGGACTGCTCGAACGTCCCGGCCGGGACCGCGTTGGCGGCGCTGGCCGGCCGGGATCGTACGGTGGTCCGTCAGGTGCTGCGGCGGTCGTGGCCCCGACTGGCCGCCGACGCCGGGGTGCCCGCGGAGGTCGCCGACGAACTTCGGGTGCGCGGTCTCGGCGGTTGGTGAGGAGCTAGCGGGCCGCGTCGCCGGCGGAGGCGTCCAGACCGGCCCCGTTCCAGGTGAACTGCGGCGTCCGGTGCTCCAGGAAGGCGGCGCGCCCCTCGGCCATGTCGGGGCTGGCCTCCACCTCGGCCAGCCAGGCTCCGAAGATGGCGTCGGTCAGCGTGCGGTCGACCATCGCGTCGACGATGCTCTTGGTCGCCTGGATGGTCAGTTGCGAGCGGCCGGTGATCGCGGTCGCGAGCTTGAGCGCCCGATCGAGGACGACATCGCCGGGCAGGATCTCGTCGACGAGCCCGATGTGCCGGGCTCGCTCGGCGCCGATGAGGTCGGCGGTGAAGACGAGGTACTTCGTGGCCGCCGGCCCGAGCAGCCGGACCAGCCGCTCCAGGGGAACCCTCGGGTAGATCACGCCGAGGTTGGCCGGTGGGATCCCGAACCGGGACGTTGTCCCGGCCAGCCTGATGTCGCAGGCCGCCGCGATGAGAACCCCGGCGCCGACGCAGGACCCGTCGATCGAGGCGATGGTCGGCTTCGGGCAGCGGGCGATCGCCTCGTGAGCGGTGGTCAGCACCTCGTTGGTGTGCAGCAGCCCGAGCTGGTCG
>CAZGWN010000049.1:0-30134 GCA_964528755.1 uncultured Propionibacteriaceae bacterium
TGGTCGAACCCGACCCCCGCTCAACCCCCCACACCCGCTGGCAAGCCCGCATGGGCACCGACCAGATCCCCGAATTCCTACCCCCCGACACCCCCCACGGACCCCACGGCCCCCAACGCCACACCCGCCACCGGATCCGGGCCCGCAACAACGACACCGGCGACCCAGAACAGACCGGCGACACCGGCCCCGACACCGCCGGCCCCGACCCACCCTGACCCACCGGCCGGCCGACCTCGGCCACACTCACGGGACCCAGCAACCGGCCGTCCCGGCTTCCTTGTCGACCTGTGACCCCGAGCCGCACTCGGCGGATACCCTCAGCCCATGGAGGACCCGAAGGCCACCCTGCTGCGCTATCTCCGCCGGGAGCGCGCGGAAATCCTGGCCAAGGTCGACGGACTGGGAGAGTACGACGTCCGCCGGCCACTGACCCGTACCGGCACGAACGTCCTTGGCGTGGTCAAACATGTCGCAAGCGTCCAGCTCGGATACCTGCACCACACATTCGGCGGCGAACCCGTCGACCTCCCCTGGCTCCGGGAAGGCGCCGAGGTCAACGCCGACATGTGGGTCACCGCCGATGAGTCACGCCAGGACGTCCTCGACCTGTTCCGCAGATCGTCGCAGCTGTCGGACGCCACCGTGGCCCCACTCGATCTGGACGCCACCGGCGCGGTGCCCTGGTGGCCGCCCGAGAGGAGGACCATCACTGTGCACCTCGCGTTGGTCCACATGCTCGACGAGATGGCTCGCCATTGCGGGCAGCTCGACATCGTCCGGGAACTCATCGACGGCGAGGCCGGCGACCTCCGGGGCAACCTGCCCAACCTGAGCGAGGACGACTGGACGGCGTACCGGGCGAGGATCGAGGCCGCGGCAGTCGAGGCCGCACGCCGTGCCGACACCGCCGACAGACCAGCGCCACCGACCGGCCACCGCCAGAGCACCACAGGCCGGTAGCAACGGGGGTTCGTCCCCAAAGGAGTACTGCACAGAACTTGTGCACGGGAACTGTGCAAATCTACTATGCACACATGTCCCCTGACATCCCGACCGCTCCCGACACCCCGACCACCCCCGACCACCCCGACACCCACCTCGAGCTGACCGCGGACGCTGTCAAGGTGCTCGCCCATCCGCTCCGCTCCCGGCTGCTGTCGGCATTGCGCAAGGGCGGGCCGGCGTCCGCGACGACGCTCGCCGCCGGCTTGGGCACCAACTCCGGGGCGACGAGCTACCACCTGCGTCGGCTGGAGTCGGTCGGGCTGGTGGCGGACACGGGCGAGGGACGAGGCCGGGAACGGATCTGGCGGGCCACAACCGATAGCCACAGCTGGGTGAACTCGGCGTTCCGCGGGCAGGGTGAGGAGGACGCGCGCACGGCACTCGGCTGGCTCGTCCGCGACTACCATCGCCAGTTCGACCAGGAGTACAGCCATTGGCTCGACGTCGCCGACGAGTGGCCGGCCCAGTGGCAGGACGTGGTCGGCATGTCCGACGCGTGGATCGACGTGACGCCGGAGCAGGCTGGGCAGTTCGGCGCCGAACTCGAAGCGCTCATCGCCAGGTTCCGCACCTCCGGCGGGCACGACCCGCGGGCCCGGCGGATCCATCTGTGGCACTTCCTGTTTCCGCTCGAACCCGACGATGTCCCGACGGTGGATGACGACAACGGTCCGCAGACGACCCGTCGGCCCGGGGCGACCGGCGCGCCGGACGCATGAGAAGCGGACCGGCCGCCGCGCGCCGGGCGTTCCTCCTGCTGACGGCGACGCGATGGTTTCCCACCGGTCTGGTGATCTCGGCGACCACCCTGCTACCGGTCGAGCGTGGGCTGAGCGTGGCCCAGGTGCTGTCGGTCGCCTCCTTCACCGGGCTGGCGACGTTCTTCCTCGAGTTGCCGACGTCGGGGCTGGCCGACTCGCTCCGCCGCAAACCGGTCCTCGTCGCGGCAGCGGTGACCCAGGTGCTCGCCGCGGCCATGTTCTGCGTCGCCTGGTCATTCTGGGCCTTCGCTGCGGCAGCGGCTGCCTTCGGGGTGTTCCGTGCGCTCGACTCCGGCCCGCTCGAGGCATGGTTCGTCGACACCGTGCACGCCAGCGAACCCGGCGTGGACCTGTCCGCGGGCCTGGCACGCCAGAGCACCACGCTCGGGGTCGCCATCGCCGCGGGCTCGGCGGTCTCCGGCGGGCTGATCTGGTGGCACCCGCTCCGGGCCTGGTCAGCCCTGACCCTGCCCTCTGTCGCCTTTGCCGTGCTGAGCGTGGTCCACCTCGTTGCGGTCATCGTGTTCCTGCGCGAGGAGCGGTCCGACGACGTCACCGGCGACGGTCTGCGCGGGCGGCTCGCGCAGGCGGCACGGGCTGCCCGGGAGGCGCCCGCCGTCATGCTGTCGGGCCTGCGTCTGGCAGGGTCGTCGCGTGTCCTGGCGGGACTGCTGTTGGTCGAGGTCTTCTGGTCCGTCGGGATGGTGGTGTTCGAGTCCCTCATGCCGCTCCGGCTCGGCGAGCTCCTCGGCAGCCAGGCCCGGGCCGGGGCCGTCATGGGACCGACGGCATCGATGGGTTGGGCGGTGTTCGCGCTCGGCGCCGCGCTCGCCGGCCGGGCGGCGGTCCGGGTCGGCGCGGCCCGCACCGCCCTCGCCGCCCGGTTCCTCAACGGGTTGGGCACGGTGTGGATGGGACTGGCCGCCGGTCCTGCGGCCCTGGTCGTCGCCTACCTCGTCACGTACGCACTCCACGGCTCGGGCGGACCCGGATACAACGCGCTGCTGCACCGCCAGGCCGAGGCGCGCAACCGGGCGACCGTGCTGTCGATGGCCTCGATGACCGGCTTCGCAGCGTACGCCGTCGCCTCCCCCGTGCTCGGAGCCGCCGCCGACCACTGGTCGCTGCCGGTGGCGATGACCCTCGGCGGGGCCATCAGCGTGATCGGTGCACTGTGCTTTCTCCCCGCCCTGCGCCAAGAGACCGCCCTACGCCAAGAGACCGCCCCGGCCCGGGCCAGGGCCCGGTGACCGAGCGATGTGCCGCACGGGCCAGTACGGACCTGCGCGGCACATCGCCCTCGGCACATCGACATCGTCAACGCCCGAGCGGCAGGCTGACCAGTTTCCCTTCCCCGAGTGCGTCGGTGGTGACCAGCAGACGCTTCCCGTCGACCACCACGTCGGCCGGCTGGACGGCCGTGGACACGGTCCGCGTCCGCGAGGAGCCGCGCCGGATCACCGACACCTTGCCCCCGAACAGCTCGGCCACATAGATGTTCCCGTGCCGGTCGACGTCGAGGCCGGTCGTGCCGAACAGGCCGGTGGCGACCGGACGGGTCGAGCCCGAGCGCGGGTTCACCCGGTAGACGACGCTCTGCGGGTTCACCTCCCCGAGGCCGCCGCCGAGCGTGCTCACGTAGAGGTAGCCGTCCGGCCCGGGCCGTACGTCGGTCGGCACCGCCTCGGACCGGAATGTCCTGCCGATGATGCACTCGGGCAGGCCGCCCCCGAGACTCTCGTTGATCGCGGTGAAGAGCGTCCGGTCGAGGCGGGTCCGCACAGGCGGCAGCACGGCGACCGTACGGATCGAACCGCGGCGCGTGTCGACGGCGAGCACGGTGTTGGCGGCGGCGTCGGCGACCCAGACGGTGTTGCCGTCGACGCTGGTCTGATACGCGTTGGACTCGACGATCCCGCGGTACGGCAGCAGAGGCGGACCATCGGGATGGGCGTCCTGGAACGCCTGCACCTGCCGGGTGCAACTGCGACCCAGACCCTCCAGGCCGTACTTCTGCCGACCGTCGGGGTTGCGCTTGGTCTCGTGCGACCACAGATCGGCACTGACCGTACGGGTGCCGCTCCGCGTGGTGCGCACCACGGTGCTCGTCGGTCCCCGACCGTTCGGGCCGTCGGCGTCCTGCACGACGTAGATGACGCCGTCGCGGGTGATGCTGACGCCGTGCACGGACTCGCCGGCGCCGGGGTCGACCTGCCGGACGGTGGAGATCCGGCCGCGGCCGTCAACGGCAGATACCGTGCCGGCGAAGTTCTGGGTGAGGTGAATCGGCGCCTTGCCCTCGGCGTCGACCGACAGCGGGGTCACCAAACCGGAGGCGAGCGTCCGCGGTCCGGCGGCCGAGGCGGGCAGGGCCGTCAGGGTGGCGGTGAGGGCCAGAGCGGACACGAGTCCGGCCATCCGCGCGACCGCGCGCCGCCGAGTGGTGGACTGTTGCGCGCGCGAGATGACAGAGTTGGGCATGGGAATCATCAGGTTCTCCTGAAGCCGGGTGCGGCGGGTGCCGGCACTACGAGGACCCTAGGATGTGATCGGCATCACAGCCAGAGGAAATGTTCCCGAAACACTCCCGAACTGAAAATCTCCTCACCGCCGCCGGTACGTCACGTAGGCAAACCCTTCGTGCACCTCGCGGGACGCCTCCACCCACTGCGCCGGGTCGATCGTGGGAAAGCTCGTGTCCCCTGCGGGCGACCGGTGGACGAGGGTGACCTCCAGCCGGGTGATCCGGTCCCACGCCGCCCGGTAGACCTCTCCGCCGCCGAAGATCCACACCGTCGCCCCCGGGTCCGTCGCCGCGGCGACGGCCAGCGCCTCGTCGAGGGAATGAACGACCACCGCACCGGGGGCGGACCAGTCGCGGTCGCGGGTCAGTACGATGTTCGTCCGGCCGGGCAGCGGGCGGCCCAACGATTCGAAGGTCCGCCGGCCCATCACGAGGTGATGACCCATCGTCAGGCGCTTGAGCCGTGGCAGGTCGCCGGGGATCCGCCACGGGATTTCCCCCCGGTCGCCGATCACCCCGTTGTCGGCCACCGCCGCGATGGCGGCGACCTCCTGACCCGCCGCGGCCGTGCCGGGCTGTTCCGTTCCCGGGCCGGTCACACCGCCACCGGGGCCTTGATCGCCGGCCACGGGTCGTAGTCCGCCACCCGGATGTCGGCCAGAGTGAAGTCGTCGATGGCATGCACGTCCGGGTTCAGCTCCAGCCGGGGCAGCGTCCGGGGCGTACGGGTCAGCTGCTCGTGTACCTGGTCGAGGTGGTTGAGGTAGATGTGCGCATCGCCGAAGGTGTGCACGAAGTCCCCCACATCGAGGTCGCAGACCTGGGCGACCAGGTGGGTGAGCAGGGCGTACGAGGCGATGTTGAACGGCACGCCGAGGAACATGTCGGCCGACCGCTGGTAGAGCTGGCAGGACAGTCGTCCCCGCGCCTCGCCGTCAGCGGGCGGCGCCACCCAGAACTGGAACAGCGCGTGGCACGGCGGCAGCGCCATCTCGTCGAGATCCGCGACATTCCACGCGGACACGATGTGGCGGCGCGAGTCGGGGTTGCTGCGGATCGAGTCGATCACCCGGGCGAGCTGGTCGATGTTGCCCCCGTGGCCGGGATCGGGCCAGGAGCGCCACTGGTGGCCGTAGATCGGCCCGAGCTCGCCGTGCTCGTCGGCCCACTCGTCCCAGATGGTGATCCGGTTGGCGTGCAGCCACTCGACATTCGTCGAGCCGTGGATGAACCACAGCAACTCCCCGAAGACCGAGCGGGTGTGCACCTTCTTCGTCGTCAGGAGCGGGAAGCCGGCCGACAGGTCGAAGCGCAACTGCGCCCCGAACACGCTCAGCGTCCCGGTGCCGGTGCGGTCGTGTTTGCGTACGCCGGTGTCGAGGATGTGGGACAACAGATCGAGATAGGCCTTCATGCCGTGACCTCCCGCGCCGGGTCCTCCCCGGCCCGCAACTCGCCGATGAGTGCCGCGGTGGCACGCAGGGCACGACCGCGGTGGCTGATCGCATCCTTGTCCTCCGCCGACATCTCGGCGGTGGTGCGGGTCTGCCCCGTCGGGACGAAGATCGGGTCATAGCCGAAGCCGTGGTCGCCACGCGGTGCCCGGATCAGCCGTCCGGGCATCTCTCCGCGGCGCAGGTACTCCACCGGGGCGCCGGGGTCGGGCACGCCCACCGGGACCGGCAGCACCAACGCGATCACGCACACGAATCGGGCGGTCCGCTCGGTTTCGGCCACGTCGTCGATCTGGGCCAGGACCAGCCTGAGGTTCGCCGCGTCGTCGCAGGCCGGTCCGGCCCACCGGGAGGACCGCACGCCGGGCATCCCGTTGAGGACGTCGACCTCCAGGCCGGAATCGTCGGCCAGCGCCGCCAGTCCGGTGTGTTCGACCGCCGCGCGGGCCTTGATCAGCGCGTTGTCGGCGAACGTCCGCCCGGTCTCGGCCGGCTCGGGGTAAGGCGGGAAGTCGGCAAGCCCGCGTACCTCCAGGCCCGGCGCCGCCGCGGCCAACACCCGGCGCAGCTCGACGAGCTTGGCAGCGTTGTTGGTGGCCAGCACCAGCGTGTCCGGCAACCCCATCAGCCCTCCAGCCCCAGCGTGCGACGCTGCAGGGCACGCAGCCGCGCATTGCCGGCGGCGGCCAGGTCGAGCAGGTCGTTGAGCACCGTACGGTCGAACGGGTCGCCCTCAGCGGTGCCCTGCACCTCGATGAACCGCCCGTCGCCGGACTGAACGACATTCATGTCGATGTCGGCGACCGAGTCCTCGTCGTACGCCAGGTCGAGCATCGGGACCCCACCGACCACACCGACCGAGATGGCCGAGACCGAGTCCTTCAGCGGCTCACCGGCCAGCAGCTTGCGGTCACGCAACCAGGCGACCGCGTCGTACAGAGCGACGTACGCCCCCGTGATCGAGGCGGTCCGGGTGCCACCGTCGGCCTGCAGCACGTCGCAGTCGATCATGATGGTGTTCTCCCCCAGCGCCCGATAGTCGATCACCGCACGCAGGGACCGTCCGACGAGCCGGGAGATCTCGTGGGTGCGGCCGCCGACCTTGCCCTTGACCGACTCGCGCTGGTTGCGGTCGGTGGTGGCCCGCGGCAGCATCCCGTACTCGGCCGTCACCCAGCCCAGCCCGGACCCCTTGCGCCAGCGCGGCACGCCCTCCTCGACGCTGGCCGCGACCAGCACCCGGGTGCGTCCGGCCTCGATCAGCGCCGATCCCTCAGCGTGGTCGAGCCAGTGCCGGGTGATGGAGACGTCACGCAATTGGTCGAGAGCACGGCCGTCCGAGCGGGTGGTGGTGGCGGTTTCGGTCATGGCCGTCAGACTACTCGGGCCGCCCCGCACCCACCGGCACCCGCAAACCCGGCCGCGCCAGCACGATCCGCCCGGTGAAGACCCGACCGGCCTCGGCCGCCCGCGCGCCGGGCTCCTCCCAGGCCGGGACGTGGGTGAGCACCAGGGTGCCGACCCCGGCCGCCGCGGCACACTCCCCCGCCTGCCGGCCGGTCAGGTGCAGCCCCGCCGGCGGCGCGGGCGCGCCCGGGGTGTCGATGGGGTCGGCGAAGGTCGCCTCCGCCACCAGCACGTCGGCACCACGGGCGAGCTCGGTCAACGCCGCGCACGGCCCGGTGTCGCCGGAGTAGACCAGCGTCCCGTCCGGTGCGTCCACCCGCACCGCGTACGCCTCGACGGGATGGTCGACGCGGGCGAGGCGCACCTCCAGCGGGCCGACCCGTACGGACGTCCCCTCGGCCGGCACCCGGAAATCGAAGCTGCGCGCCAGCTCGGCCTCCGCCGGATCGTCGACCTCCGCGGCCCGGGCCAGCCGCTCGTAGGCCCCCGCCGGGGCGTACGTCGCCACCGGCGGCCACGGCGCGGTCGCCGAATGTGCCGCGGCGACGTCCCAGGCACACATGTCCAGGCAATGATCGGCGTGCAGGTGGCTGAGCACGATCGCATCGACGGTGCGCGGATCGATCATGCCCAGCAGGGCGCCGAAGGCCCCCGATCCGAGATCGAGCAGGACGGTCGTCGTCGTGCCGGCGGCCGTGGTCCGGACCAGGTAGCACGACGCGGCGGAGGTGGGCCCGGGTCCCGAGCCCGAACAGCCCACCACGGCCAGCTCGGTCATCCGCCCCTCCTCGCCGGAACCACGCTCACAGGAACTGCTCGACCCGGTCGACGAACCCGGGGCCCATCAGCCGCTCCCCGATGCTGCGGAACATCTCCGGTTGGCCCGTGGTCATGAACCTCCGCCGCCCCATCGCCGACTGGTCGTTGACCATACCGGTCCCGGCGAGCCGACGATAGACCTCCTGGGCGCAGGTATCCGCGCTGGACACCAGCGTGACGTCGTCACCGATCACGTAGGAGATGAGGCCGGTGAGCAGCGGGTAGTGGGTGCAGCCGAGGATGAGGGTGTCGATCCGGCCCTCGGCCAGCGGTTGCAGGTAGGCCCGGGCGATCCGTTCGATCTCGGGCCCGGAGGTGATGCCCCGCTCGACGAAGTCCACGAACTGCGGACATGCCTTCGTGGTCAGCCGTACTCCGGGAACGGCGGTGAGCGCATCCGCGTACGCCCCCGATCGGGCCGTCGCAGCGGTGCAGATCACCCCGATGTTGCCGCTGCGGGTCGCCCGCGCCGCCCGGGTCGCGGCCGGCAGGATCACCTCCACCACCGGCACCCGATAGCGCTGGCGGGCATCGTGGAGGACCGCCGACGACGCCGTGTTGCACGCGATGACGAGCATCTTCACCCCGAGGTCGACCAGGTGGTCCAGGCATTCCAGGGCGAACTCGCGGACCGCCTCCAGGGTCTGCTGGCCGTACGGGGCGCGGGCCGTGTCGCCCAGGTAGAGGATGTCCTCGTGGGGCAGCTGGTCCACCACCGCCCGCATCACCGTCAGCCCACCGAATCCGGAGTCGAAGATCCCGATCGGGGCGTGGCTGTCGCGACTGGTCACCGGGTCACTGCTCACCGGGTCACCCTAGCCCCCGGGCCCCGCGCGCCGGATCCGCGGCGCCCGGTCACAGCGAGGTGAGCAGGGTGTCCTCCACGTACGCCAGCCACTCGTACACCTCCTGCATGATGTCGCGCGCCGGGGCGGCCACCGCGTCCGGGACGCCGGACGGGTGCTCCGCGTCGATGCCGAGGCGCCCGGCCAGCACCAGCCGCAGGGCGGTCAGCGTACGCAGCCAGGCGTCGACCTCATCGGGGCCGACGCGCACCGGCGCCCGTCCGTGGTCCGCGGCCTGCAGGCAGGCCAGCACGGTGAGCGCGTCGTCGACCTTGCGCTGGCGCTGATCGGCCTCGGTGAAGCGGCGGAACTCCGCGGCGGCCCGCGGATCGTCCGGGTAGGCATCCGGGAACAGCCGCAGCAGCACCGGGTCGGTCGGCCGGCCCGCGGCCGGCACCGAGGAGTCGAGTTCGTCCTCCCACAGGGCGAACGGATCGTCCCCGCCCGGCCCGGCCGGCGGATGCAGGTCGATGACATCGTCGAGTTCGTCGTACTCGTCGGGCCCGATGGCCCCCGGCGAGTCGTCCGGGTCGGATCCGGCGTCGTCCGGCCGGACGGCGCCCGGGTTGTCCTCGGGGCCGAGCAGGTCCACCAGTTGGCCGCACAGGGACGTGAGCAGGCCGATCTCGAACTCCTCCATGGTCGCCTGGTAGCCGCGACCCTTCCGGCGGAACCGCTTCACGCCGTCACTCCGCCCGGCCCAGGGTCGCCCACAGGCCGTACTGGTGCATGGCATTCACGTCGCGCTCCATCTCCTCGCGGGTGCCGGTCGACACCACGGCCTTGCCCTCGTGGTGCACCTGCAACATCAATCGTTCGGCCTTCGGGCGAGCGTAGTGGAAGTAGGTCACGAACACGTGCGTGACATAGGACATCAGGTTGACCGGGTCGTCCCAGACCACCGTGGTCCAGGGCAACTCGATGGTCACCTCCCCGGCGGGCCGCTCGACGACCGCGGTCCCACCGGCGGGAGACGTGGTTTCCTCCGACGCGGTCATGCGTCCCAGTCTGTCACCACCCGCCTCGGCCGTGCCGCCCCCTGACCGCGTCGACCACTAGGCTGGCCCCGTGACCAGCACTGCGCTCTACACGGATCACTACGAGCTGACCATGGTGCAGGCGGCGATGGAGGCCGGCACGGCCGGCCGCCGCACCATCTTCGAGCTCTTCCCCCGCCGCCTGCCCGACGGAAGACGCTACGGCGTCGTCGCCGGCGTGGGACGCGCCCTGGAGGCCCTGCGGGAGTTCCGCTTCGGGCCCGAGGAGATCGAGGTCCTGCGGTCCCGTGGCGTGGTCAGCGAACCGACCCTGGAGTGGCTGGCCGGGTATCGCTTCAGCGGGGACATCTGGGGCTATCCGGAGGGTGAGATCTACTTCCCGGGGGCGCCGCTGGTGATCGTGGAGGCGAGTTTCGCCGAGGCGGTGGTACTGGAGACGTTGCTGCTGTCGATCTACAACTACGACTCCGCGGTCGCCTCCGCGGCGTCGCGGATGATCCAGGTGGCCGGGGATCGTCCGGTGATCGAGATGGGCGCCCGCCGGATGAACGAGGAGGCCTCGGTCGCCGCGGCCCGCGCCGCCTACATCGCCGGGTTCGCCTCGACCTCGAATCTGGAGGCCGGGCGGCGGTTCGGCATCCCGACCGGCGGCACGGCGGCGCACGCGTTCACCATGCTGTTCGACACCGAGCGCGAGGCGTTCGCGGCGCAGGTGGCCTCGCAGGGCACCGGCACGACCCTGCTGGTCGACACGTACGACGTCCGGCAGGCGGTCGCCACCGCGGTCGAACTGGCCGGGCCGGCGCTCGGCGCGGTCCGCCTCGATTCGGGCGACCTGGCCATCGCGGCCCGGGAGGTTCGCGACCAACTCGACGCGCTCGGGAACACCGACACCCGGATCATCGTCACCTCCGACCTCGACGAGTGGCAGATCGCCGCGCTGGCCGCCGCTCCCGTCGACGGGTACGGCGTCGGGACGAACCTGGTCACCGGATCGGGCGCACCGACATGCGGCTTCGTGTACAAGATGGTCGCCCGGGCCACCTCGGCCGATCCCGACGCCGAACTGCTGCCGGTGTCGAAGAAGTCCGCGAACAAGGCCACCATCGGCGGTCGGAAGTACGCGCTGCGCCGACTGAACTCCCACGGCATCGCCGAGGCCGACGTGATCGGTGTCGGCGCCCAGCCGGCCGGCGACACCAACGACCGGCCGCTGCTGACGCCGCTGGTCCGCAGTGGGGAGATCGTCGGGCAGGAGGACCTGGAGGCCGCCCGGGCGCGGCACCGGGACGGCCTGGCGCAGTTGCCGCGGGCGGCCCGGAAGATGTCCCACGGGGAGCCTGTCATCCCCACGCTGTACGAGTCGGACTACCAGTAGGGGCCCGGGCGGGGCGGCGGGACCGGTCGGAAGGGGCGGGTGTCGGTCGGCACCGGTAGGCTGAGGGGACCGGCACGGAGAAGTGGCCGGCGCCGATGGCGCCGGAAGGGAGTTCGGCATGACGAAGCAGCGACACCGGGTCGGAGTGTTGACCGCAGGCGGGGACAGCCCCGGGCTCAACGCCGCGATCCGCGGGTTCGGCAAGGCAGCGATCGGGCACCACGGCATGGATGTCATCGGCTTCCGGGACGGCATGCGCGGCCTTGCGGAGAACCGCTTCATGCCGCTGGATTCGGTCGTCCTGTCCGGCATCCTCACCGTCGGTGGCACCATCCTGGGCACGTCCCGTGACAAGGTCCACAAGATGAAGGTCGGCGACGAGACCGTCGACATGGTCCCCACGATCGTCGAGAACTACGAGAAGGACGAACTCGACGCACTCGTCTGCATCGGCGGCGGCGGCACGGCCAAGAACGCCTACCGCCTCGTCAAGGCCGGACTGAACATCATCCACCTGCCCAAGACCATCGACAACGACATCGCCCACACCGACACCAGCTTCGGGTTCTCCACCGCCCTGGGCATCGCCACCGAGGCGATCGACCGGCTGCACTCCACGGCCCACTCCCATCACCGGATCATCGTGGTGGAGATCATGGGACACCGGGCCGGGTGGCTGGCTCTCGGGTCGGGAATCGCGGGTGGCGCCGACATCATCCTCCTCCCGGAGATCCCCTACACCATCGATTCGGTGGCCGCGTCGATCCAGGCCCGTGCCGCCAACGGTCACAGCTTCTCGGTGGTCGCCATCGCCGAGGGGGCCCGGGACGTCAAGCGGGCGGCCGACCTCGCCGCCGCCGAGGCACTGGTCCAGGGGGCGACGACGCCGGAGGCCAAGGCCGCCGCCAAGGTCCACCTCAACGCCGTCATCGCCTCACATCGCAGCAACGCCTTCGACCTCGCCGAAGCACTCGAGACCGCGACCGGGCTGGAATCGCGAGTGACCGTGCTCGGCTACGTCCAGCGTGGCGGGACCCCCGACGCGCAGGACCGGTTGCTCGGCACCCTGCTCGGCGGTGCCGGGGCCGACCTGGTCGCCGAGGGCCGGTTCGGGGTGACCGTCGCCGCGCAGGGCCAGGCCGCCGTCCCGGTGCCACTGAAGGAGGTCGCCGGGCATCTCAAGACGGTCCCACTCGACCACCCCTGGCTCGACGCCGCACGCAACGTCGGTACGTGTATGGGGGACTGACCCGCACACGATCGGTCGGCACTGTCAGACCCCTCCCCTACACTCCCGCTCATGCGTCAGACACTGAGCCGGGCCGAGGCCCGTCGCCTGTCCCTGCGTGCCCAGGGGCTGGGAGCCCGGCGCCCCGAACAGGTCACCGGTCGGCAGCTTCGTCGCGAGATCCAGCGGATGGCCACGCTGCAGATCGACTCGGTGAATGTCTTCGCCCGATCGCACTACCTGCCGCTGCTGTCCCGCTTGGGACCGTACGACGTCGCTCTCCTGGACCGGCTGCTGTTCGCCCGGCGCGGCCCGTTCGTGGAGTTCTGGGCGCACCAGGCATCCTTCATCGCCGCCGAGGACTGGCCGCTGTTCGGGTTCCGGAGACGGCAGCACCTCGAACGTCACGCGACGACGGACTGGTTCCGGGTCGACGACGCCACCCTCGACTGGGTGCGCGGCGAGCTCTCGTCCCGAGGGCCCCTGCGTCCCGCCGACATCGAGGATGACGCCCGCCGGACACCGCGCGGGCCGTGGTGGGACTGGAGCAGCGTCAAGCGGGCGCTGGAGTTCCTCTGGTTCACCGGCGAGGTCGCGATCGCCGGGCGCCGCGGCTTCCAGCGGGTGTACGGGCTGGTCGAGCAGGTCCTGCCCGCCGCCGTCCTGGGCCGGGAGGTGCCGGGCGATGAGGCAATCCGCGAACTCGTGCTCCGGGCGGCCCGTGCCTGCGGCGTCGCCACCCTGAGCGATCTCGATGACTACTGGCGGCTGCGCAACAGGCCGGCCGTGGCCCGTGCCGTGGCCGAGCTCGTGGAGGCGGGTGAGTTGCTGCCGGTCCGGGTCGAGGGATGGGCGACCGGTGCCCGTCCGGCGCCCGCCTGGGTGCATCGCGCGGCGGTGCTGCCCCGGGCGATGGAGGCCGCCGCGCTGCTCACGCCGTTCGACCCGGTGGTCTGGTTCCGCGAGCGCTCGCAGCGGCTCTTCGACTTCACCTACCGGATCGAGATCTACACCCCGGCGCCGCGACGTCGCTACGGGTACTACTCACTGCCCGTCCTGGTGGGTGACCGGATCGTCGGCCGGGTCGATCTGAAGGCCGACCGCGCCGCGTCCGTGCTGTTGGTCCAGTCCGCCTGGTGGGAACCCAACCCTCCGGCAGGGGCCGCGGAACGGATCGCGGTGCTGCTGCGCGAGGCGGCCGCCTGGCAGGGGCTGGAAACGATCAGCGTGTCCCGGTGGGGTGATGCGACCGACGATCTGGCGGCGCTGTTGCGGGCACCGCGTCACCAGCCACCCGATCACCAGCCACCCGATCACCAGCCACGCAGCACGGCCGCGAGCCGCCCGGCAAGGGGCTGAGCCAGCGCATCCTCCAGCAGGATCGGCTCGCCGTCGGGCCCCGACAGCGGAACCCGCCAGTTGGGGTACTCCCGGGAGGTACCCGGCTGGTTCTGGATCCGCCGGTCCCCGGCCAGGTCAGTCAGCGCGGCGCACAGCATCAGTGACGGCGACCGGGTCAGGTAGCCGTACAGGGCGCAGACCGCCTCCGCCAGCGCCTCGTCGAGCTTCTCGGCTTCCGCGTCCGCCCCGGCGGCGGGCTCCTCCGCCGTTTCCTCCACCCGAACGGCCGGCAGTCGGAAGCCCGGCGGCAGCAGCCCCGCATCCCGGCATGCCTGCAGGAACAGATCCTGCTCCGTTGCCTCGTCGGCGATCTCCTCACCCAACGGCCGATGCAACAGACCGAGGTCGGAGCGCAGGCGTACGTGGGCCATCTCCAGGTAGCCGGCCGTCGGCGGCAGATCGTGCGTGGTGACCGAGGCGAGGCACGCCTCCCGGTAGCGATCCGGCGGCAACGGCCGGCCCGCCTCGTCCTTCTCCCACCACAGGATCGACGTACCGAGCAGCCCCCGCTCGATCAGGTACTCACGGACGTACGGCTCGACGGTGCCCAGGTCCTCCCCCACGACAACAGCACCGGCGCGGTACGCCTCCAGGGCCAGCACCCCGATCATCGCCTCGTGGTCGTAGTAGACGTACGTGCCCCTGGTCGCGGGCATCCCGGCCGGGATCCACCACAACCGGAACAGGCCGATGATGTGGTCGACGCGCAGCCCGCCGGCGTGGCGCAGCAGCGTCCCGACGAGTGCCCGGAACGGCGCGTACCCCTGCTGGGCGAGCCGGTCAGGCCGCATCGGGGGCTGGCTCCAGTTCTGCCCGAGCATGTTGTACGGGTCCGGCGGCGCCCCGACCGTCACCCCCCGCGCGTACAGGTCGGGGTTGGCCCAGGTCTCCGCCCCGAACTCGTTGACGCCGACGGCGAGGTCGCCCATCACCCCGATCGACATCCCGGCCGCCTCGGCCGCGGCCTGGGCAGCGGCCATCTGGTCGTCGAGCAGCCACTGCAGCCACATGTGGAACTCGACCTCGTCGGCATGTTCGGCGGCCCACACGTCCAATTCCGCCGAGCGGCAGTCGCGCAGGGCGTCGGGCCACAGTCGCCAGTCCGCACCGAAGCTCTCGGCCAACGCCATCCAGCGGGCGAACTGGACGAGTCCTTCCTCCTGCTCGAAGCAGTAGCGGCGGTAGGCCTCCTCGCGTTCGTCGGTACGCGGCGCCTCGTGGATCACCCGCAACGCCTTGATCTTCACCGGCCAGACCAGGTCACGGTCGATGGTGCGACAGACCGTGTCGTTGTCGCGCAGCTTGTGGCGCAGCCGGTAGACCCGGGCCTTCTGCGCGCGGGACAGCGCCCGGTACTCGGGGATCGCCTCCAACCGCAGGTAGATCGGGTGGGAGAACCGCCGGCTGGTCGGCAGATAGGGCGAGGCCTCCTGCGGGACGACCGGTTCGGCGGCATGCATCGGGTTGGTCAGCACGAACCCGGCGCCGTGTTCGGCCCCCCAGTCGACCAGTGTCCGAAGGTCGGTCAGGTCGCCGATCCCCCACGAGCGCTCCGAGCGCACCGAGTAGAGCTGCGTCATGATGCCCCAGGTGCGGTCCGGAAGCGGCAGCCGATCGGGGGTGACGATGAGCGGGGACCAAGCGCTCTTGCCGTCCCACTCCGCGCGGACCCGGTGATAGCCGAGCGGCAGATCCGGCGGCATCCGAAAGGTCGCCTCACCCATCGCGACGCCGTCGACGACGCGCGGGGGCGCCCAATTCTCCCACTGTTCCGCCGGGATCTCCGTGCCGTCCTCCAGCACGGCGGTGACGGTGATCGGGTGGCCGTCGGGCACGTGCACGTTGACCGTACGGACCTGGGAGGGCCGCATCACCAGGCACGGCGGGAGCACCCGCAACCAGCCGTTGTCATGATGCTTCTCGATCGCCGCGGTCGCCGCCTCCGGGGTCGACCCGTCCACCCCCATCGCGGCCAGCGCGCCGACCAGCGTCTCGGCCGATACGTCGATCCAGTGCCCCTCGGTGTCGTGGTAGCCGGTGGCGATGCCGTACTCCTTCGCCAGCTCGTGCAGTTGGGGACTGTCGACTACCACATTCATCCTTGCCGGTGCCTCCGCCGATGCGAGCCGATCACGCCCACGGCGCACACCCTATCCGGTTGCGGGGGGCCGCATCGCACGCCGAGACCCGGCGTGGTAGGGAGTTCAGCGGGTGCGGATCACCTGCGTGCGCGCGGCGAGGTCGTGCAGCGCCTGCCGCTTGCGGTTGCCCAGCGGCCACAACCCGTCGACCAGTCGGAGCAGGCCGAGCCAGCTCAGGGCAATCGTGACGTTGCCGATCATCGGCAACGTCCAGACCGCCGCCCGGATCGCCGCGGGTCCCCAGTCGAGCCGTGCCGTGTCGCGACCCCGGTCGACGGGGACGACCTTGAGGCCGCAGATCATCTTGCCCAGGGTCCGGCCGCCGTAGCGGGTGAGCAGGAGGAAGTAGGCGAACCAGATGCCGACCTGGACCAGGGTGATGAGGACGAGCGTGCCGACCCCGAGCACGCCCGCCACCGAGGGGACCGACCCCAGGATGTCCTGGAAGTCGGGAACCTGCCCGGACTTGGTGATCTGCCGGGCGAAGTCCTCACTCCACTGGGTCACGGCGTCGGAGTACGGCGCGAGCATCGGGGTGGTGACGATGCTGGTGGCGATGCCCAGCAGGAGGGCGTCGACGATGTAGGCGAGCAGGCGCATCCACCACCCGCCCAGGCGTACGCCGTCCGCGGTGGTGGCGACCTCCGGCGGGTAGCCGCTCCACCCCTGCGGGGCGCCCTGACCCTCGAAGCCGGGGACGCCCGGACCGGCGTACGGCTGCGAGACCGGCCCGGTGGGCTGTGTCGGGACAACCGGAGGGACGGTCTGTGTCGGGACAACCGGCGGGACGGGCCGGATGTGCTGGGTCCACTGTCCGCCGTCCCAGTAGCGCTCACGCGTCTGATCGGCCGGATCGGGATACCACCCCGCCGGCGCGGCCTGCGGGCTGGTGGGAACCGGGGATCCTGGCATATCGCTCACCCCTCCAGCGTAGGGGGTCATCGCCGCGGGCCCGACGCCGCTGCCGATACATTGGGGGTCGTGTCAGATCGGATTCAGACCCCGCTCATCACCCTCAACTCCGGCGTGACGATCCCGCAACTCGGGCTCGGCGTGTGGCAGGCCAGCAACGAGCAGGCCGAGCAGATCGTCCGGTTCGCCATCGACGAGGCCGGCTACCGGCACATCGACACCGCGGCGGCCTACGAGAACGAGGAGGGGGTCGGACGGGCGATTGCCGGCGCCTCCGTGCCACGAGAGGACCTGTTCGTCACGACCAAGCTGTGGAATGCCGACCACGGCCGCGACGCCGCCCTGCGGGCGATCGACACCAGCCTCGCCAAGCTGGGACTCGACCATGTCGATCTCTATCTCATCCACTGGCCGTTGCAGGACCGCGCCGAGCTCGTCGAGACGTGGCACGCCATGGAGGAGATCCAGCGTTCCGGCAAGGCTCGGTCGATCGGCGTGTGCAATTGTGAGCCGCATCATCTCGACTGGATCGCCGCCGACTCCGATGTGACCCCTGCGGTCGACCAGGTCGAACTGCACCCGCACCTGCCGCAGTACGTGATCCGGGCGTACGCCACCTACCGCGGGATCGCGACCCAGTCGTGGAGCCCGCTCGGCGGCACCTCGCGATCCGGCTGGGGCAAGGCGTCCAAGCCGAACACCCTGCTGCACGACCCGACGCTGCAGGCCGTCGCCGCCCGGCACGGCAAGTCGGTCGCGCAGGTGCTGATCCGTTGGCAGCTCCAGAGCGGGCTCATCGTGATGCCGAAGTCGCTGCATCCGGAGCGGGTCGCTCAGAACATCGACGTCTTCGACTTCGAGCTGACCGGGGAGGACTTCGAGGCCATCGCCGGCCTGGACAACGGGGAGCGGGTCGGGCTCCACCCCGACACGATGGACCACCGGTAGGCGCTCGCCGCGGCCGTCAGCGGGGCCCCGACCCGGTGACGGCCCACTGCCGGATCAAGTCGATCCGCCGGGTGAGCGTCTCCTCGTCGGCGATCGCCGACGGCGGCCCCCCGGTCGCCTCCCGCAGCTTGGTGTGGATCACCCCGTGCGGCAGGTCGGTGCGGTGATGCCAGGCGGCGACCAACGTGTTGAGTTCCTTGCGCAGGGCGCGCAGCCGCTGGTGGGTGGCCTGGTGGACCTGGCGGTCGGCGGCCTGCCGCGCCGTGGCCGACCCGTCGGCGGATTCCTCGCGGGAGCGGGCCAACTGGTCGGCCTGCCGGCGCTGCAGCAGGTCCCGGACCTGGGTCGGGTCGAGCAGCCCGGGCAGTCCGAGGTACTCCTGCTCCTCGGCGGAACCGGCCATCGTGGTCAGCCCGAACTCGCCGCCGTCGTACAGCACCTTCTCGAAATCGGCCTCGGAGGCCAGTGCCTGGAACTGATGCTTCTCCCCGTCGACGTCCGCGTCCGCGGTGTTCTGCTCCCGGGCCGCGTCGGCCAGCAACTGCGCCTCGTCGGGGGTACGGCGCTTCAGCGCATGGTCGCGCTGGACCTCCATCTCGGAGGCGTACGTGAGCAGCCTGGGCACACTCGGCACGAACACCGTTGCGGTCTCCCCGCGGGACCGGGCCCGGACGAACCGGCCCACCGCCTGGGCGAAGAACAACGGCGTGGCGGTCATCGTCGCGTACACCCCGACCGACAGGCGCGGCACATCGACACCCTCGGAGACCATCCGGACCGCGACCATCCATCGGTCGTTCGATGCGGCGAACTCCCCGATCCGGCCGCCGGACCTCGGGTCGTCGGACAGCACCAGCGTGGGGCTCTCCCCGGAGATCCGCCGCAGGATCCTGGCGTATGCCCGGGCGTCGGCCTGGTCGTTGGCGATCACCAGGCCGCCGGCGTCGGGGACCCCGGCGCGGACCTCGGTCAGTCGGGTGTCGGCGGCGCGCAGTACCGCGGGAATCCATGCGCCGTCGGGGTCGAGGGCGGTCCGCAGCGCCTGGGAGATCATGTCCTTGGTCATCGGTTCGCCGAGCCGGGCGCTGACCTCGTCGCCGGCGTTGGTCCGCCAGTGCATGTCGCCGGAGTAGGCCATGAACAGCACCGGCCGGACGATCCCGTCGGCCAGCGCCTCCGCGTACCCGTACTCGTAGTCGGCCCGGGAACGCAGGGTGCCGGTGCCGTCGTCCTCGTACGCTACGAAGGGGATGGGATTGGCGTCGGAGCGGAACGGAGTACCGGTCAGCGCCAGGCGGCGCCGGGCCGGTTCACAGGCCTCCCGGACCGATTCGCCCCAGCTCAGCGCGTCGCCCGCGTGGTGGATCTCGTCGAAGACGACCAAGGTGTTGTGGGACTCGATGCGGATTCGCAGCGCATTCGGGTTGACCGCGACTCCCGCGTACGTCAACGCCGTCCCGACGAAACTGTGCCCGGTGGCGCGCCCGGCCGAACCGTCGGGGTCGAGCGCCAGCCCGATCCGATCGGCGGCCGCGGCCCACTGGGTCTTGAGGTGTTCGGTCGGGGTGAGCACGACGAGCCGGTCGACGATCCGGCGACGCAGCAGGTCGGTGGCCACGGTGAGCGCGAAGGACGTCTTGCCGGCCCCCGGGGTGGCGACAGCGAGGAAATCACGGGGCTCCGACGCGCGGTACTGCTCCAGGGCCGCGGCCTGCCAGGCGCGGAGGCTCTTGACGGTGCCCCACGCGGCCCGGTCCGGGAAGGCGGGCGACAGCCCGCGGGAGCGGAGGTCGGGCGGTTCGGGGAAGGGAGCACTCACTGGCCCCATGGTAGGCGAGGCAGGTGGCGAGACCCGTCCGCCCAGCCCCTACCCCGCGACCGGCGTTCCCACGCGATCCACCGTCCCGGTGATCGTCTGCGGACGGGTCAGCAGGTTGAGGACCGGGCAGACCCGCTCGACCTCGACGCGCAACGCCTCCAGGGTGGCATCGTCGGCCGGGGAGTCGATCTCCACCCGGTACTCGATCCCCTGTGGCTCCACCGGGACATCGGGGAACTCCGGCAGTCCGCCGCGCGGATCCAGGTGCCCGCCGACGCTCACCGCCAGCGAGTCCAGGGGAACGTCCAGCTCGGCGGCCTTGATCAGGTAGATGTGGGTCAGGCAGCTGCCCAGCACACCGACCAGCAGTTCCGGCGATCCCGGCCCGAGGTCGTACCCGGCGAAATCCGGCCCGCTGTCGCTGAGCACCTGATGATCGCGGATCCGGATCCGCCGGACCCCGGACCGGCCCTCGGCGGTCACCCGGGCATTGATCTGCTGGGCCGGATAGCCGGCCTCCGCTGCTGCCCGCCGACGGGCCTGCACGGCGGTCTTCTTCTGGGCGAGGTACTCGCGCAGGCTGCTCATGGACGGTCCCTTCCGGGGCGTGACGCGCCCCGATGATTAGGTCGAGCCACATGTGACCCGAAGAGGCACTTATACTCTATGTCACGAGTAGGCATTGCTGTTCGCCGGGGCCTCCCGGGGCAGCCGAGCCCCGAGAGAGGAGCCCCTCATGACCATCTCCGCCGCCGTCCGTCAGGCCCGGGCCCACCCCGACGTCGTCGACCGGTTGGCCGGCGTCCGACCGGGCAGCCGTCTCGACCAGTTGCGCAGGCTCCGTCCGGCCGCCCGTGAGCAGACCCAGCGGACCCACGACCTGCTCTTCGGGCCGCAGGCCGGCGGCTGGGTCGGCCGGCAGGATCGCCTCGCCATCGCCACGTACGTCGCCGCGCTGCACCGTGCCGATCTGGTGACCGATCACTACGCCCAGTTGCTCGGCAGCCTCGAACCGCACTGGGTGGCGCCGATCCGCGACGAGGGCACCCGGGACCCGGTCGCCGGCCCCGGACCGGTTCTCTCCGGGGGCCTGCGGCGCCTGCTCGGGGAGCGTACGTCCGCCGCCCTGACGTACGCCCACCTGACGGTGCTGAGACCCGACGGGGCACGCCCCGACGACCTGGCGGCCCTGACGGCGGCCGGGTGGAACCGGCAGGGGATCGTGACGATCACCCAGACGATCGGCTTCCTCAGCTACCAGATCCGCCTCGTCCACGGCCTGCACCTGCTCGCCGAGGACGGCGCGGCATGACGACCACGCCGGCTTCCCGATCGTCGCGCACCGCCCGCGTCCGCCGGGACGACTTCACCCACGGCCCGCTGGACTGGAGGCCCTGGCTGGACCCGCCCGCCGAGGCCACACTCACCGCCCGCCAGCGCCACAGCCTGCTGCAGCCCTCCCGTGCGCACGATCCCCACTACCGGCTGCTGGCCGAGGACCCGGATCTGCTCGAGGCCAGGACGCGTACGGAGTTCGACATCTTCCATTCCACCCGCGACGGCCTGCCCCGCGGGGAACGCGAGTTGGCCGCGACGATTGTCGCCCGGGTCGACGGGGGTGTCTATGCGGCCTCCGAACACGCCCGCTTCGCAGCGCACCACTCCCACCGCCGTGGCGAGGTGCACAAGCTGCTCGAGGAGGGCCCCGGCGCACTCATCGCCGACGCCGCCGTACGTCCCCTCTGGGCCGCGCTGACCGCCGCGGTCGCCGCCCTGGCGACCACTCCGGTGTCGCTCGACGCCGACCACCTCGCCGCCCTCCACGCCGCGGGTCTGGACGACCTCGACATCCTCGACGCCATCGCGGCCGGCGCCTGGGTCGCCTGGGCGGATCGGGCCGTGCTCACCCTCGGGGAGCCGGTCGCCGGGACCCAGGAGCGACGCCGCCCCGTCGACCCCCCGCCTAGAATCGACCCATGAGCCAGCAGCTGAGCCCCGGTGCGCAGACGATCGTGGAGGAACGCACCCAGGAGGACGAGGACCTCCGCTACGAGGAGGACGACCACGAGCGGTTCTCCCACTACGTTCCCAAGGACAAGCTGACCGAGGCGATGGTGATGGGGACCCCGGTCATCGCCCTGTGCGGCAAGGTGTGGGTGCCCTCCCGCAATCCCGACCGGTTCCCGGTCTGCCCCGAGTGCAAGGAGATCTGGCAGACGCTCCAGGACGACAAGTCCTGAGCCACACCGGACGCTGAGGCCGCCGCCCGACCCGGGAGGCCTAGGGCGCGGGGAAGGTCGACTCGTCCCTTGGCGCCATGTCCACACTGACCTCCATCGACGACCCGGTGACGTCGCCGAAGATGACCCCGCGCACCGGCGCGACGTCGGAGTAGTCCCGTCCCCACGCCACCGCCGCGTGGGATTCGTCGACGGGCCGGTCGTTGGTCGGGTCGACGTCGTACCAGCCGGCGCCGGGCACCCACACGCCGACCCAGGCGTGGGTGGCGTCGGCGCCGATGTTGCGCGGTCTTCCCGGCGCCGGCAGGGTCGCCAGGTAGCCGCTGACGTATCGGCCGGCCAGCCCATGGGACCGCAGGCACGACACCATGAACTGGGAGAAGTCCTGGCAGACGCCGGCGCGGGTCCGCAGCAGGTCGCCGACCCGGCTCGTCACGGTGGATGCCTTGGGGTCGTAGGTGAAGTCGGCGTGGATCCGATGGTTGAGCTCGGCGACCGCCTCGCCCAGCGGGCGGCCCGGCGCGAAGGACACCGCCGCATATGCGGCGACCTCGGGCAGGATGTCCACCCGCGGAGAGGGCAGCGTGAGGTCGATCGCCTGCCACCAGTCCGCCCGGTCGTGCCGATCCGCCGGGCGGCAGTCCTCCCACCGCGCCCCGAGCAGATCGGGGTCGAGATGTTGCTCGGCCACGACGATGTCGGTGGTTCCGACCAGCCGCAGCGTCTCGTGTTCGGCGGTGACATGGAACCACAACCGGGTATTGCCGTAGACGTCGATCTCGACGCTGGACTCGGCCGGCTCCGGCGTGACGCTCACCCGATGCCCGAGCACCCGCTGGCGCGCCGAATCGCGCGGCGTCAGGTGGCACAGGCCGTAGCTGGAGGAGACCCCGCCCTCGTAGTGGTACTCGGTGGCGTGGCGGATCCGATAGGTCCTCACATGCCGCCCCCGGCCGGCCCGATCGGCAGATCGGCGACCACCCACATCGGCTGCGGCTCGGGTTCGGGCCGCAGGTAGGCCTCGGAGATGGCGTCGGACAGGCGGTGCAGCCGGTGCCGCACCTCGGCCAGGTGGTCGTCGGCGCGGGCGATCGACGCCAGGACGGGGGGCTCGACGGTGGTCTCCACGTCGCTGACCCGCGCGACCGCGGCCACAGAGGTGAGGTCGGCGAGCTCGTCCAGCAGCCGCTGGGGGCGCCCGTTCGCCGGCGCATGCGGCAGCCGCGCCAGCGCGGCCCGGATCCGGGCGACCTGGAACGCCACCGACCGCGGATTCGCGACATCGGCGACGAGCAGGTCGAGCACGGTCGCCAACTCGGTCCGACCGCCGTGGCGACGCCGGTGGGTGACGATGCTCTCGGCCGCGGTCAGCACGGCGGTGAGCACCATCTGGTTCGTGGGCGAGTCCCAGTCGCCGTCGCCTCGCCCGGGCATCGTCAGCCCGGAGCGCAGCAGCCCGACGACCTGGATCGCCCGCTCCACACCGCGGCCGGCGTCGAGCAGTTGCCAGCCGGAGTCGCGGACCATGTTCTCGGCGGTGATCCCGTTGAGGGCCAGCAGTGACACCAGCCCGGCCGCGGCGGTGTCGGCGAGCCGGCTGGAGTCCTCCGGGTCGGCACGGCGCAGCGCCGCCAGCGCCCGCTCCGCCCCGGCGAGCACGACCCACACGTCGTGGGACAACTGGTCGCGGACGCCGTCGGCGGCATAGCTCAGCCGGGCAAGCGACCGGGCCACCGTTCCCCGCTGGGACCAGTCGATCAGCAGTCGGCGCAACTGCCGCAGCCCGCTGCTGCCGGCCGCGGGTCGGGGGGTGCCGGTCTGGGCGAACAGTGCCCGCAGCAGCACGTCGGCGGCGCTGCCTGGTCCGGCGACCATGTTCGTCTCGACGAGGACGTGGTGGGTGGCGGCGATGAGGCGGACGGTGTCCTCGGCCCGCTCGGCGTACCGACCCATCCAGTACAGGTCGTCCAGCACCCGCGGGACCATCGCCAGGTTGCCCGGGATGAGTTCGTCGACGACGTCGCGGGGGGACTCACCGGCCGCCGGGACATCGGACCCCTGGACGATCCACAGGTCCTTGGTCGGCCGGCCGGTCAGCCCGCCCGGCCCCGGCGACGTCGGCTGGGGGTCCTCGTGTACCTCGCCGAGTCCGCCGGGCAGCGTCGCGTACGTGGCGCCGTGCCGGATGAGGTAGGTGGTCAGGTGGAACCGCTCGGCGGCGAGCTCGCCCCGCACGACCGTGGGGGTGGTCGACAGCGGCATCGGCTGTTGTCCGGCGTACGCGTACGGGTGGGTGTCGATGCGGTCCGCCAGGCTCGCCCGTTGGTCCGCCGACAGCAAGGGGCCCTCCCAGGTCTGCCCGGTCGGCAGGTGGACGACCCGCAGATCGGCGAGCCCGGTGAGGACCCGGCTGCGTGCCGACGGATCCCCGCACCACCAGGTGGGAAAGGACCGCAGCCGCAACGGTTCGTCGAGCAGGGCGCGGCAGATCCGGTCGTCGAAGGCAGCCAGGGCGAGGTTCTCCAGGACCCCGGCGCCGAGTGCGTTCACCACCGACACCGCCCCGCGGCGGACCACCTCGGTCAGGCCGGCGACGCCGAGTCGGGATCCGGCCTGCAACTCGAGCGGGTCGGTGGCCCGGGAGATCACATGGCGGAAGATGACGTCGACCGGTTCGAGCCGGTCGACCGACCGCAACCAGACCCGACCGTCCTGGACGACGAGGTCACGGCCCTCGACCAGCGGGAAGCCCAACCGGCTGGCCAGGAAGGCCTGGTCGAAGGCGGTCGGCGCGTGGGTCCCGGGGGTGAGCACGACGACGTGCGGATCCTCCACCTCGCGCGGCCCGGCCTCGACCAGGGCTGCCCGCATCGCCTGGTAGAAAGGCGTCAGCCGGACCAGGTTGCCGGCCCGGTACAGGCCGGCGTGCACCCTGGAGAGCACCCGACGGTTCTCCATCGCGTAGCCCGCCCCGACCGGCGCCTGGGTCTGCACGGACCGGGCCCGCCAACTCCCGTCGCCGATCCGCCCCAGGCCGATCCCCGCCATGAACAGGCCCGTGGCGACGCCGGACCCGATCAGGGGGCGGAGGTAGCCGGGGTGGGCCATCACCACCTCCGGCGGCAGCACCCCCTCGGCGAGCAGCCGGCGTGGTCCGTACAGGTCGGCCAGCAGGGCGGACAGGAGTTCGGCCCGCTGGACCAGCCCCATCTCCAGATCGGACCACTCCCGCGCGTGCAGCACGGCCGGGACCGGGTCGAGACGCCACGGCTGCGGCTCGGACACCTCGTCGACCGGCGCGGCGGACTCCGGATCGTCGGACTCGGGGTCGGCGACCGTGCGGGCGCTCCACGGCCGGAAGGTGACCGCGTCGTCGGCCAGTCGCCGGTCGACCTCGGCCTGCAACGACGCCCAGTCCGTCGGCAGCGACCGGCCCGCCTGCGCCAGCCGGGTCAGCTCCGCCCAGCCGGGCCGCAGCACCCCGGACGCGTCGCGTACCTCGTCGAAGGTGACGCCGGGATAGATCGGCGGGCGGGGGCCGGGCAGATTCGCACCGAGCCCCTCGGCGGGGGTTTCCACGGTCATCCGCCCCGGATCAGTAGCGGTAGAAGTCGGGCTTGTAGGGGCCCTCCACCGGCACTCCCAGGTAGTCGGCCTGCCGCTGGCTCAGGGTGCTGAGGCGTACGCCGAGGGCGTCCAGGTGCAGCCGTGCGACCATCTCGTCGAGCTGCTTGGGCAGCCGGTGCACCCCGACCGGGTAGGCCTCCGGCCGAGTCCACAGCTCGATCTGGGCCAGCACCTGATTGGTGAACGAGCTCGACATGACGAAGCTCGGGTGCCCGGTGGCGTTGCCGAGATTGAGCAGCCGCCCCTCCGACAACACGATCACCGCGTGTTCGGCGACGTCGTCCCCGTCCACCCCGGCGCCCGCCGGGAAGGTCCAGGCGTCGACCTGCGGCTTGACGGGGGTCCGGACGATTCCGGGCCAGGCGGCGAGCCCGGCCATATCGATCTCGTTGTCGAAGTGGCCGATGTTGCCGACGATCGCCTGGTGCTTCATCCGGGCCATCTGCGCCGCCGAGATGACGTCGCAGCAGCCGGTGGCGGTGACGAAGATGTCACCCTCGGCGACGACCTCGTCCAGCCGGGCGACCTGGTAGCCGTCCATCGCCGCCTGCAGCGCGCAGATCGGGTCGACCTCCGTGACGATCACGCGGGCGCCCTGTCCGCGCAGGGACTGGGCGCAGCCCTTGCCGACGTCCCCGTAGCCGCAGACCACGGCAACCTTGCCACCGATCAGCACGTCGGTGGCGCGATTGATCCCGTCGATGAGCGAGTGGCGCACACCGTAGATGTTGTCGAACTTGGACTTCGTCACCGCGTCGTTGACGTTGATCGCCGGCCAGCGCAGCGTGCCGGCGGCCTCCCGCTGGTAGAGCCGGTGCACCCCGGTGGTGGTCTCCTCGGTGACCCCACGGATCGCGGCGGCGACGGCGAGCCAGTCGACCGTACGCTCGGACAGCGAGCGGGCGACCGCGCCGAAGAGGGCGCGCTCCTCGTCGGAGGAGGCGTCGGCGGGGTCGGGCCGCGTACCGGCGGCCTGGTGGTCGGCGGCGAGGTGGACCAGCAGGGTCGCGTCGCCACCGTCGTCGAGGATCATCGTCGGCGTGCGGCCGTCGGGCCACCGGAAGATCTCGGTGGCCGCCCACCAGTATTCGTCCAGAGACTCGCCCTTCCAGGCGAAGACCGCCGGGCCGTGCGGATCCTCAGGCGTGCCGGCACCGACGACGACCGCGGCGGCAGCCTGGTCCTGGGTCGAGAAGATGTTGCAGGACGCCCAGCGGACCTCGGCACCCAGGGCGACGAGGGTCTCGATCAGCACCGCGGTCTGCACGGTCATGTGCAGCGACCCGGCGATCCGCGCGCCGGCCAACGGCCGGTCCGGCCCGTACTGCTCGCGAAGCGCCGACAGGCCGGGCATCTCGTGCTCGGCCAGGGTGATCTCGCGGCGGCCGAGATCGGCCAGGGTCAGGTCAGCGACGCGGTAGTCCATGGGGCCTGATGCTACCTGCCGCCTCACCCGGGCGCCCGGGACGGCGGACCACCACCGCGTACCCTCAAAGGGAGATGGCGTTTCATCGAAGATACGCCGAGTCCCATCACCGGTGGGCATCGATCACCCCGGAGTCACCATGAGCCCCGTCATCATCGTCGAATCCTGCTTCGGTAACACCCGCCGCGTCGCCGAGGCGATCGCCGACGGCCTGCCCGGCGCCAGCCTGCTCCCGGTGGGCACGGCCCCCACCACCCTGCCCGAGGGCACCGACCTGGTCCTGCTCGGCGCACCCACGCACAGCGGCAAACTACCCAGCGCCCACAGTCGTGAGCTCGCGACGAAGCGTTCGACGCCCGGCGCCCGCGAGGCCCGGGAGGCCACCGGCCGACCCATCGAGGGGGCGGCCGATCGCGGGCTGGCCGAGTGGATCCAGACCGCCTCCATCCCGGCCGGGACGCGGGTGGTCACCTTCGACACCACCCTCAAGTCGGCCGGCTGGATGGGCCGGGCGAGCAAGGACGCGGTCCGCCGGCTCAAGCGGACCGGTGTCCGGGCCGAACAGGGCGAGTCCTTCTGGGTCACGCCGACCGACGAACTGGTCGAGGGGGAGATCGCCCGGGCGAGCACCTGGGCGGGCGGCCTGGCCGGTTGAGGGGACACGGCCGCCCGACCCGGGGGTCAACGGCCGGTGATCTCCAGCTTGGGGTCGTTGAAGTTGAAGTCGTAGATGTCGGGCTCGATGAAGATGTGCCGGGCGATCGGCACCTCGCGGCGCATCGCCTCCTCGGCCCGGTTGATGGTGGCGGCGACGTCCTCGACGCTCTGCCCGGGACGCATCGACACCTTGGCCGCGACCAGGAGCTCGTCGGGGCCGAGATGGACGGTCTTCATGTGGATCAGCCGCTCGACCCCCGAGGTGGTGCGGACGGCCTGCTCCAGTCGGTGGATGTTCTCGTCGGTGGCGGACTCACCCAGCAGCAGCGAACTCATCTCCACGGCAAGGAAGACCGCGATGGCGACGAGCAGCAGGCCGATCATGGCGGTGCCGGCCGCATCGAAGTAGCCGATCCCGGTGATCTTGGTCAGGGTCACGCCGACGAGGGCGAAGACGAGGCCGAGCAGCGCCCCGGCGTCCTCCAGCAGGATGACGGGCAGCTCGGGGGACTTGGCCCGGTGGATGAACTGGGTGAGCCGCAGCGAGCCCCTGGCCCGGTGCGTCTCGTGGAGGGCGGTCCGGAAGGAGAACCCCTCAGCCACGATGGCCACCAGCAGGACGACGATCGGCACCCACCACCACCGCGACTCCAGCAGTTGGTTCGGATGCCCGGCCAGGGTCTCCTCCAGCTTGTGCCAGGCCTCGTACAGGGCGAAGACGCCGCCCAGGGAGAACAACACGATGGAGACGACGAACGCCGCCAGGTAGCGCCGCCGCCCGTACCCGAACGGGTGACTGGGGGTGGCCGGACGGGTCGCCGCCCGACCGCCGATCAGCAGGAGCACCTGGTTGCCGGAATCGGCCACCGAGTGGATGGCCTCGGCCAGCATCGACGACGCGCCGGTCAGGCCCCAGGCGACGAACTTCGATACGGCGATGGCGATGTTGGCGGACAGTGCCGCGATGACTGCTCGGGTCCCACCCTCTGTGCTCACGGGGAGCAGTCAACCACGCAGGACGGTCTCCGCGGCAACTCCCAGACCCAGACCGAGGTACGCGGCGGCGAACCGGCCCTGCTGCAGGAGTGTCACGTAGCGGGCAAGGTCCTCCCCCTCGACCGCCTCCAGGGCCTCCTCGCGGACATCGAAGCGGCGGCAGGCGACCCGCAGCTCGCCGCGATGACGCGACACGTCGTCACCGGTGTCACCGTCGTCGCAGACGATGAGCACCGGTCGTCGGTCGGCCGACGGGTCGTCCTCGAACGGGTCCGCGAACACGTCGGTGGGCTCGGCCGCCTCGATCACGGCCAGCAGATCCCGGGCATCGGCGGCCAGAGCCGCCCGCCCGGAGACCGAGCGCAACGACGAGGCGATCCGCCGACCGGCCCGGGCGGCGAGCACCGATCCGCCCCAGACCAGCGGCTGGGCATCGGCGAGCAGGCAGGCCCGGGTCTTGGCGGAATTGGCCGACAGATCCACGAACGGCGACGACTCCTCCGCCACCATGTCGGCGGCATCGGCGATGGACTCCACCGACACCTCCGGACCGAGTCCGAGCTGGTGCAGCGCGGCGAGCATGACCATCACCGCGGCGAGCGGGTCGCGGGTCGTCGTCGGTGCGAGGGTGGTCGACCGGGACGCGGCGAACTCCGCCACCGGGGAGGCCTCCGGCGCGGCGATGAGGATCCGCGCGCCGCGCCGGGTGCCCTCCTGGGCCGTCTCGATCACGGCCGGATCGGATCCCTCCGCGGCCAGGATGACGACCAGGTCGAGTGAGCCCACCCAACCGGGCAGGCCCTGCCGGGGCCAGGCGACGAACGGGACCGGGCAGACCGGTTCGAGGACCGACCGGATCAGCCGCGCCTCGGAGCCGACCGCGATCACTGCGCGGGGCCGATCCTCCTCGGCGAGGGCGAGCACCCGTTGGGCGGCCTGCGCCCATTCCGTCCGCAGTCGTGCGCCGCACTCGGCGAGTCGGCGCAGGGCCGGGTCCCAACTGTCCAGGGCGGCGCGGTCGTCGAGCCGGGAGTCGTCGAAGACGCGCTTCATCGGCTCACTCCCCCGGGTAGCCGTCGGCGGGGCGGATCGAGGTGTCGACGCCGCGCGGATTGCGGGCCTCGTCGATGAGAAGCACCGGGATGCCGTGCCGGACCGGGAAGGCCAGCCCGCAGTCATCGCTGGTGCAGACCAGCTCGTCACGCTCGTGGTCGACAGCGAGCGGTGCGTGGCAGCGCGGACAGGCAAGGACGTCAAGCACCGCCGGATCCAGCTCGACAGCCATTGAGATTCCTCCTCGTGGTGGGCCGGGGTCCGGCGCCGGAGCCCGGGGACACTCCCCCGGGGCGTCCCTCAGTGTACGGCCGGGGATCCGGAACGGACGAGGCTCAGCACCTCGTCACGGGTCTGCTCCATGGCGGCCCGGCCGGTCGCCTCGACGTTCAGCCGCAGCAGCGGCTCGGTGTTGGACGGGCGCAGGTTGAACCGCCAGCCGTCCCCACGCACCGTCAACCCGTCGCCCAGCCGGGCGTCGCCGCGCCCGGC
>CAZGWN010000050.1:0-30071 GCA_964528755.1 uncultured Propionibacteriaceae bacterium
CTCGGCGTGGTCACCCGCCCGGCGTGAGCCGGCTCGGACACAATCGCGCACGGCGTGCCCGTTCAGACGCGCATTCCGGGCGCGCCACGTCCCACGGCGAGAAAACTGTCGACGTGGAGTTCGATTTCATGGTCACGCAACGGTTCCTGGCACCCTTCGGTGCTGAAGGGTGAGCACAGATCATCACAGCCCGCCATCGACCCCTGCGGACGGGCCCGGCGGGGGCAGACCTGCCTTTCGACGGCCGACAACAATGGACATGTCGGGACGTCCCCGACATCGATCAGCCAGAGGAAAGGTCAGTATGCCCAACACCACTGCATCACCCCGAGTCCTCGTCATTGCCACCAACTACGGGCCCGAGCGCGATGAGCTGCTCCGCCCGGTCCGCGACCTGCGCGCCTCAGGTATCGACGTCACCCTCGCCGCGCCGAGCAAGGAGCCCATCCGCACGCTGATCGCGGATGCCGAGCCCGGCGAGACCATCGAGCCCGACGCCACCTTCGACGAGGTGAACGCCGCCGATTACGCCGTTCTGGTGGTTCCCGGCGGTACCCTCAACGCCGATGCGATCCGGATCAACGACCGTGCCCTCGCCCTGGTGAAGGACTTCGCCGAGGCCGGCAAGCCGGTCGCCGCGATCTGCCACGGCCCGTGGCTGCTCGCCGAGGCCGGTCTGACCCAGGGCAAGACGCTCACGTCCTACAAGTCGATCCGCACCGACGTGGTCAACGCGGGCGGCAGCTGGGTCGATCAGGAGCTGGTCACCGACGACGCGAACGGCTGGACGCTCATCACCTCGCGCACGCCCAACGACCTGGACGCCTTCATCGGCAAGATCAAGGACGTCCTGGCGCAGCCCGCCACCAAGTAGGCGCCCCACGGATCGCCGGACCCGGCGAGGGCCGGTCGCGGGCCCCACGCCCGGGCCGGCCGCCGCCGGGCCGGCAACGCTCAGACCAGCAGCGAGCCCGCCAGGAAACTCACCAGCAGCGAGAACAGCCCCACCGACACCGTCCGCAGCACCGTCCGCCAGACCGGGCTGTGATTGGCTCGGGCCAGCAGGACGGAGGTCAGCGCAAGCGAGGCGGCCACCACGATCAGCGTCACGGCCCAGTCGAACCGCCCGGGGATGAACGCGCTGATCAGCAGAGGCAGGAACGAGCCCACCAGAAAGGCCAACGCCGCGTCCGCGCCTTGGGTCAGGGCGCCGGACCGGGTCACGACGTTGGGCAGGTGGTGCTCGGTCTCCATCTGGGCCGCCAACGGGTCGTGCTCCATCAGCTGACGGGCGACTTGGGCGGCGAGCCCGGGGCTCAGTCCTTTGCGGACATAGAACGACGTCAGTTCGGCCAGCTCCTCCTCCGGATCCTCGGCCAGCTCGAGCGCTTCTTCCCGGACGACGCGCAGCTGGGCATCACGCTCGGCGGCCAGTTCGGCGTATCGGTTGCCGCCCAGGCTCATCCCACCGGCCAGGGTCGCGATGATCGCCGCCGTCAGCAGCGTGGACTGGGTCGCCCCGGCCTGCGAGAAACCCTCCAACAGACCGGCCGTGGCCACCACCCCGTCATTCATGTCGACCGTCATGGACCGCAACATGGACGGCGAGGAGAAGACCTCCTTGAGCCGCGCCAAGAGACCCTGCCGGCGGCCGTGGGACTCAGCCATCGGAGGCCACGCGCGCCGACGCCTCCCGCCTGCCCAGGGCCCCGGCCGCGGCGGAGTACAGCATCACCGCCAGGCAGGCCGCTACGATCAGCGCCGAACGGGTCGGGCCGGTCATCGTCCCCGCCCGCACGGCCGCCTGGGTGACCGCCGCGACCAGCGACAGGCCGATGCCGGTGTAGAGCCCAATCTGGGCTGCCCCGGAAACGCTGAAACCGTCCACGAACCGACTGTAGAGCGCCACCGGCGCCACCCGCAGCGCCAGGTTCGCGACCAGGAACAGCAACGGGATCCAAGGACGCCGGACCAGCTCGGAAAGGTCGATGTTCAGCCCAGCCAGCACGAGGAAGACCGGGATGAACACACCGAAGGCGACCGCCTCCAGCTCCACGGTCAGGTCGGAGTGCGGGTCGGGGAAGGCCTCGCGGATCACCACGCCGGCGAGGAACGCCGCCATCACGGCATCGACCCCGAGCACCGAGGTGAGCAGCAGCATGCCGAGCAGCACCACCATGACGATGCGTACGTCGATCTGGGAGGTGGTCTTCGACCCGGCCCGCACAGCGTCGGCCAGCCAGCCCATCCGCCGCCGGATCAGGTCCGGGACGGCGAACAACACCGCGACCACCGTCAGGAACACCAGCAGCAGACCGGCCGAGACCCACGTCCCCTCCCCGCCCAGGATGATCGCCAGCGCGATCGGCGCTCCCATCTGACCCGCCGTTCCGTGGCGCAGCACGGCATCGCCGAGGCGGGTACCGGGCCCGACGCCGCGCGCCTTGAGCACGGGCGTCACGGTCCCCAGCGCCGTGGCCACGATCGCGATCGCGTTCGCGGCGACGGCGTTCTGCCAGCCCGCCGCGCGCAGCAGCCATCCCGTCAGGAAGGCCACTCCCAGACACCCCAGCCACAGCAGCGCCGCGCGGCGCCCGTCCCGGGTGAAGTGGCTGCGCGGCTCGATCTCGTACCCGGCGAGCAGGAACATCAGGCCCATGCCGATGTTGCCCATGATGGTGATGGTCTGGCCGGGCTCCACCCAGTTCAGGGCGTAGGGGCCGACCGCGGCGCCGAAAGCGATCAGTGCGACCCCTTCGGGGATGATCTGCCGCGGTACCCAACGCACCGCAATCGCGATGACGGCCGCCGCACAGAAGATGATGAACAGGTCGGCCAGTGGGACGTTCATACCCGTCCTCGTCATCCTCCCCGTGATCGACGGCGGTGCCCGGACCGGGGCGGCCCGACCCTCAGCCAGGCATCCTACCGACCCGGGGGCCCTGGCAGATTTCGGTCATGTCTCTCCCCTTATCCCGGGAGCTCTCGTCGACTGCGCCGGGCCGGCCCCGGGGCCGGGGCCTCGATCGCGGCCGGGTGATCACCCGGCTCGACCCCCAGGCCTTGGCCAAACTGCTGCAGGACAGGCGTACCGTCCTCGTCTCGGGCACCAACGGCAAGACCACCACGAGCCACCTGCTGGCCGCCGCGAAGCGCGCCGGGCTCGGCCCGGGGGAAACCCGCCGGGTGGTCACCAAAGCCGATGGGCCAACCTCGACTACGGGCCGGCCTCGGCCCTCTCCGCGGCCCCGGCCGCGCATCTGGCGGTGCCGGAGACCGGCGAGCGGGTGGTGGCCGAGGTGGTCCGGATCGGGCGTCCCGAGGTGCTGGTCCTGCTCAACTCCTCGCGTGACCGGCTGGACCGCAACCACGAGATCAAGCGGCCGGCCCGCGATTGGCGTACCGCGCTGGAGGAGGCCGGCGAGGAAGGGCCGCTGGTGGCGGCCAATGCCGAGGAGCCGCTGATCGTGTGGGTGGCCCGTGCCGCCCGCCGAGTGGTGTGGGTGGACACGTCCTCGACCTGGTCGGAGGACACCACAATGTGCCCGGCATGCGGGGCGATCCTCACCCGCCGCCATCCCGACCCGTCGCGCGATGACCCCGGCGACTGGGACTGCCCGGCGTGTGACCTGACCGACCCGGACGCCCGGATCCGGGTGAACGGCGAGCAGATCGTCGACGCGGACGGCGCCGTCCACGAGACCCGCCTGCGGGTGCCGGGCCGTTTCAACGTCGGCAACGCGGCGTGCGCGCTGGCCGCCGCCCAGTGCTTCGGGATCGCGACGCCCGACGCGCTGGAGGGGATGCGTACGCTGTCCGCCCCGGCAGGCCGCTTCGCCACCGCCGACTTCGGCACGACCACCTCGACGTCCACGTCGTCTGCGACAACTACTCCACCCACTCAAGTGCGAAGAGCCTGTGAAGACACCACCGGCCTGCGCCCCACCGAGCAGCCCGCGTCATCGTCCGCTTCGACGGCCGCGGCGGACACGAGGTCTTCCATTGCCTCAACGCCGACGCGCTCGCGCTCCCCGACGATCCGGCCGAACGAGCGGCAGTGTTGCGCTTCGTCGCAGCGACCTATCCGAACATTCTCGCGATCGCGATGGCAGCCACCGGCGGGCCGGGGAGTTGCGACGAACAGCCGGACCTCGAGTCCGCTCTCGACCTGCTCCTCGACTTGTTCGCGCGCCTGCACGAGGGCGATCGTTCCCTGCAACGACAGCACTGAGGGTGTGACCGGTAGGGCGTGAACTCCGCTGCTCCGCACCACGCTCTTGTGTCTTGTGGGGCGTGTCGGGCCTGCGGATCGACGGTGGCGATGACGCGGTCGGGGTGACCCACCCCGATGGCACCAGGTTCGCGAAGCACTCCCGTCGTCCATGCGCGACAGGTTGGAGACTCGTCCTGTTTGCCCGTTCTGGGTGTGGAAGTGGATGGTGTCGTGGTGGACGGGGCGCACAGTGAAGAGCTGAGAGCCACCTGGCCCGTCCGAGCGAAGCCCCGAATCGTCGGAGTTCCCCGTAGTTTCAGGGATCTCATGGGGTTGAGTCCACCGTGGGCTACCGACAGCTACGCCGTGATTCGGGCTGATTCGTGCCACTCGGGAGGCTTCTTGGTCACCAGTCCGGTCACCAACCGGCGCTACGCACTACCCGTCAGAAACCATCACAGGTATGCTCTATCTGTAACGGATTCCGCTGAACAGGAGGTAGTGATGGACAGCGCGACACTGCCCGATCTGCTCCGCTACGACGACCTGGCACGGCAGGGCCTCACCCGGCATGGCCTTGACCGGCTGATCGAGGCCGGAGAGTTCGAGCGCATATCCCCCGGCCTGTTCCTACGATCGGGACTCGCGGACGACACGACGGCGGCGTGGATCGCGATCGCTGCGAAGAAGCCCGACGCAACGCTGTGCCTGCTTACGGCACTGTCGTTGCACGAGCTGACCGATGAGATCCCCGCACGGAGCGACATCGCCATCCCGCGCGGCACGCAGCCGGTCACCGTCCATCACGCACCCATCGCCTGGCACCGATTCGATACCGACACGTTCGGCATCGGCCGCGGCGAACACGTTCTGCCGGGCGGGCGATCCATCGGCATGTACTCAGCCGAGCGCACTCTGATCGACCTGTTCCGGCTGCGGCACGCCTGGGGCAGCGACCTTGCCCTTGACGCGCTCAAGCGGTGGCTGCGCGGGCGTGGCAACAGTCCCAGTGCGTTGCTGGCGCTCGCGGAGAGCTTTCCGAAGGCAAGACCCGCGATCCAGCATGCCTTGGAGGTCCTTCTGTGAGCCCGAGCCCGCAACATGGCACCCCGGCGGGCGACGCAGCCATCGCCATTCGCGGTCTCGCCCGGCAGACAGGTGCGGACGTGCAGGAGCTGATGACGCTGTACGCGCTCGAAGGGCTGCTGGCCCGGTTCGCGCGCTCCGAGTTCCGAGAAAACTTCGTCTTGAAGGGTGGCGTTCTGCTCACCGCGACTCTCGGTACGGCGCGATTGACGATCGGGATCGACGTGAACTTCGGCGACCCGATCTGGCCGGCAC
Source organism: uncultured Propionibacteriaceae bacterium (assembly GCA_964528755.1). GTDB lineage: Bacteria > Actinomycetota > Actinomycetes > Propionibacteriales > Propionibacteriaceae > Raineyella. Next base: position 5,555 of record CAZGWN010000050.1, read on the forward strand.
CGCGCTTCATCGACCTGCCGCGCGTCGCGCCCCTCGACCTGCCATCCGTGACGTTGCTGGGTTACCCGCTGACGATGGTGCTGGCAGAGAAGATCGTCACTGCCGTCGATCGTGGCATCGCCAACACCCGTTGGCGCGACTTCGCTGACGTCTACACGCTCGTTCGACTCCACCCGGTCGACGCAGGAGAACTTCGCGCGTCGATTGAGACCGTTTCCGAGTACCGCAAGGTCGCACTTGCACCTCTGTTGCCCACGCTCACGCCAATGAACGAACGAGCGCAGCAGAAGTACCGCGCCTGGCGTACGCGATCCCACCGTGAAGGCGAGCTTCCCGCAGCGTTTGCCGACGTCCTCTCTGTGGTCGCGCACTTTGCCGATCCGGTGCTGACCACTGCAGCAAGAGGACGATGGAATCCTCGCCTCGGCGATTGGGAGCAAGAGCTCGTGTCGTTGCCGGGTGAAATCTAGGCCGTTGTTGCCGGTCGAACGTTGGGCCACCTGACCACGATTGGGAAGGTGATCAGCATGGAGGACTGGGCTCGGATACGGCATCTGCATCAGATCGAGGGCCTGTCGATCGTCCGCAACGGCGTCGCCGACACCAGCACCGGAGGAGGGGACCACCGAGGCGCTGCCTGCCCTGACCGCCAAACCCCTTGGCGAAGGATCACTACGCCACTTCCAGGGACTGGACCCGAACTCGGGAGTTTCTGACGCTCGCACGCGGCTCGACGAGTCAATCGCTGCGATTGCGGGACAGGCCAACGTTGTGGCGAAGTTCGTGATCGCCATAATTGCAGACGTCGACGAGGCGCAGACACTGGTTGCGCGCCACGGCTTCCGGGAGGTCTACCTGATGCCCTTGGCGCAGACGCCACCGAACCTCACCGACGGAATCGCCCGCCTCGTTCCTCTTGCTGCCAGAACGGGTTACCGTGTCAGCCCGTTCATCCAGGTTCTGTACTGGCCAGGCCAGCGGGCTCGATGACGCTGTGTGGTGAACGCAGCGTGTGCTCACAGGAGTTCTGGGTGGTTGCTAGCGGGTTTGAATCCCCGCCAAGTCATGTACGTCAGGTGGCTGAACTCCGCCGCGCGCGTGCTCAAGCGGACGCCCCTCTGCAGAGTCATCCGCCATGGCCATCCGCCTGTTCGGCTTTGTGGATGCGCCGAGCACCAGCCACTGCGCTCGTGAAGCGATCGGTGAAGATTCCGCCCTGGCCCATCTCACAACAGCGATTGTGCCCACCCCGGGGTTGGAGTAGGCACCATCAAGTATCGATTTGTGGACCTCCGTGGCAGCTTCTCAAACCCCCGTAAGTCGCTCAGATCGTTGATTCCCCGAGTTCTACGGGGATCGCGAGCTCGCCGTCCCCGCACGCGGGATGGTCGGATCACCGATCAGCGGGGTCCGGTGCGCGAGAACTCGCGTCAGTCTCAAACCCGTTTGAGCGTCTCCAGTCGGGCGGACCTGCTCGTCGGATATGCGTCGGGGGTGCCGGTACGGGAGCTGGCAGCACAGTTCAAGGTGCATCGCAGCACGGTGCGGGAGATAGCCCGGCAGACGGGACTGGCCGCACGCCAGCCGGAACTGCCGGACACGATCCGCCAGGGCGCAGCCCGGCTCTACGCCGACGGCCTGCCCCTCGCCCACGTCGTGACACAGCTTGGCATCAGCATCGAGGTGTTCGGTCGGCGGTGGTTGCGTGCGGTGGCACGGTCAGTCCTGACGGTCGCCGTAGTGTCGACACCTGAGGATGCAGATTGCTTCACTGTCCCGCGGCGGAGCATGGGCAGAGATGCGCTAGCTGTACCGGGACATCACGTCGGTGCCAGTCGGGTGATCGGCGGGTGGCCTCCGAGGGCTGAGTGGCGTCGTCCAGTGTTGTAGTGGTCGAGCCAGGGTGCAAGCGCGGCTGTCCGGGCGGCGTTGGTGAGGAAGACCTGCCGGTAGGCTCAATAGGTCTGCAGACGCGGTTGAAGCGCTCGACCTTGCCATCCTGCCAGGGGCAGTGCGGCTTGATGAACTTCTGCCGGATCCCGTGCGCAGCGCAGACCTCGCGCAGCGAGAACCTGCAGGCCCAGGCGTTGTCGGTGATGAGCCGCTCGACGCGGGGGATGCCGTAGCTGGCGAAGTAGGCGATCGCGCGTCCAGGAACGCCGCGCAGGTGGGCCCTTTCTCGTCGGGCAGAACCTCCGAATAGGCGAGCCGGGAGTCATCGTCGACAAGCGAGTGGACGTCATCGAACCCGACCTTGGTGTTCCGGTCTCGCAGGATCGATCCGCTGGCGCGGCCGAGTGCTTTCCAGCCGCCGCCGTCGGGGATCTTGCCGAGCTTCTTCACGTCCATGTGGACCAGCTCGCCGGGCCGATCCCGCTCATAGCGGACCGCGGTGGTCTTCGATGCGCGGACCACCTCCCCGATGATCGGTCCAGCGCGCGCAACGGCGCGACGTTGTGACGGGACAGGATGCGCGAGACCGTCCGAGCGGAAACGCCGAGCCGGACAGCGATCTCATCCCGCCCGACGCGCTCCTTCTGACGCAGGTCGAGCACTGCGTCCTCGACCTCGGCGCTCGTGGCGTCGGACTGGTATGCGGTCGCGAGAACCGGTCGACCAGGCCGGCCTCGCCCTCGGTGCGGTAGCGCATGAGCCACCGCTTCACGCAGGTGCGGAAGATGCCCATCACCGCGGCGACATGCGCATGCTTCCACCCGGCGCGGGCGCGTTCGATGATCAACCGCCTGCCATCAACGGTCAGACGGGCGTTAGCGCGGGCCATGGGACCTCCGTGCGCTTCGTGAAGACGTCAGGTATCTCCACCAAGCCCGGAGGTCCTCTCCGTTCACAACCTCAACGACGGAACCAACCTCATGGCCGGGTACAGCTAGCAGGGCTGGATGCCTGAGGGGGGGTCGCGACCGTTGCTTCGGGGTGGACAGCGGAAGTGCGTGGCGCGGCCAGCCGCCCGCCTGCCGAGGAAACAAGCACCGTTGGGACGGACGCTAGCTATCGTCAGGGCATGCTGGCCATCGTCACTCTCCTCAAACTGTGGACTGGGTCCTCGGCAGCGACGAACGCCGCGCAAGTATGAGCATACGGCTTGCCGGTTGATGCAGCACGAGCATTTTGTAACAGACGCGGGATGGCGAAGGAGATACAAATGGTGCGGGTGCGAGTTACGAACGTCCGATTTAGCGACGACAGGGAAGTTAACATTCCTGCCGAGGGCATGGTGTTGCTTGTCGGACCAAACAATGCCGGAAAAAGCCAAGTACTCAACGATCTCGCAGGATTGGCGCGAGAGTCCCAGTATGTTGGCCGCGCGATCTTGTCCGCCGACTACGAGAAGAGTATCGATGGCGACATACAAGAGTGGGCGTCCCGCAACGTTCCACAGATCAATCGGGAAGGCGTGAACCGCTTCCAAATCGAGAACTGGGGTGAAGTTACCAGCCAGGATATCGCGCATCAGTGGAGGCAGCGGAACCTGAACCTGTTGACTCCACTCTTCATTTTCCATGCGGATGGCACGTCACGCCTCTCAGCCGGCGACTCACAACAGAGCTTGGACTTTTCTACGCAGATTCCTGCGCATCCGGTTCAGCGCGCATACCTAGATTCTGATATTGAGGGTGAGATTGACCGGGAGAGCAGAGCGGCGTTCGGGCTCGGTGTCACGGTCGACCGCTACGGCGGCTCAGTGATCAGCCTGAGACTCGGGGACCGCCCGCTCTTTGAGCACGACGACGGCCGTCCAACGAACGGATATATTTCTGCGCTCAAGGCGCTCCCGCAGCTTCAAGAACAGGGAGATGGCGTTCGTAGTTATCTGGGTCTGGTCCTGCATCTCGCCGCTGGCCGTCATCAAGTTCTTCTGATTGACGAGCCAGAGGCCTTTCTGCACCCGCCCCAAGCGCGCAGACTGGGGTCGGTTCTGGCCAGTAAGGCACAGTCGCAGCAGGCATTCATCGCGACACACAGCACCGATGTTGTTCAAGGAACTCTCGAAGGCGGGGCCTCCGTCACCATCGTCAGAGTAACCAGGGAGGAAAACGTAAATCACCCGGCGGTTCTCGACGATGCCGCGGTGAAGAAGCTATGGTCCGACCCCTTGCTCCGTTATTCCAACGTCCTTGATGGCCTATTCCATGATGCCGTAGTGCTCTGTGAGAGTGATGCTGACTGCCGCTATTATTCGGCAGTTCTTGACCATCTCCCGGGAACTGACACTGAACGAGCCGTCCGGCGAGAGCCTCAGTTGCTGTTCACTCACTGCGGCGGAAAGGCCCGCATCTCTTCCGTGGTCGATGCTCTACGTGCGGTCAGCGTGCCAGTAATCGTTGTTGCCGACTTTGACGTTCTACGCAACGCCGTCGACGTCGAGAAGATTATTGCATCCTTGGGTGGCGACTATGGAAGGTATGAGGCCGACCTGCGACTCGTAGCCAGGGCACTGACCTCCGACGAGAAGCCTCTGCGTAAACTGACTTTGAAAGATGAACTACTCCGGAGGATCGACACCATCCCGAACGAAATCATCAATCGCAACGACGCCGAGGCTCTTCGGGCAATCTTGAAAGCCGAGTCTGGCTGGGACAAGGCGAAGCGGTCTGGTTTGCAGGCTGTACCGCAAGGCGATGCTTATGAAGCATGTGAGAGGTTGCTCACAGGGTTGCGGCACGCGGGTCTATGCGTGGTTCCCGTTGGGGAATTAGAGCGTTTCGCGCCAGGAGTTCCTGGACACGGCCCATCGTGGGTGTCAGCTGTACTTGAGCAGAAGCTTCACGAAACACCGGGACACGATGCCCTTGAGTTCGTAAAAGGCATTCGCGACTCGGCCGCGTTCTAGTTGTATGAGGGCTGGAGATGATCCCAAGAATCCGGCGATCACGCTCGCCTATCGTTCAGGGACAACGCCTTTTGCGCTTGATCGCGTGCGCCGGCACGATCAAACCCGAGTTGACTCAGATTAGTGCACGCCCCCGCTGGTGAGAAGGTCGAGTATCTCTTGGGCCTCGGGCGGGATGGCCGGGGGGGGACGGTGATGGTGTGGGTGCCGGTGTTGATGAGTGCTGACTGCAATGGCCGCAGGGCCTGCAGGAACTTCTTGATCGACAGTCCTGTGCGGGCCTGGATCGTTCGCCCGACGGCGAGGGCCGCGAACACGACGGTGAGATGAGCCTCGATCGAATCGCGGGTGCGGTGGAGATCGGTTATGCCGATCTCTCGGTTATGCCGATGTTGCGGTCCCTGTGCTGGTCAGGGCCTGTTTCGGGCCGCTGGGGTCGGCATTTTCAAAGGGTGTCGAGCCAGGTGAGGATGTCGGGGGCTGGGGTGTAGGTGCCGGCTGTGACGTTGGGTGGTCGTGTCCGGTCGATCGCGTGTTGTTTGGTCGTCATGTCGGCGTGGAGATAGACGTCGGTGCTGGCGGTGATCTGGTGGCCGAGCCATAGGGCGATGACGGAGGTGTCGACGCCGGCGTGGAGGAGTCGCATCGCTGCGGTGTGGCGCAGGGTGTGCATCGTGACGTGTTTGCTGGCCAGTGAGGGACAGGCCCGGGTGGCGGCCGCGAGGTGGTGGCGGAGTCGGTGTTCGAGCGCGTCTCGGGACAGGGGCTGGCCGTGCGGTCCGGGAAACAGTGCGTCGCCGGGCCGTGTGGCGCGTTCGTCCAGGTAGGGCCGCAGGAGGGCGACGCTCGCCCGGGTGAGGGGTGTCGCGCGTCGGCGTCGTCCTTTGTCGAGGCAGGTCACGTGTGGCCCGGCGCCGAGGTGGACCGAGCTGGTGGTCAGGTTGGTCAGTTCGCTGATCCGCAGCCCGGTCTGGATCGCCAGGGCGAGGAGTGTCTGGTCGCGACGCCCGGTCCAGGTCGTGGTGTCGGGGGCGGCGAGGAGCGCTTCGGTCTCGTCGTCGGTGAGGTAGTCGACCGTTCTGGGCGCAACCCGCTTGGGTGGGATCGCGAGGACCCGGCTGATGGTCTCGGCGTGTTCGGGGTGGTCGGGCAGCGCGTGGGCCAGGACGGCGCGGATCGCGGTCAGACGCGCGTTGCGGGTGGTGACGGCGTTGCCGCGGACGGTCTGGATTTCGTCGAGGAACCGGCAGACCAGGTCGGTGTCGAGCATGGGCAGGTCGATCGTGTCCGCTTCGATGTGCAGGGTGGCGGTGGTGTGCTTGAGCAGCAGCCGCCAGGTGTCGCGGTAGGCGGCGATGGTGTTCGGGCTGAGGTCACGCGCGGTGGCGGCGTAGTGTGTGAAGTATCGCTGCAGCGCTGTGGCGAGGGATGTCATGGTCGGCTCCGTTGCGCGTCGTGGGGGGTTTCGGGGCGGGCGGCGGCCAGGGCCATCAGCTCCGGGGTCGCGGTCAGGTACCAGTAGGTGTGCGCGGCGCTGGTGTGCCCCAGCCAGGTCGCCAGCAGCGTCAGGGTGCGTTGCGGGTCGGTCCGGTCGCGGTAGGCCGTGGCCATCCGGGTCGTGGTGAAGGTGTGACGTAGATCATGCAGCCGGGGCTTGGCCCCTGCCCGTGGGGCCAGGCCGGCGGCCTTGACCAGCCGGGTGGAGTCGAGCTCGATCGTGGAGCGGCGGTAGCCGGTGCCGAGGCAGGAGACCAGCAGCGGCCCGGCCGGGTCGGGCCGGGTCCGGGCGCGGGCGGGCAGGTCGTGGTAGGCGGCCAGCGCGGCGGTGGTGGTCGGGTGCAGCGCGAGGAGGCGAACGTGGCCCGACTTGCCGGAGCGGACCATCAGCGCGTGGGTGTCGGTATCGAGGTCTGCCCATCCCATCCTCAGCGCTTCGCCGATCCGCATCCCGGTCGCGGCGAGCAGCCCGATCAGCGTGTGCATGGTCTCGGCGAGGAGCCCGTGGCCGAACACGGTGGGGCAGGCGGCCAGGAGCGTGTCGAGGTCGTCCTGGGAGTAGATGTAGGGCGTGGCTCGCGGGGAGCCGACCGGCAGCAGGCCTGGGGGTGGGACCTCCACGTCGAGGCCGAGAGCGGCCAGGTAGCGGGCGAACGTGCGCACCGCCCCGAGCCGCATCCCCCACCAGGAGTGGGCGGCCTCGGCGGGCAGCCGGGCCCAGGTGAGCGCGTCCTCGACGGTGAATGTCGTCTTGTTCTGGGCGTCCAGCCAGTCGCAGAACTGCCCGGCCAGCCGTTCCAGGGTGTCGAGCTGGAACCCCAACGCGCGGCGAGCCGCCAGGTAGCGGTCGAGGTGGTCGCGCAGCGACAGTGGTGCCGGGCTCATCCGATCCGCCCCCACTCCAGGCTCAGCGCGCGCAGCGCCCCGAGGTCGGCCCGCGCGTAGGCCATCGTGGTGTCGGTGCGGGCGTGACCGAGCAGTTCGCGGGCCTCGACCACCGACCCGCCGCCGGCCAGGACGCCGGTCGCGGCGGTGTGGCGGAGCCGGTGCGCGTGGACCGTGCCCAGCCCCGCTCGGTGTGCCAGCGCCGCGACCACGCTCGACACGCCCTTGCCGGTCAGGGCGGTGAACGGCGTCCGGGAGCCGACGAACACCGCCCGGCCCGCGGCCCGGTGCCGGGCGCGGAGGTGGGCGACCAACGCCTCGCCCACGTCGACCGGCAGCGGCAGGGTCAGGACCCGCCCGCCCTTGCCGCGGACCGTGAGGCGGCTGGCATGCCAGTCGATGTCGTCGAGTTCGAGCCCGGCGACCTCCCCGGCCCGCAGTCCCAGCCGCCACAACAGCACCACGATCGCGTAGTCCCGCAGGCCCTTGGCCCTCCTCCGGTCCGCCGCCGCCAGGATCCGGGCGACCTGGTCGGTCGTGAGTCCTCTCGGCACGTCGCTGACCGGGCGGCGCCCGGTCAGGATCGCGGCCCGGATGTCGGTCCCCAGCCGGCCGGTGACCAGGGCCCAACGGGCCAGCATCCTCATCGCACTCACCAGATGACGCCGCGACGACAACGAGTAGCCCCGACCCCGGGCAGTGACGTAGGCGTTCACCGTCTCCGCGTCGATCTCGGCCCAGCGGACCTGCCCGTCAGGGCCGGCCATCTGGTCCAGGAACGGCCCGACCCAGCCCGACGTCTCCCGGATCCATCCCGGACCGTCACCCCGCTGGGCGCCCAACCACCCCTGCAAGCCCGCCAGGGCCTCCGCGGCCGGTCCGACCACTGCCGGTTGAGTCGCGACGGCGGCCGGCAGCCGGCCCGTCGCGGTCAGGAACCTGCGGATCGTGACGATCCGGCGCGCCGAGGACGGATGCGTGAGCGGCCCGCTCGTCTCCGCCATCACGAACCGTTCCAGCAGGTCGGCGTCCAGGTCCGCGACACCGTGACCCGAGCGGTGCATCCACGCGCCGAGCCGCGCCGCGGTGCAGGCCACCGAGTGGGCCGTCCCCCGGGCATACCCCTGCTCGCGCAGCCAGCCGACCAGCTCGACCACCACCCCGGCCAGTGGTCCCGCGTCCAGTCGCGGGATCCCGCCCAGCTCACGGCTGGCCGGTCCACGCAGGCTCATCACGCCGTGGGCCGCGAAGAACCGCTTGGCCAGCGGCAAGTACTGCCAAGCGGCCGGGAACCGGCATCCCGACCGCTCCCGTTCATCGCGGATGTACTCATCCACCAGGTCCTCGCACAGGGCCGAGACGTCCAGGCCGCGGACAGCCATCCACCCGGAGAACCGTCCCAGGGCGTTCAACGTCCGAAGCGACCGCCCCGGCGAGACCCCTGTCCGGACCAGCCAGCCCTCCACCTCCCCAGCCCACACAGCGAGCGGACCGTCCCACTGCCGGCGCAGATCGACATCCATCAGTTGCCTCCTCGGCTTCGAGTAAGCAACCAGCATCACGCCGAACGACTTATGCCGACCTCCTCAGCCCGAAACAGGCCCTGACCAGCACAGGGACCGCAACATCGGCATAACCGAGAGATCGGCATAACCGATCTCATGCCGACGTCGGCATGAGATCGGCCGGGCCGCCAGGTCGCTCTTGGCCATCCTGAACGATGCCTCGACGTGCCACAGGTCGTGGTAGGCCGCGAGGACAGGGTCCGCGTCCATCACGTCGGCGCCGATGTTGGTGAGGTAGCCCTTGTCACCGGTGGAGGCACGAGCCCGTTCGATCACGGCCCAGTTCACCTCTGCCTTCTTTCCTTCCCCGTTGCCAGTGATGGTCACGAACCGGTCCCGGGCGGTGGGCCGCTTCCCGGCCGCGACCTTCTCGGCCTTGGCGATCTGGGCGTTGATCGCGCGTTCCTCGCGCCTGAGTCGGGCCGCGGAGTAGTGGTAGACGACCCGGCGGGTGCGCTTGTCCTTCCCGATTCCCATGTCGCGGCCGGTCTCGATCGTGGCGCATTCGGGGGAGCAGTTCCCGTGGGCCTCGACATGGTCGGCCAAGTCGTAGGGCGCCCGTGACTGACGTGACCCGACGATGAAGCGGCAGCCGGCGTCCTCCAGAGCGTTCAGGTTTCCTGCGGACAAGATCCCGGCGTCCGCGACGACCACCAGTTCGGTGATGTTGTGGCGGGCCCGGAATGCCTTGACCGGCACCAGCGTCTTCGTCTCGGCCTTGCTCCCGTCGAACATGGCGATCTCGAGGGGGAACCCGTTGGCGGTGACCAGCAGCCCGACGGTGACCTGCGGGTCGATGCGGTGTTCTTTCGACATGCCGACCTTGCGGAGCCGGTCCTCGTCGGTGATTTCGAAGTGCAGCGTGGTCAAGTCGTACATCACCAACGCGACCGGACCAGCGGCCTGGACGTGGGCCCAGCAGGCAGTCGCGACCTGGCCTCGATAGTCCCGCTCGACACAGCGGCGCAGGCAATTGCCGATCGTGTTGCGATGCGGCGCGGCCAGACCGAGGTCGCCCAGCACCCGGATCGTGTCGAGTGTCGAGGTCGGTTCGATGATCCTCGCTCCGACAAGCTGGGCGAACACCTCATCCCCGATGTGGTCGAAGCCGAGATGACGGTCGGCGCCGGTGAGGACATCCCACAGCAGCTTGCTGGCTTTCTGGTCCAACACCGGGCCCGAAAGCGCGGCGCTTGATGGGACAGGATCGATCGGCAGCGCCTCGTCCTGGAGGCCGTGCAGACGCTGCCGAGCCGCGCTGAGGAGCCCCGCCAGTTCAGTCTCATTGTGGGCGGAGCCGACATGCTCCACGATCCGACGTCGTCCGCTGCGCTTCTCCACGATCTGCACCGCAGTCACGCCCGAGGCCGTCTTCACCTTCCGCAGGAACGAGCTCACCCCCAGCAGGCCACCGACCCCCTCAATCGGCGCCCCAAAACGGCCACCCAAACCCACCCCGACAAGGCAATCTGCCTCACCACACAGAATCATCTGTGCAAGTCAGGCCTGGCCGCCAGCAGTGATCTGCCCGCCGCCAAGCGGCGCGAGGCCAGCGCCCATCCACGTTCCGGGCGGTGAGCCCTTCTCGCGTAGTAGCGCGTCAGTGGAGGCGATAGCGAGCGATCCCCGTCAGCCGTAGCGACCGTGCGCAGCAGGTACTTGTAGCCGCCGCCGGCCGACATCACCCGCGTCGAAACCGTCACGCCGTACAGGTGGGCGACTTCCTGATCGTGGCGACACCATAATTCGAGAATGAGGGTCAAGGTGGGGCTAGAGCCGCGAGCGTGGAGCCAGGAGTTAGCCTCGGGATTTCATCGTTGAGGGTTCCGGTGGCCGTGGCATAGAGGTGGAAAGTGCTCCTGGCTTGGGAGAATAGGTCTTGTCTAGAGTTCATATTCGCTCAGAACGAGGAGCACCTTCAGGGTGAACACTACCGGCCTTTATCCGCGTGTCCATGTCGACGCCGCGACGATTCCCGCGGTCGGGCATGCGAGCGGGGTGCTGCTGACCGAGACGGTGCGGGTGACGGGCCTGGACCGGGGCCTGTCGAACGCGTTGCCGCCGTGGCGGAAGCGGTTCGCGGTGCATGATCCGGGCAAGGTGGTCCTCGATCTGGCGATCATGCTCGCCCTCGGCGGGGACGCGGTCTGCGACATCTCCACGCCCCGCGCCGAGCCGGGTGTCTACGGCCCGGTGGCGTCGGATCCGACCGTGTCCCGCACGATCGCGGCTCTCGCGCAGGACGCGGATCGGGTGCTCGCCGCGATCGACATCGCCCGGCAGGCCGCGCGGGAGCGGCCCTGGGCGCTGGCCGGTGAGCATGCCCCGAACGCCGGGGCGTCGCCGCAGGTGCCGGTGGTGATCGATCTGGACGCGACGCTGGTCACCGCGCACTCCGAGAAGGAGCACGCGGCAGCGACGTTCAAGCGCGGGTTCGGGTTCCACCCTCTGCTCGCGTTCGCCGACCACGGCCCGGCCGGCACCGGGGCGATGATCGCCGGGATCCTCCGCCCGGGGAACGCGGGATCGAACACCGCGGCCGACCACATCGCGGTCGTCAAGGCCGCGCTCGCCCAGCTCCCCGGCCGGAAGGAACGCCCGGGCAAGAGCGTTCTGGTGCGGCCCGACGGGGCGGGCGGGACGAAGAAGTTCCTCACCTGGCTCACCAACCGCGGGGTCTCGTACTCGGTCGGGTTCACCCTCCCGTTCCACACCCCGGATCTCTACAAGCTGATCCCCGAAGACTTCTGGGAGTCCGCGCTCGACGCGGACGGCCAGCCCCGCGAGGGCGCCGCGGTCGCGGAGTTCACCGGGATCCTCGACCTGGACGGCTACCCGAAGGGGATGCGCGTCATCGTCCGACGGGAACGCCCCCACCCCGGCGCGCAGCTCCGGTTCGAGGACGTCGACGGATGCCGGCTCACCGCGTTCGCCACCAACACCGCGCGGGGCCAGTTGCAGGACCTCGAGCTGCCGCACCGCCGCCGAGCACGCTGCGAAGACCGCATCCGGGAGGGCAAAGACACAGGCCTTCGGAACTTCCCGTTGCACGGATTCGACCAGAACCGCATCTGGCTCGCCCTCGTCGCTCTCGCCAACGAGATCACCGCCTGGGCAGGCCTGCTCGCCCACCCGCAACACGAAGCACGCCGCTGGGAGATGAAACGCCTCCGCCACCGCCTGTTCACCATCGCCGCGACCATCGCCCATCATGGGCGACGCATCATCCTGCACCTGTCCGACCGGTCCAGATGGACGGGCGTCGTCGAGGCCGCGATCAGCGCGCTCCGCGCCCTGCCCGCACCATGCGGCTGACCCCACCGCTGCCGCTGACCGCTACGACACCGAGGAACCCCCGGGTTGAAATCCCCGCCACCGCGACGCATCGCGGCCGATGTCATACCCCGCTGCCAGAATCACATCCACGACCCCGGCAACCAGCCGAACGGACGCGATCACCGCCCCGATGAAAGATCGAGGCTAGCCAGCTCCTAACGGCTGCGCATTGCGAGCGGCCGCGATCCGTTCTGGATCCCTCGTGAGCATGCCTACGCTCGCGACCAACCACCGGCGGCTCTTGGAAACAACAAGTTCATTGAACGGCAGCTGTAAGTCGACTTCCTGCCCAATGACTAGCATCAGTGTTGGCGATAGCGGAAAGGTGATTGAGCAGAGCTCACTGTCCTTTGTCTCTCGCCAAAGAAGCACCGCACCATCACCTGTAACGAGGTTTACCGCCTCATAGACCCTCCATGGCCATTCCTCAAGTGTCAGCTTCCGCAGGTCGAGTACTCCCTCCATGTTTCGTGAAAGCAGAAGCCTGTCTCCAAGTTTCAGGTTGGCCTCTTCGGACGATCCGTTGGTCTTGATGAGCAGAGCAGGAGTCGTTATCTTCGCCTGATCGGCGTATCGGCCTCGTTCCAGGTGCATGTTGAGGAAGGCAACGACATCTCGTTGCTCGTCCTGCGTGATCGGCGTCTCCTCTCGAAGTTTCACAAGAGCCGCAGTCCCTGCCGATTCAACCTGCGAGAAGTGTCCTTCGAGGTCGACAGTCAGAACCTCCGGATCGTAGACGTAGCTCACGACCGTCGCGCTTTCAACCGAGGTTTTGAAGCCTCGACTGTCCTGAAGGTCAATGACATCGACACTATTCCGACTGTCAGCCCAAGCGCGTAGGTACCCCTTGGAAACCATATGAGCTCGTCGTACGTTCATGGTCCGCTCCTTCGCTCGCTGACGGTGCCGAAATATTGATCTACGTCTCGCTGCAGACTGGCGCACGTTCGACCTCAGTTGCAAGACGCGTGGTGGCTCTGAGGCGAGGTCGGCAACGACGGCTCGGCAGGAGGCCGGGCGGCTCGCGCGAGGCCGGTCGCGGGAGGCGGCGCGTGCACCTGGCAGGTGACCAGCCGGTCAGGAGTATACCGGGGATCACCGATCTGCCGGAGTCCTCATGCACGAATCGAACGACGAACACGACAAACACGGGACTGCTGCACGAGTAGGTGACTGGTTCGTTCAGGCGGTCTGGGTGGCCGGTGTGGTCGTGATGGTCTCGTGCTTGACCGGGGTCAGCCTGCTCAGCGAGGACTGTCGGCGGCGTCGGTGATAAGTCCGCTCGATCCAGGTTGCGATCGCGATCCGCAGCTCCTTCCGAGTGGCCCAGGTGTGGCGGTCCAGGACGTTCTTTGCAGCAGCGCGAAGAACGATTCCATGGCCGCGTTGTCCCCGGCCGCGCCGACCTTCCCCAGGCAGCCGACCATGTCGTGGCGGTACAGGGCACGGACGAACTTTCTGGACCGAAATCGCGACCCGCCGTCCGCATGCAGAATGCGGCCGGCCACCTCGGTGCGTCTGGCGACGGCGTTGTTGAGGGCTTCGACGGCCAGGCGGGACGTCATCTGGTCACTGATGGAGTAGCCCACGATCCGGTTGGAGGACACGTCCTTGACCGTGCACAGGTAGAGCGTGCCCAACCTCGGTGCGGTGTTCGGTGATGTCGGCCGGCCACAACTCGTTCGCAGCGTCGGCGCTGAAGTTCTGCTGGACCAGGTCGTCGTGGACCGGCGGACCGGGCTTCTTGCCGCGCTTGTTACCGAACGCCGACCACCAGCCGTTGCTCGACCAGACCCGCCACACCCAACGCTCAGACGCGTCGTGGCCGGCGTCGCGGGCCTCGTCGGCCAGGTAGCGATAGCCGAACTCCGGATCATCGCGATGGGCTTCGAACAGCGCGTTCGCCACGTAGGCCTCGGCCAGTTCGGCATCGGTGACCAGACGTTCGAGCCAGCGGTACCAGGGCTGGCGCGCGATCCTCAGAACCCGACACCTCACCGCGACGAGGATCCCGTCGGCGGCCACCCCGCTCACGAGCGGGTCCATCATTTTCCCGGCAGGTTCGCCTGCGACAGGTAGGCCGCGGCCCGGCGCAGGGCCTCGTTCTCCTGGGCCAGCAACCGGATCCGCTTCATCGCCTCACCCAGCTCAGCATTCTCTGCGCTGGTGGTGCCTGGCCTGAGACCGTCTTCGACGTCGGCTTGGCCCATCCAGTTGCGCAGGCAGGACCCGGCGATACCGAAGTCGGCCGCGATCTGCTTGACCGTCTGGCCGCTCTCACAGCTGCGGACGACGTTGACAACGTCGCCGCGGAACTCCTTGGGAAAAGGCTTGGGCACGGTCCACATCCATCCAGCGACACCCCACGGCGTCACAGGCCATGAGTCACCCATCCGCGCAGCAGTCCCTTGCTCCGTTTGATTCCAGCGAGCGGTGTGGGCGCGGGCCGCCTCGCGAGCTCCGTGGAGCTCGTTTGTCGAGCGGTTACCGGGTGATGCCGTCGAAGAGGTTGCCGATGAGGGCATCGGCGAACGCCGCGTCGACTGGCTCGTCTGGGATGAGGAGCCGGTGGTAGATCGCTCCCCAGAGCTGGTCGACGAGCACGCGGACATCGATGTCGGGGCGAACCTGACCGGCTTCCTGGGCTCGGCTGAGGCGATCGGTAGCAAGCCGGCGTCGTCCCGAGGAATAGAGGCGTCGGTACGCCGAGGCGAGCTCAGGATCGGTCTGCGACTGTCCGATGAGCTCGAGCAACAGACGTCCAGCCGGTGTCGTCGTCATCAGGTCGACAAAGTGGTGTAGTTGCGTCGTGATGTCCGCGCGGATGTCCCCGGTGTCGGGGAACGCGAGCGTGTCTTCGACGGCATGGAAGTAGCCCTCTAGCGCGAGGACGCCGATCGATGTCCACCACTTGTAGAGAGTCGCCTTGCTCGCGCCTGACTCGCGAGAGACGCGCTCGAAGGTGAGGCCGGAGAGCCCCTCACTCAGCAGGATGTCGCCGACCGTCTGCAGGATATCGGCGCGCACCTCGGCGGCCGGACGGCGGCCGCGGCCGCGGTGGCGTGCACTTGTGTCGGGAGTGCTTGGTGTGGGCGACAATGCGGATTCCTGTTGGTCATGAGCGTGTGAGTGCTCGTCAGGTCAGTTTAGGAGTGTCTCTGCGATTCGAGGTCAGCTGATGGTCAACCGTTGAATGAGCCCGTCGCTGAGCTGGAAGCGCATGGGTCCGGTGCCGTTGTAGCCGTCGCCGGTCACGGTGAGCGTGACGACGTACCCGTCCGGCTGGCTGCCGGGTTCGACGCCGACGAGGTCGAAGTGGGCGTTGACGCCGATGTTGTCGGTGCGGTCCCAGGAGCGGATGCCGTCGTGACCGTGGAACTCGCGACCCCAGTCGTTGAGGTATGCGTCGGAGGCGAAGGCCGTGATGAACTCGTCTGGGTCCCCGGCATTCGTCGCGTCGATGAACCTCTGAATAGCGGTGGGCAAGATCCGGTTTGTCATGATTGTGCCTCCTGTCGATGGGCTGGTCGGAGCGGTGAGGCCCCGACCAGCAGTCCATCCCTTGACGACGGTGAGCAGGTCGGCGAGGTCGACGCGCGCGTAGAACTCCCGGAGGATACGGTCGGCGACATCCGAGACCTCCTCCGAGCCGTCGTTCGCCGGGTCGATGTGCACCCGGTAGGGGCGCTCTCCTGCGGGGAGGGCGACGATACGGGCGATCTCGTCCGAGACGAGCGAGGCGTCGGCATCGGCCGGGGCGAGCGCCGCCAGCTTCTCGGAGACCTGCTCCAGGAGGCCGGCATACCGGGTCTTGTAGGCACCCTCCACCTCGGTGTCGGCTGGCCGGCCGGAGTGGGCGAAGTGGTTCGTGCCGCTCGTGAACGAGCCGGGAACGACGATCGAGGTCTCCACGCCGCGGCGTGCGACCTCCGCGGCGTAGGACACGGCAAGGGAGTCCATGCCGGCCTTTGCGGCGACGTACGGCGCCAGGTACGGGGGCGTGCCGCCCTTCACCGACGAGCTCGACACCCAGACCACGAGTCCGGCGCGGCGCTCGCGCATGCCGGGCAGCACGGCCCGGTTCACGCGCTGCGTGGAGAGGACGTTCACGTCGTAGAGCTTGGCGAGCTACTCGGGGGTGAAGGCCTCGGCGGGGCCGACGACCATGTGGCCTGCGTTGTGGATCAGCACGTCGATACGGCCGTGCTCGGCCTCGATGCGCGCGATCGCGGCATCGACGGACTCCTGGGAGTTCACGTCCAGCTCGATCGCGCGCAGGTCGACGTCATGCGCAGTGGAGTAGACGGCGGCCTCCTGGACGCGGGGTGCATTGCGCCCCTGGGTCTCGCGCATCCCGGCATAGACGGTGTGCCCGGCCTCGGCGAGGACGCGGGCGGTGAGGGCGCCGAAGCCGCTGGAGGCTCCGGTGATGACGACGATGTTGGTGCTCATGATGGTGTGCTCCTGACCTGACTCGTGATGAATAGCGGGCGGGGTGCGCGGCGCGTCTCAGGCAAGGCCGCCGTTGGTGAAGACGACCTGGCCGTTGACCCAGCGGGCCGGGCCTGCGAGGAAGCCGACGACCTCAGCGATGTCCGCCGGGGTGCCGAGGCGCTCGAGCGGGCTGGCGTTGGACAGGTTCTGGATGGTCTGCTCGTCCTTGCCCTCGAGGAACAGCGGGGTCGCGGTCGGGCCGGGGGCGACGGCGTTGACGGTGATGTCCTTGCCGCGCAGCTCGCGGGCGAGAATCAGCGTCATCGTCTCCACGGCCGCCTTCGACGCGGCGTAGGCGGCGTAGGAGGGGAACTTGGTGCGGGTGACCGAGGTGGAGAAGTTGATGATCGCGCCGCCGGCGCGTACGCGGTTCGCGGCCTGCTGGGAGATGACGAACGTGCCTCGGATGTTGGTGCGGTGCATCCGGTCGAGGTCGTCGAGGTTCAGCGTCGCGATGGGCGAGAGGAGCATGATGCCGGCGGTGTTGACGACGACGTCGACGCCGCCGAACGCGGCCTCGACCTGCTCGAACGCGGCCTGCATGGCCTGCTCGTCGGCGACGTCTCCTCCGACGGCGATCGCGGAGCCGCCTGTCGCGGCGATCTTCTCCACGAGGGTCTCGGCCTTCGCGCGGTTGCCTGCGTAGTGGACGGCGACGGCACAGCCGTCGGCGATCAGACGCTCGACGACGGCCTCGCCAATGCC
This sequence comes from uncultured Propionibacteriaceae bacterium, assembly GCA_964528755.1. Lineage (GTDB taxonomy): Bacteria > Actinomycetota > Actinomycetes > Propionibacteriales > Propionibacteriaceae > Raineyella. The sequence goes on from CAZGWN010000050.1 coordinate 22,889, forward strand.
TCCGCTTCCGCCGGTGACGAGCGCGACACGGGGCTGGGTGGTGTTGGTGGTGCTCATGGCTGGTCTCCTCGGTTGTTCTGGATCGCCCACGTTCTAAAATGAACGGTGCGTACATATAACCATGAAATGAACAGGTTGTCTGCATTGAGTCTTCGATCTACACTGAACTAGTCGTTCAGTTCACTTGGCAGTCAGGGTAGGACCGCCACCAACGAGAGGACCCCCCACATGAGCGTGTGGTTCATCACTGGCGCGAACCGCGGTTTGGGCGCGGAGATCGTCGAGAAGGCACTCGCAGCCGGCCACCAGGTCGTCGCAACGGCCCGCAGGCCCGAGCAGATCACCGAACGGTTCCCCGGGGCAGGCGACAAGCTGTTCACTGTGGCGCTTGATGTGACCGACGAGGCGCAGGCTCAGGCCGCGGCGACGGCGGCGATCGAGCGGTTCAGGCGCATCGATGTGCTGGTCAACAACGCCGGCCGCGGCGTGCTCGGCGCAGTCGAGGAGATCAGCGACGCGGATGTCCGCGCGGTCTACGAGACCAACGTGTTCGGCCTGCTTAACGTCACCCGCGCGGTCGCTCCGGTGCTGCGGGAGCAGCGTGCCGGGCACATCGTCAACCTATCCTCGGTCGGCGGATTCGTCGGCGCGCAGGGCTGGGGCATCTACGCCTCCACCAAGTTCGCGGTCGAGGGATTTTCCGAGGCGCTCGCAACCGAGCTGAAGCCGCTGGGCGTGCAGGTGACGCTGATCGAGCCGGGTTACTTTCGCACCGACTTCCTCGATGACTCCAGCCTGTACACGGCCGAGTCCACGATCGCCGACTACGCCGACGGTCCTGCGGGGCAGATGCGGGAGATCGCGACTCAGGTCAACCACGGCCAGCCCGGAGACCCGGTGAAGGCCGCGCAGGTGATCGTCGAGACGATCGACTCCGGCATGGCGCCCCTGCGGCTGCAGCTTGGAGCGGACTGCGTCGCCGCCGTGGAGGAGAAGCTCGCCTTCGTCCGTCAGGAGCTGGACACGTGGCGGGACGTGTCCAGCTCCACCGGCTTCGACGCGCCCGCCGCCTGACACCCGATTCGCCGAGCGGGCGATGACCCGACCCGCCCGCTCGGCGACAACCCATCCGCCCCGACAACATCGTGACAACAAGGAGACGTGACCATGAGCGAAAACAGGACCGGCACAACGGCCGGCCAGAGCGGCACCTTCACCCTCGGAGGTGACCTCACCGTCACGCGCCTGGGATTCGGGACCATGCAGCTGACCGGCCCCGGCGTGTGGGGTCCGCCGAAGGACGCCGACGAGGCGGTGCGCGTACTGCGCCGCGCGGTCGAGCTCGGCGTGACCTTCATCGACACCGCCGACTCGTACGGCCCAAATGTCGCCGAGGAACTCGTCAAGCGCGCGCTGCACCCCTACGCCGACGACGTGGTCATCGCGACCAAGGCCGGCTTCACCCGACAGGGCCCGAACCAGTGGACCGTCAAGGGCGACCCGGCCTACCTCCGCCGGCAGGCCGAAGGCAGCCTCCGTCGGCTCGGCGTCGACCGGATCGACCTGTTCCAGCTGCACCGCATCGACCGCTCCGTCCGCCTGGAGGACCAGCTCGGCGCTCTGAAGGCGCTGCAGGACGAGGGCAAGATCCGCCACATCGGCCTGTCGGAGGTCCCCATCGCCGACGTCGAGGCGGCGTCGAGGATCGTCCCGATCGTGTCGGTGCAGAACGAGTACAACCTCGCGAACCGCGCGTCGGAGGCGCTGCTGAACTACTCGACCCGCAACGGCATCGGATTCATCCCGTGGTTCCCGCTGGCCACCGGCCGGCTCGCGCAGGGCGACGGGCCACTCGCCGCGATCGCCCGCGACAAGGGTGTCTCGCCCTCGCAGCTGGCGCTGTCCTGGCTGCTGCGGCGTTCGCCCGTGATGCTGCCGATCCCCGGAACCTCGAAGGTCGCCCACCTCGAGGACAACCTCGCTGCCGCCACGATCGAGCTGACCGACGCGGAGTTCGAGGACCTGACGAAGGCGGTCTAGTGAGCGAACTGCAGGAAGCGGCCGCGGAGCGCCGAGGCGACACCCGGGTGGGGGATGACCTCATGGTCTCGCCCGTCCGGGCGCCGGGCGCGGTCGCCCGCACTCTGAGCGACCGGGACGCGTGGCGTGTGGTCGGGCAGGCAGCGGCGATGCTCGCGATGGGGATCGGGCGATTCGCATTCACGCCGATCCTGCCGCTGATGACCACGGATGCCGGGCTGAGCGCGAGCGGTGGCGCGGTGCTGGCGACGGTGAAACTCGTCGGCTACCTCGCCGGCGCGGTCATCGGCGTCAGCTGCATCATCGCCGCGGCCTTCTTGGTCGCCGCCATCGAGCAACAGGCTCCGGGATGGGTGGGCGATGGGGCATGGGTCCTCGTCGGCCTCGCTGCGCTCCCATCGACGGCACTGTGGGCATTGCTCACCACCCGCGTCACCGGGCCGATGCTCCTCACGTCCGCGCTGGGGATCAGCGATCACCTGCGCGTTGCCCGGGGGGTGTAGCCGTGCTCACGACCGTCTACGCCGTCGGTCAGATTCTCGGCCCGCTCATCGCCGCGCCGCCGATGGACCGCGGTCACACCGCGGCGCTGCTGTTGAGCTGCGCCATCGTGATCGCCGCAGCGATCGCCGCCGGACTTCTCCGCATGCGCAACCCACACAACCTTGACCAGCCGCGTATGCCCCTCGCACTCCGTGGAGGCGTGACGCGGGGTCTGCGTGACAACGAGACCAACGAAGACAGGAGGGCGAACCGATGACGGAGGGCACAGACGACGACGGGATCGTCGACCGTCCCCGCGGCGCGCGGAGCGACCGCATCCACGCGGAAGTGATAGCCGCGACTCAGGAGCTGCTGCGCGAGGGTGGCCTGCCCGCCGCGACGGTAGACGCGATCGCGCAACGCTCCGGGGCGAGCAAGGCCACGATCTACAAGCACTGGCCCTCCCGCACCGCCGTCGCCGCGACGGCATTCGGGCGGATGATGGCCGAAGCACTGCCGCCGCCCGACACCGGAAGCACCAGGGGCGACCTCACCGAGCAGGTGCGACGGGTCAGCGCGTTCTACGCCAGCGACCTCGGCACCGTGTTCGCCCAGCTCATCGCAGCCTGCGTCGACGACACCGCGGGAGCGGCGTACTTCCGCCGGTACTTCCTCGACGGCCGCCGCGCCGCGATCACCGAGCTGTGGCAGCGCGGCATCGACCGCGGTGACGCCGACCCGGAGATCCCGATCGACGACGTCATCGACGTCCTGTTCGGGCCGCTGATCTTCCGCCGACTCACCGGGCACTACACGCTCACCGACGAGCACGCCGCCAGCCTCGCGAAGACCGCCCTCGCCGGGCTCCTGCCCCCAGGCACCTGATCACGCATCCCCCATCGCACGTGAGCCGACACCTCGAAAGGAGCACACCATGACTCACACCTTCTTTATCACCGGCGTCAGCAGCGGCTTCGGCCGCGCCTTCGCCATCACCGCGCTCGACGCCGGCCACACCGTCGTCGGCACCGTCCGCGACCCAGCGCAGGTCGACACATTCGAACAGCTCGCGCCCGGCCGCGCGCACGCCCGCGTGCTCGACGTCACCGACACCGACGCGATCACCCCCGTCGTCGAGGGGATCGAACGCGAGATCGGTCCGATCGATGTGCTCGTCAACAATGCCGGCTACGGCGTCGAGGGCACCTTCGAGGAGACCGATCTCGCCACCTTCCGCCACCAGTTCGACGTGAACGTGTTCGGCGCGATCGCGGTCACCCAGGCCGTGCTCCCGCGCCTGCGGGCACGTCGAACCGGGCACGTCGTCTTCGTCACCTCAATGGGCGGGCTGCGCACCTTCCCCGGCCTTGCCGCCTACCACGGGTCGAAGTTCGCGATGGAAGGCATCGCCGGCACGCTCGCCGACGAGGTCGCGCCCTTGGGCATCCACGTCACCTCGATCGAACCGGGCTCGTTCCGCACCGACTGGGCCGGACGCTCCATGAACCGCGTCGAGACCACGATCCCCGACTACGCCCCGATCTTCGGTCCCGTCCGCGACCGGCGGCAGGAGATCAACGGCAACCAACTCGGCAACCCGGCGCTGGCGGCACAGGCGCTGCTGACCATCGTCGACGAGGAGAACCCGCCCCGCCACCTCATCCTCGGCAGCGACGCGCTCCGCCTCGTCGCCGACGCCCGCGCCGCCTTCGACACGGAGACCGCCCAGTGGGAGGACCTGTCCCGCTCGACAGACTTCCCCGACGGCCAGCAGCTCGCCTGAGCGAGCGGCGCGTCGAAACAACCCACAAAACGAGAAAGAAGAAGGACGAGCAACCATGAAGACCTGGTTCATCACCGGCACCTCGCGCGGCTTCGGCCGCGAGTGGGCGGAAGCCGCCCTCGAGCGCGGCGACCGCGTCGCGGCCACCGCCCGCAACACCGCCTCCCTCGACGCGCTGGTCGAGAAGTACGGCGACGCCGTGCTCCCCCTACGACTCGACGTGACCGACAAGGCCGCCGTCGACGCGACGGTCGCCCAGGCGATCGAGCACTTCGGGCACCTCGACGTCGTCGTCAACAACGCCGGATACGGCCTGTTCGGCGCGATCGAGGAGGTCACCGAGGAGGAGGCCCGCGACCAGATCGAGGCCAACCTGTTCGGCGCACTCTGGGTCACCAAGGCCGTCATCCCGCACATGCGCGAACGCCGCTCCGGCCACATCGTCCAGGTGTCCTCGATCGGCGGCATCAACGCCTACGCCAATCTCGGCCTCTACCACGCCTCCAAGTGGGGCCTGGAAGGCTTCAGCCAGGCGGCCGCCCTCGAGCTCGCCCCGTTCGGCGTGCACGTGACCCTCATCGAGCCGGCGAACTTCTCCACCGACTGGTCCGGCGCCTCGGCCGTGCACTCCACCCCGCTGGACTTCTACCAGCCCGCCCGCGACGCACGCGCCGCCCGGGTGCGTCCCGGCGCGGTCGGCGTGCCGTCTGCGACCCGTGGGGCGATCCTCGCCGTCGTGGATGCCGAGGAGCCGCCGCTGCGGATCTTCTTCGGCCGCGCCATGATCGAGCAGGCCACCGCCGAGTACCAGCAGCGCATCGCCGGCTGGGAGGCGTGGCGATCGGTCTCCGAGGCCGCGCATGGCAACCCCGAGGCCTGACCCCCGGTATTGGGGCCGCCACCGGCATCTGGTGGCGGCCCCGCCCCTGCCATCGCTCCACACGAGAGAAAGCAACAATCAATATCCACCGGATCCATCTCGATCCCCGCCGTCGGGACCGGCACAGGCACGGCGTCGCCGCGGGCGAACGCGCTGCTCATTCTCGGCCTGGCGTTCGGGACCTTCGCGATCGGGTCGCGCGCAAGTTCGCCAGTATGGGGATCATCCAGCTCTTCGCCGCCGACATGGGCCTCAGCACCCCCCACGGCCAGCTGGGCGATCACCGCCTACGCCCTCGGCGTCGTCATCGGCGCCCCCACGATCACGATCCTCGCCGCCCGCCTGAACCGCCGCGCCCTGCTGCTGTCCATCACCGGCCTGTTCGTGGTCGGCAACCCGTTCTCCGCCGCCGCAAGGGACCTGGGACTCCTCATGATCGGCCGCTTCCTCGCCGGCATGCCCCAGGGCGCGTCCTTCGGGGTGGGCACGGTCGTCGCCACCACATCAGGCGTCCGAAACAACAGGGTAAGCCCACGCGAGCGTCCACTCGTCGCATCCAGAAACGTTCAAACCCCCGCCCGCTCTTTCGCGGACGAGGGTCTGAGCGTGATGCGTCGGGTGGACGCGGGTGGACTCAAACCGAACACCTGGCAGCGCTTCGAGCGGCTCGGTTCGGCGTGGAATCAGGCGAAACTGGGCATCGACGATAAGCCACAAGGTGCCGGCGAGGGCGAGCCGGCCGTCATCGCGAAGCCTGGGAGACGAGCTAGAACACCCCTGACAGAGAGCCAAGTAGACGCTATCCGAACTGCCCGCGCCAACGGCGAGAGCGTGATCTCCATCTGTCGCCGATTCGACGTGCATCGGATGACGGTGTGGACGTATACAAGGGATCTTCTCGGCATCGCGCGGTAGCGAGTCGCCGCCCGCTCATGCGGCCGGTGCGCGCCTTCGTCGGTAGTGACCAGGGGCGACGCCAACGTACTGGCGGAACAGGCGGGGGGTGGCGTGACTGCGGGAGCGCCAGCCGACGCGTTGCATCGCGGCTGTGACGGTCATGTCGGTCTCTCGTAGGTCCTTCGCGAGGTGTTCTGCGCGGAGCATCGTCAAGAACGCGAGCGGGGTCTTGCCAGTTTCTGCTGGAACTGTTGGGCGTTACGTGAAGCAGCAAGGGGTTGCATTGCGTCCCCCGCTTCTCAAGGCAGTGCCTACGCGGTGAGCGATCGCGGTACGCCCGCCTCGTCGAACTCTATGGAGATCACATTCTCTTGTCCTGCCCAGTCCTGAAGCACAGCGACCGCGTCATCACTGAGCTCTTGAACGAACAGCAGCGCAAGGTTATGTTTTGCTCGCGAAGCGGAGACATAGAAGAGGTTACGTGAGTGTGGGAAGCTCCCGGCCTGTTTGAGCTCTGGCTTGCTCTGCGGAGCGTGGGCGGCGATCATCTTGGCGAAGTCATACTTAGACCAGCCGCGCCCGACAAGTACGATCACATCGTCGAACTCTGCACCTTTGACAGAGTGTTTGGTTGAGAAGACGGTGCTGTCTTCTAAGTAGGAACGGAGTGCGCGCACTTCGGCATACGGCACAGAGCGCAGCGCCCGATGCTCCACCAGCTTTCGCGGCTCTTCCAGTTCCTCTCCCGGGCCTAGAGCCAGTAGTGCCTCCTCTAGCTCACGTCCTCGCTTAACTGCCCGTGTGGGCACGGAGAAGAGATCCTGAGAGTTCAAGAGGTCCAGCACATCACCGATCGTGCCGGTATCTCCGGTCGAGATGAGCGAATCGAAGTACTCGGACCAGCGATGCTTATCCTTCGGTGCAGTGAGTGCTGGCCTCTTGCTTCCCAGGAGACGGAACAACTCTCCGTACTTGCGCTCGGAAAACGCTTGCATCGCAGGTTCTACGGTGTCGACAAGGAACTCGATCACCGGGTCTTCCTTATTCCCTGTGTGTCAGGGTTGGGTGAGTCCACCGGTTCATAGCAAGTCCGAAGTCCG
>CAZGWN010000051.1:0-23526 GCA_964528755.1 uncultured Propionibacteriaceae bacterium
GCGGTCTGGGTGTGGAAGCGCAGCATCCGCGACTTCGGCTTCTCGGCGCCGAAGCGGTCCTTCATGATGTGGGCCCAGACCCGGCGGGCCGCGCGGAACTTCGCGATCTCCTCCAGGAGGGTCGTCCGGGCGACGAAGAAGAACGACAGCCGCGGGGCGAAGTCGTCCACGTGCAGCCCGGCCTTCAGCGCGGCCTCGACGTAGGCGATGCCGTCGGCCAGGGTGAAGGCCACCTCCTGCGCCGGTGTCGCGCCCGCCTCCGCCATGTGGTAGCCCGAGATGGAGATGGTGTTCCACTTCGGGATCGTGTCATGGCAGTAGGAGAAGATGTCGGACACCAGCCGCAGCGACGGGGCCGGGGGGAAGATGTACGTGCCGCGGGCGATGTACTCCTTGAGCACATCGTTCTGGATCGTGCCGGTCAGCTTGTCGGCGGTGGTGCCCTGCTCCTCCGCGACGAGCTGGTAGAGCAGCAGCAGCACGGCCGCCGGGGCGTTGATCGTCATCGAGGTCGACACGTGGCCCAGGTCGATCCCGTCGAAGAGCACCTTCATGTCCTCGATCGAGTCGATCGCCACACCGACCTTGCCGACCTCACCCTTGGCGATCGGGGCATCGGAGTCGTAACCCATCTGGGTCGGCAGGTCGAAGGCCACCGACAGGCCGCGGGCGCCGTTGGCGATCAGGTCCTTGTAGCGCTCGTTGGATTCCTTCGCGTTGCCGAAGCCCGCGTACTGCCGCATCGTCCACGGCCGCGCCGTGTACATCGTCGGGTACACCCCGCGCGTGTAGGGGAAGTCCCCAGGGTTGCCCAGCTTCGTCGCCGGATCGAATCCGTCCAGCGCATCGGCCGAGTACACAGCCTTGAAGGGAGTCCCCGATTCGGTCTCACCATTTCCACTCATGGGGCCGAGCCTACCGGGGCGGCGCACGCCACGTCCGGGGGCTCCCCCCGTTCTCCGCGGCGCCGATCGGGAGTCAGCCGACCTGCCGGACGAGCGCCTCGGCCGCTGCGACGATCGCCTCCGTCTCGGCCTGCCAGTCCGGCTCCTGGCTGCGGTGCGGGCCGGTGGCCAGGGAGATCGCGACCCCGGCGGCGCGCAGGCGCAGTTCGGTGGGGTCGACCCGGTGGTCGAACACCGGGGTCCATGCCTCCAGCAGGTCCTGCAGGTGGGCTGCCTGCGCCGGATTCATCCGCTGGATGGTCGACAGGTGCGCCAGCAGGCAGCCGAGGTCGTCGGCCCGCCGGCCGGGCCCGATCCCGTCGATGTCCAGCACGCCGCAGACCCGGCCGGCCCGCACGTGGACCTGGCCCTCGTGGAAGTCACCGTGGGTGGCCTCCTCGCCCGGCGGCAGTCCGGCTAGTCCCTGGCTGACCTGGTCGGCGAGCCAACTCAGCCGCCCCTCCAGGACCGGCATCGCCCGGGCCACCAGCCCGACGTAGTAGTGCACCGACTCCGTCCACGGCACCCGCCGCGGCAGCCGGGCGACCACCGGCGGGAAAGCGTCCAGCGCCCCGATGAGGTCCTCGGCGCTGCACGGGGTCCGCTCGGCGAACAGCGCCGTGGTCAGCGGCCGGCCCGGCAAGGCCTCCAGCACGACCACGGCATCGGGGGTCAGCGCGAGCACCTCGGGCGCCGGCACCCCGGCGCCGCGCAGCAGCCGGTGCCGGTCGACGGTCTGGGCGGCATCCTCCGGGGTCTGCACCTTCAGATAGAAGCGGCGCAACTCCGGCCCGGAGCGTACGTCGGCGCGCAACACGGCCCGCTGCCGGGGCCGGTAGCCGACCACGTCGAGGCGGATGTCGGCCGGCTCCACCATCGGCCGGCGCCCGCCGAGCGCGCCGCCGGTCGGCACCCACAGCCCGTGGTCGTTGATCAGGGCGGCCACGCCCTCGGCGTACGCGGCGGTGGCCAGCCCGGGCAGGGCGGGATCGGCCGGGTAGATCCACACCATCACCTCGTTGCCGTGGCCGTCCCGGTAGACCCGCGCGGACTCCCGCTCGTGCGGGTCCGGGCCCCCGACCCGTACGGTCAACCCGATGACCTCGCCGGCCTGCCCCCAGGACCAGCCGACCTCGGCCCGGTAGGTCGCGGTGGTCGACCGGTTCGGCTGGTGGTCGACGTGGTCCATCCGCCACCCGAGCAGCGTCCCGCCGGCGTCGCGGATCGCGGCGGCGAGCACCTCCCCGACGCCCGGCGAGGTGAGCAGCCGGGCCCCGTCGGGGTCATCCGTCGTCATCGGTCCCCCCGGCGGGGGGTTCGGCGGGCTGGGGTCGGTCCTCGCCGAGCGCGGACTTCTCCACCGTCGGGGGCCGCCCCTCGGGCGCGCGCTCCTCCACCGTCGCCCCCTCGGGCACCCCGCCGGGGCCGGCCCGCCGGATCAGCAGCCGGGCCGCCCGCCGCCCGTCCATCTCGACGACCTCGACCACCACGTGGCGGGTCACCGACGCGTCGTCGACGCCGGCCAGGTCGGCCTCGCAGGTGTCCCCGACGCGCGGGATCTCGCCGATCTCGGCCATGAACCAGCCGGCCACCGTGTCGTACGGCCCCTCGGGCAGCCTCATCCCGGTCTCGTCGGCGAAGTCCTCCAGCGAGGTCAGCCCATCCACCTCGCGGGTGTCGGGCGCGTGCGGGGTCTCCTCCTCGACGATGTCGTACTCGTCGGTGATGTCACCGATGAGCTCCTCGACCAGGTCCTCCAACGTGACGATGCCCGCCGTGCCTCCGTACTCGTCGCGGACGATGGCCATGTGGCAGGCCCGCCGGCGCATCTCGGCCAGCGCCCACAGCACGTTCACCGTCTGCGGGAAGCTGACGATCGGCCGCACCAGTTCTTCCACCGGGGTGGCGCGCTGCGCCCAGTGCGGGTCGAAGAGGTCACGTACGTGGACGAACCCCAGCACGTCGTCGGCGGACCGCCCGATCACCGGGTAGCGCGAGTGCGGGGCCCCGCTGAGGTCGCGGACCGCCTGGTAGACGGCGGTGTCGCCGGGCAGGAAGTCCACTTCGGTCCGCGGGATCATCACCTCACGAAGGGTGCGGTCGCCGGCCTCGAAGACGTCGTCGACGATCCGCCGTTCCTCCTCACCCAGGGTCGCCGAGTCGGAGACCATCGAGCGGATCTCCTCGTCGGTGACGGTCTCCCGGTTGGCCTCGGGCCGCCCGCCGAGCAGCCGGACCACCGCATTGGTGGAGACCTCCAGCAGCCAGATCACCGGGGTGGCCGCCCGGGCGATCCCGTCCACGGCCGGCCCCAGCGCCATCGCGAAGGCCTCCGAGCGCTGCATCGCCAGCCGCTTGGCGCTCAGCTCGCCGAGCACGATCGACAGATAGGAGATGAGGATCGTCACGACGACCAGCGCCAGGGTCGAGGCGAGCGCGCTCGGCAGCCCCCAGCCGGCCAGCACCGGACTCAGCCGTTGGGCGATGGTCGCGCCGCCGAAGGCCGACGACAGGAAGCCGAACAGGGTGACGCCGATCTGGACCGCCGACAGGAAACGTTGCGGATCCGCGGCGAGTTCGGCGACCCGGCGGCCGCGCTTGCCGCGGGTGCGCAGCTGCTTGATCTGGCCCTCCCGCAGCGACACCAGCGCCATCTCGGCCGCCGAGAAGAAGCCCCCGCACAGCGTGAAGAAGATGACCAGGAGGATGTCCCCGGCGAGTGACCCCATCAGCCCGCCCGTCGGGAGACCGCACGCGCCGGACGGACGACCGTATGCCCCGAGAGGCTGACGGGTCTATGGTCTGCGTTCACGTGGTCAGGATAGCCAGCCTTGGGTGATGTGGTGGGATGGTGGCGTGCCCGTCCCTCCCCACGCTCCCGACCCGCCGCGCCTCGGCACCCGTACGATCGGGCGTCGTACGTTCGACTTCGACCGCCGGGCGGCGGTGATGGCCGTGGTCAACCGCACTCCGGACTCCTTCTGGGATCGGGGACGGACGTTCGCCCTGTCGGCCGCCGTCGATGCCGCCGTGGCGGCGGCCGACGCCGGCGCCGACTGGGTGGACGTCGGCGGGGTGCCGTTCTCCCCCGACACCCCCGACGTCGGCGTCGCCGAGGAGGCCGACCGGGTCGTCCCGGTCGTCGCGGCGATCGCCCAGGCGCGCGACGTCGTCATCTCCGTCGACACGACCCGGGTGGAGGTGGCCGAGCGGGCGATCGCGGCCGGCGCCGCGGTGATCAACGACACCTCCGGGCTGGCCGATCCGGCGCTGGCCGAGCTCGCCGCCGGCACCGGGGCCACCCTGGTGATCACGCACAGCCTCGCCGCCCCGCACGCCCGCCATCCGCATCCGCACTATGACGACGTGGTCGGCGAGGTGATCACCTTCCTCACCGACCGACTCGCCCAGGCCCGCGCCCTGGGCGTACGCGACGACCAGATCGTCCTCGACCCGGGCCACGACCTGAACAAGACGACCCGGCACACCCTGGAGCTGACCCGCCGGTTCGGCGAGATCGCTGCTCTGGGGTTCCCCACCCTGGCGGCGGTGTCCAACAAGGACTTCATCGGCGAGGCGCTCGGCCGGCCCCGGGAGGGACGGCTGGTCGGCACGATCGTCGCCGCGACGTGGTGCATCGAGCAGGGGGCCAGGGTGATCCGGATGCACGACACCACCGCGGCGGTCGACGTCGTCCGGATGTGTGCCGCGATCGCCGGCACCCGCGAGCCGGCGTACGAACGGCACAATCTGTGAGCTGGGCTAGCCTGACCCGGTGAGTTCAGGGCAGACGATCGACAATCACGGAGCGGCCGACCAGTGGGTGGTGACCCTCACCTGTGAGGACCGCCCCGGCATCGTGCACGCCGTGACCGGCGCGGTGGTCCGCGCCGCGGGGAACATCACCGAGCTCAAGCAGTTCTCCAGCACCGACACCGGACGGTTCTTCATCCGGCTGCAGTTCACCTCCGAGCGGTCCCGGGACCTGATCGTGGCGGAACTGACCCGGGTCGGCGCCGACCTGGCCGCCGAGTGGCACCTCGACGTGGTCGGCCGACCGGTTCGTACGCTCATCCTGGCGTCGAAGGCCGCGCACTGCTTGATCGACCTGCTCTTCCGCCAGCACGCCGGCCAGTTGCCGATCGAGATCCCGCGGGTGATGTCCAACCACGACAACCTGCGCGGAATCACCGAGTTCTACCGGGTGCCGTTCGAATCCCACGTCGTGCTGCCCGACACGAAGGCCGATTTCGAGGCCCGGGTGCGCGAGGTGGTGCGGACCGAGAACATCGAGCTGGTGGTGCTGGCTCGCTACATGCAGATCCTGTCCCCCGACCTGTGCGAGTTCCTGCGCGGGCGGGCGATCAACATCCACCACTCCTTCCTGCCGGGGTTCAAGGGGGCCAATCCCTATCGCCAGGCGCATGCCCGCGGGGTGAAGCTGATCGGGGCGACCTCGCACTTCGTCACGGCCGACCTGGACGAGGGGCCGATCATCGAGCAGAACGTCGTCCGGGTGGACCACTCCTCCTCGCCGCGGCAGCTGATGTCCATCGGACAGGACAACGAGTCGCGGACCCTCTCCCAGGCCGTGCGGCTGTTCAGTGAGCACCGGGTGCTGATGGACGGGATCCGTACGATCGTCTTCCAGTAGGGAGTCGGGGCCCGGAGGGAGCGGTCGGGGGAGATCGTCCTCGCTCCTGGATGTCCTCGCCCGTCCCCCGCTCCCTGTGCGTTCGAGGCCAACCGAGGTGACAGCTCCGGAGAAGCCGTCCTACGCTTGGTCTGACCATTAGTACTACCGCTGACGTACTGCTCCGGAACGGAGCGGGCCCGCCGCCGGCACGGCATCCGCGGATGCTAGCGTCGAACGTGTCCGGCCCTGCCCTCCGGAGTACGCCACGCCAATGTCAAGGGAGAACACCGTGTCCCAAGCCCCCGTCAAGGTCGCCGTCACCGGCGGCGCCGGCCACATCGCCTACAGCCTCCTGTTCCGGATCATCGGGGGGCAGTTGCTCGGCCCGGATACTCCTGTCGTGCTGAGCCTGCTCGAGATCACCCCCGCCCTCAAGGCCCTCGAGGGCGTCGCCATGGAGATCGACGACTGTGCATCGCCCCTCGTGGCCGGCATCGAGATGAGCGACGACCCCAACGTTGCCTTCGACGGTGCGAACATCGCCCTGCTCGTCGGGGCGCGCCCCCGCGGCAAGGGCATGAACCGGTCCGACCTGCTGGCGGCCAACGGTGCGATCTTCGCCCCCCAGGGCAAGGCCCTCAACGAGCACGCCGCGGACGACATCCGGGTCCTGGTGACCGGCAACCCGGCCAACACCAACGCGTTGATCGCCCGCACCCACGCATCCGATATCCCGGCCTCCCGGTTCAGCTCCCTGATGCGGCTCGACCACAACCGCGCCAAGTCCCAGCTGTCGAAGAAGACCGGCGCCCCCGTCGGCGACATCAAGAAGGTCACCGTGTGGGGCAACCACTCCGACACCCAGTACCCCGACATCACCCACACCACCATCGGCGGTCGCCCGGCCGCCGAGGTCCTCAACGATGACGAGTGGCTGGCGACGACGTTCATCCCGACCGTCGCCAAGCGCGGCGGCGCCATCATCGAGGCCCGCGGCGCATCCTCGGCGACCTCCGCAGCCAACGCCACGGTCGAGCACATGCACGACCTGCTGCTCGGCACCCCCGAGGACGACTGGGTCACCATGGGCGTGACCTCCGACGGGTCGTACGGCGTCCCGGAGGGCCTGATGTTCGGCTTCCCGGTCACCACCGCCAACGGCGAGTGGGAGATCGTCCAGGGTCTGGAGTTCTCCGAGTTCGGCAAGCAGAAGCTCGCCGCCACCGTGGACGAGCTGCAGCACGAGCGTGCCGCCGTTCGTGATCTCGGCCTGATCGCCTGATCCCGATCGGTCCATCGATGTCGAAGGGGCGGCCCTCAGTGGGTCCGCCCCTTCGTCCGTTGCCCTGCGGGTCCGGGACCGGCGATCGCTACAGCCGCGACAGCACCATCAGGATGATGCCGGCGCCGACCACCCCCATGAGCACGACATCGGCGACCCGGCCACGCACCCGCAGCAGGCCCACCTCTGAGCCGGGACGGACGGCCCGGATGACCCCGCCGACGATCATCCCCGCCCCGATGATCACCGATCCCACCTGCCAGTGCCCGGCCCCGATGACGGCCACTCCGGCCGCCGTCAGCACGAGCACCAACCCCAGCCAGGTCAGTCGCAGGGAGGGATCGGCGCGAAGTCGTTCCACCCCGTGGGTGGCGGGGACGGCGTGGCGCGGCGGTTCGACCATCAGCCCACGAGGCTCTCGGCGCGCTCGACGACGTTGACCAGCAGCATCGCCCGGGTCATCAGGCCGACACCGCCGGGCGTCGGCGCCACCTTCGAGGCGACCTCCCAGACCGACGGATCGAGGTCCCCGACGAGCCCGTGATCCGTACGGGACATCCCGACGTCGACCAGCACTGCCCCGGGCCGGACCATGTCGGCGGTGATCAGACCGGGCCGGCCCGCCGCGGCCACCACGACGTCGGCGTCACGGGTGTGGGCGGCCAGGTTCCGGGTTCCGGTGTGGCAGAGGGTGACGGTCGCGTTCTCGCTGCGCCGGGTGAGCAAGAGGCCGAGCGGGCGGCCGACGGTGGTTCCGCGGCCCACGATGCAGATGTCTGCTCCCGCGATCTCCACCTCGTTGCGGCGCAGCAGATCCACGATCCCCCGCGGCGTACACGGCAGCGGAGCGGGCACGCCGAGGACGAGCCGACCGAGGTTGGTCGGGTGCAACCCGTCGGCGTCCTTCGACGGTTCGATCTGCTCCAGCGCCCAGTTGTCGTCCAGGTGCGGCGGCAGCGGGAGCTGGACGATGTAGCCGGTGCAGTGCGGGTCCTCGTTGAGCCGGGCGATCTCCTCGGCGAGCCGTTGCCGGGAGGTGTCGGCGGGCAGATCCACCCGGATGGACGCCAGGCCGACCTCGGCGCAGTCGCGGTGCTTGCCGCGGACGTACGCGTGGCTGCCCGGATCGTCGCCGACCAGCACGGTGCCCAGGCCGGGGGTGATGCCGCGCTCCTTCAGCGCGGCGACCCGGACCTTGAGGTCGTCCTTGATCGCGGCGGCGGCGATCCTGCCGTCCATCTTCGATGCGCCCATACTGCTCCTCACGTGACTCCTGCCGGGCCCGATCGTACGGCCCTGAGCCACACATTGCACCACACGGCCGCGATGGTGTCGTCAGCGCCCGGCCCCCGCCGGCATCACAGCGCAACCTCCTCGGCCGGGTGAGCAACCGCGGGGGCGCCCACCGCAGCCGGGGCGGCGGCGCCCACGAGGAGTTGCCAGGCCCGATGGTCGAGGTCGCCGGGGTCGAGGGCCGGGGCGCTCGTGTGCATGATCTTGGGGTGGAACGGGCGCACGGTCTGCTCATGTTCGCCGACGAGTTCCTCGTGCAGTTTCTCGCCATCCCGCAGACCGGTGAACACGATCTCCACGTCCTTGCCGGACATCGCGATCATCCGGCGGGCGATGTCCAGAATCCTCACCTGCTCGCCCATGTCGAGGATGAGCACCTCGCCGGCCGCACCGATGCCTCCCGCCTGCAACACCAACTGGCATGCCTCCGGGATCGTCATGAAATACCTCGTGACGTCGGGGTGGGTCACCGTGACGGGTCCCCCCGCCCGGATCAGCCGGGTGAAGAGCGGCAGCACGGACCCGCGGGAGCCGATGACGTTGCCGAACCGCACCGACATGTACCGGCCACCGCCGGCCTCGGCCATCCCCGACGCCAGGCGCTCGGCCAGCCGCTTGGAGTGCCCGAGCACGCAGCACGCGTTGGCGGCCTTGTCCGTGGAGATGTTGACGAAGGTCCCCACACCGACCGATCGGGCGGCCTCCAGCACATTGAGGGTGCCCAGGACGTTCGTCTTCCAGGCCTCTTCGGGGTAGCGCTCGAGCATCGGCAGATGTTTCAACGCCGCGGCGTGGAACACCACCTGCGGACGGCGCTGCGCGAACACCTCCCGCAGGCGGTCGGGGTCACGGATGTCGGCCAGGACGACATCGGGCGTGTCCAGCAGGCCGTTCCCGTCCACCCGCAACTGCACCTGCTGCAGGGCGGTCTCGTCACGATCGAGCATGATCAGCTCGGCCGGGCCCAGCCGGGCGATCTGCGCGCACAACTCCGATCCGATCGAACCTCCCGCCCCGGTGACCAGGACCCGCTGTCCGGCGAGATATCCCGCCACCGACTCCACCTGGAGGTCGACCACCTGGCGCCCCAGGAGGTCCTCGATCGACAGGTCCCGCAGGTCCGTGCCTGCCTTCGGGGCGGACAGCACCTCGCTGACCGTGGGCATCACCTTGACCCCGATGCCCGCCCGGTCCGCCGCCTCGTCGACCCGACGCACCAAGGCGGCGTCGGACCGGCCGATGGCCACCACGACGGCCTGCGCACCCGTCCGGTCGGCCACCTCGGGGAGGTCCTGCAGCGTCCCGCACACCTTGACGTTGCGGCACTGGGCATTCCGCCGGCGCGGGTCGTCATCCAGCATCGCGACCGGTCGATACGCCGACGCCGGATCCGTGACCATGTGGTGGATCAGGTTGGTCCCGACCGCGCCGGCCCCGAAGACGATCACCGGAACCGCATCCCGGCCCGGACGCCGACGGTGGTCCGCAGTCTGCCGATGCAGGTAACGGACGCTGAACATCAGCACCAACGCGATCGGCGCCGCGATCAGCGTCGAACTACGCGGCACCCCCAGGCGCGGTCCCCAGATCCCGACGACGGCTCCGAAGACCAAGCCACCCGTCAGCACGGCCATCGCCAGGGCCCGCACTTCCTCGAAGGAGCCCGGCGTGAATCGGTTCCGATAGAGCTCGAGCGCCCGGCCGACACCGAATTGGACCACCACGACCAGGGCCGCGAGGACGACCATCGACCCGGCCTCGATCTGCCCGACGTCGAGATCGAACCGCAGCGCCTGGGCGGTCCACACCGCAACGACCCACGCCACGACATCCCAGCCGTACAGCCACGGCCTCCACGCGAGGCGCGGCGTCGCCGCCACGTCCGTGATGTGGCGTGTCTTCTCCCGGATCTGCTTCATCTCTGCTCCCCCAACAGATGCGACGCAGCTTCAGGCTGTCACGCTAGCAACAAACGACGGCGGCCGGTGCGGATTCGTATCGAAGCCGAGACGGTACCGGGTCACGGCCGGCCGACCCTCCGTGCCGAGCAGTCCTAGTGGAAGAAGTGCCGCGTGTGGGTGAGATACATCGTCACCCCCGCGGCCCGGGCCGCCTCGATCACCTGCTCGTCCCGGATCGACCCGCCGGGCTGGACGACGGCCCGCACCCCGGCGTCGAGGAGCACCTGGAGCCCGTCCGGGAAGGGGAAGAAGGCGTCCGATGCGGCGTACGACCCCGTCGCCCGCTCCGCGCCGGCCCGCGTGACGGCCAGCCTGGCCGAGTCGACCCGGTTGACCTGGCCCATCCCGACGCCGACCGAGGCGCCGTCGCGGGCCAGCAGGATCGCGTTGGACTTGACCGTACGGCAGGCTCGCCACGCGAAGGCGAGGTCCGCCAGCCCCGCCTCGTCGAGCGCGTCGCCGGAGACCAGTTGCCAGGCCGCCGGGTCGTCGCCGGGGGCCTGCAGGAGGTCGCGCTCCTGGACGAGCAGGCCGCCGTCGATCATCCGGAACTCGGTGCCCCCGCGGACCATCGGCTCCGCGGTGAGCAGCCGGATGTTCTTCTTCGCCGACAGGATCTCCAGGGCCCCGTCGTCGAAGCCCGGGGCCATCACGACCTCGGTGAAGATGTCCTTGACCTGCTCGGCCATCGCCGGGCTGACCGGCCGGTTGGTGGCGATCACGCCGCCGTACGCGGACAGCGGGTCGCAGGCGTGGGCCTTGCGATGGGCCTCGGCGATGTCGGAGCCGATGGCGATCCCGCACGGGTTGGAATGCTTGATGATCGCCACGCACGGCTCGGTGAAGTCGTACGCCGCCCGGCGCGCCGAGTCGATGTCGACGTAGTTGTTGTACGACATCTCCTTGCCGTGGTGCTGCACGGCGTCGGCGACCCCGCCCGACCCGGTGCGGTAGAGCGCGGCCGCCTGGTGCGGGTTCTCCCCGTACCGCAGGTACGCCGACCGCTCGTACGTGTGCCCCAGCCAGCCCGGGAACCGGCGGTCCTCACCGGCCACCTCGGCAGCCATCCAGGTGGCCACTTCGACGTCGTAGGAGGCGGTGTGCTCGAACGCGGCCGCGGCCAGCCGGCGCCGTTCGTCGAGGGTGTAGCCGCCGGCCGCCACCGCCGCCCTGAGTGCGTCGTACTGGGAGGGGTCGGTGACGATCGCCACCGAGGCATGGTTCTTGGCGGCGGCCCGGACCATGGAGGGGCCGCCGATGTCGATCTGCTCGACGCACTCGTCGGGGGTCGCGCCCGAGGCGACGGTCTCGGCGAACGGATACAGGTTGGACACCACCAGGTCGAACGGTGCGATGCCGAGCTCGTCGAGCTGGGCCCGGTGCGTCGCCAGCCGACGGTCCGCGAGGATCCCGGCGTGGATCTTCGGGTGCAGGGTCTTCACCCGCCCGTCGAGACACTCCGGGAATCCGGTCACCTGTTCCACCGGGATCACCGGTACGCCGGCCGCGGCCAGCCGCGCGGCGGTCGATCCGGTCGAGACGATCTCCACGCCGCCTGCGGCGAGGACTCGGCCGAGCTCCTCCAGGCCGGACTTGTCGTAGACCGAGACCAGCGCGCGCCGCAGCGGCACGCGGCCGTCCTCGGCCGCCGGGATGGCGGACACTTCGGACACCGACGATTCGGACATGGGATCTCTCTCCTTGGATGAGCAGCCGGGATGACCCGCGATCAGGTGTGACGGGCCCGATCGGCCAGGTCGGCGACACAGCCGACGAGCAGCCGGCGCTCGACGACCTTGATGCGTTCATGCAGGCTCTCGACGGTGTCGTCGTCGAGCACCCGTACGGGTTCCTGGGCCAGGATCGTGCCGGTGTCCACCCCGTCGTCGACGAAGAACACCGTGGCGCCGGTGACCTTCACCCCGTGCGCCAGCGCGTCGCGCGGCCCGTGCATCCCCGGAAAGGACGGCAGCAGCGCGGGGTGGGTGTTGATCATCCGGCCGCCGAAACGGGCCAGGAAGGCCGGGCCGACGAGCCGCATGAACCCGGCGCTGACCACCAGGTCCGGGGACCGGCGGGCCACCTCCTCGGCGAGCCGGCGGTCCCAGGCCGCACGATCGTCGCCCTTGGCCAGCGGGACGACGAAGGTCGCGATCCCGGCGGTCCGGGCACGTTCCAGGCCGTACGCGTCGGGTCGGTCGGATCCGACGGCCACCACCCGTACGTCATGGGCGGCCGTCCAGGTCGGGTCGGCACACGCGTCCAGCAGGGACTGCAGCAGCGTGCCCGAGCCGGACAGCAGGACGACCACCGAAAATGCCACGTCGGCAGCCTACCCAGCCACGGCCGGGTCCACGTCCGGCGGGACGCCTTGCGGCCGATGGGAGCGGCGCCATCGGCCCCACCGCACCAGCCCGATGACAAGACCGGCCAGCAGGCCGCCGCAGGTCAGGGTCGTGCCCGCCAGGACGAGCACGTCGAGGGGTTCGGCACCCATGGCGGCCAGCCGCTGGGTCCCCAGGCCGCCGCGGGTCGCCAGCGACAGCCCGGTGACGGTCAGCGCGGTCAACAGGCCGACCCCACCCCCGACGGCACTGGCCGTGTCCGGCCGATGCCACCGGGAGGCGCGCAGCGCGACGGTCGCGGCAACCATGCCGGCCACCACCCCACCGGCGAGCCAGACCAGATCCGAGCTGCTGCCCGGCCCCTCGGACGGTACGCCGGCCAGCACCGGCCAGCCGGGCAGCAGACCGAGCCGGGTCTCGGCGAGCGACACCACCGACGTGTCCCCCAGTCCGATCCTGGCCCCCAGGGTGTAGCACGCCGCCCACCAGACGAGCGTGGGCAGATAGAGCACCTGGGCGAACAGAGCGGCCACCATACCGGCCGGGCCGCCGCCCAGGTCCTCGGTGAGCACGACGAGTTGTCCACGGTGCAGGATCAGCCCTGCGGCCAGCGCCCCGGCGCCCACCGCCGCAAGGGTCAGGACTCCCGCGAGAACGCCTCGGGGAATCCCGCCACCGACCAGCCCTTTCCGGGTGCGGGCCTGCGCCCACCACAGGGCGAGCACCGCGACGACCAGGCCACCGGCGAGTCCGCGCCAGCCCTGCCCCGGCGTCCCCGCCAGCACGCCGACCGTCCCGGTGACGGCCGCGTACGCCCCCCCGAGCAGCCCGACCCGACCCGCCGTGCCGCCCGGCCCGACGCCGGCCGCGGTGAGCCGGTGCACCGCCGCCGAGGCGATCAGCCGGGTCAGCCACACCAGCAGGGCGGTGAGGGTGAACGGTACGAGCGTCCACCGGGTCCCGTCGGCGACGAACGACGCGCCGTGCCCGGCGAGCCACCACTGGGTCGCCACCGGCACCACGGCCGCATAGCCACCCACCGGAAACGTCAGCCAGGCAGCCGTGGCCAGTGCCACGACCACGACCCAGCCGCACAGCGCCGCCGCGCCCCCAGCCACGACGAACCCGAACCATCCCGGCGGTTCGACGGGCAGCTCGGACGCCTCCTCCGGCCCGGGATCGGGGCGCCAACCGCTGATCCCGGCCAGCAGCGCATCGGGGCCCTCCGGCGTGGCCCCCCTCGGGTCCCGCCGCGACCGGCGGCCGGCCGTCGGTTTGCCGAGGTCCGGACGGGTACGCCGGGGGGTCGTCGGATTGTGGCTCATAACATGTCCATGCTCGCCCATGGTCCACCGCGAGTCGCCTCGACACGCCCCACAGGGTAAAGTCGCCATGACTGTGGATCAGCCCGGGCACCCCGGGACACAGCGGAGAAGGGCACCGCGACCAGGCACCGATGTGAGGCCGGGAGGAGATCCGGATGCCGGGGGATGCGGGGTGCCGGACGGGACACGCCTGATTGGAAGGGGCAAATGTGGACGATCAGGAGCCGGAGTATCCGCGCCCGCGCCGCGCCGCCGGGCCCACGGATGACAGTGCCCCGTCGTACCCGGTGAGCCCCAGCGCCCCCTCGTCTGCGCGCCGGGCACGGCGAGCCCTGGATCCGCTGCCAGAGGACGCCGGCGCCGATGCCGCACCGGCCGCGCGGCGATCCCGCCGTGCGCTCCCGCCGGAGGCCCCGGCTCCCGGGCGGTCGTTCCCCTCCTTCACGCCCCCGTCGGCTCCGTCGCCGACCACGCAGGCGCCCACCCCACCGGCCACCCCTGCGACACGGCCTCCACAGCCCGACGACGACCGGACCCTCACCCAACCGGCGGTGCCGGCGGCCTTCGCACCACGGCCGACGCCCTCCCCCGCTCCGCCGGTCCCCGACGCTCCGGCGCGGTCCGTGCCGTCCCCGACGCCCCCGACCCAACGACCCGTCCCGCCGACACCGCCCGCCGGGCCCTCGTCGACCGGACCGGCTCGAGCCCTCCCACCGGCCGAGGAACCGCCCAGCGGGCCGCGCCGCAACCTGCTCATCGGGCTGGCCGGGCTTGTCGTCGTCCTGATGATCGCCGCCGTGGCGGTGGTGTTGCTGCGCGAACCGGGCGCGTCCGGCCCGGCCGCCTCGCCGACCCCGTCGGAGACCCCGGTGCTCACCGCGGCCACCGTGCTGAGCGAGAGCGACGTGGCGAGCCTGGATCCGAAGGCAACGTGGCAGACCGCGCTCTCCCAGGATGTCGTCGACGCGAATACTCCGCGGCCGACCTGCCTGACCCTCGACGCCGAGGGCGTCCCACTCGCCCGTTCGACCCAGGTGCAGTCGCTGCAGCGACAGGATGACGCCAACTCCTCCGTGCTGCACCTGGCCTTCGAGTTCACGTCCGCAGCCGACGCGACATCGGCGGCCGGCCTGTGGACCACCCAGCTGGGCACCTGTGACCGGCCGGTCAGCTACCTCGCCTCGGGCTGGGACATCAGCGGTGTCGGTGACGAAGCAGCCGGTGTCACGGCTGCCGTGCAGGACACCACCGTGATCAACCACGTCGTCATGCTCAGCCGATCCGGACCGGTGGTCCACGTGCTCGACGTCTCCGCTCCCAAGAACGTGCCGGATGTCAAGAAGACCACCGCCATCCTCGGCGCCGCGGTCGACCGCACCTGCGGCCCGGCGGAGGCCACCTGCTCCTCGTCGCCCGGCGCGAAGGCCACCGTCCCTCCCAAGACCGCGGACAACCCGGAGTTCCTCGCCGACGCCGACATCCCGCGGATCACCCCAGGAGCGGGTCGCTGGGGCGGTACCGACGTGGCAACGTCCTTCGACTTCTACGGAAGCCAGTGCGAGGGCAAGGATCTGGCCACCGTGAACGGTCCGAAGGAGCGCAAGCACCGCGCCTTCCTGCTGCAGGAGGACTCCAAGGCTCCCGAGACCTTCGGCATCGACGAGTTCATCCTGACCTACGACAAGAAGAACGGGGCCGACGGGCTGGTCAAGGACATCTCGTCCTCCATCGACGGCTGTGGCAAGGCGATGCTCACCGCATCGGTGGACAAGGGCGACAACATCTCCGTCACCGCCGCCGACGGGAAGACGAAGATCACCGGCCGCACCTGGACCGTCACCCAGCAGGTCAACGAGACCACCAAGCAGACGTACCGCATCGCGCTCGTCCAAGCCGACGCGAAGGTGATCTTCACCCTCCTGCCGACGACCCAGGGCTTCGACTTCAGCAACGGTCAGTGGAAGGCCATCGCCGAACGGGCCGGACTGAGAGCCCAGCGCGGCTGACGCCCCCGGGGAGCCCAGCGCGGCTGACGCCACCGGGGCCCGTTCCCGCCGAACATGGCAAAGGGCCCGCGGCACACGGCCGCGGGCCCTTCGATCCAGAACGGATCAGATCTCCGGGGCGACGAGGCCCATCTCGGCGATCAGTTGCTTGGCGATGTCGGCGGTCTCGGTCGGGGTGTGCCCGACCCGTACGCCGCAGGCCTCCAGGGCCTCCTTCTTGGCCTGGGCGGTGCCGGCCGAACCGGAGATGATCGCCCCGGCGTGTCCCATCGTCTTGCCCTTCGGCGCGGTGAACCCGGCAACGTAGGCGACCACGGGCTTGGTGACGTGCTCCTTGATGTACGCGGCGGCCCGCTCCTCGGCATCGCCGCCGATCTCACCGATCATCACGATGAGCTTGGTGTCGTCGTCGGCCTGGAAGGCCTCGAGCGCCTCCACGTGGGTGGTGCCGATGATCGGGTCGCCGCCGATGCCGATGGCGGTGGAGATCCCGACCTCGCGCAGCTCGAACATCATCTGGTAGGTCAGGGTGCCCGACTTCGACACCAGGCCGATCGGTCCGGGACCGGTGATGCCGGCCGGGATGATCCCGGCGTTGGACTCGCCCGGCGACTGGACGCCGGGGCAGTTCGGCCCGAGGATCCGGCTGGTCCCCTTCTCCTTGGCGTACGTGTAGAATTCGGCCGTGTCGTGCACGGGCACGCCCTCGGTGATCACGACGATGAGCGGGATACCCGCGTCGATGGCCTCGATGACCGCACCCTTGGTGAACTTCGCGGGGACGAAGATGACCGAGACGTTGGCCCCCGCCTTCTCCATGGCCTCGGCCACCGTCGCGTACACCGGGACCGCGGCATGGCCGCCGGCCCAGGAGAAGTCGAGCGAGGTGCCCGCCTTGCGCGGGTTCGTCCCGGCGACGACCTTCGCGCCGGAGGCGAGCATGAGCTGGCCGTGCTTGCGCCCCTCGGAGCCGGTCAGGCCCTGGACGACGATCTTGGTGTCGGAGTCGATCAGGATGGTCATCAGTTCTTGCCTTCCTTGGCGTCACGGAGCGAGGCGACGGTCGAGACGCCGGCGGCGAGTTCGGCCGCCATCCGGGCGCCACCGTCCATGGTGGTGGCAATCACCACGGTGCCGGCGAGCCGCTCGCGGGCCTTGCGCAGCACCTGGCGACCACCGGCCGCGTTGTTGCCGTCAAGACGCAGCACCAGGGGCTTGTCGGCCCGCTCACCGAGCAGTTGGATCGCCTGGACGATGCCCTGGGCAACCTGCTCGCAGGAGGTGATCCCGCCGTACACATTGACGAAGACGCTGCGGACGTCGGGGTCGGAGAGGATGAGGGACAACCCGGAGGCCATCACCTCGGCCGAGGCGCCGCCGCCGATGTCGAGGAAGTTCGCCGGGGCCGGCTTGCCCGGCAGGTTCTCGCCGGCGTACGCGACGACGTCGAGCGTGCTCATCATGAGGCCCGCGCCGTTGCCGATGACACCGACGTTGCCGTCGAGCTTGACGTAGTTGAGGCCCTCTTCCCGGGCCTTGCGCTCCAGCGGGTCGACCGAGGTGACGTCGCGGTACTTCTCCCGTTCGGGGTGCCGGAAGTCGGCATTGTCGTCCAGAGTGACCTTGCCGTCCAGCGCGATGATCGATCCGTCACCGGCCTTGACCAGCGGGTTGACCTCGACCAGCGTGGCGTCCTCGTCGCGGAAGACCTCCCACAGCTTCTTGAGGATCGCGGTCAGCCGGGCGTGGTCCGCGTCGTCGAACCCGACCGCGGTCACGATCTCCGTCGCCTTGGCGTCGTCGATGCCCACCAGCGGGCTGATCGGGACCCGGACGAGCTTCTCGGGGTGCTCCCGGGCCAAGGTCTCGATGTCCATTCCACCACTCTTGGAACACATCGCGAGGTACTGCCGCTCGGACCGATCGACGAGGATGGAGAAGTAGTACTCCTCGGCGATGTCGGCAGCCTCGGTCACCATCACCGTGTGCACGGTGTGGCCCTTGATGTCCATCCCGAGGATCTTCCCTGCCAGATCCTCGGCCTCCTCGGGGGTCGCGGCCAGCTTCACCCCACCGGCCTTGCCACGCCCGCCCGTCTTCACCTGAGCCTTGATGACGGCCGGCCAGCCGAGTTCCTCGGCGACCTGCCGGGCCTCGGCGACGGTGGTCGCGGTCTGCCCGCGCATCACCGACACTCCGTAGGACTCGAACACGTCGCGGGCCTGATACTCGTACAGATCCATCGCGATCCTTTCGCTCCTTCGCGGGGCGGCCGCGCCACCCCCGGCCCATCAGTCGCTGATGGGGTTGAACGCGGTTGAGTCTAGGGGACCCGATTCCGGCGCCCGCGGCGCCCTCCCCCCGAGCCGCAGGCACGGCCTCGCCCGGCGCAGGTACCCGGGTCCGGCCACCCGTCGGGCCGCAGATGCCGCACCACCGGACGTGCCGAGTATGTCGCGGCCCGGACAGCACACGGGGTCGGCAGGACGTCCCGCTTCAGCGGGAACCTGCCGACCCCGGGTCGACGTGTTGTCCGATGGCGGGCCGGTCCACTCCCCGGCCCGGGGACGCTGTCAGGCGACAGCGTGAGTACGTACGTTGGCCTTGACCCAGTCGACGATGTCCTCCATGGAGGTGCCGGGCGTGAAGATCGCCGCGGTGCCCATGTCCTTCAGCGGCTGGATGTCCTCCTCCGGGATGATCCCGCCCCCGAAGACCACGATGTCGGAGGCGTCGTGCTTCTTGAGCTCCTCCAGGACGTCATGGAACAGGGTCAGATGCGCGCCCGAGAGGACCGACAGGCCGATGCCGTCGGCATCCTCGGCGATGGCGGTCTGGACAATTTGCTCCGGCGACTGATGGAGGCCGGTGTAGATGACCTCCATCCCGGCATCACGCAGGGCGCGAGCCACAACCTTGGCGCCACGGTCGTGACCATCGAGGCCCGGCTTGGCGACTACCACTCGAATCGGTGTATTGGTATCCACAGGGCAAGACTATCCCGCCCGTCCCGGTCCCGGTGGAGGGCCCCGAAGGTGCCTTCCACGAGCCTGGTCACTGTCAACCACCCCCACCGGAGGTCCCGATGGCCGGTGCCCTAGGGTGGCAGGAGCGCCTCACAGCGTCGTGAGGCGCGCCCCATGATTCTCCGCTCGTGGCTGGGGAATGAGCCGGACCTTCGGAGGTTCCGGAGGTCGGGGTTCCCCCTGTCACCTTTGGGTGATGCACTCCGCTGTGCGGTGATGTTGTTCACACTACTGTCGGCGGAATCGCAGGGATCGGCGGGTCCGTCACCCACCCAGGGAGACCCCTCCCCACCCCGGCCGGGCCCCCGATTTGGTCCCCGGTTACCAATCCGTTATGTTTCTCGTGCTGCCCGGGAACGTACGAGGGGATCCCGGAGGCCGCAGGGGAGTCAGCAGGAGGGGAAGACGTGCCACGGAACACGACCAAGGCGTCGCGCCCACGACGTGCCGCCGCCGATGAGTCGCCGTTCGCATCCGTATTCACCGGACCTCCCCCTCTGCGGATGCGCCCGGCCGCCGATGACGAGGGACCCGCCCGCGGTCGCTATGCGGTCATCGAGGAGCCCCGGACCGGCGGCGATGACCCCCGTCATCTGCTCACCGCGGGCTGCGCCGCCCTGGTCGTCTCGGCCCTCGGACTCGCCGTCGCCGGGGCGACATCGCTGACGTCGACCGCCCAGGCGGCCAACCCCGAGGCCCATGCGGAGGCCACGGGCAGCGGGGGCGGCCCCGATCGGGCCGAGCCGGCCGAACAGCAAAAGGCGTCGGAGCTCGATCCGAATGCCGATCTCGATGCCGGGGCCAACCAGACCGACGACTCGACGTCCACCATCATCGGCCAGCTCGCCGAGCGTGCCGGGGATGGGTCCGGGACATCGCGGTCGGCCGCTCGCACCGAACTCGACGCCGCGATGAGCGTCGAACTCGCCGATGAGCGGGCCAAGCAGTTGTCGGCGGCCAGTTCCGAGGCCGCGAACGCGTCCCGTACGAAGGCGCTGGAGAACCGCTCCCGCCGGCTGAACGATTCCCAGGACTCGGTCTCCCAGGAGAACAAGCGCCTGGAGGAGAAGAAGCGGCAGGAGCAGGAGGCCGCCAAGAAGGCCAAGGGCACGTTGAGCGTTTCGGCCGCCACCCGGGCCACCCTCGGCAACATCAAGGCCGCAGGCGGTGTCTCGGCGCCGCTCAAGCGGGGCACCTACCGGATCGGCGCCGGTTTCGGCCAGGTCGGCTCGTGGTCGCGATACCACACCGGTCAGGATTTCCCCGCCCCGGTCGGCACCCCGGTGTACGCCGCCGCCGACGGCGTGGTGGCCCCCTCCAACGGGGGCGGTTGGGCCGGGACGCACGTGGTGATCAAGCATGCCGGGGGCGACGCCACACTGTATGCCCACATGTCCGCGGCCCTGGTGTCTCCGGGTCAGACGGTCAAGGCCGGCCAGCAGATCGGCTTCGTCGGGTTGACCGGGCGCACCTTCGGCGCCCACCTGCATTTCGAGTACTACCCGTCGGCGTCCTCGGTCGGCAATCCCTACACCGCCGCCGATCCGCGCGCCTGGCTGGCGGGCCGCGGCGTGAGCATCTGAGCACGTCCGCACGGCCGTCCCCCGCTGCCGGTCCCGTTCACAGTTTCTCCATCGGTGCGTGGCGCAGCGAGAGCCGCTTGACACCCAGCGAGCCGAAGTCGACGTCGGCCTTCGCCTTGTCCCCGGTCCCCGAGGTGGCCACCACGGTGCCCATCCCGAAGGACGTGTGCAGCACCCGATCCCCCACCGCAACGGCCGCAACATGTGGACCCTTGGGTTCGGATCCCGCCCCGAAGACGTGGCCCTCGGTACGTGACCGGGCCGACGCGCTGCGCGTCGCGGCGCTCGCCTCCCAGGAGGCCACCGGCTCCACCAACCGCCGCCACTCCACGAGGTCGGCCGGGATGTCGGCGATGAACCGGCTCGGTGGGTTGTACGCGGGCTGGCCCCATTGGGTCCGCACCACGGCCCGGGTGAGGTAGAGGCGCTTCCGGGCCCGGGTGATCCCGACGTACGCCAGGCGGCGCTCCTCGGCCAGTTCGGTCGGGTCGTCCAGCGACCGCAGGTGGGGAAAGACACCGTCCTCGAACCCGGTGAGGAAGACCGTGTCGAATTCCAGGCCCTTGGCCGTGTGCAGGGTCATCAGGGTCACCACACCGTCGGTCTGGGCATCGGGGATCCGGTCGGAATCGGCCACCAGCGCCACCCGTTCCAGGAAGGCCGGCAGCGAATCGTCCGGTTCAGGGGCGCCCCCACCGAGTTCCGCGGCGGCCTCGCTCGCCTCGCTCGTGCCGGCGTCAGGCAGATCCTCGACGTGGGCCTGGGCGACGAACTCCTCCGCCACGGCCAGGAACTCGGTGAGGTTCTCCAGTCGACTCTCGTCCTGCAGGTCGGTGCTGGCCCGCAGCGCGTCGACGTATCCGGAGGCCTGCAGGATGGAGGCCAGGACCTGGTCGGCCGGGGCACCGGAAGCCACCATGGCGTGGTGCTCGGCCATCATCGCGGCGAAACCGCGCAGGTTCTTCGCGGACCGGACGGCCAGCCCCTCGATCTCGTCGATCCGGCCCAACGCCGCGCCGAAGCTGATCCGCAACCGCTCGGCGAGATGCTGGACCTGCTCCTGGGCCCGGTCGCCGATCCCGCGCTTGGGCTCGTTGATGATCCGGCGGACGGACACGTCGTCGTCGGGATTGGCGATCGCCCGCAGGTAGGCGATCGCGTCGCGCACCTCGCGGCGCTCGTAGAACCGGACCCCGCCGACCACCCGGTACGGCAGGCCGACCCGGATGAACACGTCCTCGAAGGCACGCGACTGGGCATTGGTCCGGTAGAACACCGCGGTCTCGCCGTACGTCGTGGTGCCCGCGTCGACGAGCCGGTCGATCTCGTCGGCGACGAACTGCGCCTCGCCGTGCTCGGTGTCCGCGACGTACCCGACGATCCCGTCCCCGGCGCCTGCGTCGGACCACAGTCGCTTGGCCGGGCGATGCGGGTTCTTGGCGATCACGGCGTTGGCGGCGGACAGGATCGTCTGGGTGGAACGGTAGTTCTGCTCCAGCAGGATCGTCCGGGCGCCCGGGAAGTCGGTGTCGAAGTCGAGGATGTTGCGGATCGTCGCGCCGCGGAAGGCGTAGATCGACTGGTCGGAGTCACCCACCACCATCAGTTCGGGCGGCGGTGACACGACGCCACCGTCCTCCCCCGGGTTCCCGTCCTCGGCCGCAGGCCGCGTGGGACCGCACAGTTCCCGTACCAATGCGTACTGGGCGGGGTTGGTGTCCTGGTACTCGTCCACGAGCACGTGGCGGAATCGGCGCCGGTACTTCTCCCGTATGTCGGGAAACGTCTGCAGGATCCGGACGGTCTCCATGATCAGGTCGTCGAAGTCGAGCGCTTCGGCGGCCCGCAGCCTCCGGGCGTACTCGGAGTACGCGCCGGTCCAGACCTCGGCATCCCCCCGCGGGGCCCGGGACGGCGCCTGTTCGGGGCCGATCAGGTCGTTCTTGCACGCCGAGATCCAGTTGAGCAGTGCACGCGGCGGGTAGCGCTTGGGATCGAGGTTGCGGTCCCGGCAGATCATCTGCATGAGCCGCTTCGCGTCGGCGTCGTCGTAGATCGAAAAGGTCGAGGAACGCCCCGTACGGCTGATCTCGGTGCGCAGGATCCGCACGCAGGCCGAGTGGAAGGTCGAGACCCACATGGCCCGCGCCCGCGGACCGACCAGGTCGACCACCCTGCTGCGCATTTCCGCGGCGGCCTTGTTGGTGAAGGTGATCGCCAGGATCGACCCCGGGTGGACGTCGCGGACGCCGACCAGATAGGCGATCCGGCGGGTGAGCACCCGGGTCTTGCCCGATCCGGCGCCGGCGACGACCAGCACGGGGGACCCCGAGTGGAGGACCGCCTGGCGCTGCGGTTCGTTGAGGTCGGCGATGAGCGTCTCGGGGTCGACCCGCGGGCGGGTCCGCCGCCCGCTGCCTCCGGAATGTCCGGCCGCCCCGGCCGGGACGGGCACGGCGGACCCGCCCGCCCCGGTGGCGGGCGCAGTGAAGGCGGGGAAGAGGGGATCGGCGTCGGGCACAGTCATGGCCCCTCCAGGGTAGAGGTCGCCGGACGAGCCGGGCACCTGGTCCGCCCGTGGCATCGGGGTGGGCGGTCGGCCGGGGCACGGGGTGTTCACCCATTGATCACCGACGCGGGCCGTCAGAGGGTGCGTCGGCGACCCGCCGGCCCGTACAGTGACGGTATGACTAGTGAGCTCCTTGTACCGCTGGCGGCTTTCGGGCTGAGCTGGATCAGCGTCATCATCATCGGCCTCGTTGCCGGTGCCATTGCCAAAGCCATCCTGCCGGGCAACGACCCGACCGGCTGGGTCACCTCCCTCATCCTCGGTGTCGTCGGCGCGTTCGTCGGCGGCTGGATCGCCAACCTCCTCGGTTTCCCGTCGGGGAGCTTCTTCTCCCCGCTGGTGTGGCTGTTCGCCATCATCGGCTGTGTCATCGTGTTGTTCATCTACGGACTGGTCACCAAGAAGCGCGTCTGACGCGCACTGGTGCGGAGGGGCGCGGGCGCGGCCGCGGCCGCGGCGGGGGCGGCCGGGGCGGCGGTCGCGGCGGCGGCGGCGGGCGCGGGGCGGGGCGCGGCGGCGGCGGCGGACGTTGCGATCGGAAGTGCGTCGGGGCGGG
>CAZGWN010000051.1:23536-29608 GCA_964528755.1 uncultured Propionibacteriaceae bacterium
GACGCGCGTCGGCCGCGCAGTGGGGCGGGGGGCCCGGGCCGCTGCCGGGGCCGCGCCCCTCACTTTCCCCCGGCCGGGGCTCACACGAGTCGGCGGTCGTTCGCCCAGCGGGCCAGCTGATGACGGTTCGACAGCTGCAGCTTGCGCAGCACGCTGGACACGTGGGTCTCCACGGTCTTCACCGAGATGAAAAGTTCCTTGGCGCACTCCTTGTACGAATAGCCGCGGGCGATCAAGCGGAGCACGTCGCGCTCGCGGGGCGAGAGTCGGTCGAGTTCCTCGTCGACGCTGGCCACGTCGATTGAGCCGGAGAAGGCGTCCAGGACGAAGCCGGCCAGCCGAGGCGAGAACACCGCGTCCCCGCCGGCCACCCTCTCGATCGCCTCGATCAACTCCTCGGCGCTGATCGACTTGGTCACGTAGCCTCGGGCGCCGGCGCGGATCACGGAGATCACGTCCTCGGCCGCATCGGACACCGACAGGGCGAGGAATCGCAGGTCGGGATGCCGCTGGTGCACCTGGCGCAGGACCTCGACCCCACCGCCACCCGGCAGGTGGACGTCCAGCAGGACCACGTCGGGAACGGTGTCGAGAATCACCTTCACCGCCCGGCCTGCGTCGGCGGCGTCGCCGACGATGTCCACCCGGCCGCCGATCTCGTGCTTCACCCCCGCCCGGAACATGTCGTGATCGTCGACCACGACCACGCGCAGCGGTGCCGTACGCATCCCCTCACGGGGAGCGGCGGACTCCGCCTGCGGGCTCGGAGCCGGCGCTTCCGGTGCCTCGTACGCCCCGCCGGGCACGGCCCCCGCGCGGGGCCGATCGGGCTGGTGGATTGTCATCGCTTCATCTCCAGTCGAACATCGGTGCCCTGGCCCGGTGCCGATCGGATCGTCGCCCGACCTCCGTGCCGTTCCATGCGTTCCATGATGCTCCGCCGCACACCCTGCCGGTCGGAGTCGATCTCCTCCATCACGAACCCCTTCCCACGGTCACGGATGAACACCTCGACGGTATCGTCCGCCACCTCCGCGTACACATCGATCCGGTCGACGCCGGCGTGCTTGGCGGCGTTGACCATGGCCTCCCGGGCAGCCCGGACGAGGGCGTCGAGATTCTCTCCCATCGGGGCATCCCCGACGGTGACGAGTTCGATGTCGATGTCGTGCTCGTCCTCCACTCCCAGGCCCGCGTCCTTGATCGCCGCCGCCAGGGTGGTCGCGTCGGGCGGCTGACCGTAGAGCCACTCCCGCAGTTCGCGTTCCTGGCGGCGGGCCAGCCGGGTCACCGCCCGCGGGTCACTCGACTGCCGCTGGATCAGGGCCAGGGTCTGCAGCACCGAGTCGTGCAGGTGAGCGGCCATGTCCGCCCGGGCGTCGGCGCGGATCCGTTCCTCCCGGGCCCGATCCAGCTCGGCACGCGTACGGAAGAACCACGGCGCGCCGACCACCGCCACCCCGCCGAGGCACAGGATCGCCGTCATCATCAGGTCGGACGGTCCGCGACCGAACTGTCCACCGGGCAGGACCAGGAGGAACGCCGCCACGATCAGGCACATCCCGGCCAGCGCACCGAGCAGCGAGCCGGCCCGGTCGAGCCGACTGCGGGCCGCCGAGGTGGGGCCGGCCCGTCGGGTGCTGATCGAGTCGGCCTCCCGCCAGATCACGGCGACCCCGGCGCTCGCCAGCAGCAGAGGCCAGAAGACCCGCCACGCCATGCCGAACGGGGACAGTTGGACGAGCCACAGCACACCCGCCCCGAACAGGCTCATCGCCAGTGCCGAGCCCACGTCCATCCGGCGTCGGCGGGTCGGCACCACCGTCCGCGCCCCCGTCCGGGAGGCCGCCTCCAGACCGGGCGCGTCCTCCCGCGGCGGCTCGGGCGGCAGCACAACCCACAGCACCGCGTACAGGATCGCGCCGATGAACTGTGTCATCGTCAGAGCGACGAACGCGAGCCGGATCACCGTGACCGGCCACCCGAGGTGCTGACTCAGCCCCGAGCACACCCCCCCGAGCCAGCGACCGTCGTCGATGCGTACCGCCCGACGCCGCGGCGGCGCCTCGGGCGAGCCCGCGGGGGGGTGGGTGTCGATCGAGTCCGGCCGGACATGGAGGACCTGCGGCCGGTCGGGCGGCACGGCGGGATGCGCACCCGCCGGCACGCCCTGTGAGGTCGGCTCGGACGGTTCGGCGATCATGGTGTATCCAGCCAATCATGGACCCTTCGCCCAAGCGGCATGCGGCGAGGGCTCGTGGGGAGAATATGGGGGACATGCCTGATGGTCGGGTTTGCCGGCCCGAGACAGGATGGGTGGCATGGATCCGGTCCTGACGATGCATCGACCGGCGACCGGTGCGCCGATCGCCGGCGTCTGTGCTGCCATCGCCGACCGCACCGGGATCGATCCGGTGATCATCCGTGTGGCCGCGGCCCTGCTGGCGGTCAGTTCGGGCATCGGCGTGGTGCTCTACCTGGTGGCATGGCTTCTCATCCCCCGGGAGGGTCAGGACCGCGGCATCCTCCTCACCCACCTCCCGGCGCTGGCCCGCGCTCCCCGGTGGGTGCTCATCGTGACCATCGCCGTAGCGGTCGTCCTCGTGGCGAGCGCGCTCGGACAGGTGGCACCCACGACCTTCTTCCCGCCGCTGATCCTGGTGGCCCTGTGGTACTTCGGGGTGCACCGGCCCGGCCAGTCGCGCCGGTCCGCGACCACCTCGGCGTGGTCCCCACCCGGCGGGCCGGGTACGTCGGTCGACCCCCGCTCGGGTGCGCCCGCGCCGTCGTGGCCGGGACCGACCGCCCCGCCGCAGGAAGCCGCGGCCGCCGGCGCGGGCGTGACCGCCACCGGTGAATCCGACACGCCGACCGTCGAGCGTCCGGTCGGGCCGCTGCCGGGGAATGCCCCGTTCGGTGCCGACCGCGGCCGGACCGCCCCGCGGACCGGGCCCGACCCTCGGATGACGGCGTATCTCGCCTACCCCGACCCGATCGGGCTTTATGCCCCGCCCCGCGCCCCGTCGGTGCGCCGGGCCCGACGGGTCGATCCCCAGCGGGCCGGGAAGCGGACCCTCGGCATGCTCACCCTCACGATGGTCGGGCTCCTGTGGACCGGTCTGGCCCTCCTCGGCGCGTTGCACATCGTGGCCGTGCCGGCTTGGGCATGGACGGTCGGGGCGCTGCTGGTCGTGGGCTGCGCCCTCATCGTGGCCGGCTGGGTGGGCCGTCCCCGCGGGATGGTGGCCGCCGCGGTCGTCCTGGCGATCGCCGCGACGGTGTCGACCGTCCAGACCGATGTGCCGTTGCGGGTCGCGACGACCACCCACGTCGCGTACAGCAGTGTCGAGGACCTGCCGGCCCAGGATTCCTGGGATGTCGGCGAGGCGACCGTCGATCTGTCCGACCTGAACCCGGACGACGACGCGACCTACACGGCTCGGATGGGCGCGGGCACGCTGACCATCGTCACGCCGCCGGACACCCACGTCGTCGTGACCGGCGAGGTGTCGATGGGTCGGATGCAACTCGGCACCTGGGCGAGCACCTCGTCCGAGCCGGGCTCGCGCACCCAGGTGATCTCCGAGGGCTCCCGTGACGGGGCCACCATCGAGATCCATGCGTCCACCGACGTCGGCGCGTTGGTGGTGGTGTCGGGATGAGTCGTACGCGTCGGGTCCGTCAGCGGCCGGCGCCCGGCAGGGTCCGTGACCGGCGTCGCGGTGTTGACGTCCTGGCGCTGGTCGTGGGCCTGCTCGCCGTGGCGTATGCCTCGTCGCTGCTCCTGGTGATGCTGCGCGGGCCGATCGACCCGTCCCTGATCGGCGTCGTGGCGCCGGCATCCCTGGTCATCATCGGCCTCATCGGGCTGATGGCCGGGTCCGGGAAGAGTTGAGTCACCGGGCCCCGCGTCGGCTCTCCGGGCTCACGCCCCCGTGATCATTCCCATTCGATCGTGGCCGGCGGCTTGCTCGTGACGTCGACGACGACCCGGTTGATGCCGCTGACCTCGTTGGTGATCCGCGTCGAGATCCGTTCCAGCAGGTCGTACGGCAGCCGTCCCCAGTCCGCCGTCATCGCGTCCTCGCTGGTTACCGGACGGAGCACGACCGGATTGCCGTACGTCCTGCCGTCCCCCTGGACACCGACCGAACGCACGTCGGCGAGCAGGACCACGGGAAACTGCCAGATCCGCCGATCCAGACCCGCGGCCGTCAGCTCCTCCCGGGCGATGGCGTCTGCCCGGCGCAACACGGCGAGCCGCTCCTCGGACACCTCACCGATGATCCGGATCGCCAGTCCCGGCCCGGGGAACGGTTGGCGCCAGACGATTTCGTCGGGCAGACCGAGCTCGGTGCCGACAGCACGGACCTCGTCCTTGAACAGGGTGCGCAGCGGTTCGACCAGGTCGAAGCGCAGGTCGGGCGGGAGTCCGCCGACATTGTGGTGGGACTTGATGTTGGCGGCCCCGTCACCACCGCCGGACTCGACCACGTCCGGGTAGAGCGTGCCCTGGGCGAGGAACTGGATCGGCTCGTCCTCGTGGAGCTCTCGGGCCGCGGCCTCGAAGGCACGGATGAACTCCCGGCCGATGATCTTGCGCTTCGTCTCGGGGTCCGTGACGCCTTTCAACGCGCCCAGGAATGTCCGGGCGACGTTGCGGACGACAAGACGGACGTCCGTCGCCGCCACGAAGTCCCGCTGGACCTGCTCCGACTCACCCTCGCGCAGCAGCCCGTGGTCGACGAAGACACACACCAGCCGGTCACCGATGGCCCGCTGCAGCAACGCCGCCGCGACCGCGGAATCGACTCCTCCGGACAGCCCGCACAACACCCGCCGGTCACCGACCAGCTCCCGGA
The DNA here is from genome assembly GCA_964528755.1 of uncultured Propionibacteriaceae bacterium. Taxonomy (GTDB): domain Bacteria; phylum Actinomycetota; class Actinomycetes; order Propionibacteriales; family Propionibacteriaceae; genus Raineyella. Next base: position 28,399 of record CAZGWN010000051.1, read on the forward strand.
TGGCGGATACGGACTCCTCGACGATGCCGGCCGGCGTCCAGTCCGTGCGGCAACCCGCGATGTCGACGAGGAAATGCTCCAGGACCGCCTGGCCGTACTCCGTATGCGCCACTTCCGGGTGCCACTGGACGCCGGCCAGCTTGCGTGCGGGTGCCTCGAAGGCGGCGACGGGGGAGCCCTCCGTGCGGGCCAGGACCGTGAAGCCGTCGGGAGCCCGCCGGACGGCGTCGCCGTGGCTCATCCACGTACGGATCTGGTCCGGCAGGTCGCCCAGCAGCATGCCGGGACGGTCCACGTGCGTCCCGGTGCGCCCGAACTCCGACAGTCCCGTACGGGACACCTCTCCACCCAGCGCGGCGGCCATCAGTTGGAAGCCGTAGCAGATGCCCAACACCGGAACGCCCGCCGAGAACAGCGCCGGATCCACCGTCGGGGCTCCCGGCGCGTAGACCGACTGTGGCCCCCCTGACAGGATGATGGCGCTCGGCCGTCGGGCGAGGATGTCGGCCACGGGCGTGGTGTGCGGCAGGATCTCCGAGAAGACGTGCGCCTCGCGCACCCGCCTCGCGATGAGCTGGGCGTACTGGGCGCCGTAGTCGATGACGAGGACCGTGTCGTGGCTCGGCGCGCCCGGGGCGCCCACTCCTGCCTGCTGTGCCATGGGCGGCAGTCTATCGTCGCACCGCAGCCGCCCCGTTCCGCGCCCGCCCGGCGGCGCACCTCCGCCGGCACCCTTCCTCCGCCGGCACCCTTCCTCCGTCGGCTCAGCCGCGGTCGTCACGGATCCGTTCATGATGACGCACGACCTCCCGCACGATGAAGGTGAGGAAGGCTTCCGCGAACTCCGGATCCAGATGGGCGCTCACGGCAAGGGCCCGCAGCCGGTCGATCTGCTTGGCCTCCCGCGCCGGGTCGGCCGGCGGGAGGTCATGCTCGGCCTTGAGCACCCCGACCCGTTGGGTGATCTTGAACCGTTCGGCCAGCAGGTAGACCAGGGCTGCGTCCATGTTGTCGATGGAGTCGCGCAGCCGGCGCAGTTCGATCCAGACGTCGTCATCAGCCACGAACAGAATCTACCGCAGCGTAATTGTGTGTGGGGCCGGGAACCTTGTTCGGGTTCCCGGCCCCACTCGCCACGTTCCCCGCCCTCGGGGCGGGGGTGTGGTGTCCGGCGGTGTCCTAGTCTCCCACACACTCCCGTGTGCAGTAC
>CAZGWN010000052.1:0-29541 GCA_964528755.1 uncultured Propionibacteriaceae bacterium
TGCTGGCCTCCGGCCGGAACGTCAACGTGCTGGTGCTCGACACCGAGGTGTACTCCAACACCGGCGGCCAGGCCTCGAAGGCGTCCCCGCTGGGCGCGGTGGCGAAGTTCGCGACCGCCGGCAAGGTCACCGACAAGAAGGACCTGGCCATGCAGGCCATCGCCTACGGCAACGTGTACGTCGCCAAGGTGGCCATGGGCGCCGACCCGCAGCAGACCCTGAAGGCGTTCCGCGAGGCGGAGGCGTACGACGGGCCGTCGCTGATCATCGCCTACAGCCACTGCATCGCGCACGGCATCGACATGCGCAAGGGCCTCACCCAGCAGTACATGGCGGTGAACACGGGCCACTGGCCACTGGTCCGCTACAACCCGGTGATCCGGGCCGAGGGCGGCAACCCGTTCCTGCTCGATTCTCCGCGACCCCGGTACCCCCTGCGGGAGTACCGGACGAAGGAACTACGCTTCCGAATGCTGATGAAATCCGATCCGGTCGAGGCGGAACGGCTGCTCGAGCTGGGTCAGGACGCCGTCAACCGGCGGTGGCAGAGCTATGAGGAGATGGCCACGCGCGAATCGGCCCGGTTCGCCGCGGACGCGAGGAGGGAAACCCGATGAACCTCGAGACCCCGTACCTGGGGATGCGACTGCGTAGTCCGCTCGTCGCCTCCGCCGGTCCGCTGTCCCAGACCGTCGACGGGATCAAGGCGCTCGCCGACGGCGGTGTCGGGGCGGTCGTCCTGTACTCGGTCTTCGAGGAGCAGATCCGGCGTCAGGCGGAGATCGACGAGGAGCTCGAGCTGGCCCACGCCAACGCGTTCTCCGAGGCACTGTCGTACTTCCCCAGTGTGCCCGGCGCGGACGGGGTCGGGGTGCCGGCCAAGTACCTCGACCTGCTCGAGCGTGGCGCCAAGGAGGTCGACATCCCGCTGATCGGGTCGATCAACGGCTCGTCGATCGGCGGTTGGACGAAGTACGCGCGGCAGATGCAGGACGCGGGCGCGTCCGCGATCGAGCTGAACATCTACTTCGTCGTCGGCGACTTCTCGCTGTCGGGACGCGACGTGGAACAGCGCCACATCGACATCCTCTCGTCGGTCAAGGAGTCCGTCGACATCCCGGTCGCGGTGAAGCTGTCGCCGTACTTCAGCTCGGCCGGGAACATGTGCCTCCAGCTCGATCAGGCCGGAGCCGACGGACTGGTGCTGTTCAACCGGTTCCTGCAGCCCGAGATCGACGTCGACTCGATGTCGGTCGAGCCCGAGGTCGAGCTGTCCACCTCGTACGAGGGCCGACTGCCCCGCACCTGGATCGCCGCGCTGCGCGGCCGGGTGGGGGCCTCGATCGCGGCCACCTCCGGGGTGGAGCGGGCCGAGGACATCATCCGCTATCTGCTGTCCGGCGCCGACGTCGTGATGTCGACCTCGGCCCTGGTGCGGCACGGCACGGACTACAGCAGGCAGTTGCTGGACGGGCTGACCTCCTGGATGACCGAGAAGGGCTATCAGGACGTGGCCGATTTCCGGGGTCTGTTGTCGGTGCGCCACGGCGACGAGAACGCCTACCAGCGGGCAGGTTATGTCACCGCGCTGCAGCGGGCCAAGGAGACGTACGGGACGGTGCTGTAGCCCGAGCCGACCCGAGGACAGCGGCCACGCCTTGTTTCAGAAGCCACAAGTCGACTTGTGGCTTCTGAAACAAGGCGTGGTCGCTGTTGCGGCGCCGCCGGCCGGCCGTCACCCTGGTCGGAGATCCCCTCGTGGAGGAGCACACCATGGGCCTGTCCCCCGCCACTCGCATCGACACCCATCACCACATCGTGCCGGACTTCTACCGGCGTTGGCTGACCGACCGAGGAATCGACGCCGGCGGACTGCCCATCCCGGAATGGACCATCGACGGCACCCGCGATCTCATGTCCCGGTGCAGGATCCGTACGGCCATCTTCTCGGTCTCCACGCCCGGGGTCGAGCCGGCCTCCACTGCTGCGGAGGCGGCGTCTGTCGCGCGCGATCTGAACACCTACTGCCATGAGGTCGTGGCGTCCGACCCGGGACACTTCGGCTACTTCGCCACGCTCACGCTGCCCGACGTCGATCACGCCATCGAGGAGATGAACCGCGCCTACGACGACCTCGGTGCCGACGGTGTGGTCCTGCTGGCCAACTCCAAGGGAACCTACCTGGGAGATCCGGGCTTCGAGCCACTGATGGCCGAACTCGACCGACGCGCGGCGGTGGTCTTCATCCATCCGTCCCACCTGGCCGGTCCCGCGGTGGACGGCATCCCCGCGTACGCCGCGGACTTCCTCCTCGACACGACCCGTGCAGCCCTCAACCTCTCCCGCCGCGGCGTGCTGGACCGCTACCCCCGGATCAGGTTCATCCTGTCCCACGGCGGCGGCATGATTCCGTACGCTGCACTGCGGCTCTCCCCGACTGCCTCCCCCACCGGCAATGCCGTCGACGGGCTGCGCCGACTGCGTCGGTTCTACTACGACACCGCGCTGACGCCGTCCCCGTTCTCCATGCCGGCACTGCTGCGGATGGTGCCGCGGAGCCACCTTCTGTTCGGCAGCGACTATCCGTACGCCGCGGCACGGTACGCCGCCATCTTCTCCGGGCTGCTGACCGCCTACCCGACCCTGCGCCACCGGGCCATCAACCACACCAACGCCGAGAGGCTCTTCCCCCGCCTGGCCTAGCGCCCGATGGGCAGACGTCACCCCGCCCCTCGGCGATGCGGCGGCCTACCCGGCCCCCAGCACACCCTCCAGGTACGCCCGCGCGTCCACCAGCGAGGGGCCGTACCAGGTGACCGAGCGCCCGTCGACGCACACCGTCCGCACCCCCGTCCCCGCGAACGCCTCCGGGCCGTTGTCGGGTCCGAAGGCGTACGGCTCGTCGGGCAGCACCACCAGCCCGGCCCGCTCGGCGATCTCGGCCACCGAGGTGTGCGGATAGCGCGACTCCGCGTCGGCGTAGGCGTTGCGCCATCCCAGCCGCTCCAGCAGCGAGGCGGTGAAGGTCCGCGGACCGACGACCATCCAGGGATCGCGCCAGATCACGATCGCGGCCGTCTCGGGATGGGGCTCCGCCGCAGGCGCCCAGATCTCCTGGGCCCGGACCAGCCACGACGGCACTCCGACGCCGAGGACCTCGGCGAACAGCCGACGCATCGAGGCCAGTGCCCCGTCAAGGTCCTCCACCACGGTCACCCATACCGGCAGACCCGCCGATCGCATCCGCTCGACGTCGAGGCGGCGATTCTCCTCCTGGTTGCAAATCACCAGGTCCGGATGCAGTGCTGCGATGGCCGCCCGGTCGGGGTTCTTGGTGCCACGCACTCGGGTCACGTCCAGGTCGGCGGGCCGGATGCACCAGTCGGTCGCCCCGACGAGGACCTCGCGACAGGTCGCCGCCACCGCCTCGGTCAGCGACGGGACCAGGGAGACCACCCGCTGCGGTCGCTCGGGCAAGGTGACGGGCGTGCCGAGATCGTCAAGGAGCGTACGGGCCATGCCCCCAGCCTAGAAGCGTGAGAATGGGCCCATGGCATCCGCATCCGATCCCGACCGGCCCGATCCCATCCGGCTCGGCCAGTTCCTCAAGGCGACCGGTCTCGCCGAGTCCGGCGGGGAGGCCCACGAGTTCGTCCGAGAAGGCTGGGTCAGCGTCGACGGCGAGGTGGAGACCCGCCGTGGCCGCCGACTGCACCACGGTCAGCGGGTGACCCTCCGGCGCCCGGGAGCTCCGGAGGTGACCGCCGTGGTGGAGACGGGCTGAGCCTCAGTCCCCGACCGGACCTCCGCCCGGCTCCCCGGCCGCGGATCCCTCGACAGACGACTTCTCCGACACGTACGGATCGGTCCTGCGCAGCTTGTCGACGTACTGTTTGGCCTCGGCGAGCCCGGCCCCCGTACGGTCCCGGTAGAGCTTCACCGCCGGGATGTAGCCGTGCGTCTCGAGCACCGACCGCACCGCCTCGTCCAGCGTCGTGGAGGCGCCCTCCCGGCCGGCCTGCTGCATCAGCCAGGCCACCTGCTGCTCCAACTCGTACACGCGGTCCCGCAGCCGCTCGATCTCGGCCCGAACGTCGAACATCTCCACGGCCGACAGCCTAGTGCGTCGGCCGACACCCGGCAGGACCTGCGACACACAGGCGCCTCTCAGCCCATCCACAGGTTCCCCTCGACCGGACATGGCCTTGCATGGCACGCTCGGAACATGACCGACAGCGCTCGTGGCACCCTCACCCGCCCCGACGGGTCGCCCATCCGCATTCTCGCGGTGGACGACGAACCCGCCCTCACCGAACTGCTGGCGATGGCGATGCGGTACGAGGGCTGGGAGGTGTGGACCGCCGGCAGCGGTCACGAGGCGATCGAGGCCGCCCATGAGGTACGTCCCGATGCCGCCGTCCTGGACATCATGTTGCCCGACTGTGACGGGCTGACCGTCATGCAGCGAATCCACGAGGTCGTGCCCGACCTGCCGGTGATCTTCCTGACCGCCCGCGACGCGGTCGCCGACCGGATCGAGGGACTGACCAGCGGCGCCGACGACTACGTCACCAAGCCGTTCAGCCTGGAGGAGTTGATCGCCCGGCTGCGGGCGCTGCTGCGGCGTACCGGGGCGGGCCAATCGGAGAACAGCGCGACACTCGCCGTGGGTGATCTCACCCTCGACGAGGATTCCCACGAGGTCGTCCGCGCCGGGACGTCGATCCACCTGACCGCGACGGAGTTCGAGTTGCTGCGCTACCTCATGCACAACCCGCGACGCGTGCTCAGCAAGGCGCAGATCCTCGACCGGGTGTGGAACTACGACTTCGGCGGCCAGGCCAATATCGTCGAGCTCTACATCTCCTATCTGCGCAAGAAGATCGACGCGGGCCGGTCCCCGATGATCCACACCCTGCGCGGCGCCGGCTACATGCTGCGCCCCGCGGACGAGTCCACACCCCGGCCATGACCCGCTCGCCCGACCCTCCCGATCGGCGCGTGCCCGGTGAGCGCCCACCCGGCGGCCGGCACCTGCCGACCCTCACCCGTCAGCTCGTCGTCCGGGTCACCCTGGTCGTCGCGGCCCTGTCGGCGGTCATCTGCCTGAGTTCGACCGCGGTCGCCCAGCGGCTGATGATGAACCAGCTCGACCGGCGGCTGGTGGCGGTGGCCAGCCGACAGGAGGGGGCGGTGGACAACCCGGGCAAGGGATACCCGGGCGGGGTCGACCTGCCCGGACAGCCCATCGGCACCGTGGTCCTCGAGGTCGAGAACAACGTTGCCCTGCACGGCATGCTCACCGACGCCGGGGTCAAGCCGCTGCCCGACCAGGAGGCCGTCCGGATCCTCTCCGAACTGCCCACCGACGGCAGCGCCCACAGCGTCAACCTGCCGATCCTCGGTCTCTACCGGGCGGTCAGCGTCGAACGCGACGGGCATCGGGTGATCATCGGCCTGCCCCGCGGAGAGACCCGCAACGCCATCGTCACCCTGGTCGTCACCACCTCCACCTTGGGCATCGTGTGCGTCGCCGCGGCAGCGATCGGCGTCTATCTGGTGGTCAGCGACAAGCTCCGCCCGATCACCGACCTGGCCGCCACCGCCCGCGAGGTCGCGGCCACGCCGCTGGAACACGGCCAGGTCGGTCGGCTGGTCCGGATGCCTCGCGACCAGCCGGCACAGGCCACCGAGGTCGCCGACGTCGGCGAGGCGTTCAACCAGATGCTCGGCCACGTCGAGTCCGCCCTGCGCGCCCGCGAGCTGTCGGAGACGAAGGTCCGCCGGTTCGTCGCCGACGCCTCCCACGAGTTGCGCAATCCGCTGGCGGCGATCCGGGGGTATGCCGAGCTCACCCGGCGGCACCGCCAGGAGCTGCCCGCCCAGACGGCGCGCTCGCTGGACCGGATCGACGCCGAGGCCGAGCGGATGTCGGCGCTGGTGGAGGACATGCTCCTGCTCGCCCGCCTCGACGCCAACCCCGCGCCCGCCACCGAACCCGTCGACCTGTCCGAGATCGTCGTCAACGCCATCGCCGACGCCCAGGCCGCCGGCCCCGACCACCGCTGGTCGCTGAACGTGCCGCCCGAGCCGGTCGTCACACTGGGCAGCCGCCACCAACTCCACCAGGTGGTCACCAACCTGCTGGCCAATGCCCGTACGCACACGCCGGCGGGCACCTCCGTACGGGCCGTCCTGACCGTCGAGCGGGATCCGCGCCACCCGGACCGTACGGCCGTGCTGGAGATCCACGACAACGGGCCGGGGATACCGGCGGGCCAGCTCGGGTCGATCTTCGACCGGTTCGTCCGCGGCGACACCGCACGGGCCCGGATGCCCGGCGGGTCGGCCTCCCGCAGCACCGGCCTGGGTCTGTCGATCGTGCGGGCGGTGGTCTCCGCCCACGGCGGTACGGTCGGGGTCGCCTCGCGCTGCCTGGCCGACATCCCGAACGGGCAGGCCGTCCCGGGCACCAGTTGGACCTCGTTCACCATCCGGCTGCCGATCGACGATCGGGCCGACCGGCCCGCTGCCTGAGCCGGACTCAGCGCCGGTCCGACCGCGGTACGTCCTCCGGCCGCGGGGCGTCACCGCCGAGTTGCCCGAGCACCTCCATCGGCGACTCGATCCCGCTCGTCCAGGCCTCGATGCCCTCCCGTATGGCCAGCACCGCCACCACCAGCGCCGCCACGGAATCGGCCCACTGCCAACCGAACCACGCGTTGGCCAGCAGACCGATCAGCACACTGCCGGACAGGTAGCAGCACAACAGTCGTTGCCGGGCGTCGGCCCGTACGCTGGCCGATCCGAGCTCGCGGCCCACCCGCGTCTGGATCCACGCCAGCAGCGGCATGGTGATCAGGCTGGCGATCGTCAACGCGATGCCGACGGGACTCCGGTCGACCTCTCCACGGCCGGCCAACGTCACGACCGCGTCGACCGTCACCCACGCGGCCATGGCGAAGAAGGCCAGCGCGATCACCCGTACGGTCACCCGCTCCCAGCGCTCCGGGTCGGCCCGGTTGAACTGCCAGGCGACCGCGACCGCCGAGGCGACCTCGATCACCGAGTCGAGACCGAAGCCGATCAGTGCCGTCGAGGACGCGAATGCCCCGGCGGTGATCGCCACCGCGGCCTCCACGACGTTGTAGCCGATGGCCACGGCCACCAGGAGGCGGACCTGGTGCTCCAACCGGAGGCGCCGGTCGGCCGACAAGGCCGGGGTCGGTACGGGGACCGGCAGTTTGTCAGCCACGGGAGGCCAACCCGTACGTGTCGCACGAGACGACCGCGTCGTCGGTCACCGCGAGCACCTGCCCGGCCGCGGCGAGCAGTCCCGACGTCTCCGCAGGGTGCGCGAGGGAGTGGAGGGAGGCGCGGCCGACCTGGCGCGACGACACCAGGCCGCATTCGCGCAGGCAGGACAGGTGCTGGGAGACGGTCGACTGGGCCAGTCCGAGGTGGCGGGTCAGGTCGACCACCCGCTGGTCGCCGGCGGCCAGCCGGCGCAGGATCGCCAGCCGGGCCGGCTCGGCGAAGCTGCGGAAAAGGCAGGCCAGCGTCTCCGGTCCGGGCCCGTCAGCGGAGGTCGACGGGCGCTGCCCCCGGGCGTCGCCCACGATCGATGTCATCGTCACGCGACGATGATAGGTCCTCACCGACCGGCCCCGCCAGCGCCGCCCTCTCGGCGGCGAGGTTCGCCCGGGCCGGGCGGGTCCAGTCCCGACGCGCGGGCGGGGTGCGGTACAGCGGGTCGAGGGCCTGAAGCTGCCGGAGGACGGCCCGCCGGCCCCGGCGGAAGACCGGCTCGGGGACGGTGTGGTACTCGGCGCGGACCTGCCGGGTGTAGGCCAGATAGCGGTCGGCCCCCGCGGCAAGGATGGCCAGGTCCGCATCGGCCAGAGCGGCTCCGAAGTCGTCGCCGTCCTCGACCCGGTGGCCTGTGGTGAGCCGGACCAGCCGGCCGACCTCGGCGACCGTGCCGGCGGGCACCAGGCCGTCGAGGGTGCGTTCGGCCAGTTGCGCCGACTCCTCCTCGTCGTCGCCCGGCCGACCCCGGTACACCGCGTCGTGGAACCAGGCCGCCAACCGTACGGGCCGGGTCGTGGCTGCCGCCACGCCGTCGGTGGCCAACCGGTCGAGCGCGGCGAGCACCTCGGCGAGGTGTTCGGTGGTGTGATAGCGGCGCGCCGGCTCCGACCAGCGGCCGAGCAGGTCGGCGCCGAGCCCGGCGGCGCCGGGGACAAGTTCGGCCCACGCCGTCCGCAGACGGTCTTCCCGGACGTTCCGGGCGGCCAACGCCGCCGGTTTGGGGCGGCGCAACCCGGCGCGGCGTACCGCCCGGACGAGCGTGCGGGGATCGACCACCCGGGCACCGGCGGCGAGGGCATCGGCGTACCGCTCGGCGGGCAGATCGTAGTGGTCCCTGTCGAAGGCACGCGCCGACAGTCCGATCCGGTCGGCGAATCGGTGAAGCTCGGCCAGGTCCGCGTCCGAGACCATGTGCGCGAACGTGGTGCCGTGGGCCGGCCATTCCGGCCGATCGACCAGGATCATGACTGCCTCCCTCCCGAGATCCTGAGCGTACGCGGATCGCCGGGCTGTGACAGGCTGGATTCATGAGGCTGACCCGCACCGCCCTTGCCCGCATCATCGACCACACGCTGCTGGCCCCCACCGCCACTCCCGCCGAGGTGACCGCCACCGTGGCCGAGGCGCGCGACCTCGGCACCTGGTCGGTGTGCGTCTCCCCGTCACGCCTCCCACTGCCGGCCGACCCGGGACCGGTGAAGGTCTGCGCCGTGATCGGCTTCCCCTCCGGCGCACATGTGCCGCGGGTCAAGGCCCTCGAGGCGGCCGCAGCGGTGGCCGGCGGTGCCGACGAACTCGACATGGTCATCGACCTGGGCGCCCTGCTGGCCGGCGATGTCGCACACACCCGCGCCGAGATCGCGGCCGTCCGCGACTCCGCCCCGGCCCCGATCCTGCTCAAGGTGATCCTGGAGACCGGGGCCCTGACCGACGACGCGATCACGGCCGCCTGCGGCGCGGCGGAGGAAGCGGGCGCGGACTTCGTCAAGACCTCCACCGGATTCCACCCGTCCGGCGGGGCGACGGTGCACGCCGTGGAGGTGATGAAGCGGGCCGTCGGATTGCGCCTCGGCATCAAGGCCTCCGGCGGGATCCACGACTACGCCGCGGCGATGGCGCTGGTCGACGCGGGCGCCACCCGGTTGGGGATGTCGTCCAGCCGGAAGGTTCTCGCCGGCGCTCCCGAGGACTGAGGGCGCCGCCCCTTCTCCGGGGACCTTGTCTCCGGGCGACTCATTTCCGGTATCGGTGGAAATTCCGTCGCTGACCACACAATTTCGACCGGTACGGGTCGAGGGGATTCGACCGGTACGGATCGAGGGGGGGTTCGACCGGTACGGGTCGAGGGAGCGGAACCGATACGCCCGAGGGGCCGCCCTGGATCCACCCGTCCGCTCGGCAGTGTAGGCTGACCAGCGGATGGATCCCGTCGTCCGGGGAAGCCGGTGAGAAGCCGGCGCTGACCCGCAACCGTGGACGCCCGAGTCTGGCTCGGGCGTGAGCCGGAGGACCGAACGCCGGGACAGCTCAACACACCCGTCGCGGACTGCGGGTCGAGCGCCCTGATGTGTGTGGGCTTGTCCGCAGTCCCCGCATCAGGAGGATCGATGTCCCTGCGCCCGCTGAGTCACGTGCCGCGCCCACGCCCCACCCTGCTGCGCCGTCTCGTCACGGTGCTGGCGATGTTCGCCCTCGTGCTCGCGCCCACGGCCGGGACGATCCTGGCCACCCCCGCGCACGCCGAGGACGGCTACCGGTACTGGAGCTACTACCAGCGGGCGGACGACGGATCGTGGGCATACGCCTCATCCGCGCCGAGTTCGACCCCGGCCGAGGACGGCTCCGTGCAGGGTTGGCGCTTCGCCGTCGGCGGGATGTCCAGCGTCCGCCCGCCGCGCGCGACGGTCACCTTCGACGACGTGTGCAGCAAGGTCCTGCCGGTCGACGGCCAGGTGCGGGTCGCCGTCGTGATCGACCCGGGCACCCCCGAGGACGCCCCCCAGGGCGACACCCCGGGCGGGGTGACCGCCACGTGCGTCGTCGCCCCGCAGGGATCCACCGCACTGCAGGCGCTTCAGCTCATCACCGACGTCCGCACCGATGACTCCGGGCTGATCTGCGGCGTCGCCGGATACCCCTCCACCGGCTGCGGCGACCCCGTCGCCGATATCTCCGTGCCGGCCTCCGACGCACCGGTGGGGCTGACCATGGGCGACCCCGCCGGCAATGTGGCCTCCTCCGCGTCCACCCCGGTGTGGGTGTGGGTGGTTGTCGGTGCGGTGGTGGTGCTGCTCCTCGGGGGTGGCGTCCTCGTCGGCCGCCGTCGCCGCTCCGCCTAGCCGCCGCTTCCCCGTTCCCCTTCATCCATGGCCATCACCCGCGACCCGCGCCTCCCCCGGGACCTGCACCCTGGGGCGTGGTGGCTGTGGGCCCTGTGCCTGGCCACCGCCGCCGGCCGTACCGACAATCCCGTCCTGTTGGGCCTGATCGCCCTGGTCGTCTGGTTCGTCATCGCGGTGAAGCGGACCGACGCGCCGTGGGCCCGGGCGTACGGACTGTTCGTGAGGATCGCCCTGGTGGTCCTGGCCCTGCGCGTCGTCCTGCAGGCGATCCTGTCCACCAACACCCAGGGCGCCCACGTCCTCGTCGTGCTGCCCGAGATCCCGCTGCCCGACTGGGTGGTGGGAATCAAGCTCGGCGGGGTGATCACCTGGGAGGCGCTGCTCACCTCCCTCTACTCCGGCGGGCAACTGGCCGTCATGCTCATCTGCTTCGGTGCGGCGAATGCGCTGGCCAGTCCGCGGCGGCTGCTACGGCTGCTGCCGACCGCCCTGTACGAGGTGCAGGTGGCGATGGTCGTGGCCCTGACCTTCGCCCCGCAACTGGTGGACGATGCGCGCCGGGTCCGCAACGCCAGACGACTGAGGGGCCGGACAGTACGGATCCGGGACATCTTCCGGACCACGGCGATGCCCGTACTGGAGTCCGCCCTGGACCGCTCGATCGACCTCGCCGCATCCATGGATGCCCGCGGATTCGGCCGCAACCGGCACCTGTCGCGGGGCCGCCGCCGGCTCACCTCCGGGCTCAGCCTGGCCGGGGCGATGGGCCTGCTGATCGGGACGTACGGCCTGGTGTCGGCCTCGATCGCCCCGCCGGTGGCGATCGTCGTTGCCGTCGGCGGGTCGACCTTGGCCGTCGCCGCGCTCGTCCTGGGCCGCTCCCGCAGCGGCAGGAGCCGCTACCGCCCCGACCCCTGGGCGCTGCCGGAGTGGCTGGTGGCCGCCTCCGGAGCCGTCACCGCCGGGGTCTTCGTCGGCCTGGGGATGGCCGCCACGAACGGCCCGACCACCCCGCTGCTGCAGTCCGCGGCCAGCGGCCTGACCATGCCCACGGCGATCGCCGTCCCGCCGCTGCCGCTGATCCTCCTGGTGGCCGTCCTGGTCGCCGCACTGCCGGCGCTGGTCGCACCCGAACCGGCGCCCGCGGTCGCCCCGGGCGGCCCCGTCCCGGCCCCGACGCCCGCCGGCACGCCGGCCCGCAGCACCGGGCGCCCCGAGGAGGTGCCGCTCCGATGATCGACCTCGACCACGTCACGTTCCGTTTTGACGCGGCTGACGCCGCGGGCCGCGATGACACGGCTGCCGCCGCGGGCCGCGATGACACGGCCGATGCCGCGGGCGCGCCGATCCTGCGCGACGTCACCCTCGGCATCGAGGAGGGCGAGCTGGCGCTCCTCATCGGACCGACGGGGTCGGGCAAGTCGACCCTGCTGCGGGCCGTCAACGGGCTCGTCCCGCACTTCACCGGCGGGCGACTGGAGGGACATGTCCGGGTCGCCGGGCGGGACACCGCCGAATGGCAGCCGCGCGATCTCGCCGACGTCGTCGGCCTGGTCGGCCAGGATCCGTCGGCGACCTTCGTCACCGACGTGGTGGAGGACGAACTCGCCTACACGATGGAATCGCTCGGCGTGGGCGCCCAGACGATGCGGGTCCGGGTCGAGGAGACCCTCGACCTGCTCGGCCTGGCCGACCTGCGGCACCGGCCGCTGACCACGCTGTCCGGCGGCCAGCAGCAGCGGGTCGCCATCGGTGCCGCGCTGACCGCGCACCCACGCGTCCTCGTCCTGGACGAACCGACCTCCGCCCTCGACCCGCAGGCCGCCGAGGACGTGCTGGCGGTGATCCGCCGCCTCGTCGACGACCTCGGCATGACCGTCCTGATGGCCGAACACCGCCTGGAGCGGGTCGTCCAGTACGCCGACCGGATCGTCGAGCTCGATCACGGCCGGATCGTTCACGACGGCGACCCGGCGGCCGTGATGGGCGCCGCCGCGGTCGCCCCACCGGTGGTTCGACTCGGCCGGCTGGCCGGCTGGTCACCGGTCCCGCTGAGCGTCCGCGACGCCCGCCGACACGCCCGTACGCTGCGCGAGGAGCTGCCCGAGCTCCCACCGCCCCGCACCGAACATGCCGCCCGCCCCGGGGCGGAGCTGGCCCGCACGGCCGGCCTGACCGTACGGTACGGCGCGGTGCATGCCCTGCGCGGCATCGACCTGACGCTGCGGTCGGGCCAGGTGTGCGCTCTGATGGGCCGCAACGGCGCCGGCAAGTCGAGTGTGCTCGGCGTGCTCAGCGGGCTCGTCCCTGCCGCCTCCGGTCGGGTCGACGTCGGCGGCCTGACCCCCCGGTCGGCCCGCCCCCGCGACCTCGTCCGGCGGGTCGGCATGGTGCCCCAGGATCCCGGCGACCTGCTGTACGCGTCCTCGGTCGCCGAGGAGTGCGCCCGCGCGGACACCGACGTCGACGTCGCCCCGGGCACCTGCGCACGGCTGCTGGCCGGACTCGGGCCGGGCATTCCCGCCGAGCGGCATCCGCGCGACCTGTCGGAAGGGCAGCGGATGTGCCTGGCGCTGGCCATCGTGCTGTGTGGCGAGCCGCCGCTGCTGCTGCTCGACGAGCCGACCCGCGGCCTCGACTACACGGCCAAGATCGGGCTGGCGGCCCGGCTCGGTCGGTTGGCCCGCACCGGGCACGCGGTCGTGCTGTCCACCCACGACGTGGAGTTCGTCGCCGCCGTCGCGGACCGGGCGATCGTGCTCGCCGACGGGGAGGTCGTCGCGGACGGCCCGGCCCAACGGGTGATCACCGGATCCCCCCTGTTCGCGCCGCAGGTCGCCAAGGTCCTCGCCCCGCTGCCGTACCTCACCGTCGGCCAGGTGGGCGCAGCCCTGGGGGTGGGGGAGCGATGAGCCGCCGGCGTACGCTCATCGCCCTGGGCCCCCGATCCGCGCTGACCCTGGCGGTGGCCTCCGCCGTCGGGTTGCTCGGATTCTGCTGGCCGTTCCTCATGCCGATCACCCAGGAGGCCGGCGCGCACGCGATCAGCCACAGCGAGGATGCGCCGTGGCTGTTCGTGATCGTGCTGCCGATGCTGGCGGCGGTCGTACTGAGCCAACTCGCCGAGGGCGCCATGGACGCGAAGGTCGTCGCGCTCCTCGGCATGCTCACCGCGGTCGGGGCCGGACTACGGGCGATCTCGCCGGGCGCAGCCGGGATCGAACCGGGCTTCTTCCTGCTGGTCCTGGCCGGGTACGCCTTCGGGCCGGGGTTCGGGTTCGTCCTCGGCGCCCTGTCGCTGGTTGCCGGGGCTCTGCTGACCGCCGCGGTCGGGCCGTGGCTGCCGTTCCAGATGTTCGCCGCCGCGTGGGTCGGCTGCTGCGCCGGCCTGCTGCCCGGGGCGGGGCGGCCGTACGCCCGGCCCCCCTGGTGGCGGATCGGGTTGCTCGCCGGGTACGGGCTGGTCGCCGGCCTGGCGTACGGGATCGTGATGAACCTGTGGTTCTGGCCGTTCACCACCAGCGGCACCGGACTGTCGTACGTCGCCGGGGACCCGCTCGGCGCGAACATCGCCCGCTATGCCGCGTTCTGGGTGGCGACGTCGCTGGGGTGGGATGCGCCCCGCGGGGTGGTCACCGCCCTGCTCGTCGTCGCGTTCGGACGGGGGATGCTGGGGGCCTTCGCACGGGTGGCACGCCGGGCGGCGTTCGGGGCTCCGGTCGCCTTCGGAGCGCCGGCCAATGGTGAACGCCACCCGAGCGGCCGGTAAACGGACGGGGTTTTCCTTACAATAAGGAATCGGACCGGCCAACCTTGAGGGAGATGCGGGTCATGGCCAACATGCGGGTGGGTCAGCGCAGGGAGCTCCTCCTGACGGCAGGGATCAGGGTGATCGCCCGTGACGGTCTGGACGCGGCGTCGACGCGGGCGGTGGTGGCCGAGGCGGAGATGCCGCTGGCATCGTTCCACTACGCCTTCGCCTCCCGGGAGGACTTCCTCGCCGAGCTCGTGAGCCGGCTGATCGTGGCCCCGATGGTCCCGCCAGGATCGCCGCTGGCCCCGACACCGGACTTCACCGCCGCGGTGCGTCGGCTCATCGTCCTGGTCGCCGAGAACGACGTCGAGCGTGCCCGGGTGCGACAGGAGTTGGCCCTGCACGCCTCGCATCACCCAGGGCTGCGGGCGCTGGCCCGGACGGGCCTGTCACGGGCGCGGGAGAGGGTTGCGGGGAGGCTGGTCGAGGCCGCGGACCAGCACGGGATGGCCTGGAGGGTCGACCCGGATGAACTCGCCGGCGTGATCACCGCCTGGGCGCGGGGTCAGGTGCTCGCCCGCGTCTACTCGAGCATCCCGATCGGTGTGCCCGCGGAGGACAACCCGGCTGCCGAGACGCTGACCGGGCTGATTGTCTCCGCGGCGCGGCCGCAGCGGGAGGACGGAGCATCCGTGGGGACGGCGTCAGACGACCTTCGTGCGGTGAAAGTTGACCCATGACCGGCTCGGCGTCGGCCCCCGCTGACCCTGGTAGCGAGAGCCGTACTTCGCCGACCCGTACGGCGCCTCCGCCGGGGAACTGAGCCGGAAGAAACAGAGCTGGCCGATCTTCATCCCCGGCCACAGCTTGATCGGCATCGTGGCGACGTTCGACAGTTCCAGGGTCACATGCCCGGTGAAGCCCGGATCGATGAATCCGGCGGTCGAATGGGTCAGCAGTCCCAGTCGGCCGAGCGACGACTTGCCCTCGAGCCGCGCCGACAGGTGGATCGGCAGGGTCACCGCCTCGTAGGTCGAGGCCAGCACGAACTCGCCGGGGTGCAGGATGAACGGATCATCGCCGTCGGGCTGCACGAGCCGGGTCAACTCGGCCTGCTCGATCGACGGGTCGATGTTCGGGTAGCGGTGGTTCTGGAAGATCCGGAAGTACTTGTCCAGCCGCACGTCGACGGATGCGGGTTGGACCATCTCGGCATCGAACGGGTCCAGACCGATCGCCCCGGATGCGATCTCCGCGGTGATGTCGTGGTCGGACAGCAGCATGGCACGACGATACCGCCTCCCGGCGGGGGCACCGACCGGATCGGCGGCCGGTGCCGGTCAGGCGCGGTCGATGAGGATCGTCACCCCGTCGCCGAGGTCGAGGACCCATCCGGGCTGCACCGCCACCGGTTCCCCGGGCACCAACTGGTGCCGCTGGCCCGCCAGGGAGGCGTCGCCGCTGATGGGACCGGTGATGAGCACCGTGCCGTTGGTGGAGTGCATGTCCGTCACCTGCACGGCGCGGCCGACGGGTTCGACCTTGACGTGGGTACGGCTGATGTCGTGCGACGGGCTGGGGACCGTCATGAGCTTGGGCAGCGGACCCCCGGCGCGGTCGGGGCTTGGCGCCCGGCCGATCAGCACGGGGCTGTCCACGAGCACCGGCGCGCCGGTGCTGGGCCGCAGCAGCGCCATCACCTGGCCGGCGCCCGCAGCGTTGGCGGGCACCGGCCGCTGCACCGCCGGGGAGGGTTCAGGGGCCGGCTCGGGCTCCTGCCACGGCCCCATCTGCTCGGTGTGCTGTCCCTCGTCCTCGGCCGGCGCGTCGGTCGGCGCCGCGGTCGGCACGGGAGCCGGGGCCGCGACAGCCGCCGGGGCCGGCGCCGCGACAGGCACCGGGGCAGGGGCCGCAACCGCCGCCGGGGCCGCAACGGAGGCGTGCACCCTCAGCAGGCTCTTCTCGGCGGTGTCGACGAGCAGGGTGCGGGCCCGGACCGCCCCGACGACCAGCGGCAGCCGCAGGGCGTCCTCCCCCGGCGCGGACTCATCGGCGGCCTCGATCCGGACCGACCGGACGTCACCCAGGCCGATCTCGCTCCAGGTGCGCACGCCCTCGCCGGCGGCGAGAACGCCACCGGTCGCGGGGTCGACGACCCGCAGCCGGCCGCGGACCAGGCTGTGCATCGAGCCGTCGGGCCAGAACAGCGCGGCCATGTCGGGCATGGTGGTGACCCCCGCCGACGTCAGTTCGGCGATAAGTGCGTCGACCGACGCGATCGGCACGATCGCCTCCCAGACCCTGGTCAGGAAGGCGGAGACCCGGGCCGGCGCGGGCGGCATCACGACGAGCGCGTCGGGACCTGCCAGCACCACCCAGTCCCCCGGCGTGTAGGTGACGCGCCAGTTCGCTAGAGTGTCGTCAGCGCGCTGCTCGCTGAGCCGTTCATCGGGCGGAGTCATCAGCCATCCTGTACCTCGACGACAATTGCGGAAACGTTGTCCCTGGCACCGTAGCGCAAAGCGAGCTCCATCAGCGCCTGACAGGCGGAACCAGGCGGGTCGGAGGACAGCAGGATGCTCTCCAGTTCGGGCTGGGAGATCGCATTGACGAGTCCGTCGGAGCAGACCAGCAGCCGTTGCCCCGGCTCCCGGGGGAGCAGCACGACATCGGGGTCGGCGGGCTGATCCGCCCCCATGGCGCGGGTGATGACATGCCGGATCGGGTGGTGTTCGGCCGCCTGCTCGTCCAGGACACCGGCCTCGATCATCTCCTGCACCAGGGAGTGGTCCACGGTCAGCTGTTCCACGACCCTGCGTACGGCGCCGTCCCCGCCCGTCCCGAAATCGTCCTCCGCCGAGACGTCGTGCACCAGGTAGCACCGGGAATCCCCCAGATGGGTGATCATCCACTGGTCGGCGCCATCGGTGTGGACGGCGATGGCCGCGCACAGGGTGCTGCCGGCGCCGGGGTTGTCGTCGTGCAGCGACACCACCCGATCGTGGGCCCGGCGGACGGTGGACAGCACGAGCTGCGGCGTCACGCTCGCGCCGACCAGAGCCCGGAACTCCTCGACGATCGCCTCGCTGGCCAGGGCCCCCCCGGACTGTCCGCCGATACCGTCCGCCACGAGGAAGACCGGAGGATCGGCCAGGATGGCGTCCTGATTCTCCACGCGCACGGTCCCCCGGTCGGTCGCCGCGGCGAAGCTGAGCTTGTCCACGTACGCGATCCTATGCAGGACGCGGCGCGGCGCCGACCCCCGCGGGTCCGCGGAGACACGATCGTGACACCACGGACCCGCGCGTCCTCCGGCCGGTGCCGTCGCTCAGGCGCGCCGCGCCGTCCGCGCCTCCAGTGCCGCCCGCGCGGCGGCGAGCCGGGCGATCGGCACCCGGTACGGGGAGCAGGACACGTAGTCCATCCCGAGCCCGTTGAAGAACTCGATCGACGACGGGTCGCCACCGTGTTCGCCGCAGACGCCGATTCGCAGCTCGGGCTTGGCGGACCGGCCCCTCTCGACCCCGATCGCCACCAGCTTGCCGACGCCGTCCCGGTCGATCTGGCTGAACGGGTTCGCCGGGATGATCTCCTCGTCCAGGTACGCGTTGAGGAACGACCCCTCGGCATCGTCGCGCGACACGCCGATCCCGGTCTGGGTCAGGTCGTTGGTGCCGAAACTGAAGTAGTCGGCGTACGCCGCGATCTCGTCGGCCACCAGCGCCGCCCGCGGCAACTCGATCATCGTGCCGACCGTGTAGTCCAGGTCGACCCCGGCGGTCGCCAACTCGGCGTCGGCGACCCGGACGATGATCTCACGCAGCCTCTTGAGCTCCTCGGGGTAGGCGACCAGCGGCACCATGAACTCGATGTGCGGGTCGCCGCCCCGCTGCTTCACCGCGATCGCGGCGCGGGTGATCGCCTTGGTCTGCATGTCGGGGATCTCGGGGTAGAGCAGCGACAGTCGGCAGCCCCGCAGGCCGAGCATCGGGTTGGCCTCCGACAGGGACTTGACACGACCCAGCAGGGCCTCCTCGGTGGCCACCCGGTCGGCCGGTGCGCCCTCCAGGCGCAGCCGCTGCACCTTGAGGTTCTGCTCGACCAGCCCGGGCAGGAACTCGTGCAGCGGCGGGTCGAGCAACCGGATGGCAACCGGCAGCCCGCTCATCGCCTCGAAGATCGCCTCGAAGTCGGACTGCTGCAACGGCAGGATCTCCGCGAGCGCCGCGGCCCGGTCCTCCGGGTTGTCGGCGAGGATCATCCGCTGCACGGCCGGGAGCCGCACCTCGTCCATGAACATGTGCTCGGTGCGGCACAACCCGATCCCCTGCGCACCGAACTCGCGCGCCCGCGCGGCGTCCGGCCCGTTGTCGGCGTTGGCCATCACGGTCAACGACCTGACCTCGTCGGCCCAGCCGATGATCCGCTCGAAGTCCTGGTCCATCTGCGGCGGCACCAGCGGTACCTCGCCGGCGAAGACCTCACCGGTCGCCCCGTCGATGGAGATAACGTCTCCCTCGTGCAGCACTCGGCCCCGTACGGTGACGGTCCGGTTGGCCACGTCGATCACCAACTCGTGCGCGCCGGCGACACAGGGTCGGCCCATCCCGCGCGCCACGACAGCGGCGTGCGAGGTCATCCCGCCATGTGAGGTGAGCACGCCCTGGGCCCGCAGCACACCGTGGATGTCGTCCGGGGTGGTCTCCCAGCGGACCAGGACGACGTGCTCGCCGGCCTTGCCCTTCTCCGCGGCGGTGTCGGCATCCAGCACGATCGCGCCGACGGCGGCACCCGGCGAGGCGTTCAGCCCGACCGTCAGCGGTGCGGGCTTGTGCTGCGGGTCGATGGTGGGGTGCATGAGTTGGTCGAGCTGGGCCGGTTCGATCCGACCCACGGCCTCGTCGCGGTCGATGATCCCCTCGTCGACGAGGTCTCCGGCGATCTTGATCGCCGCCCGTGCCGTACGCTTGCCGTTCCGGGTCTGCAGCATGTAGAGCCGGCGCTCCTGGACGGTGAACTCCATGTCCTGCATGTCCCGGTAGTGCCGCTCCATCCGGGCCATGGTGTCGACGAGCTGACCGTACGCCTCGGGCAGCACCGTCTCCATCTCGGCCAACGGCCGGGGGGTGCGGATGCCGGCCACGACATCCTCCCCCTGCGCATTGGTGAGGAACTCGCCGTACAGCTCCTTGGCCCCCGTGGCGGGGTTGCGGGTGAAGCAGACACCGGTCGCCGAGGTGTCGCCCATGTTGCCGAAGACCATCTGCATGACGTTGACAGCGGTGCCGAGCTCGGCGGAGATGTTGTTCGCCTTGCGGTAGACCTCGGCACGCGGGTTGTTCCAGGAGCGGAAGACCGCGTCGACGGCCCGCCGCAACTGCTCCAACGGATCGGTGGTCCAGGCGCCACCCAACTCCTCGGCCGACAGCTTCTTGAAGATGCCCACGAGTTCCTGCAGGTCCCGGGTGGTCAGGTCGGTGTCGGACGCGACGCCGCGGTCCTTCTTGATCGCGGTCAGGGCATCCTCGTACACCTCGGCACCGATCCCCTCGACCACCTCGCCGTACATCTGGATGAAGCGGCGGTAGGAATCCCAGGCGAACCGCGCGTTGCCCGCCTCGGCCGCCAGCGCCTCGACCGACGAGTCGGAGATGCCGAGGTTGAGGATGGTGTCCATCATGCCCGGCATGGACTGCACCGAGCCGGACCGTACGGAGACCAGCAGCGGCTTCTGCGACCCGCCGAGCACCCGGCCGGTCCGCTCCTCGAGCCGGTGCATCGCCGCCTCGATCTCGTCCCACAGGCCGTCGGGCCAGTGGCCGGTCTTCATGGTCTCCACGCAGGCGGTGGTGGTGACGGTGAAGGCGTCCGGGACAGGGACGCCGATCCGATTCATCTCCGCCACGCCGGCGCCCTTGCCGCCGAGCAGCGGGCGCATCGTCGCGTTGCCCTCGGAAAGGTCGTAGATGTAGCGACTGTGAGAGGCCTGGTCAGTCATCTGTTCCTCCTCTGCTGCGCCGGACGCCGATGTCCGACGGCTGTGCTGGTCCCGCGCTCGCGAGATCGCCGTTCGACGGTCGCGAGTCAGACGTCCCCAAAACGACTCTAGGTGAGGGTCGCCGCGGGTGGGGGTGGGGGCGCCGGGTGGCGTACGGTGGCGCGCGGTTCGCCGGGAATCTCTCGCAGGTGGGCGCCGGCCTGGTCGGCCCGGCGCTCGACGATCTCGATGATCCGGGCCGCGTTCTCCTCCAACGCGATCGAGGTCGTGTCGACGACGACCGCGCCCAGCCGCCGCTGCACCGCCCGGATCCGGTCCATCTCGTCGTACACCCGCACCAGGTCGGTGTAGCCGTCCTTGCGCGAGCGGGCACCGAGGCCGCCGCCGAGACGCCCGACGCGCTCGCGGCGGATCTCGGCGAGCCGTTCCGGGTCCATGGTCAGGCCGACCATCCGCCACCGGTCGACGAGCAGCAACTCGGGCGGGGGGGTGATGTCGACCACCAACGGGACATTCGCCGTGCGGTAGCCGAGATAGCCCAGGTACATCGACAGCGGCGTCTTGCCCGTCCGCGACGCCCCGACCAGGACGATGTCGGCCTGGGGCAGACCCTCCAGGTGCTGGCCGTCGTCATGCTGGATGACGTACTGCATGGCCGAGATCCGGGTGAAATAGTCTGCCTCCACCCCGACCGGGCGCATCGGCACCAGGTCGGCCTCGGTGCCGGTGATCGCCTCCATCGTGGCCAACGTCTCACCCAGCAGATCCACGTGCCGGATCCCGAGTTCGTCGCAGCCACCGGCGACCATGTCGCGCAGGGTGGGGTTGACCAGCGTGGTCAGCACCAGCAGGGCGGGTGTCCGAGGCTCCTCGGTGACGCGCTCGGCGGCAGACCCCGCCGCGACCCGTGACGCACGACGGGCGGCCAGGTCGTCCATCACCGCCTCGATGCCCTCGACGGTCCGCACCCGGGGATGCCGTACGATCCGGAACTTCCGGGAAGGGAACTGGGCGCGGGCCGCACTCGCCAAGCGGGCGCCGGTCTCCCCGGTGGAGTCGGCGACCACATGCACCTCGAGGACATCACTGGCCACGGCACCAGCGTACCGGGGGTTCCCGCGGACGAGCACGCCCCCTGGCGGGTTGCGGGGTGTCTGGGCGGTCGGTGGAGAAAGCCGGGGTGTTTGCGGGGGTTCGGGGCGGTTGGGGTGCCGGGATTTTGGATCAGGTACCGGGTTTGTCGACCGACCACTCGACAAACCCGGTACCTGATCCAAGACGGGGGGACGTCATCCCCCTGCAGGGGCGGTTGAGGTGCCGGGTTTGTCGACCTCGCCCCTGTCGGACCCGGCCCGTCGGGCCGGCCGGCCCTTCCCAGGGCCAGGTGGCGGAGGATCCGGGGGGCGAAACAGCGGACTCGCCGTCTCACCCGAGCGGAACCGACCCACTGGGTTCGGTTCTTTGGTCCGGCCCGAGAATCCGGCCCAGCGAACAACGCGTCGGGATCGACCGGCTTCGGGTCGGGGCCGGAGACCAACCCGGCGCCCTCGGCTACGCTCGGACCCGTGCGAACGCCCGATGCCGTCGATTCCGTGATTCTCGCCGAAGCCGCCTCGGTCGATCCGGACCCGGCAGGACCCGTGCTCGTCCTCGATGCCCCTGCGGTGGCGACGGCCCTGGTCGCCGGCACACCCGCCGCCCCCCGTACGGTGCTGCACCGCTCCGATCAACTCGCCGACGAGGCCGACGTCCCCGCCGACCTGCTCGAGGACTGGGACGACCCACGCCTGGCCGAGGTGCGACTCGTGGCGATGCGGCTCCCGGCGGGCCTCGGCGCTCTCGACGAGTTGGCCGGGCTCGTCGCTGCCCACTGTCACCCCGACGTCCGCCTGGTGGCCGGGGCACGGGTCCGGCACATGACGCGCTCGATGAACGAGACCCTGGCGATCCACTTCGCCAGGGTCCGCGCCAGCCTGGGCCGCCAGAAGAGCCGCGCGCTGCACGCCGAGGGTGTCATCCCCGACGCCGTTGCTCCGGGCGGGCCGTGGCCGCATCACTCCCACCACGCGGCCCTGGACCTGACGATCTGCGCGCACGGAGGAACGTTCGCCGGGACCCGGATCGATCCGGGCACCCGCCTGCTGCTCGGCCATCTCA
Source organism: uncultured Propionibacteriaceae bacterium (assembly GCA_964528755.1). Taxonomy (GTDB): domain Bacteria; phylum Actinomycetota; class Actinomycetes; order Propionibacteriales; family Propionibacteriaceae; genus Raineyella. The sequence goes on from CAZGWN010000052.1 coordinate 22,343, forward strand.
CGCCGGTCCTGACCGCCCGGGCCGGGGGCACAGCCGTCGACCTGGGCAGTGGCTCCGGCGTCCTGGCGGCGGTCCTGGCCCGGGCAGGCTGGAACGTCACCGGCGTGGACAGTTCGCGCGCGGGAGTCACCGCCACGGCCGCGACCGCGCGGGCCAACGGCCTGGACGTCCGGACCGTGCGCGCCGATGGGCTGGCCGGCCAGGAGCCGGGGAGCATCGACCTGGTGGTGTGCAACCCACCCTTCCACCAGGGCACGGCCAAGGACTCGTCGACGGCGTTCCGGATGATCGCCACCGCCGGTGCGGCCCTTCGGTCGGGCGGGGCATTCTGGTGCGTCTACAACGCCCATCTGCCCTACCTCAATGCCCTGCGCCGCGACGTCGGCCCGACCCGCATCGTCGCCCGCGACCGGCACTACCTGGTGTCGCTGAGCACGCGCACCTGACCCCACGCCGACCGGTCGCGTCCGATGGCCGGCCCCCGGGGCGGCCCCTCGGAGGGCCCGGGGCTGCCCCCTCGGAAGATGCGCCTGCGCGCCCGTCCGTCCCAGTGGCACGCGGAGGTGACCGGCAGTGGGCTCCCCCGAGTATCATCGTGGACGTCCGCGAGGGAGTATCCCACCGCATCACCCGTCAACACGTACGGCAATGGCGCCGCACCGGGTGACGCGACCTTGGCCGCATTTTTCTGGGGTGGAGAGACTCGCGGGGATGTGTCGTCCCCCCGCTGAAAGGCCCCCTCCATGGACGTTTCCGCCCTTATCTGGACCTTCACCGTCGTGCTCATCTTGGGCATGCTCGTCTTCGACTTCGTCTTCCACGCCCGTACGCCGCACGTCCCGACGATCCGCGAGTCGGCGATCTGGTCGGCGGCGTACGTCGGGATCGCCGTGGCCTTCGGCCTGCTCGTCTGGGCCGGCTGGGGCAGTGACTTCGCCGGCCAGTACTACGCCGGCTATCTCACCGAGAAGGCGCTCAGCGTCGACAACCTGTTCGTCTTCCTCATCATCATGGCGTCGTTCCGGGTACCGCGGGCCTACCAGGAGGAGGTGCTGCTGTTCGGGATCGCGTTCTCGCTGGTTGCCCGGACCGGTCTCATCCTCGTCGGCGCCGAGTTGATCAACAACTTCGCGTGGGTGTTCTACATCTTCGGCCTGATCCTGGCCTTCACCGCCGGGTCGACGCTCAAGAGCGCGCTGTCGGGCGACGACTCGTCCGAGGAGGATTCGGCCTTCATCCGCCTGCTGCGTCGGACCCTGCGAACCGCCCCGGACTACGACGGCACGAAGCTCGTCACCCGGGTCGACGGCCGCCTGATGATGACCCCGATGCTGCTGGTCATGATCGCCATCGGCGGCACCGACCTGCTGTTCGCCCTCGATTCCATCCCGGCCATCTTCGGACTGACCCAGGAGACCTACCTCGTCTTCACCACGGTCGCCTTCTCCCTGCTCGGCCTCAAGCAGTTGTACTTCCTCATCGACGGGCTGCTCGACCGGCTCATCTACCTGTCGTACGGGCTGTCGGCGATCCTCGGCTTCATCGCGGTCAAGCTCATCCTGCACGCGCTGCACGAGAACACCCTGGGGATCATCAACGACGGACAGCCGGTGCACGTGGTGGAGGTCGGCACGGGGCTGTCGCTGGGGGTCATCGTCGGCATCCTGGTCGTCACCATTGCGGTGTCCCTGCTCAGCCCCCGCGGACGTGCCCTGGCGGTGATCTCGTCCACCCAGACCCTCGCCGAACGCTACCTGGAGCTGCCGGACGACGCCCCCGACGCCGATCGGGAGAAGCTGACCGCGCGGCTGTCGGCCCAGCTCGCCCGGATGCCACGGATCCCGGACCGGCTGAAGTCCGAGCTCATCGACGACGAGCGGCGCTTCGCGGACCTGTTGCGGCGGGTCCGCCAGGACCAGATGGAGTATCTCGCCGCGAAGGACGGACACGCACCCGCGAAGACCCGCGACTGAGTCAGGAGGGCCCCACACCCGCCCCCACCCGTACAGAACAACCCCGATCAATCCGCATCGACCGACCAGCGGCCGGTACACTCCGAAAGGACCCCGATGGAGGTCTCCGGCCTCACTTGGACCCTGACCACACTTTTTGTGGTCGGCATGCTCGCGTTCGATTTCCTCTTCCATGCCCGCAAACCTCACGTCCCGGGCCTGAGGGAGTCGGCGGTCTGGTCGGCCATCTACGTCTCGATCGCCCTGGGCTTCGGACTGTTCGTGCTGCTCCACTGGGGTCCGGATTTCGCCACGCAGTATTACGCCGGTTACATCACCGAGTTGTCGCTGAGTGTCGACAATCTGTTCGTCTTCCTCATCATCATGGCGTCCTTCAAGGTGCCGCGAACTTCCCAGCAGGAAGTGCTGCTGTTCGGCATCGTGGTGTCGTTGATCTTCCGGTCCGCCCTCATTTTTGTCGGTGCGGCCGCCATCAACGCCTTCTCCTGGGTGTTCTACATCTTCGGCCTGATTCTGCTGCTGACCGCCGGGTCGACGCTCAAGGAGGCGCTCAGCGACGACGAGGAGGACCGGGAGAACATCGTCCTGCGAGGCGTCCGCAAGCTCTTCCACACCTCCGACCACTACGACGGCAACAAGCTCTTCACCGTCGTGGACGGACGCCGGGCGATGACCCCGATGCTCCTCGTGATGGTCGGCATCGGCGGCACCGACGTGCTCTTCGCGCTGGACTCGATCCCGGCGATCTTCGGGTTGACCCAGCAGGTCTACCTCGTCTTCACCGCGGTGTGCTTCTCGCTGATGGGTCTCAAGCAGTTGTTCTTCCTCATCGACGGGCTGCTCGACCGGCTCATCTACCTGTCGTACGGGCTGTCGGCGATCCTCGGCTTCATCGCGGTCAAACTCATCCTGCACGCCCTGCACCAGAACAATCTGGGTGTCATCAACCACGGCAACCCCGTCGACGTGATCGAAATCACAACCCAGATGTCGTTGGTGGTCATCGTCGGTGTCCTGGCGGTCACCGTCGCCACCTCGTTGCTCAGCCCGCGCGGCCGGGCGATGTCGACCATCCGCGCCACCGAGAACCTCGCCGAGCGCTATCTCGCACTCCCCGCGGACGCCCCGGCGGAGGAGCGGACGAAGATCAACGCCAAGCTGGCCCGCCAGTTGGCACGGATGCCACAAATCTCCGACCGGCTCAAGTCCGAGCTGATCGAGAACGAACAGCACTATCGCGACATCGTCCGACGGGCCCGCGGCGAGCACCAGGAGTACCTCGCAGCGGCGGCACAGGGGGGTTCCGTCGGGAGCGGGAAGGGCGCGTGACATAGTCGTACAAGCAGGACACCGGCGCCAGATCGGGCAGCGGGAATCGTCACACCGGCGCCTCGCGCCGCCCGATCTGGCGTTCACCTGTCCGAACCGACAGGGGCCGGTAGGTTATGCCCTGCAAGGATGCACCGACATGGAGGACACATGGGCAACCGGATCCACAACGCCGATTTCAGGAACAAGGTCATCAGCGCCGAGGACGCCGCCGCGCTGATCCCGAACGGGGAGAAGATCGGTGTTTCGGGCTTCACGGGCTCGGGTTACCCGAAGGCCGTACCGCAGGCCCTCGCGGCCCGCGCCCGGGCCGAGCACGAGGCCGGCAACGAGTACCGCATCGACCTGGCGACGGGCGCCTCGACCGCTCCCGAGTTGGACGGAGCCCTCGCCGACGCCAACGCGATCGGTTTCCGGGCGCCTTACCAGTCCGATCCCGAACTGCGCAAGAAGATCAACACCGGCGAGATCAACTACTCCGACATTCACCTGTCGCACATGGCGCCGCAGGTCCGCAACGGATTCCACGGGAATCTGGACCTGGCCATCATCGAGATCTCCTCGATCAAGGAGGACGGCTCGTTGGTGCCGTCCTCGTCGATCGGCAACAACCAGGCCTGGCTCGATCTGGCCGACAAGGTGATTCTCGAGGTCAACGAATGGCAGTCCGAGGATCTCGAGGGCATGCACGACGTGATGGGCGGGCTGCGGCAGGCGCCGCTGGACTTCCCCGTCCCGATCTACCACGCAGGTGATCACGTCGGGTCGAAGTTCCTGAGTGTCGACCCGGCCAAGGTGATCGGCGTCGTGGAGAACAACTCGCACGACCGCAACTCTCCGTTCAAGCCGATCGACGACACGTCGAAGGGGATCGCCGCCCACCTGCTCGACTTCCTCGAGGTCGAGTCGAAGGCCGGCCGGCTGCCGAACCCGCTGCCCCCCGTCCAGTCCGGCGTCGGCAACATCGCCAACGCCGTGCTGGCGGGCCTGCTCACCGGGCCGTTCGAGAACCTGACCGCCTACACCGAGGTGATCCAGGACGGCATGGTCAACCTCATCGACGCGGGCAAGATGTCCGTCGCCTCCGCGACGGCCTTCTCGCTGTCGCCGGAGTACGCGCACAAGCTCAACGACAACGCGGGCTTCTACCGGGACCACATCATCCTGCGCAACCAGGAGATCTCCAACAACCCCGAGGTGATCCGTCGGCTCGGCGTCATCGCGATGAACACCCCGATCGAGGCCGACATCTACGGCAACATCAACTCGACCCACGTGATGGGTTCGCGGATGATGAACGGCATCGGCGGCTCCGGCGACTTCGCCCGCAACGCGATGCTGACGATCTTCGTCACCCCGTCGACCGCCAAGGACGGGCACATCTCCGCGATCGTGCCGATGGTCTCCCACGTCGACCACACCGAGCACGACGTCGACCTCATCATCACCGAGTACGGCGTGGCCGATCTGCGTGGCAAGTCGCCCAAGCAGCGGGTGCCCGAGCTGATCAAGGTCGCCCACCCCGACTTCCGGGCCGGGCTGCAGGACTACTTCGATCAGGCGGTCAAGGTCGCCAGCGGCCAGCAGACGCCGCACGACCTCTCCCAGGCGTTCAGCTGGCACCAGCGGTTCCTCGCCACCGGGTCGATGAAGGCCTGACCCGGGCCACCTCGTCCGATCGTCACCAGGGGCGGATCCTTCCGGGGATCCGCCCCTGGTCGTCTCCGCCGCCGGTCGCCCCCCGCCGTACGCCGACGTACGCTCGGCGTGCCTGGTGCAGTGGCTCACACAACCCCGACTAGGCTGAAGGGTGCGCGACCGTAGGCGTACGTGACCTCGGTCCCCCATCGTCACACCGCCGCCCGGCGGGCGGCTCCCGGAGGCACCATGGCGAAGAGCCCCTTCCAGACGGATCTCGCGAAGGCGGTCGACCCGCTCGTACTGGCGGTCGACATCGGGTCCACGGCCAGCCGCGGCTGCCTGTACGACGCCCAGGGCCGGCCGGCCGGGCAACGGGTCAAGGTCCCGCACGGCTTCACCACGGCGTCGGACGGGACCTCCACTGTCGACCCCGACCAGGTGCTGGCCGAGGTGATCGAGATCATCGACGGGCTCGCCGCCAGGAACCTCGCGGGACGCATCGGCGGGGTCGCCCTGGACACGTTCGCCTCCTCGGTCATCGGCATCGACCGCCAGGGCCTCGCACTGACCCCCTGCTACACGTACGCCGACCGCCGCTGCGCCCCCCAGGTGGAGACGTTGCGCGGCGAGGTCGACGAGGACGTCATCCACGACCGGACCGGGGTCCGGTTGCACACCTCGTATCTGCCGGCGCGGCTGCGCTGGCTCGCGGAGACCGACCCGGCCACGTTCGCCGCGGTGGACCGGTGGGTGTCGCTCGGGGAGTACCTCCATCTGCACCTGCTCGGCCGGACCGCGGCCGGCACGTCCACCGCGGCCTGGAGCGGGCTGCTCGACCGGCGCACCGGACGTTGGGATCCGCAGATGCTCGAGCTGTCCGGGATCACGCCCGACCGCCTGTCCAAGATCCGCGACCCCGACCGTCCCATGACCGCCGCCGACAACCGATTGCAGTCCCGCTGGCCGGCACTGGACGGGGTGTCCTGGTTCCCGGCGATCGCCGACGGACTGGGCGCCAGCATCGGCGCCGGCGCCACCGACGATCGGACGATCGGCGCCTCGACGGCCACCACGGGCGCGCTCCGGGTGATGGTCACCGGCCCGCTGGACTCCGTGCCGCGCGGGCTGTGGTGCTACCGGGCGGACCGACGCCGGTCCCTGCTCGGCGGGGCCCTGAACGATGTGGGCCGATCGATCAGTTGGCTGCACCGGACGCTGGACCTGCCCCCGGAGAGTGAGATCCGGCGCGCGCTGCTGGCCGAGCCCTCCGCGGACACCCCGCTCGTGCTGCCGTTCTTCAGCGGGGAACGGTCCACCGGGTGGGCTGCCGATGCGTCGGCCGTGCTGACCGGGGTGCGGGCGACCACCGACCCGTTGCGGATCTACCGCGGCGTGCTGGAGGGGGTCGGGCTGACCTTCCGGCGGATCGCCGCCGAGCTCGTCGCACACGCCCCGGGGGCGGTACGGATCCTGGCCCAGGGCCGGATCACCCAGGAACGCCCCGAACTGCTCCAGATCCTCGCCGACGCCCTCGGCCGGCCGGTGGCGCCGGTGACGATCAAGCGTGCCACCCTGCACGGGTCGGCGCTGCTGGCGCTGGAGACGCTCGCGCCGCGGATGCCGCGCACGACGCCCGACATGGGCCCGGTCATCGAGCCCCATCCGCAACGGACCGCGTACTACGCCGACCGGATGGCCCGGTTCGAGGAGACGTACGCCGCCGTGGTCGGCCGTCGCGGGTGACGGACAGCCGCCAGGCGTGACAGGACAGCCGCCAGGCCCGACAGGACAGCCGCCACGCCCGCCACGCCCGCAGGACAGCCGCCACGCCTCGTTTCATGAGCCACAAGTCGACTTGTGGCTCATGAAACGAGGCGTGGCCGCTGAGTTCCCGTGTCCCGAGGCTCCGGGTCTCCTGCTCGGCCATGGCACGCCGGGTGCCGAACGCGTGACAGGCCTGACACCCGGCGACACAATGCGGCCATGAGCACGGCGGGCAGGGGCACAGGACAGCTGACGTACGAGGTCCGTGGCGGGACCGCGCTGGTGACGATCGACAATCCGGCCAAACGCAATGCGATGAACACCGCGATGTGGGAGCAGTGGCAGCCGACCATGGCACGGGCGGTGGCCGATCCGGCCGTACGGGTGGTCGTCGTCACCGGCGCGCCCGGTGCCTTCTGCGCGGGCGCGGACATCGACCAGCTCGGGCTGCTGCACACCAACGAGGTGCTGACCACCGCTCACGAGGCAATC
>CAZGWN010000053.1:0-10795 GCA_964528755.1 uncultured Propionibacteriaceae bacterium
CCTTCCTGGCGTTGTGTGCGGGCGTGTCGAATGCCTTCCTCACCGGTGACCTGTTCAACCTGTACGTCGGTTTCGAGATGCTGCTGTTCGCCTCCTTCGTCCTGCTCACCCTCGGTGGCACCGCCGAGCGGATCACCGCCGGCACGACGTATGTGGTGGTGTCGCTGGTCGGTTCGCTGCTCTTCCTCATCGCCCTGGCCGCGGTGTATGCCGCCACCGGCACGGTCAACATGGCCCAACTGGGGATCCGGCTGGCGGACCTGCCGCCCGGCGTCCAGCAGGTGTTGCACCTGATCCTGCTGACCGTGTTCGGGATCAAGGCGGCGGTCTTCCCCCTGTCGGCCTGGCTGCCCGACTCGTACCCGACCGCGCCCGCCCCGGTCACCGCGGTGTTCGCCGGCCTGCTCACCAAGGTCGGGGTGTACGCGATGATCCGCACCCAGACCGTGCTGTTCCCGGACGAGTCGCTGCAGAAGCCGCTGGTGGTGCTGGGGATCCTCACCATGATCGGCGGCATCCTCGGGGCGGTCGCCCAGGGCGAGATCAAGCGGATGCTGTCCTTCACCCTGGTCAGCCACATCGGCTACATGGTGTTCGGGATCGCGGTGGCGACGCCGGCCGGCCTGTCCGGGGCGATCTTCTACACCGCGCACCACATCCTGGTCCAGACCGCCCTGTTCCTCGTCGCCGGCCTGATCGAACAACGCGGCGGGTCGACGTCGCTGAACGACCTGGGCGGGCTGGCGGCAGCATCACCGGTGTTGGGTGTCCTGTTCCTCGTGCCGGCGCTCAACCTCGCCGGGATCCCGCCCCTGTCGGGCTTCATCGGCAAGGTGGGTCTGCTCGGTGCCGGCATCGACACCCACGAGTGGCTGATCCAGGTCGGGGTCGCCGCGATGCTGGTGACCAGCCTGCTGACCCTGTTCGCCATGGCCAAGGTGTGGAACCGGGCGTTCTGGCAGAAGATGCCGCTGGTGGAGAACGAGGACGGCAAGCTCGTCGAGGCGGGCCAGCCGCTGCAGCCGTCGATGGCCGCGGTGGCCGGCGTGCTGGTCGCGATCGGCGTCTCGCTCAGTGTGCTGGCGGGTCCCCTGTACGCGTACACGGACCGGGCAGCCGCCGACGCGGGCAACGGGTCGTACACGACGGCGCTGCTGCCGGAGGGGGTCCGATGAGTAGCCGTCAGCCGCCGATCCGGCCCGAGGTCGTCCCGGAGGTCATCGAGTCGGCCGAGGGCCGTCGCCCGCGCCGCAGCCGGGTCGGGTTCCGGGCCGTGCTCGCCGCGGTGATCATCTGGTGCATGCTGTGGGGCTCGTTCGACCTGCGGACGGTCCTCGGTGGTGCCCTGGTGGCCGTCGCGATCGCCGTGCTTTTCCCGTTGCCGCCGATCCGGTTCCGCGGCCGGATCCGTCCGTGGCGGGCCGTACGGCTGGTGGTGGCCACCCTGGCCGATCTGGTCGTCTCGTCGATACGGGTGATGGTGCTGGCGGTGAACTGGCGCCACCCCGTCCGGTCGGCGGTCGTGGCGGTCCGGCTGCGGACGTCCTCGGACCTGCTCATCGCCATGATCGTCGAGATCGTCGGACTGGTGCCGGGTTCGGTCGTCGTCGAACTGATCCGGTCCACCTCCACCATCTACGTGCACGTCCTCGACGTCCGCGACGACCGGCACCTGGACGAGGCCCGCGTGGGCGTACGGATGGTGGAGGAACGGGTGATCCGCGCGTTCGGCACCGACGAGGAGTACGCGGCGCTGGCCGCCGGTGGCCACCCGGAGGGAGCGTCATGATCGGGATCCTCAACACCATCGAGCTGGTGGTCGTGGCCATTGCCGTCGCCGCCCTCGCGACCGCGGGCGCGGTGACCCTGATCCGGGTGGCGAAGGGACCGACCAGTCTGGACCGGATCATCAGCAGTGACCTCGTGGTCGGGATCGTCGTCGGCGGATTCGCCCTGCATGTCGTGCTGACCGGCCGGGCGACCACCCTCCCGATCATGCTGGCGATCTCGCTGGTCGGATTCATCGGCGCGGTGGCGATGGCCCGGTTCGTGCACGACCAGGTCGCCGTCACGCCGGAGGCCCCGCGGCGCCTTCGTCGGCGGCGCGGCGGGAGCGAGGCCGGGTCCTCGGGCGCCGATGAGGGGGCCCCGGGCACCTCCGGGGAGCCGGGCCGCGTGGGGGAGGAAGGATCATGATCGACATCGAGCTGGTCGACGCGGTGCTCGACCTCTTCGCCGCCCTGCTGTGCCTGTTCGGTGCGGCGATGTGCCTGACCGCCGCGATCGGGCTGGTCCGGTTCCCTGACCTGATCTCCCGGATGCACCCGGCGGCCAAGCCGCAGAGCCTGGGCCTGCTTGTCCTCGCGCTGGCCGTCGTCCTCCACCTGCGGACCTGGCGGGCGGCGCTGCTGATGCTTCTGGTGGCGACCCTGCAGATGGTCACCGTCACCCTCGCCTCCCACATCGTGGCCCGGACCGGCTATCGGGCGCACTTCGTCGAGTCGGGGACGCTGGTCGCCGACGAACTGGCACCGGTCGTGCACCGGGACCGCAAGGCCGCCGTCACGGGCGGGCGCCGGATGTCCGCGGGATCCGGCGGACCCGATGGCGGGCAGACTGGTGGTGCGGCGGAGCCGTCCGGACCGCCCTCGTCCGATCCGAACCAGGAGACCCCGTGAACCCCGACCTTCCGCCCGTCCCGGGCGGACCCGCACCCGGAGTCCCCACCCCGGTGCCGATCGGTCCCGCCACCCTCGCGCCGGTACCGACCCTGCCGACGACGGAGGAGGACTACTACGGCTTCCTGCGTACGCCGCGGTTCCGCTGGTGGAAGGGCCTGCTGGGGATCCTCGCGCTCGGCGCGCTGACGCTGGTCCTCGGCGGCATTCTCGGCTTCGTCGGGATGCTCATCGACCTGGCCACCGGGGCGATCACCTGGGACCAGCTCACGGATACCGCCCGGGGGGAGATACCGATCGGCCCTGCCCTGTTCATCGCCAACAACCTCGGCCTGGCCGCGCTGATCTGGGCGTCGATGCTGCTCAACCGGGCGTTCTTCGGCCAGCGCGGCGGATTCCTCGGCTCGATCGCGGGCCGACTGCGGTGGGCGCTGCTCGGCCGGCTGGCCCTCGTCCTCGGGCTTCCGTGGGCGATCTGGGTGGGACTCGACCTCGCCCTCACCCCCGGGATCTTCTCCGGCATGCAGATCACCGGGCCCACGATCGTGCTGGCAGCACTGACCCTTGTCACGACGCCGCTCCAGTCGGTGGGTGAGGAGTACGCCTTTCGCGGGTTCGTCCCCCGTTGCGTCGCCGCGATGATCCCGAACCGCCGGGCCGCCCTGGCCGTCGCCGCGGTGGTCGGCTCGGTGCTGTTCATGGTCGCCCACGCGGCCGCCGACCCGTGGCTGAACGTCTACTACTTCGGGCTCGGGCTCGTCTTCACCGCACTGACCTGGCGCAGCGGCGGTCTGGAGGCCTCCATGCTGGTGCATGCGGTGAACAACACGATCACCCTCGTCCCGGTCGTGCTCGCCGGCGCGCTCACCGAGGCGTTCAACCGGTCCAGCGGCGTCGCCGGGCCGGCCATCCTCATCCCGCTGGCCGTCGGGATCATCCTCATCGGTGTGCTCGAGTGGGCGATGAGACGCTGGCACATCGCGCGGACCGGCGCGCCCGGGCTGGCCGAGATGGCGCCGCCGATGACGTCCCCGGCCACCCTCGCGTACGGGACTCCCGCCGCGCCCGACGATCGGGTTACCCTGGACTCCTATGAGCACGATCACAGCCCGCACCGGCCGACCGACCCCTCTTCCGGCGACGGTCAGCCCGGCGACCGCGACGGGGGAGGACGTCCCTGAGTCACTCTTCCCGCGCCTGGAGCCGCTGCTCGCGCGGGTGAACAAGCCGATCCAGTACGTCGGCGGCGAGCTCAACCAGATCGTCAAGGACTGGGCGGCCACGCCGGTGCGCTGGTGCCTGTCCTACCCGGACGCGTACGAGGTCGGCCAGCCCAACCAGGGCATCGCCATCCTGTACGAGGTGCTCAACGAGACCGACTGGGCGCTGGCCGAGCGGACCTACACCGTGTGGCCGGACATGGCCGAGCAGATGCGCGCGGCCGGCGTGCCACAGTTCACCCTGGACGCGCACCGGGCGGTGTCCGCGTTCGACATCGTGGGTTTCAGCTTCGCCACCGAACTCGGCTACACCAACATGTTGGAGACCCTCGACCTGGCCGGGATCCCGCTGCACGCGGCCGAGCGCGGCGAGGACTGTCCGATCGTGCTGGCCGGGGGGCATGCCGCGTTCAACCCCGAGCCGATCGCCGACTTCCTCGACGCGGCCGTGCTCGGGGACGGCGAGGAGGTTGCGCTGGCGATCTCGGCGGTCATCCGGGAATGGAAGGACGAGGACCGCCCCGGCGGGCGGGTCGGCCTGCTGGAGCGGCTGGCCGCCTCCGGCGGCGTCTACGTGCCTGCGTTCTACGACGTGGACTACCTGCCCGACGGGCGGATCCGCCGGGTGGCCCCGCACCGGCCGGGGGTGCCGTACACGGTCCGCAAGCACACCCTGATGGACCTGGACAACTGGCCCTACCCGAAGCATCCGCTGGTGCCGTTGGCCGAGACCGTCCACGAGCGCTACTCGGTGGAGGTCTTCCGCGGGTGCACCCGCGGCTGCCGGTTCTGCCAGGCGGGGATGATCACCCGCCCGGTCCGCGAGCGCAGCATCGACACCATCGGGCAGATGGTCGCGGGGGGACTCGCCGCCACCGGCCTGGAGGAGGTCGGGCTGCTGTCGCTGTCGTCGGCCGATCACTCCGAGATCGCCGAGGTGACCCGTCAGCTCGCCGACCGGTACGAGGGGTCGAACGTCTCGCTGTCCCTGCCGTCGACCCGGGTGGATGCCTTCAACATCGACCTGGCCAACGAGCTGTCCCGCAACGGCCGCCGGTCCGGGTTGACCTTCGCGCCCGAGGGTGGCACCGAGCGGATGCGCCGGGTGATCAACAAGCAGGTCGACGAGGAGGACCTGATCCGCACGGTCGCCACCGCCTTCTCGCACGGCTGGCGGCAGGTGAAGCTGTACTTCATGGCCGGTCTGCCCACCGAGACCGACGAGGACGTGGTGGCGATCGCCGATCTGGCCCGCAAGGTCATCGAGACGGGCCGGCAGGTGTCGGGGCGGCGCGACATCCGCTGCACGGTGTCGATCGGCGGATTCGTGCCCAAGCCGCACACCCCGTTCCAGTGGGCCGCCCAGCTCGATGCGGAGACCCTGGACAACCGGCTGCACCGGTTGCGGGACGCGATTCGGGCCGACCGGCAGTACGGCAGATCGATCGGGTTCCGCTACCACGACGGTGAGCCCGGCATCGTCGAGGGGCTGTTGTCGCGCGGCGACCGGCGGGTCGGGGCCGTGATCGAGGCGGTGTGGCGCGCGGGCGGTCACTTCGACGGCTGGTCGGAGTACTTCTCTCCCGAGCGGTGGCAGCAGTGCGCGGCCCAGGTCCTCGCCGATCAGCCGGTCGACCTGGCCTGGTACACCACCCGGGAACGTGACTGGGACGAGGTGCTGCCCTGGGACCACCTCGATGCCGGGCTGGACCGGGACTGGCTGTGGGACGACTGGCAGGACTCGCTGGACGAGCGGCCCGTCGACGACTGCCGGTGGAACCCGTGCTACGACTGCGGGGTGTGCCCGCAGATGGACACCGAGATCCAGATCGGCCCCAGCGGCCGGTCCCTGCTGCCGCTCACCCCGGTGCGGTCACCGCTGCGCAGCGGGAGCTGACCCGGGCCGGCTCGCTCAGCGGGCCGGTTCGCTCAGTCCGCCACCACCTTCGGATACGCCGGGACCCACATCGCCTCGAACACCTGCTGGACCGGGTCGGTCAACGGCCGTTCGGCGAGCCCTTCCTCCTCGGCGGTCGCGGCGACGGCCAGCGCGACCGTCGCCGACACCGAGCGCAGGTCGTGGATGCCGGGCAGCAGGGAGGCGCCGGGCACGCCGGCGCGGGTCCGGGAGGCGACGGCCCGGGCCGACGCGGCGATCATCGCGTCGCTGACCCGGGTGGCGCGGCAGGCGATGACCCCGAGCCCGATGCCGGGGAAGACCAGCGCATTGTTCGCCTGGGCGATCTCGTGGCGGACGCCGCGGTGGACGATCGGCCCGAACGGGGAGCCGGTGGCGATCAGGGCCCGGCCGTCGGTCCACTCCAGCAGGTCGGCGGGGACGGCCTCGGCCTTCGAGGTCGGGTTGGACAGGGGCAGGATGATCGGTCGGTCGACGTGGCGGGCCAAGTCACGTACGACCGGTTCGGTGAACGCCCCGGCCCGGGCCGAGGTGCCGATGAGGACGGTCGGGCGGACGTTGCGGACGACGTCGGCCAGCCCGTACTCCCCGGCGACCGCGGTCGTCCAGTCGGCCAGTTCGGCGTCGCGGCGGGCGTACGGGGCCTGGAACGGGCGCATCGAGGTGCCCAAACCCTCCCGCAGCAGACCGTGCGAGCCCAGTCCCCAGAACTGACGGTTCGCCTCCTCGACGCTCAGCCCGTCGGCGACCATCATGTCGCGCAGCACGTCGGCGATGCCGATCCCGGCGGTGCCCGCGCCGAACACGACGATCCGCTGGTCCCGCAGCGCCTCCCCGGTCACCTGCAGCGCGGACAGGACGGCCGCCACGACCACGGCCGCGGTGCCCTGGATGTCGTCGTTGAAGGCGCAGTAGTCGTGCCGGTAGCGTTCCAGCACCCGGTGGGCGTTGGCGGCCCCGAAGTCCTCGAAGTGGATCATCGCGTGCGGGAACATCTGCGCGGCGGTCTCCATGAACTGCTGGACGAACTCGTCGTAGCGCTCGCCGCGGATCCGGGAGTGCCGAACCCCCAGGTAGTTCTCGTCGTTGAGCAGGCCCACGTTGTCGGTGCCGACGTCGAGCACCACCGGCAGTACCCGTTTGGGATGGATCCCCGCGGCGGCGGTGTAGACGGCGAGCTTGCCGACGGTGATCCGTACCCCGCCCACGCCCTGGTCACCGATCCCGAGGATGCCCTCCGAATCGGTCACCACGATCAGGTCGACATCCTCGGGCCCCTGCCCGTATGCCGCCAGGGACTCCGCGATCCGGCCGGGGTCGTCGATGGACAGGAAGACGCCGCGGGGGCGCTGCATCCAGTGGCTGTAGCGCTCGATCGCCTCGCCGATCGTCGGCGTGTAGACGATCGGCAGCATCTCCTCCAGATGCTCGGCCAGCAGCTTGTAGTAAAGGACCTCGTTGCGGTCGTGCAGGCCCTCCAGGTACGTGTTGCGGGCCAAGGGCGTCGGCTGGTCGCGGTACTGCTCGTAGACCTTCTTGAGCTGGGTGTTGAGCGAGGTGACGCCGGCCGGGAGAAGCCCGATGACGCCGAGGGCCTCCCGGTCGCCGGTCCGGAAGGCGGTGCCCTGGTTCACCAACGGCAGGCCGAGCACCTCCCGTCCGCGAACGTGGATGTGAACGGTCTCACCCTCGGGACCCCTGACGAACTCGTACGGCGCGCTGCCCATGGCGGCAGCCTATCGGGGTGCCTCCGGGCGGTTGGGGGCCACCCGGAAGCCCCGGTCAGAACGCGGGGCAGGGATCCGGTGGCTCAGTCGGGACGGCGGGCGCGGAGTTCCTCCAGGGTGGCCGGTGCGGGTGTTGCGCCGTCCGTGATGGTCGGCCGGGCCGCGCGGGCAGCGGAGGCCTCAGGCCACCCCTCGCCGTAGACCCCGGTCGCCCTGCTCCAGAAGAGCCAACCGCCCTGGAAGTTCTGGACGACACCGTCACCGGACGGCTGTTCGCCGGAGGTCGGATAGCCGAGCCAGCCCTTCTCATAGCCCGTCTGCGCCCAGGCCTTGAGGATCTCTCCCTTCATCGGCTGGGCGCCCGTGCCGCTGGTCCAATAGATCTTGCCGCCTTGGAAGTCCTGGTAGCAGCCGTCGTTCTTGAGCCCGCACGAGGGGTCCAGCGAGGGCGATTCCATCCACCCGAACACCGCTCCCTGCTCGATCCACTTTTGGCCCAGCGGACCCGGGACGCTCACGACGTTCTCGGCTGTGACGGCCAACGCGCCGTTGTCGGCCAAGCCCATGTGGCAGTGGTCCCGCCAACACACAAGCTCGCCTTCAGGGGCTCCCGGCCCGGGGGTCGATCGCCCGAGGCGAGACTTCGCTGGATGCCTGGGGAGCGACGAGCGCCGGCAGGGCGACATCGCAGGGGGAATCTTGGG
This sequence comes from uncultured Propionibacteriaceae bacterium, assembly GCA_964528755.1. Classification (GTDB taxonomy): domain Bacteria; phylum Actinomycetota; class Actinomycetes; order Propionibacteriales; family Propionibacteriaceae; genus Raineyella. Next base: position 8,248 of record CAZGWN010000053.1, read on the forward strand.
GATACACCGACTGAAGCGCGTCGTGCGGATAGACTCCTCCGGCATCGGTGAAGACAACTGCGAACTGGCGGGACGCAACTTTGTCGGTTTCTGCATCGTATGTCACCAAGCGGGTGCCGTAGCAATGAGATTTGCTGTTGTTCGAGGTTCCTTCGATCACGTCGGTGCCATCGCCACCCGTCGCCACGTAGTGCCCCAACATGTCGACGATTGTGTACCACTGGAGGTCCGGAAGCGAAGTTCCGGCGGACATGGCGCGCCAAACGCGCTCGATGTCACCTTGATGTCTGGCCCGGATATGCTTGTACCCGTGCGAGGAAAAGTTGCTCGGGTACCCGCCGGAGTCGCGGTCCAAGCCACAGTAGAACCTGACGCCAGAGAGCGTGAAGTACTGGAACCAGTTCCTCCAGAATCTGTCGAGTTGCATCCACTGTTCGTCGTAGTTGTTGCTTTCGGTGGGAGTCATGGCTTCGCAATCAGCGGCCAGCGTCGCGAGAGTTCTCTGTTCTGCCTTCGCGGGAGCGGCCGTTCCTGACACGAATATGATAGCGACTACGAGGACGATGAAGGGATGAGCCCGCTTACTCCGCCGATGGGTGCTCATTTGTGTCCTCCTGCATTGTTGAAGTCCATTGCCGGAATGTGGGCGGGATCGATATGTCGCGACCTTGGAGGAGCCATGTCACTTCGTGCTCTCGTTGAAACATCTCTGGGTGAGACTGGAAGGCGGGCGGTGTGCCTCGGGTGACTTCTGTCAGACCGAAGCTGATCTCGTCCGGGTAGCCGGGATCCCAGTTGTTCTGCCACAGGCCACCAGCGAAATATGTCAGTCCCCAACGTGGCCATCGTTGGCCATTCGGCAGGAAGGTGCGTGCGGCTCGGATGTGTTCGTCGGACCTTCCGTCCATGGGGTCATGGAAGATCGTGTGGAATCGAGTCGGGGATGTGACCCAGTAGGCGGCACTTGGGTAGGGTCTGGGCCATCCTCTGTGGCCCTTGTCGGCGGCGATGAACCAGGCGAGTTGGGTTGTCGCCCATGTTGTGCCACGCCACCGATAGCGAAGGTTGACCATGTTCACAGCGCCGGGCCAGTCCGGCCGCCTCAGCGGATCCTTCTTCCCGGGGCTCGGGGCAGGATCGTCGGTGAACATTTGAGCAGGTTCTTCTTCGGTCGGATCGTCGGGGCGGGGGAGTCGTCCGGTCCAGGGGAGGTCGTCGGCCGGGTCGGTGAGCCAGCGGATTCGGAGGGCGTCAGGCGTGCCTAATCCTGTGGTGCCCTGTCCGACCAGGTCGCGTGCTTGCCGGAGATCCTGCCAGAGGGCGGCGGCCAGTCCGGTTGGGTCCGTGCCGGTCGCGTGGCCGCCGATGGTGAAGCCGAAGGCGTCCTCGGGTGGGCCGTCGACAGGTCGCAGGACGAATCGGACCGCTCCGGCCGGGGCGATCCATGCCCCGAGGAACTCGACGTCGAAGAGGAGCCCGTCGCAGGCCATGGCGGTGGGCAGGTTGTTGAGCAGGTCGATCGAGGGGATCCCGCAGACGATGGGCGGATGGCAGGCCCGGCGGATGTCGGAGATGGACTGAATCGCCTCGGAGTGGTGACGCGGTGGGAATGAGGTCATGAGCGGAACTTATCAATCCTGGGGGGAATGGTTGAGGAACATCCGGCTTCCGCAATTGGAATGGTAGTCAGGGTTTGCTCAAGCTTGGGGTTTCCAGTTGTCACGGTGATCGATCTCCGTCTTGTAGAGGTTGGTCCAGGACGATGGGATGTGTGGCGGTGGAAGATCGGGGGTCTGCTTGAGCCAATCGATTCCGTCTTGACGGATGAAGAACTCGGGTGCGTCGCTGAATGTCGGCGGGTTGCCGTCGACGAGTTCGGTCAGACGAAAGCTGATTTCGCCGCCATAATCGGGGTGGTAGTTGTTCTCCCACAGGCCGCCGGCGAACAGGGTGAGGCCCCAGCGGGGGGTTTCTTGGCCGGGCGGCAGGAAGTTGCGAACGGCTTCGGCGTAGTCGTCGGGCCAGTTCTTGGGCGGTTGGTGGAACAAGGTGCGGAAGGTGCCGACAGAGGCGACCCAGTAGGCCAGGGACGGGTAAGGCCGCGGCCAACTCCGATGCGCGTAGTCGGCGCTGATGTAACAGGTGAGTTGGGTGGACGCCCATGTCGTTCCCCGCCACCCGTAGCGCAGGTTGGCCATGTTGACGGCGCCGGTCCAAGTGGGCCGGGCGAGCGGGTCGCCCTGCCAGGGTGTCGGGGGTGGATCGTCGGCATACCGGGCGGCCAGCGGCTCGTCGACGGGATCGGTGGCGTTGGGCAGATGGTCTGTCCAGGGGAGGTCGTCGGCCGGGCCGGTCAGCCAGCGGATCCCGAGGGCGTCGGGGGTTCCCGATCCTGTGGTGCCGTGCCTGACCAGGTCGCGTGCTTGCCGGAGGTCTTGCCAGAGGGCGGCGGCGAGCTCTGCTGAGTCGGTGCTGGTGTGGCCGTCGATGGTAAAGCCGAAGGCGTCCTCGGGTGGGCCGTCGACAGGTCGCAGGACGAATCGGACCG
>CAZGWN010000053.1:10895-27959 GCA_964528755.1 uncultured Propionibacteriaceae bacterium
TGGCGGTGGGCAGGTTGTTGAGCAGGTCGATCGAGGGGATCCCGCAGACGATGGGTGGATGGCAGGCCCGGCGGATGTCGTCCGGACCCTGCAAGGCGTGGAGGTGGCGTCGTGGGGGAGTGTTCACGGCGGGAGGCTACGGGGGTCGGGGGTCAGGCAGCCGACCGGCAACCGCGGCCTGGACGCCAAGGTGACGTTCGAGCGGGCCGCCCGCGGGTAGGCTGAGCCCTCGTGGCTCGTCAGCAACCCGAACAACAGGCCCCGCCGGTGCAACGGCTGCGACTGCGCTATGCCAAGCGCGGTCGCGCCCGGTTCGCGTCACACCGAGACTTCGTCCGCGCATTCGAGCGGGCCCTGCGGCGGGCCGACGTGCCGATGGCGTACTCGTCCGGTTTCAACCCGCACCCCCGCATCTCGTACGCCAACTCGGCGCCGACCGGTGCGGCGAGCGAGGCGGAATACCTGGAGATCGGGCTGGCCGAGCGGTGCGATCCGCTGGCCGTCCTCGACGCGCTGCGCGGGGCGATGCCGGAGGGCCTCGACATCGTGGACATCGTCGAGGCCGAGGGCGGCCGGGTCGGTGACGGACTGGAGGCCTCCCACTGGCGGGTCGAGCTGCCGGGCGTCACGCCCGAGGCGCTCACCCGCGCGGCGGCGACCTTCCTGGCGGCGGAGCACGTGCCGACCGAGCGGATGACCAAACATGGGCCGCGGACCTTCGACGCCCGCGCCGACGTGATCGCCGCCCGGGTGCTCGGCAGCGACCGGGTCGCGGTGCTCGACCTGGTCATCCGCCACGACGAGCCGCTGGTCCGACCCGACGACGTGTTGCGGGTGCTGGAGTCGTACGCCGATGACGTGACGCCCGCCGACCCTCCGCGACTCACCCGCCTCGCCCAGGGCGTGCTGGCCGGGGAGACCGTCGTCTCGCCCTGGTAGGGGATTCCCTCAGGCGGCCAGCGAGTCCGAGTGCGGTCGCCGCCCGGAGGCGGCCTGCGGGCCGGCAGCCTCGGTTGCCCGGCGGACTGACAGCACGAGCAGCGTGGCGGCGACCATCGCCAGGCAGGCACCCAGCAGGTGCAACACAATCAGCCCGCGCGGCAGGCCGGCGAAGTACTGCACGTACCCGACCGCTCCCTGGCCGGCCAGCACGGCCACGAACGCTACCGCCCACCGGGTGCGCAGCCGGACCAGCGCGGCGATCGCGACGAGCAGCAGCAGCCACACGCTCGCGGCATGCACCCGGGCCACGGTCTCCACGTCCAGCCCGGTGCGCGGCGAGCTGCGGTCGCCGGCGTGCGGTCCCGAGCCGGTGACCAGTGTGCCGAGGTAGAGCGAGATCCATGTCAGCAGGTAGGTCACCCGGGTGAGCGCCACCGAGCCGAGGTCGGTGGCCGGCGCGAGGTTCCCGTACGCCAGCCAGACGATCCACGTGCACACGCTGACCAGCGCCGCCGACAGCAGCAGGTGCACCGCCACCACGTACGGGTTGAGGGTGTACCAGACGCTCAGGCCGCCGACCACCGCCTGGATGATGATCCCCACGATGACGGTCGTCGACAGCGTTCGCACCCGCGGCACGTATCCGCCGTGCGGGCGGGTCCGCCACGCGGCGACGAGCGTCCCGACGGCGACGACGATCAAGACGAAGGTGAGCGTCCGGTTGCCGAACTCGATCGCCCCGTGCAGCCCGTTGGCGGGCAGGGTGACGTACGAGTCGGGGGTGCAGCGGGGCCATTCGGGGCAGCCGAGGCCCGAGCCGGTGACCCGCACCACGCTGCCGGTGACGACGATGCCGCAGTTGGCGACGAGGTTGGCCACCGCCCAGCCGCGCAGGGCATGTACGGTCCCGAACATCCGGGTCATGAGGTCCATCGGAACGCCTTTCGAGACACCAGTACGCCGAGCACCGACCAGACCAACACTACGGCCAACGGCACCAGGCCGACCGCCCCTTCCGACCATCCGCGCAGCGCCTCACCGACCGCCGCGGTGGGCAGCGCCTCGACGACCGGCCGCACCGCGGCCGGATAGCGCTCCACCGGCAGGAGGACGGCGCCGGCCACCAGCATCACCAGATAGACCAGGTTCGCCAGCCCGAGCGTGGTCTCGGCCCGCAGCGTGCCACCGAGCAGCAGGCCCAGCGCGGCGAAACTCACCGCGCCGAGCAGCACGGTCGGCGCTGCCGTCAGGGTGGGCACCACGCCTCCGATCGGCCGCCAGCCCAGCGCCACCGCGGCAACGGCAAGGATGGCCAACTGGCCCAGCGAGACCAGCAGAAGGGACAGCGCCTTGCCCACCAGCAGGCCGCCGCGGCCCAGCGGGGTGGGGGAGAGGCGCTCCAAGACCCCATAGCGACGCTCGAAGCCGACGTTGATCGCCAGCGAGGTGAAGCATGTCGACCAGATCGCCAACGCCAGCACCGACGGTGCGAGCAGGGTGAACTCCAGCCCGAGTCGGTCGCCGAACCAGCGCCCGGCGGCCAGGAATCCCAGCGGGATGACGAGCGCCAGCAGGAGTTGTTCGCCGTTGCGGACCAGCATCCGGGTCTCGGTGAGGGCGTGGCTGACAACCCGCCGGGCGACCGGCGCAGGGCCGGGTGCCGGGGAGAAGTCGAGAGTGATGGACGCAGCGGGATCGGTCATGGGCGCATCCGGTCATCGGTGTGGGTGAGGAAGACCTCTTCGAGGGTGGCGCCGCCGGCCGTCAGCTCGGCCAGCGTGCCGGACAGGCAGATCCGGCCGTGATCGATGATCCAGATCCGATCGGCCAGCTCGGCTGCCTCGGCCATCAGGTGGGTGGTCAGCAGCACCGACACGCCGGCGTCGCGCAGGTCGCCGACGAGCCGCCACACCGAGCGGCGGGCATGCGGGTCCATGCCGGCGGTCGGTTCGTCGAGGAACACCAGCTCAGGTCGGCCGACCAGGGCCCCGGCCAGGTTGACCGCCTGCTGCTGGCCGCCCGACAGCCGCCGGTACGGCGTCCCGGCGAAGGCGTCCAGGCCGAGCCGCTCGGCCAGCGGACCAACCGGCAGGGGATGGGCGTGCAGCGAGGCGAGGTAGCGCAGGAGCTCCAGCGGTCTGATCCCCGACCAGGCTCCGGCCGACTGCGGCATCAACCCGACCCGGCCGGCCGCGCAGGCGTCCGCGACAGACCGGTCCAGCACTCGTACGGTCCCGTCATCGGGGGTCACGATGCCGGTGCAGCAACGGATGAGGGTGGTCTTGCCTGCGCCGTTCGGCCCGAGCAGGGCCGTCACCGCGCCTCGTTCGGCCCGAAGGGACAGGTGGTCGAGCACGGTGGTCCCGGAGAAGCGGACCACCAGATCGTCGACCTCCAGGGCGGCGACCGGGGACGGCACGGTCGAGTCAGGCACCCGATGAGTCTAGGCAGCCGGAACCGATGCGCCACCTCGGGTGCCGATCTGAGCGCAGCGGTGCGGACCGCCCTGCGGTGCCCGGACCACCCAGCGGCGCCCGCGCCACCCAGCGGCCACACCTTGTTTCATCTACCACAAGTCGACTCGTGGTAGATGAAACAAGGTGTGGCCGCTGGCTCGGGGGCTGAGGGTCCAGGGGCGGGCCGCTGGCTCGGGGGCGGGCTGCTGGCTCGGGGGGCGGGCCGCTGGGTCCCCCGGGGCGGGCGCCCGGCACGTAGGATCGACCCATGAGCAGGGCGCTACTGATCGTCGACGTCCAGAACGACTTCACCGAGGGAGGAGCGCTCGGCGTGACCGGCGGGGACGCCGTGGCCGCCCGCATCTCGCGATTCCTCGCCGATCACGGTGACGACTACCGGGTGATCGTCGCCTCCCGCGACTGGCACGATGCGGGCAACACGAACGGCGGGCACTTCTCCGATGTGCCCGACTTCGTCGACAGCTGGCCGCCGCACTGCGTGGCCGACACCCCGGGTGCCGACTACGACCCGCTGCTGGACACCTCTCGGGTCACCGACCACGTCCGCAAGGGGCAGGGCCGGCCGGCGTACTCCCTGTTCGAGGGCCACACCGACGACGGGCGTACGGTGGCCGGCGTCCTCGACGCCACCGGTGTCGACACCGTGGACGTGACCGGGATCGCCACCGACTACTGCGTGCGGGCGTCGGCCCGCGATGCGCTCGCCACCGGACGGAGTGTAAGGGTGCTGACCGACCTGATCGCCGGGGTGAACCCGGACACCAGCGCCGCGGCTCTGGTCGACCTGGCCGATGCGGGCGCGGAGGTCACCGCCTCGGGCGAGTAAGCGGATCTCCGCACCCGCGGATCCCGGCTCAGAGTGCCCGGATCCCGGCTCAGAGTGCCGATCGCGACTGCCACTCGTCCCAGGACACGTTCCAGTCGGTGTAGCCGTTGCCGTCGTCCAGCTTGCGGCTCGTCCCGGTGACCACGACCGGGTCGCCGACCTGGATGATGCCGAAGAGTTCCTTGCCGTCCGCGGTGCCCATCCCGACACAACCATGGCTGGCGTTGGTGTTGCCGAAGTACGCCGCGTTCCACGGGGCGGCGTGGAGGAACTCGCCGCTGGTCGTGATCCGCATCGCGTACTTGACCATCAGGTCGTACCCGTCGGCGGAATTGTTGGCGATGCCGACGGTCTCGGAGGCCATCCGGGTCTCGGCCAGCTTCTCCATCACGACCTTCGTGCCGCTGCGGGTCTCCGACCCGGGCTTGCCGCCGCTGACCGGCACGGTGGCGACGACCTTCCCGTTCACGTACTGGGTGAGCACGTCCTTCTTGAGGTCGACCTTGGTGATCCGCGACTTGTCGCTGATCACGAAGGTGGTCTCCGCCGAGTTCTGCCCGTACTGGTCGCCGCCGACGTCGACCCCGTTGAGGTTGGCCGTGACGGTCACCTTGGTGCCCGGCGTGAAGTACTCCTTCGGCCGCCAGTGGACCTCGGTGTCCGACACCCAGCCCCACGACCCGGTCTGTTCGGGCGTGGTCTTGACCGACAACTGCTTCTCGACTGCCTTGCGATCGGTCACCGGCAGGTCGAAGATGACCACTACCGGCATGGCGACGCCGTAGGTCGAGTCCTCCTGGTTGACGATCGAGGTGTAGATCTGCTCGTCCAGGCTGAGGTGGGCGGTCGAGAAGGTCGAGGTGACGGTCGCCTCGGCGCCGTCGCCGGGCTGTCCGGTGGCGGTCACCGTGTATTTCGTGTCGGGATCGAGCCGCTCGGACGCCTTCCACGTCCCGTCACTGCCGAGCCGGCCGGGAACGGTGGTGGAGACCTTCTTGCCCTTGCTGTCGGTGCCGGCGCCGCTGACCTTCACCTGGGTGATCGTCCCGGAGTCGGCCGACACGGTGAGCAGGGTGTCGACGGGGACGTCGGACGCCTTGTCGTCGACGCTGATCGTGGCGGCGAACGGCTCCGCGGTGGGGGTGGCCGACGCCGTCTCGCCGTCGGAGACCGGTGCGTCGCGTCCCGGCAGTGACGACACATCGGGTGGTGTGCACCCGACCAGTGTCGCGGCCAACAGGAGGATGCCCACCGCTGCTGTCACGATCTTGTTCGGTCCCATGATCTTGTGCGATCCGACGATGCGCCTGCGAGCTGTGGACACGGGCCCCCCCGACGTTGACACGGGCGTGGACGGCCCGCGGTGATTCCTGAGCATGGCACCTCCGACCTCGCCCGACACCTACCTCGCAGTGTAGGGGGCGCGGGTTACAAAACCGGTCCCTCGACCGCGGCGTGGCACCGTTCGCGCCCGGTGGCGCCGCCGCTGACCCCGGCACGACTGCCCGGACAGGGGCTTAGGGGACCCTTCCTTGCCTACGCGGACAATAACGCAATAATGGCTTTGTGGAAATCCGGAGGAGCGGCACTGTTCCGTCGGCCGGTGGTTCCCGAACCGCCGCGCCGACGGCGAAGACTGGGCTCGCGAGCCGGGCGGAGAGCCCGGACGTCGCCACGCGCCTGCCGACACCCAGTGTGCCGGAGGCCGATCACACCACCCGGCAGCGGGTGGTCCGCTCGATCCTCGAGCACGGCCCGTCCACGGCCGGCCAACTTGCCGAGCGGCTCGCGCTCACCCCGGCGGCGGTGCGCCGCCACCTGGCGTCGCTGGAGGACAGCGGCGATCTGACGTCCGCGGAGGAGAAGGTCTACGGCACCCGTGGGCGCGGTCGGCCGGCCCGGACGTACAGCCTGACCGACGCCGGGCGGGCCCGGTTCCCGTCGGCGTACGACGAACTGGCCATCCAGGCGCTGCGCCAGTTGCGCGACACGGGCGGGCACAAGGCCGTCGAACGGTTCGCCCAGGAACGTGTGCGCGACGTCGTCGACCGGTTCTGGGGGATCCTCGACACCGCCGAGGCGGCCGGAGAGGAGGTCGACCCGGCCGAGGCGCTGACCCGGGCCCTCAACGAGCACGGCTACGTCGCCTCGACGCTACCCGCCCTCAGCGGCGAGCAGCTCTGCCAGCACCACTGCCCGGTCGCCCACGTCGCCGAGGAGTTCCCCGAGCTGTGCTCCGCCGAGACCGAGGTCTTCTCCCAGATCCTCGGCATCCACGTCCAGCGACTCGCGACCATCGCCGACGGCAACGGGGTCTGTACGACCCACATCCCGGACCGGCAGGGCCACATCCCGGACCGGCAGGGCCACATCCCGGACCGGCAGGGCCACATCCCCGACCGCACCGGTCATCCCCCCGACCGATCGGCGGTACGTGCCGACCGAGTCCCCACCCCCAGGAAGGCTGATTCATGACGCAGACCACCACCGAGCCACAGGTCACGCGTACCGGGGATGTCGCCCGGGACGAGCCGTTGTCCCAGGCCGAGCAGATCGCCGCGCTGAGCCACTACGAGTACGGCTGGCACGACCCCGACCACGCCGGTGCCAGTGCCCAGCGGGGTCTCAACGCCGACGTCGTCGCGCACATCTCGGGCCTCAAGCACGAACCCGAGTGGATGCTCAAGCGCCGACTCAAGGCGCTCAAGCTCTTCGGGCGCAAGCCGATGCCGACCTGGGGTGCCGAGCTGGGCGGCATCGACTTCGACAACATCAAGTACTTCGTGCGGTCCACCGAGAAGCAGGCCCAGTCGTGGGACGACCTGCCCGACGACATCCGCAACACGTACGACAAGCTGGGCATCCCCGAGGCGGAGAAGGCGCGGCTCGTCGCCGGTGTCGCGGCCCAGTACGAGTCCGAGGTCGTCTACCACAAGATCAACCAGGAGCTGGAGCGTCAGGGTGTGATCTTCCTGGACACCGACACCGGCCTCAAGGAGCACCCGGAGATCTTCGAGGAGTACTTCGGCACCGTCATCCCGGCCGGCGACAACAAGTTCGCCTCGCTCAACACCGCGGTGTGGTCGGGCGGCTCGTTCATCTACGTGCCCAAGGGCGTCCACGTCGACATCCCGCTGCAGGCGTACTTCCGGATCAACACCGAGAACATGGGCCAGTTCGAGCGGACCCTGATCATCGCCGACGAGGGTGCCTACGTGCACTACGTCGAGGGATGTACGGCGCCGATCTACAAGTCGGACTCGCTGCACTCGGCGGTGGTCGAGATCATCGTGAAGAAGGGCGCCCGGGTGCGCTACACGACGATCCAGAACTGGTCCAACAACGTCTACAACCTCGTCACCAAGCGCGCCGTGTGCGAGGAGGGCGCGACGATGGAGTGGATCGACGGCAACATCGGCTCCAAGGCCACGATGAAGTATCCGGCGGTCTACCTGACCGGTGAGCACGCCCGCGGCGAGACCCTGTCCATCGCCTTCGCCGGCGAGGGCCAGCACCAGGACACGGGGTCGAAGATGGTCCACCTGGCGCCGCACACCTCCAGCACCATCGTGTCGAAGTCGGTCGCCCGTGGTGGCGGTCGGGCCTCCTACCGCGGTCTGGTGCACGTGGAGGAGGGTGCCCACCACTCCGCATCCTCGGTGCGCTGTGACGCGCTGCTGGTCGACCAGATCTCGCGGTCGGACACGTACCCGTACGTGGACGTGCGCGAGGACGACGTGTCGATGGCCCACGAGGCGACCGTCTCGAAGGTGTCGGCCGACCAGTTGTTCTACCTGATGTCGCGCGGGATGACCGAGGAGGAGGCCATGGCGATGATCGTGCGCGGCTTCATCGAGCCGATCGCGAAGGAACTTCCGATGGAGTACGCGCTGGAGCTCAACCGGCTGATCGAGCTGCAGATGGAGGGGGCCGTCGGCTGACGCCCGCCCACGCCCACCCGTCCCCGAGCCGAAGGATCCTCCCGTGCCGAACGAAACGCTGACCCCCACCCAACCCGAGACCCTGACCACCGCCCCGCTACCCGCCTGGTCCGCGGGCCGACCCCGGGTGGCCTCCCACCTGCACGCCATCCCGTCATGGGACATCGAGCACTTCCCGGTGCCGACCGGCCGGGAGGAGTCGTGGCGGTTCACCCCGCTGGACCGGCTCCGCGGCCTGCTGCAGGCCGGCCCCACCGGCGATCACCTGCGCTGGGACGCACAACTGCCCCAGGGCGTCACCTCCGCCGAGATCACCGGCGAGCAGGCCCGCGCGCTCGGCGGTCGCCCGCCGATCGACCGGCTGGCGGTGCTCGCCGCGGCGTACGCCCAGGGGGCCGTGCACATCGACGTCCCCGCCGGTGCCGAACCCGCCGACCCGGTGCTGCTCACCCTGACCGGTGAGGGAGTCGACCAGGTCGTGCACGGCCACATCGTGGTCACCGTCGGGGAGCGGGCGCACGTGACGATCGTCGTCGAACACCACGGCTCGGCGACCTACGACGCCTACCTGTCGGTCGTCGTCGGCGCCCAGGCCCGGGTCAACCTGGTCGAGCTGCAGTTGTGGGACGACGACGCGGTGCACGCCGGCCAGACGTCGGTCGACATCGGCCGCGACGCGTCGGTAACCGCGGTCACCGCCACCCTCGGCGGCGACCTCGTCCGGCTCAACCAGACCACCGACTATTCGTCGGTCGGCGGGGAACTGCACCAGTACGGCATCTATTTCGCCGACGCAGGCCAGCACCTGGAACACCGGCTGCTGGTCGACCACGCCACGCCGAAGTCACTGTCCCGGGTCGACTACCGCGGCGCTCTGCAGGGCCGCGGTGCGCACACCGTGTGGATCGGGGACGTCCTCATCCGCGCCGACGCCGAGGGCATCGACACCTACGAGTCGGACCGCAACCTGGTGCTCGCCGACGGGTGCCGCGCCGACGCCGTGCCGAACCTGGAGATCGAGACCGGTGAGATCGGCGGCGCGGGCCACTCGGCGACGACCGGCCGGTTCGACGACGAGCAGCTGTTCTATCTGATGAGCCGCGGGATCTCCGAGGAGGACGCGCGCAAGCTGGTGGTCTTCGGGTTCTTCACCGAGATCATCCGCCGGATCGGCGTCCCGGCGATCGAGCAGCGTCTGGAGGACGCGGTGACCGCCGAACTCGCCGCCCACGTCGGCACGATCTCGTAACGGCCGTCTCCGCCGGCACGTTCCCGGCGGCCGGCACCCAGACCCCCCACCCCCAGCCTTCAGGAGACAACAATCATGGCGACCCTCGAGATCCACGACCTGCACGCGCAGGTGGAGACCGAACACGGGCCGAAGCCCATCCTCAAGGGCGTCGACCTGACCATCCGCCCCGGCGAGACCCACGCGGTGATGGGCCCGAACGGGTCAGGCAAGTCGACGCTGGCCTACACCCTGGCCGGCCACCCCAAGCACACCGTCACCGGCGGCACCGCCACCCTCGACGGCAAGGACCTGCTGACGATGACCGCCGACGAGCGGGCCCGCGCCGGCCTCTTCCTCGCCATGCAGTACCCGGTCGAGGTGCCCGGTGTGTCGGTGGCCAACTTCCTCCGGGCGGCCAAGACAGCCATCGACGGCCAGGCGCCGAAGATCCGCACCTGGACCAAGGACGTCACCGCCGCCCTGGCCCGGCTCAACCTCGACGCGACGTTCTCGGGCCGCTCGGTCAACGAGGGCTTCTCCGGCGGCGAGAAGAAGCGTCACGAGATCGCCCAGTTGGAGCTGCTCGACCCGCAGGTCGCCATCCTCGACGAGACCGATTCGGGGCTCGACATCGACGCGCTGCGGATCGTCGCCGACGGCGTCAACCGCTACGTCGCCCAGGGTGACCGCGGGGTGCTGCTGATCACGCACTACTCGCGGATCCTGCGCTACATCCGGCCGACGTACGTCCACGTCTTCGTCGACGGGCACATGATCACCCGCGGCGGGCCGGAGTTGGCCGACGAGCTTGAGGCCGAGGGCTACGACAAGTACGTGAAGGCGGCGCGGGCCGATGTCTGATCCCACGACGCTCACGCCCGCACCGGTCGGGGAGGACTACGACGTGGACGCGCTGCGGACCCAGTTCCCGGTGCTCGCCCGGACCACCCCGAACGGATTCCCACTGGTCTACCTCGACTCGGCGAACACCTCCCAGAAGCCGCAGTCGGTGATCGATGTCGAGAGCGACTTCTACGCCCACCACAACGCCAACGTCGCCCGTGCCATGCACCTGCTCGGCGTGGAGGCGACCGAGGCGTACGAGGGCGCGCGGGCCCGGATCGCCCGCTTCATCGGTGCCGCCGACGCCTCCGAGGTGGTCTACGTCAAGAACGCGTCGGAGGGGCTCAACCTCGCCGCGAACACCCTCGGCTCCCGGCTCGGGCCCGGCGACGAGGTTGTCGTGTCGGTGATGGAGCACCACTCCAACATCGTGCCCTGGCAGTTGGTCTGCCAGCGCACCGGCGCCACGCTGCGCTGGTTCGACGTCACCGACGAAGGCCGCCTCGACATCGATCGCGCCGTCCGCGACGGACTGATCAACGAGCACACCAAGGTCGTCTCGGTGGCCCGCCAGTCGAACGTGCTCGGCACCGTCAACCCCGTCGACAAGGTCGCTGAGCTGGCCCACGCGGTCGGTGCGGTGCTCGTCGTCGACGCCTCCCAGGCCGTCCCGCACACGCCGACCGACGTGGCCTCCTGGGGCGCGGACATGGTGGCCTTCACCGGCCACAAGATGTGCGGCCCGACCGGCATCGGCGTCTTGTGGGGCAGGGCCGACCTGCTGGAGACGCTGCCCCCGTTCCTCGGCGGCGGTGAGATGATCGAGGTCGTCAAGATGGAGGGGTCGACGTACGCCGCCCCGCCGCATCGCTTCGAGGCGGGCACCATGCCGATCGCCCAGACCGTCATGCTCGGCGCGGCGATCGACTTCCTCGACGGGATCGGGATGGACCGGATCGCCGCGCACGAGCACAAGCTGGTGGCGTACGCGCTGGAGCAGCTCTCCCAGGTGAAGGGGCTGCGGATCCTCGGGCCGACCGAGGCCGTCGACCGCGGCTCGGCGATCTCGTTCACGCTGGACGGGGTGCACCCGCACGATGTGATGACGATCCTGGACGGCCGCGGGATCGCGGTGCGCGGCGGACACCACTGCGCCCGTCCGCTGCACGAGCGGTTCGGGATCCAGGCCTCGACCCGGGCGTCGTTCTACCTCTACACCACCCGCGCCGAGGTCGACGCCCTGGTTGAGGGGCTGGACTACACTCGGGACTTCTTCACCCGACCGCAGAGCCACCCTGTGGAGGCGCATCGATGAACCCCGAGGAGATGTACCAGGAGATCATCCTGGACCACTACCGAGAGAAGCACCACAGCGGGCTGCGCGATCCGTTCGCCGCCCAGGTGCACCACGTCAACCCGAGCTGCGGCGACGAGGTCATCCTGCGGGTCCACCTCGACGGCGACACCATCACCGACGTGTCCTACGACGGGGTCGGCTGCTCGATCTCGCAGGCGTCCACCTCGGTGATGACCGACTTGGTGATCGGCAAGACCGTCGCGGAGAGCCAGAAGCTGTACGAGGACTTCCGGGAGATGATGGAGGCGCGGGGCCGGATCCAGCCCGACGAGGACGAGTTCGAGGACGGGATCGCCTTCGTCGGCGTGGCCAAGTTCCCCGCCCGTGTGAAGTGTGCCCTGCTGGGCTGGTCGGCGCTGCGCGATGCAGTGATGCGGGCCACCTCCGAACCGGTGAGTGCCGGGAAGGGAACCGTGTGATGACCGAGAAGACCACCGAGAACCCGTACGCCCCACCGCCGTGGGTGACCGCCGACGCCGAAGGTGAGCAGAATCCGTCCGGGCGGGTCAGGGATGACGAGTTGATGGGCCGCCCGTCCGACAACAAGGCGCCCGCAGCGACCGAGGGTGCCGCCACGGGGTCGGCCGGGCCCGCCGAGGGACCGACCCCTCCGACCGTCGATGATGTGCTGGAGGGCATGCGCGACGTCGTCGACCCCGAGCTCGGGATCAACGTCGTCGACCTCGGGTTGGTGTACGGCGTCGACATCGACGACGACGCGACGGTCGTCCTCGACATGACGCTGACTACTGCCGCCTGCCCGCTCACCGACATGATCGAGGACCAGACCGACATGGCCCTGGAGGGGCTGGCCAAGGAGGTCAGGATCAACTGGGTGTGGATGCCGCCGTGGAGCCCCGGGCGGATCACCGAGGACGGGCGCGATCAGCTTCGGGCCCTGGGGTTCAACGTCTGAGGGATCTTCGGCGTTCTCGCCGGGGTGCCGTCGGGCGTCGATCCGTCAGGGCCGCCCGTCGGGCGTGTCGCAGCACCGGTGGCTGTGCCGAAAATCGGTCATAGGTCGGTCCTGTGCCATCCGGCGAGAACGCGTCGCCGCCAGTGATGGCGGGGAACAACACGGGCCAATCCTATGGTCGACAACCGAAGGTGTCCCTGGCCGTTCTCCGGGGGTCGACGGTCGTTCCTGGAGGTGGGGGGCCGGCGGCTACTTCACCCGTTCGTCCCAGCCGTCCTCCTTCAGCTTGCCGTAGTAGGTTCCGGCCAGATGGATGGCGGCGACGGGGTTGTGGCCGGTGACCCTGTCCTTGGTCACCAAAGTGGTGGCGTACGCGTCCGAGTGGCGGACGAACAGGGCGTCGTGGCCCACGCACAGGCCCATCACCACGTTCAGGTCGGTGCCGGCACGGTTCAGCGTCTCCGCCTGCAGGATGGGGTTGCACATGTTCACGCCCACCTCCTCGCAGCCGGGGTCAATGCCCGCCTCGTGCTTGGGAACGGTGCCGATCTTGCAGCCGACGCCGATGACGTCGAACCCCCGGGCTCGCAGGATCCGCGCCAGGACCCGCGATTCCGAGATCAGCCCGACACACGTCGCGATCCCGATCAGCCGGGCTCCGATCTTGCGTGCGAACTGGACCGTCTCCTCCACCCGCGGCCATCGGCAGTAGCCCTCGTACTCGGTCTCGGCTGCCGCCGTCATCACCCGGTGAGTCGCCGCCTCGTCGTACTGTGCGAGGGCGTGGGCCCGGGCATCCGGCTCCAGCGCGGTGCTCAGGCAGAACTCGGGGAAGCGCCCGCCCGTGCCCAGCCCGGTCCCCGAGCCGCAGGCCGTGATCGCACAGTCCGCGCAGGTCAGCGATCGGGTGACGGGCCGTTCCGATTGTTTCGGGGATCGCGCTGACATGGGATCGACGTCCTTCCGGCTGAGGATGACCTGCGGGAGTCGGGTGGCCGGCCCCGCACCGCGCGGCACGCACGGCGTACCCCGCTATCCATGCCGGAATCGTAGCAATTACCTCGGCCGCCGGAGCGGGGACCCGGTTCCGGCCGACCCGCCTTGTACACTCGCCTGAGTTGGCCTGCGCACCTCCCGCGAGCGGGCCGGGAGGTGGGATGTGGACGTGGCCGATGCCCGTGCGGACCCGCCCGCGCCGGATCGCCCGGACCGTAACGTGGCCGTCGACCTGGCCCGTGCGCTCGCGATCGTGGTCGTCGTCTGGTTCCACCTGTCGTTCTTCCGCCTCGATCTGCGCTTCACGCCGGAGGGCGAACCTCAGCTCGGCTTCGGGATGCGCTCCCTCGGTGTGGTCGGCTGGGTGGGTAGCTGGTTCCTGCAGATCATGCCGCTGTTCTTCGTCGCGGGCGGATTCGCGAACACCCTGGTGGTCGACCGTCACGTCCGTTCCGGCGCGAGCCTGGGGCACTACCTGGCGCTGCGGGGCCGCCGACTGATCGGTCCGCTGACCGTCTACATCGGCTGGTGGACCCTGGTCGGCACGATCGTGGCCGTTTTCGCCGGACCGGAGACCGGCGCCTGGTTCAGCGGGTTGCTGACCCGGGTGCTGTGGTTCATCGTCGTCTACCTGCTCATCGTGCTCATCGCCCCGGTCATGGTGCGTGCCCAGGACCGCTGGGGGTGGCGGGTGCCGGTCGTGCTGCTGGCCGCTGCGCTGGTCGTCGACACCGCATCGTTCCTCGCGCACAACCCGTGGATCCGCGAGATCAACCTGCTCACCGTGTGGCCGTTCGCCCACCAGCTCGGCATCGCGTACGCCCGCGGCCGGTGGCGTACGTCGCCACGCTGGGTCAGCCTGGTCACCGCCGGGGCTGCGGCGGCCGCCATCCTCGTGCTCCTCCTCATCGCTCCCTACCCGACCACCGCGGTCGGACTGGGTGACCAAGCCGAGTCCAACCTCGCCCCGCCCTCCGCCCCGATGGCGCTGCTCGCCCTGGTCCAGGTCGCCGGGCTGGCCCTGCTGGAGCGGTACGCGGGGGCGGCGCTGGCCGCGGACCTGCGGCTGCGCCGGGTGCTCGGCGTCGTCAACGCCCTGGCGATGACGCTCTACCTGTGGCATCTGCCGATCATCGGGCTGACCGCGGTCCTGCTGATGGTGCCCAGTCTCGTCCTCGGCCACGCCGTCGGTTTCCTGCTCGCCACCCCGGTCTACTGGCTCGTCGGGGTCCCGCTGCTGGTGGCGCTCGTCCCCCTGATCGGACGGCTGGAGTACGCGCTCATCCCGCCGATGGGGGAGCGACAGGACACCCGACTGGCCGTGGTCGGGACGCTCGTGCTCATCGTGGGGCTGGAGATCATCCAGCGCACCGGGATGGTCGTGCACCCGGGTGCGCCGATGCCGACGGTGGGGGTCGGGCTGTTCGCGATCGGGGCGCTGGCGCTGGCCCGCGCCTCGAACATGCCCGAGCGCCGGCGCGGCCTGCCGGGTGGCCGCGGGGCCGGCGCGCAGGCCCGGCGCATCCACCGGGTGTGACGGCGGGCTCACTCGAAAGCCTGACGCGGGAGCGCCGCCCGGCGTACGATGACGGGAAGTCCCGTGTGCCGCCCGGCGTATGCTTGGCCGGTGCTGATCGTGCGAGACCTCGAAGTGCGGGCGGGTGCCCGCCTGCTGCTCGAGCCGGTGTCCTTCCAGGTCTCCCCCGGGGACAAGATTGGGCTGGTCGGCCGCAACGGCGCCGGCAAGACGACGATGACCCGCATCCTGGCCGGCGAGTCGCTGCCGGCCGGTGGTGAGGTCCAGCGCAGCGGCCGGATCGGCTACCTGCCCCAGGATCCGCGGACCGGTGACCCCGAGGAGCTCGTCCGTGACCGGATCCTCGGCGCCCGCGGACTCGACCGGATCCTGCGCCGGATGCAGGCGGCCGAGGTGGGCATGGCCGAGGCCACCGACGACGCCTCCCGTTCCCAGGCGATGTCCGATTACGCCCGTGCGGAGACCGCCTTCCTGACCGCCGGCGGGTACGCGGCGGAGTCGGAGGCCTACCGGATCGCGCACAACCTCGCGCTGCCCGACCGGGTCCTGACCCAGCAGCTCAAGACGCTGTCGGGCGGCCAGCGGCGGCGCGTCGAACTGGCCCGGATCCTCTTCGCCGACGCCGACACGCTGCTGCTCGACGAGCCGACCAACCACCTCGACGCCGACTCGATCCAGTGGCTGCGGACCTACCTGCAGGGGTACGCGGGGGCACTGCTGATGATCTCCCACGACACCGATCTGCTTGAGGCGACCGTCACCAAGGTCTTCCACCTCGACGCCAACCGGTCGACGCTGGACATCTACGCGATGGACTGGCCGCACTACCTCACCCAACGTGCCGCCGACGAGGCGCGGCGCAAGCGGGAACGGCAGAACGCCGAACGCAAGGCCGGTCAGCTGATGGCCCAGGCCGACAAGATGCGGGCCAAGGCGACCAAGGCGGTGGCGGCGCAGAACATGGCCCGCCGCGCCGAGAAGCTGCTGTCCGGGCTGGAGGAGGAACGCCAGAGCGACCGGGTCGCCGCAATCCGCTTCCCCGACCCCGCGCCGTGCGGCAAGACGCCGTTGCGCGCGGAGAACCTGTCCAAGTCGTACGGGTCGCTGGAGGTCTTCACCGGCGTCGACCTGGCGATCGACAAGGGGTCCCAGGTCGTCATCCTCGGTCTCAACGGTGCCGGCAAGACAACCCTGCTGCGGATCCTGGCCGGCCTGGAGACACCCGACACCGGCCGGGTGATCGACGGGCACGGTCTGCGGATCGGCTACTACGCGCAGGAACACGAGACGATCGACGTGTCGCGGACCGTGCTGGAGAACATGGTGTCGGCCTCGCCCAACCTCAACAACACCCAGGTCCGGACCGTGCTCGGCTCCTTCCTCTTCAGCGGCGACGACGTCGACAAGCCCGCCAGGGTGCTGTCCGGCGGTGAGAAAACCCGACTGGCGATGGCCATGCTGGTCGTCTCGGCGGCCAACGTGCTCCTCCTCGACGAGCCGACGAACAACCTCGATCCGGCCTCACGTCAGCAGGTCCTCGACGCGATCTCCACGTACGCCGGCGCGGTGGTCCTCGTCACCCACGACGAGGGCGCGGTCCGGGCGCTGGAACCCGATCGGGTGCTGTTGCTGCCCGACGGCGACGAGGACCTGTGGAGCCCAGACTACGCGGATCTGATCTCGCTGGCCTGACCTCGGCGGTCGGGAGATCGCCGACCGTCCGGGCCGATCCGGCACCATCCCTTGCTGTTCCCATAATCCCGGCTAAACTGGAGGGCTATATCCGCGGAAACGGAACGGAGACGATGGAGGACCGATGCCTGACAGTGCCAGGGAAGGACGGATCGACGAGCAGGTGACTCCCCGCGACCTGACCCGTGCCCCCTCGTTCGTGCTGGGCAACGGACTGCCCACGCCGCCCCTCGGGGTGCTGGTGAAGGCGGGCAAGAGTCACCGATCTTCGAAGAAGACCGGCCGGCGCGGCTGACGCCCGGCCGG
>CAZGWN010000054.1:0-27588 GCA_964528755.1 uncultured Propionibacteriaceae bacterium
CCGGCGGCCACCATCGGCCAGACCATGGCGTCCTTGTGCACCACGAACTCGACCACGACGGGGCGGTCGTTGATCGCCATCGCCTGCTCGATCACCGCATCGACCTCCTCGGCGGTCTCGGCCCGCAGGCCGACGCAGCCCATCGCCTCGGCAAGCTTCGGGAAGTCCGGGATCCGGTAGGAGTGCAGGTCGGTGTTGGAGTAGCGCGCGTTGTAGAACAGCGTCTGCCACTGGCGGACCATGCCGAGCGACTCGTTGTTGATCACGGCGATCTTGATCGGGATCCCCTCCAGCGCACAGGTGACGAGCTCCTGATTGGTCATCTGGAAACAGCCGTCGCCGTCGATGCCCCACACGACCGCGTCGGGCCGGCCGACCTTGGCTCCCATGGCGGCAGGCACACAGTAGCCCATCGTGCCCAGGCCGCCGGAGTTGAGCCAGTGTCCGGGCCGCTCGAAGGGCAGGAAGTGCGCCGACCACATCTGGTGCTGACCCACCCCGGTGACGTAGTACGCGTCCGGGCCGGCGATCGCGCCGATCCGCGAGATGACGTACTGCGGGGCGAGTCGGTCCAGCCCCTGCTCCCAGCCGACCGGGTAGCGGCCGGCCAGATCGGTCAACTGGGCGACCCAACCGGAGTGATCGGCCAGTTCCACCCCGCGCAAGGTGGTCAGCAGGTCGGCGAGGACCTCCTGGGCGTCCCCGACGATGGGCACGTCGGCGATCCGGTTCTTGGAGATCTCGGCCGGGTCGATGTCGGCGTGGATGACCTTCGCCTCCGGCGCGAAGGAGTCCAGCCGACCGGTCACCCGGTCGTCGAAGCGGGTGCCCACGGCGATGAGCAGGTCCGCCCGCTGCAGGGCCCCGACCGCGGCGACCGTTCCGTGCATGCCGGGCATGCCGAAGTTCAGCGGGTGGGTGTCCGGGAAGACGCCGCGGGCCATCAGTGTGGTCACCACCGGGATGCCGGTCAACTCCACCAGGTCCGCGAGTTCGGCCGCGGCACGCGCCCGGACCACGCCACCGCCGACGTACAACACCGGCCGGCGCGCGGCGGCGATGAGTCGGGCGGCCTCCTTCACCTGGCGGTGGTGGGGGCGGGTGGTCGGCCGGTAGCCCGGCAGGTCCATCTCGGTCGGCCAGGCGAACGTCGTCGACCCGGTCAGGGCGTCCTTGGTGATGTCGACGAGCACCGGGCCGGGGCGTCCGCTGGAGGCGATCCAGAACGCCTCCTTGATCGCCTGCGGGATGTCGGCGGCCCGGGTGACCAGGAAGCTGTGCTTGGTGATCGGCATGGTGATGCCCCGGATGTCGGCCTCTTGGAAGGCGTCGGTGCCGATCATCGCCGAGTTGACCTGACCGGTGATCGCCACCAGCGGCACCGAGTCCATCATCGCGTCGGCGATCGGGGTGACCAGGTTGGTGGCACCGGGACCGGAGGTGACCAGGCACACCCCGACCTTGCCGGTGGTGCTCGCGTATCCCTCGGCCGCGTGGCCCGCCCCCTGCTCGTGGCGACACAGAATGTGGTGGATCGTCCCGGCGTCGAACAGCGGGTCGTACGCCGGGAGGATGGCCCCGCCGGGAAGACCGAAGATGACCTCTACACCGACGTGCTCCAGGGAGCGGACCAGCGCCTGGGCGCCCGTCATCGGCGGGGTGGTGGACGGTGTCGTCTCCTCCATGGCCTCTCTCATCTTCCTCGTGGGCGACTTCCTGCAACACATTCCTGCAACAAAAAACCCTCGCCGCCGTCAGGCATGCGAGGGAGCGCGTCTGTCGATCCGAAACGACCGCCGGACGCGCTAGGTGATTACGAGAACCGTGCCGAGCACGTGACCACACTCTCGTGACCGTCCCGCGTTGTCAATCTTCCGAGACAACAATCTCACCATTCGGGACGCTCGACGGTGACCCGGGGACCGTCGGGACGGGTCCGCATCGAGGTCTTCCCCCCGGGGAGGCGGGCATGTAACGTGTCCGTCGTTACACAGTTGTAGCGCAAAGGCCAGGCGTACCTGGGGGGGAACGCCGGCGGGTCAACGGCCCCGGGGGGACCGCAGACCTGCTCTCCCCGGGCGTCACCGACGGGGGGAGGCCCGCTGGTGGGGACCACTGACACAACGGGCACGGTCATGACCGGCACGCCATCCATTACGTCCCTGTTACGGGTCCGATCGGCCTGGCCGCGGGTGTCGTTCGACGCGGGACCACCGGGGGTTCCCGGCCTCCCGGCCGACGCCACCCCGATCCTCGATGCCACCACCGCGCCGTTCGACGACCCGGGGGCGCCGACTCCCGATCATCCGCTGTCCGTGACCAGGCTGCGTCGGCTGTCCGGACACCGGCCGCCGCTGCAGGCCCGCCAGCACCACTACTTCGAGGCCTCCGTCGACCGGACCCCGAGCGCGACCGCGCTGATCTGGGAGGGCGGTGCGATGACGTACGCCGAACTGGACGCCCGGGCGAACCAGGTCGCCCACCTGCTGCTCGCCCGCGGGGTCCGGCCGGGGGCGCGCGTGGGGCTGCTCGTCCCCCGCTCCCCCGAGCTGTACGCCGGACTGCTGGGGATCCAGAAGGCGGGTGCCGCCTGGGTGCCGATCGATCCCGAGTCCCCGCCGGAGCGGGTCGACTACATCAGCACCGACGCCGGGCTCGACGCGCTGGTCGCGGTGAGCGGGGTCGACCGGCTGACCGCCACCACCACCACGCCGGTGATCCGGCTCGACGCCGAGGAGACCGCGCTCGCCGCCCAGCCGACGACCCGGCCGGTGCTGGCCGTCGAGGGGGACCCGACGGCGTACGTCATCTACACGTCGGGGTCGACGGGCCGACCCAAGGGTGTCGACATCGCCCAGTCGAGCATCTGCAACTTCGTCCACGTCATCACCGAGGTGTACGACGTGCGGCCGGCCGACCGGGTCTACCAGGGCATGATCATCGCCTTCGACTTCGCGATCGAGGAGGTGTGGCCGACCTGGGCGGCGGGCGCCGCGCTCGTCGCCGGCCCGCTCGACGGGCGGCGGCTCGGCGAGGGGCTGGCCGACTTCCTGCAGACCCACCGGGTCAGCGTGCTCTACTGCGTGCCGACCGTGCTGTCGACCCTCGAGCGCGACCTGCCGGCGCTGCGCTCGATCATGGTCGGTGGCGAGGCCTGCCCTGCCGAGCTGGTCGAGCGGTGGGCCCGCGGTCGGACGATGCTCAACACGTACGGCCCCACGGAGACCACGGTGACCTGCACCTGGGGTGTGCTGCAGCCGGGCCGACCGGTGACCATCGGCATCCCGGTGCCGACCTACACGGCGGCCATCCTCGACGAGGACCGCCGCGCGGTGCCCGACGGTGAGGTCGGCGAGCTGTGCATCGGCGGGCCTGGCGTCGCCCGCGGTTACCTCAATCGGCCCGACCTGACCCGCGACCGGTTCATCCCCGACCCGGCCGACCCGTCGCGACGGATCTACCGCACCGGCGATCTCGCCCGGGTCGGCCCGGACGGCGAGATCGTCTACCTCGGCCGGGCCGACGCCGAGGTGAAGATCCGCGGCCACCGGGTCGACCTCGGCGAGATCGAGAGCATCATTATGCGCGACCCGGACGTCCGGACCGCCGCCGTCACGTTCCTGCCGTCGGAGAACGGCGGCGACCTGGCCGCCTTTCTCGTGCCGGCACGCCCGATCGGCGCCGACGCGGCCGACCTGCTGCGGCGCGTGCACACCACGGTGCGGCAGAGCGCTCCGGCGTACATGGTGCCGGCCTTCGTCGACGTGCTGGACGAGCTGCCGATGATGCCCAGCGGAAAGGTCAATCGCAAGGCCCTCCCCGCGCCCGCGGGGCCCCGGCTCGTCGGGGGCGACCTGGTCGCGGCCGCCACACCGACCGAGGAGTGGATGCGCGACGAGTGGGCCGCGCTGCTCGGGCTGGAGCCGACGGCGGTGTCGGTGACCGCCGACTTCTTCGAGGACCTGGGCGGTCACTCACTGCTGGCGGCCGGGGCCACCTCGCGGCTGCGCCACGACCCGCGTGCCGCGGCGATGTCGGTGCTCGACCTGTATGCCCACCCGTCCGTACGGCGGCTGGCCGCCTTCCTCGACGAGACCGGCGGGGCTGCCGCCACCCCCGCCGAACGGACCGATCGGGCGCCCCGTACGCGCCGGCTGCGGCGGTTCGGCTTCGGCGGGCTGCAACTTGGCGCGATCTATCTCAACGTGCTCATCGCCATGTTGCCCATCGCGCTGCTCTACTGGTGGCACAGCGGGATCCCGTCGATGAGGATGCTGCAGTCGATCCTGCTGTCCTTCCCGATCAGCTATCTCACCGGACGCTGGCTGGTGCCGATCCTGGTCGCCCGGCTCGCCGGCGCCGGGCTCACCCCGGGGCGATACCGGCTCTACGGCGCCGTACACCTGCGGGTCTGGCTGGTCGCCAAGGCGATGGAGCTGGCCCCGCTGGACAACCTGGCCGGCTCGCCGTACGCCGCGGCGTACCTGCGGGCGTGCGGGGCGCGGATCGGCGAGCGGGTGCACCTCGGCACCGCCCAGATCGGGCTGCCCTCGTTGGTCACCCTCGACGACGACGCGACCGTCGGCTACGCCACCCACCTGGAATGCGCCGCGGTCACCGGCGGGTGGCTGGAGATCGGCCCGATCCGGCTCGGCCCGGGGGCGACCGTCGCCGCCAACAGCGTGCTGACCGGTCCCTGCTCGATGGGTGCCGGGTCCTTCCTGGATGCGCAGTCACTGCTCGGCGCGCACGAGGACATCCCGGACGGGGAGATCCGCCAGGGCTCCCCCGCCGAACGCCGGGACGACTTCGACGATCCGATCTTCGCCACCATGCGCGACTGCGGGCGGGCACCGCGGGAGTGGCCGGCCGAGGTCACCGGCCTGTTCCGCTGGGGACTGCTGACCCTGGAGTTCGTGCCGATGGTCAGCCTGCTGCCGGCCGTGCTGGTGATCTGGTGGGCACTGCTCACCGGCACCGAGACCGCCGCGCTGCTGATGACGCTTGCCACCGGGCCGCTGTTCGTGCTCACCGCCATGGTGGTCATCCTCGGCCTGCGCCGCTTCGGGCTGGAGGACACCCCGCCGGGGATCCACCACCTGCGCTCCCGGCTCGGGGCGGAGAAGTGGTTCGCCGACAAGCTGCTGGAGCAGAGCCTGAAACTGACCAACACGCTGTACGCCACGCTGTACACAGCCCCGTGGCTGCGTGCGCTCGGGGCGCGGATCGGCCGGCGTGCCGAGGTGTCCACCATCGCCAACATCGATCCCGACCTGCTCACCCTCGGAGACGAGTCCTTCGTCGCCGACATGGGCAGCGTCGGCAGCGCCTCGTACGCCAACGGGCACTGCGCGTTCCGCCCGACCCGCACAGGCCGGCGCAGCTTCGTCGGCAATGCCGCGTTCATCCCGTCCGGCACCGAGCTCGGCGACGACTCGCTCATCGGGGTGGGCTCCACTCCGCCGCGTGGAGGAGTCCCGGCCGGCACCTCCTGGCTCGGATCGCCGCCCATCTACCTGCCCCGCCGCGAGGTGTACGAGGACTTCGGTGACGCGCAGACCTTCGACCCACCGCGGTCGAAGGTGATCGGGCGCTACCTCATCGAGTACGTCCGGATCGTGCTGCCGTCGACCCTGCTGGCGCTGTCCACCTTCGCCACCCTGCACGTCGCCTCGCTGCTCGGGCGGGCCGGCGCCTCCGCCGCCCAGCTCGTCGCGGCCGTGCCGGCGGTGGCCCTGCTCGGCAGCCTCGCCACCGTCCTCCTCGTCGCCGCCCTGAAGTGGATCGTCGTCGGACGCTACCGGCCGCGGGTGGAGCCGCTGTGGAGCTGGTTCGTCCGGCGCACGGAGTTCGTCACCGGGATCTACGAGGGAGCATCCGTCCCGGCGCTGCTGCAGGTGCTCACCGGCACCCCGATGCTCGGCCCGCTGCTGCGGCTGTACGGCGTGCGGGTCGGCCGGGGCGCGCTGCTCGACACCACGTACGTGACCGAGTTCGACCTCGTCCGGATCGCCGACGATGCCACGGTCGGCCGGGCGGTGTCCCTGCAGACCCACCTCTTCGAGGACCGCGTGATGAAGATGCACGAGGTCCGGATCGGGCGCGGAGCCGACGTCGGCACCCGCGCCGTCGTCCTCTACGACACCCGGGTCGGCGACGGCGTCAGCCTCGCGCCGCTGTCCCTGGTGATGAAGGGTGAGCAGTTGCCCGCCGCCACCGCGTGGTGCGGCATCCCCGCCCGTCCCACCCGTCGCCGACCCGAACCGGAGGCGCGCCATGCCCCCAACAGTGTTGTCTGACACCCGCACCCTCGTCCCTGCCCCTGGTCTGCCCCCGCATCTGCCGCACGACTGTGAGGAACGCCCCGACCGGCCCGCCCGCGCCCGGCCCGACGACCGGGCCCGGCTGGTCGGCATCGACGCCGCCCGCGGCCTGGCACTGCTCGGCATGATCGCCGTCCACCTCATCGACCCGGAGACCGACGACGGCCGGATGTCGCTGGTCTGGTCCCTGGCCGCCGGGAAGTCCGCGGCACTGTTCGCCGTCCTCGCCGGGGTCGCCATCGCCTTCATGTCCGGGCGGCGTCAGCCCTACCGTGGCCGCCGACTGGCCGGGGCGGTCGTCACGGTCCTCACCCGCGCCGCCCTCATCGGCGGCCTCGGCCTGGCGCTGGGCACGGTGGTGCCGCTCGACGACGCGGCCGTCATCCTCGTCTACTACGCCACGCTGTTCGTGCTGGCGGTCCCCTTCCTGGCGCTGGGGCCACGGACCCTGCTCGTTCTCGGAGCCGTCGCGGCGATCGGTCTGCCGTGGCTGAGTTTCTGGCTCCGCGACGGCATGGCCGCTCCACCCGCGGTCAACCTGTCGTACGCCACGCTGGCCACCGACCCGGCCGGAACGGCCGAGGCGATGCTGCTGACCGGCAGCTATCCGGCGCTGCCGTGGATCGCGTACGTGCTGGTGGGGATGGGCATCGGCCGGCTTGACCTGCGCTCGCGCGGCGCCGTGTTCCGGATCGGCCTGGTCGGCGTGGCGCTGGCCGGGACGGCCGTGCTGGGATCGTCTCTGGCGCTGCACCCGCTCGGTGGGCTGCGGCAGCTCGCCGCGGCGTCGATGGGGTCGCTTCCCTTCGACACCTTCTCCGAGCTGGTCGTCTGGGGCGGCAGCGGCACCGTCCCGACCACGTCCGGCTGGTGGCTGGCGCTGGCCTCGCCGCACACCGGGACCCCACCGGACCTGCTGTTCACGATCGGCATCTCGTGCGCGGTGATCGCCGGATGCCTGGCCGTCGAGCACGTCGACACCTCCGTGCTCGGGCCATTATCGCGCCCCGGCAGCATGAGCCTGACCCTCTACTCGGCCCATCTGCTGCTGCTCGTGTCGCCACTGGGCCTGCTGCCGGGTGCCGCCGACCTCGCCATCCAGGCGGCTCTGCTGGTCGGGTTCGCCGTGTTCTGGCGGGCGCACCACGACCGCGGCCCCCTGGAGGGGATCGTCTCGTCGGCCGCGCGGTATGCCTCCGGGTCGCTGAGGCGCCCGGCCACGCCATCGGGGCAGGCCCGGTGACGCCCGCCTCGCCGCCGGCGCTGGTCTACCGCGGCCCGGCGAGCCTGCCCGGATGTGCCGAGGCGATGGCGAGCGCGATCACCGCGAGCGGTGTCCCGGTGGGCTACGCTGGGCCCGGCGAGGCGTACCGGCCGGCACCCGAGCGCTACCCGGCGTTGCGGCTGTGGGTCCAGCCCGGCGGGGGTGAACTCGAGCAGGCCTGGCCGCACCTGCGACGACGCGCAGACGGGATCCGCCGCTTCGTGGCGGGCGGCGGGACCTACCTCGGGGTGTGCCTGGGCGGCTACCTCGCCGGGCACACCCCCGGGTTCGGCCTGCTGCCCGGTGACACGGACCAGTACGTCGGCGCGCCCGGGGCGGAGCTCCGGCACACCCACGACGCCGTGATCGAGGTGGACTGGGAGGGGCACCGACGGTCGGTGTTCTTCCAGGACGGCCCCCGCTTCGACCTCGATCACTCCGCCGAGGTACGGGTGCTGGCCCGCTACCGGGATGGCTCGCCGGCGGCCCTGGTCACCGGGTACGGCCGTGGCAGGGTCGTCGTGTGCGGCCCGCACCCGGAGGCCACTGCGGAGTGGTTCCGTGCGGCGGGACTGCGAGTGCCCCTGCCCGGCACCGGGGATCTCGCGGCGCGGCTCGTGGGGGCCGCGCTGGGTGGGTCGACGTCCGGATGACCCAGGTCGGCGTGTGGTGGACCCGCACCCCTCCGGGTGCCGGCCGAGGCCGGCGGCGGGCGCTCGGGGAACGGCTCCTCCGGCGCACGGTCGCCGAACTCACCGGCCGTCCGGGGGCGCTGTTCGTCCTCGACCGCACCTGTCGGCACTGCGGCGGGCCGCACGGCAAGCCACGGCTGCGCGGCTCCGGTGTCGACGCCAGCCTGGCGTACGCCGGTGGGCCCCCCGGATCGGCCGGACTGGTCGCCGTCGCGGCAGTGGTGTCGGACCGGCACCGGGTCGGCCTCGATGTCGAGGAGCCACCGGAGGCGATCCGGCTCGACGACGTGGTCGGCGCGGCCCTCACCCCGGCCGAGACGCGGCGGTTGCCGGCGGGCCCGCACCTGCGTCGGCTCGCCGTCACCCGAAGCTGGGTCCGCAAGGAGGCCGTTCTCAAGGTCACCGAACACGGCCTGGCGGTCGGGCCGACCGCGATCGGGGTCGACGGTTGCGGTCGGGTGCTCTGGGACGAGGACGTCGCCGGCACACCGGCGGGCATCGACCCGATCGTGGTCCGGGACATCGATCTCGGCCGACCCGGGGGCGTGGTGCCCCGCCGGCTCGCGGCCGCCGTGGCCATCGCCGGCACCGGCCGGGCGCGGATCGTGCTGCACGGGCCCGTCCCCCGCGGGTGGATCCGATAGTCTGGCCCGGTGCGCCCACCGCTGGGAACTGCCACCGCCTCCGGCGCCGCCCTGATCGCCGCCGGCGCGCTGCTTTTCGCAGCCTGCGCCCCGCACCCGCGACCGGCGCCGGTGCAGGAGTGGCCGGAGCCCGACCAGCACCGGCCCGTGGTGAGCGTCGATGTCACCGTCGCCGACGACCTCGCGTCGGCGACCGGCCGCGAGACCGTACGTTTCACTCCGGATGCCCGGATCTGCGAACTCGTCTTCCGCGCCTGGCCCAACAAGCCGAGGACCGCCCGGTCCGGGAACCGGCTGACCGTCTCCGCGGCCCGGGTCGACGGCCGCACCGTCCCGGTGACCACCGAGGCCGCCGGCGCGCCCGCGGGCACACCGGGCACCCTCGTCCGGTTGGCGTTGCCGGCGTGCTCCGAGGCGGGTGTGACGGTGAGTGCCGAACTCGACTACCGGGTGGCCCTCGGGGCCGACACCGACGAACGGCTCGGCGTCGACCCCGAGCGCGAGATCGCCTGGCTCGGCGGTGCCGTGCCGCTGCTGGCCTGGGAACGTGGGCACGGCTGGGTGACCGATCCGGCCGTGGACGTCACGGGCGACTTCGCCACCACCGAGACCTTCCGGCTGGACGCCCTGACCGTCGTCGCCCCGCAGCGGTATGCCGTCGCCGGCATCGGCACGCCATCGCCCCCCGGCGCCGGGTCGGCGGGCCCGGCACCGGCGGGCACCACCCGCCACGTCTTCACCGGCGAGGCGATGCGTTCGTTCACCTTCACCGTCGGCAAGCTGTCCGTCACCGAGTCCGAGGCCGCCGGTAGCCGCCTCCACCTCGCCCTGCCCGAGGGTGCGGATCCGGACCGGGTGCGGTCGTGGCATCAGCAGATGGGCGCCTCCCTGGAGGCGCTGTCGGCGCGCTTCGGTCCGGTCCCCTACGACGACCTGTGGATCAGCGTGTTGCCGGCGGTCTCCGACGGGGTCGAGTTCGGCGGCGCTGTGCAGTTCGCCCGGATCGACCCGGAGGAGGACCGGTGGTTGATCGACCACGAGCTGGCCCACCAGTGGTTCCACGGCCTGGTCGGCAACGATCAGGCCACCGACCCGTGGCTGGACGAGGCATTCGCCACGTACGCCCAGGAGCTCGTCACGCCGATGGGTCTGTCCCCCGACGAGTGGGCCGGTGTGGACGGGCAGGTCGGCAGGCCGATGGCCTTCTGGGCGGACCGGCGTCGCGCCGATGACGCCTACGTGGGTGCGGTGTACCGGCGCGGCGCCCGGGCGCTGCTGGACGCGCGTGAGGCGGCCGGCGCCGAGGCCTTCGATGCGGTCCTCCGGACCTACCTGCACGACAACGCCCACCGGATCGCCCGGCCCGACGACCTGCGTCGGGCGCTGACCGGCTTGGACCCGGCGCTGCGGGTGCTGCACGACGCCGGGGCCCTCTGACCGGTCATTCGCCCCGAGGTGTCGGTTGGCGCCCGGTGTCGGGAGTGGTCACGGTCAGCTCCCCCTCGAAACTGTCGATCAGCCAGTCCGGACGGCCCCCCACCGACGGCACGGCCGAGGCCGACGGCGACCGGGTCGTGAACAGGGACGCCGGGTACATCAGCACGGTGAGGTCCTTCTCGATCAGCACCGGGTACGGCGAGCGGGCCGACCGCAGGGCGAACCGGGTGCTCTGCCGCAGCGACACCGACAGCGGCCGGGCGCCCGTGGAGTCGGCCGCGCCGAGATCCACCTCCGCGTCCCGGAACACATGGCCCTCCGGCGGCCCGGGCGGGCTGACACGGTCCGGATCGCCGATCGTCCAGTCGTAGTAGCGCAGCAGTCGCACCGACTCCTCCGCCTCGCCGTCACCGGCGAGCGCCTGCCCGACCAGGGCATCCCACCCGGCGCGCCCGTCGGGGGTGAGCCGGTCCGCCAGTGGGCCGGTCAGCTCGTCGGCATCCGGCCGACGGGCGGGCGGGTTGATCAGCTCGGCGGCGTACGCATCCCGCTCCAGATAGTCGGTCAGCTCCTCGTAGGCGTCCATCGCCTGCTCATTGCCGTACGCGGTGACGGCCGCCGCGGCGATCCCGGCGGGTTCGCGGTAGTCCCCGCGGATCACGTCGTCGGTGCCCGCGGGCCGACACGCCGCCAGACCGCCCACGCAGACCCCCACGGCCACCAGGACGATCAGCACCGGTCGCCGCCCCGCTGCGGGCGCACCTCTTGCCATGGACCCTTCACCCCCATCCCCACGTCCCCTGTGGCGGCGATCGTAACCCGGCACGCGGCCGGTGTCACCGGGTCCGCTACGGTGGCCCCATGTCCTTCACCGCCCGGATGCGCGACACGTATGCCGACCTGTTCGAGGCCTTCCGGACTCATCCGTTCCTGGTCTCGCTGCGCCGCGGCGACACCGCCCGCGAGGCCGCGGTGGCGTACGTGGGCCAGGACGCCGCCTATCTGCGTGGGTTCGAGCGCTGCTACGGGCTGGGGCTGGCGCTGTCCCCGGACCCGGACTGGCAGGCTTTCTTCATCGACGGGGCGGGCCTCATGCTGCGCGAGGAGCCCGCCGCCCACCGGGCCCTGGTGGCGCCGTTCGGGGTGGACTACGACGCGGTCCAGGCCGAGCACCTGGCGCCGGCCGGGCAGGCCTACGTCGACCACATGCTCGTCGCCGGCCACGACACGCTGGGGGTGCTGATGGCGGCCCTGCTGCCGTGCCAGTGGACCTACACCTGGGCCGCCACCGGCGCGCTGGAAGCCGACGAGATCGGCCCCGGGCATCCGTTCGCCGCCTGGTTCGCGTTCTACGCCTCCGCGGAGTGCGTGCGGCTGGTGGCCGACTACCGGGCCCGGACCGACACACTCGCCGAGGCGGCCGGACCGGCCGAGGTGACGCGGATGGAACGGGCCTTCGCGGTGTCGATGCACCACGAGATCGCCTTCTGGGAGGCCGCTCTCACCGGCCAGACATGGCACTCGCTGCCGGCAC
Organism: uncultured Propionibacteriaceae bacterium; assembly: GCA_964528755.1. Lineage (GTDB taxonomy): Bacteria > Actinomycetota > Actinomycetes > Propionibacteriales > Propionibacteriaceae > Raineyella. The sequence continues at coordinate 11,895 of CAZGWN010000054.1, forward strand.
GGGTGCTCGCCGGGCGCTGAACCGGACGCGAACCAGGTCGAGGGCGAGCCCGAGGTAGAACGCCAGCCCGACCAGCGGGGTGACGTTGCCGAGCAGATCCTGCCACCAGGTGTAGTGGGCGGCCGCGCCGAAGGCGTACGGCAGCACGGTCAGCGGCAACTGGATGCTGATCCACGCCGCCCAGGCGAGCCCGACCCCGCGCACCCACCGTGGCAGGCGGGCGTCGGTGAGCACGGCGACGAGCAGCGGCAGCACCCACACGAAGTGGTGGGTCCAGGCCAGCGGGGAGGCCAGGTTGGTGGCCAACCCCACCAGCGCCACCGCGAAGACCGGGTGTCCGCCGAGCCACCAGTGCCGGGCGATGACGAGCGCGAGGAGGCAGACCGCCACGCCGAGCACCAGACCGGCGACCCGTGGTTCGGCACCGGTGCCGAACCATCGGGTGGTCAGCCCGGTCAGCGACGCGTTGCCGACGTACTGCGGGCCGGACGTGCCGGCCGGGATGTCGCCGGTCCAGAACCGGCGGCTGTCGCCGGGCAGGAGCGCCGCCGAGACCCCGGTGACCAGGACGAACGCCGCCGCACTGGTCCAGGCGATCCGGGCCCGTCGGGCGACCAGCGCGAACACGCCGAACAGCGCGGGGGTGAGCTTGATCGCGGCGGCGAGTCCGATTCCCACCCCGTGCCACCGGCCGGAGCGCCGGCCCGGGTCGGGCAGCAGGTCGAGCACCACCAGCGCCATCAGCAGCGTGTTCACCTGCCCGTAGCCCAGGGTGGTGCGGATCGGTTCGACGGCGATGATCACCCCCGCCCCGATCAGGCCGAGTCGCCACCCGGCCGGGATGCCGCAACGGCGCAGCACGGCCTGCTGCGCCCCCACCACCAGCATCAGCCAGACCAGCTCGGCGACCACCGGGCCGACGAGGGCGAGCGGGACGGCGAGCAGCGCTGCGAACGGCGGGTAGATGAAGTACAACCCGCCGGCCTTCATCGTGTAGATGTCGCCGCCGGTCAGCAGGGTGCGACCGGCCTCCCGGTAGACGTCCAGGTCGACCATCGCCGGGTGCCACGGCCAGGCGTGACCGCCGGCGATGATCCACGGCGCCGCCACGACCGCCACCAGCAGCGGAGGCAGGTACCCGGCCAGCACCCGCCCCGCGCCCCGGGCGCGGCTCACCGGGCGTTCCTCAGCGGCTCCCCCGCCGCCCAGCGGCGTAGCTGGGAGCCGATCAGCGCATCCGCGCGGGGCTGAAAGGCCGCGCTCCACCCGCCCACGTGCGGGGTGATCGTCACACCCGGCGTGGTCCACAGGGGGTGGTCGGGCGGCAGCGGCTCGGGATCGGTGACGTCAAGGGCGGCGCGCAGGCGCCCGGAGGCGCACTCGGCGACCAGGGCATCGGTGTCGACGACCCTGCCGCGGGAGACGTTCACGACCAGCGCGTCATCGGGCAGCAGGGCCAGCGCAGCGGCGTCGATCAGGTGGTGGGTCCGCTCGGTGAGCGGGCAGATGAGGAAGACGACATCGGCCGCGGGCAGCAGGTCGGGCAGGTGCTCGAACGGGTGCACGTACGGCTCCCCGGCACTGAGGTCGCCGCGGCGTTCATGCGCGGCGACGAGCGTGATCCCGGCGGTCTCGAAGCCCTGCAGCCGGCGCCGGATGGCGTGGCCGATCCGGCCGTAGCCGATGATCAGCGCGCGCCGGTCGGCCAGCGAGCGGGAGAAGCCCGGTGTCCAGCGCCGGGCGGGCTCGGCGGCGTCCCGGGCGTACCGGTCGATCTCGCGCAGGTTGGCCAACGCCAGGCCGAGAGCCAACTCGGAGGTGGCGGTGTCATGGATCCCGGCGCCCGTGCACAGGGTGACGCCGGCGGGGATGAGCGGCACCAGGTGTTCGAAGCCTGCCATCAGCGACTGCACGACGCGCAGCCGTGGCATGTCGGCGACCCGCGTCAGGGCGCAGGTGCCGGACAGGTAGGGCAGGACGAGGAACTCGACCCGGTCGATCGAGGCCGGCCAACGGATCGGCTCGGCGTTCGCATCGTCGTCGGGGAAGAAGTCCGCCTCGATCCCGTCGGGGATCATCCCCAGGTGGGCCTCCGCCTCGGCGCGGTCGTGGTAGGGAAGCCATGCCGACCCGGTCATCTCACACCCTCCTGACCGGGTGGCCCGCCGCTGCGAGGGCGTCCTTGACCTCACCGACGGTGAGGTCGCCGAAGTGGAAGACACTGGCGGCCAGGACCGCATCGGCGCCGGCGTCGGCCGCCTCGACGAAGTGGTGTACGGTGCCCGCGCCACCCGAGGCGATCAGCGGGACGTCGACCACGGCCCGGACCGCCCGCACCATCTCCAGGTCGAACCCGTCGGTCGTGCCGTCGGCGTCCATCGAGTTGAGCAGGATCTCGCCGGCACCGAGTTCCACCCCGCGGCGGGCCCACTCCAGCGCATCGAGTCCGGCCGAGCGGGTGCCGCCGTGGGTGGTCACCCCATAGCCGGACGGTCGTCCGTCCTCGCGCCTGGCGTCCACCGACAGGACGAGAACCTGGTTGCCGAACCGCTCGGTGATCTCGGCGATCAGGGCGGGGCGGGCGATCGCCGCGGTGTTGACCGACACCTTGTCCGCCCCGCAGCGAAGCAGCTCGTCGACATCCTCGACCGAGCCGACGCCGCCACCGACGGTGAGCGGGATGAACACCGTCTCCGCGGTCCGTCCGACCACCTCACGTGTGGTGGCGCGACCCTCCCGGGAGGCCGAGATGTCCAGGAACGTCACCTCGTCGGTGCCCTCGGCGCCGTAGCGGCCGGCCAACTCGACCGGATCGCCGGCGTCGCGGAGGTCGCGGAAGTTCACCCCTTTGACGACCCGGCCGTCGTCCACGTCCAGGCAGGGGATGACACGGATCGCAACACTCATGCCAGCACCCTAGTCGGCCGTACCGGGCTCGGCCGGTCCGGTCCCGTCCGGCAGATGCAGCTCCGCGTCGACGACCCCGCGGCGCATCCGTGCCCGCACCTCGGCGCAGGTGTCGCGGACCGGACCGGGACCGGCCGCGACCGCCACCTGGTCGGCCAGGTCGATCACCAGCCGGGTCCATCGGACGAAGTCGCCGGCGCTCATCTCGCCGGCCTGGAGGATCTCCGCCAGCGGCTCCCCGGCACACCAGTCGTACGCGGCCCGGGCGAACCCGACCGGCAGCTCGGTCTCCGACTCCAACCGGGCGTCGCGCTCCACCAGCGCGACCCGCCGGGCCACCTCGCGGACCCCTTCCAGGGCCAGCGCGGAGCCGTGGTCGGGCATCCGCTGCGGCCGGTGCTCGTCCCCGCGGCGCGGCTCGTAGCAGAAGACGGTCAACAGGGCCGCCGTCTGAGGCCCGGACAGGCCGGTGAAGACGCCGTCGCGCAGGCACTCGGCGATGACCAGGTCGTTCTCCGAGTAGAGCTTGGCCAGCCGACGCCCCTCGGCGGTGACGTCCAGATCGTCATCGCCCGACTCGCGCAGGTAGTCCAACGAGGTGAGCACCAGGCAGATCTTGTCGAAACGGTCCGCGATGCCGCGGGTGCGCCGCGCCACCTGGGCGCGCAGTTGGGCGGTGTCCCGCTCGACCCGCAGCGCGCGTTCCGCCCAGCGGGCGTGCTCCTCCCGTTCCGGGCAGGCGTGGCAGGGGTGCTCGGCCAGGAAGGCCCGCAGGTCGGCGATCCGGGCCCGCTGGTCGGGCCCGAGCGCGGCCGCCCGCCCGCTGGGCGGACGGACCCCGGTGTCCAACTGGTCGAGGCGCTGGTGCAGCGCAGCGGCGAGGCTGTGCCGGTGCGCGGAGTCCCTGGACTGGAAGTGCCGCGGAATCTTCATCGAACCGATCACCTGCGGCGGCGCCGGGAAGTCGGTCATCGACAGCCGGCGCACCTGCCGCTCCGGCGTCATCACCGTCGGCCGGGGACCTTGCTGGATGTGCGCCCGGTCGTTGTCCAGGACGACTGCCCACCCCTGGGACTTCCCCGCCGGCACCCGCAGGATGTCGCCGGGGCGCAGGGCGATCAGCGCCTCCTCGGTCTCCTCCCGGCGCGCCCCCCGGTCGGCGCGGGCGGCGTCGGACTCGATCCGCCCGATCTCGTCCCTGGCCCGGGCGTACGCCATGAAGTCGCCGCGATCACACGTCGCCTTCGCGGCCAGGTCGTCGTAGTCGGCGCTGCTGCGGGCGAGCCGGCGCGCCGTGCCGACGACCGAGCGGTCCGTCTGGAACTGCGCCAGGGACAGCTCCAGCACCGTCCGCACCTGGTGGCGGGGCATCCGGTTGAGCATGTTGACGGCCATGTTGTACGTCGGTCTGAAGGCCGACCGCAGCGGGTAGGTCCGCTTGCTCGCCAGCCCGGCCACTGCCCGCGGGTCCATCCCCGGTTGCCACAGCACCACGGCATGGCCCTCGACATCGATGCCGCGCCGCCCGGCCCGACCGGTCAACTGGGTGTACTCGCCGGGGGTGATGTCGACGTGGGCCTCGCCGTTGTACTTGACGAGCTTCTCGATGACCACCGAGCGGGCCGGCATGTTGATCCCCAACGCGAGCGTCTCGGTGGCGAAGACGACCTTCACCAGCCCGGCCTCGAAGCACTCCTCCACGCACTGTTTGAGGGCGGGCAGGACGCCGGCGTGGTGGGCGGCGACGCCGCGCAGCAGAGCGTCGAGGAACATGTCGTAGCGCAGCGCACGCAGGTCGTCCGGGGAGAACCCCTCGGTGTGACGTCGGGCGATGCCGAGGATCTGCGCCTCCTCGTCGGGGGTGGTCAGGTGCACCCGCGCGGACTGCAACTGGCGGACCGCCGCGTCGCAGCCCTGGCGGGAGAAGATGAAGTCGATCGCCGGCAGCAATTCCGCCCGGTCCAGCGTACGGACGATGTCGGGCCGGCTCGGCGGTCGATGCGCGGACCGGTCCTGCCAGGTGCGCTCCGCTGCGCCGCCGTAGCGTCCCGAACCCGACGACGTGTGCCGCTTGCCTCGCCCGGAGCGGCCGCGGGGCCGGCGGGAGTCGTCGCGTACGCCACGGGACTCCTGCTTGGAGATCCGCACGAGTTCGGGGTTGACGTCGTAGCGGGAGGCGCGGCCCTCCACGTCGGCGGTCGGCGCGATCTCGGCGAACAGGTCGACCAACCGGTTGCCGACCAGCACATGCTGGTAGAGCGGCACCGGGCGGCGCTCCGACACGACGACCGCCATCTCGCCGCGCACCTCGGTCAGCCAGTCCCCGATCTCCTCGGCGTTCGACACCGTCGCCGACAGGCAGACCAACTGCACCTGCTCGGCCAGCCCGATGATGATCTCCTCCCACACCGGGCCGCGGAACCGATCGGCCAGGTAGTGCACCTCGTCGAGGACGACGAAGCCGAGGCCGCGCAGGGCGGGCGAGCCCGCGTACATCATGTTGCGGAGCACCTCGGTGGTCATCACCACGATGGGCGCGTCGGCGTTCACCGAGACGTCCCCGGTCAGCAGGCCGACCCGGTCGGCGCCGTGGCGTTCGACCAGGTCGTTGTACTTCTGATTCGACAGCGCCTTGATCGGGGTGGTGTAGAACGCCTTGCGACCCCGCGCCAGCGCGAGGTGGACCGCGAACTCCCCGACGATCGTCTTGCCGGCCCCGGTCGGTGCCGCGACGAGCACACCCGAACCGCGTTCCACCGCCTGGCATGCCTCCGTCTGGTACGGGTCGAAGCTGAACGGATAGCCGGTCGCGAAGGCCGCCAGCTCAGGGAAGGCCTGCCGCTCACGGAACCGGGCGTAGGCCTCGGCCGGGGAACGTTCCTCAGCAGCGTCCATGACCCGAGGCTACCGCGATCCGCCCGCATCGGGCGCCGACGGCCCGAGTCAGGGGCGCCCGACCGGGCGGGATGGGCGCAGCCCCAGGGTCCGCCGAGGCGGCGGGGTGAAGATGGTCAGCGCGCCGGGCTCGACCGACACCGACAGCGGCACCGGGCCCAACTCGTCGCCGTCGGCCATCCCGTACAGCCCGTCGCCGTCGACGACCACTCGGTGGGCGCGGACGAGCTCGACGGCGGGGTCGCGGACGAACCCGCCGGTGAACATCGACGGCAGCAGCCGGATGAAGGTGGCGCGGCTGACGGGGTGGACGATGGTGACGTCGAGCTGGCCGTCGGTGACGTCGGCGAACGGACACATCGCCATCCCGCCGCCGAGGTAGCCGGCGTTGCCGACCGCGACGAGGACCGCCGGCAGATCCCGCTGCCGACCGTCGATGGTCAGCCGATACTGCCGCGACTCGAATGCGGCCAACTCGACCAGCGCCGACCAGGCGTAGCGCAGCCGGCCTCGGGGGAACTCGGTCCGGTTGGCGCGCAGGTTGACCAGCGCGTCGAAACCGGTCGAGACGATCGACAGGACATGCCGGGGCGAACCGTTGCCGACGAGGGCGCCGTCGACCCGGGCCAGGTCGATCTGGCGGGTCAACCCGAAGATCACCAGGCGGGCAGCGGCGACCGGGTTGGCCGGCGGCAGGCCGAGGCCGCGGCAGGAATCGTTGCCGGTCCCGGCCGGGATGAGGCCGAGCGGCACGGTCGTGCCGGCGCAGGAGTTGGCGCCCAGGTGCATCATCCCGTCACCGCCCATGACGAGCAGGGCGTCCGCACGCCGCTCCCCCTCGGCCGGCCGGGCGTTGGTCACCGCCCGGCGGCAGTACGCGGTCGCCTCGTCAAGACTCGCCGCCAGGTGCACCCGCACGTCGGCCTCGGGCATGGACGTGACCAGCTCGGCGACCACCTTCGGCAGCAGGGTGCGGGCACGACCCAGGCCGGCGCTGGGGTTGACGACAAGGGTGAGGACGGGGCCTGGCTCACTCACTGCCGACCTCGGCCCGAGCGGCCCGGTCGGCGACTTCCTCCGCATCGGCGCGGCGCGCCCTGCGCGCGTCGTTGACCCGGGAGATGACCTCCGCCAGGACGTACAGGAGGGCCATCGGCAGGGCGAGGGCGAGCATCGAGATGGGGTCGGTCGACGGGGTCGCGACGGCCGCGAAGACAAAGGTGCCCACGACGGCGTACGACCGCCAGGCGCCGAGCTGACGTCCGGAGACCAGGCCGGCCAGGTTGAGCGCGACGATCACCACGGGCAGCAGGAAGGCGATCCCGAAGACCACCATGAGCTGGATCATGAAGCCGAGGAACGGCACCATCTCCACCATGTTGGCCACCGGCGAGTTCTCCGGGGTGAAGCCGAGCAGCACGGTGATCGCCTTGGGCATCACCCAATAGGCGATGACGACCCCGGCCAGGAACAGCGGGACAGCGGCGCCGAGGAAGGCCAGGGCCCACTTCTTCTCCTTGACCAGCAGTCCGGGGGCGATGAAGGCCCACACCTGGTAGAGCCACAGCGGGCTGGTGACGACGGTGCCGGCGACGGCGACGATCTTCACGGCCAGGGTCATCGGGGCGGACACCCCGGAGTTGACCACCAGGGTCTCCTGGTCGGGCCGGGCCGCGTTGAGGGTCTCGACCGCGCGCAGGTAGGGCTGCAGGAGTAGCTGGTAGAGGTCGTTGTAGAAGAAGGCGGTGACGACCATGCCCAGGGCGATGACCAGGACGATGACGATCATCCGGTAGCGCAGCTCCCGGAAATGGTCGGACAGACTCATCCGCCCGTCGGAGGGCATCTCCGGCGGGCGCAACCAGGCGAGCCGCCGCCTGCGGGTCCGGGCCACGGGTTCAGCGGTCCTTCGGGGACTCCGGGTCGACGATCTCGGCGTCGTGCACCTCGTCGTCGCCCTTCGGCGTGGCGGTCCCGGGCTTGGTCGGCCCGTCCTTCGGCTCGGCCTCGGTCGACGAGGCCCCGGACTCCGACCCGCCCAGGGGCTTGGTCTCCTCCTTGAACTCGCGGATGGCCCGGCCGGTGCTCCTGCCCAGCCCGGCCAGCCGGGAGCCGCCGAAGAGCAGCACCACGATAGCCAGGATGATCAACAGCTCGGTCGGTCCCAGACCAGCAATCTGAGGCAGCATTGTCGTCCCCAATCCGCGACCGGCAGTTCCGGTCGGTCAGTGTCGTACGTGGGTGGTCCGCGCGCGGTCCCCCTGAGCCGATCGTACGCGGTCCGGCGGCCCGGCGGGAACCGCTCGATAGCGGGCCAGCGCCGCCCGGGCCGAGCGGAGGGCGCCCTCGTCGGCCCCGGCCGGGTCCAGCAGCACGACGTCCGTGCCACAGCGCAGCAGCAGGCCGGTCAACCAGGCCCGGTCGAGTACCCCCAGGGTGACCACGAGATCACCCGGGTGCGGCGGCCGACCGGCCCGGCGGGCATCGGCGGCAGTGGCCTCCCGGACGTCCGTGGTCGGGTAGTACTCGGTGATCCAGGCGGCTGCCGCCCGGACCCACAGGGTGATCTGGTCGGCCTCGGCCAGGCTGCGCGCCCACAGCGGACCGCCGTCGGCGGAATCGCGCCCGTGGTCCCCGGCCGGCTCGGGCCCGACGGAGGCCGCCCGGATCCGGTCCATCCGGAAGGAACGCCAGTCCGCCCGGTCCAGGTCCCACGCCTCCAGGTAGTGGTAGCCGTCCACCAGTCGGGTGGCCAGCGGGTCGACCTGCCGGTGGGACGGATGGCCGTACGCGTCGACGTAGTCCAGGGTCAGCCGCCGCCGACCGCCGATCGCCGCGTCGACTGCCGCGCGGACCGGCTCGGGGGCCGACGGGACCGACACGCTGATCAGGTCGGCGATCGGTGCATGTTCCCCGGCCGCCGCGGCGATCTTCGCGGTCGCGGAGGCGACGGCTTCGGCAGTGGCGCCACTCGTCGTCCCGGCCAGCAGCCGCAGCCCCACCAGCAACGTGATCGCCTCGTCGGCGCTGAACCGGGCCGGGCGGTCGGGGGCGTGGTCGTAGCCGGGGCGGACCACCCCGGTCCGGTCCACCTCCTCCAGATCGACGTCCAGCAGATAGAAGCCCATCTGGCCGGGGATCTCGCACATGGTCAGCACGCCGATATCTGTCCGGGCCTGCTCCGGGGTGATGGCGAACTCGCGGGCGAGCTCGGCCAGCGTGGTCTCCTGCTGGCTGCGAAGCCAGGTGCTCATGGCCAGCAGCCGCGGCACCTGCTCACTCGCCCGCACCACGACCCGCCTCCACGATCGCGCTGAGATGGGCAATCACGCGCGTCCTCAGTTCGGGCGGGTCGAGCACGAGCGCGTCGACGCCGAGCGCCGCCACCTCGCCGACGAAGGCGTCCGGGTAGGCGTATGCCACCCGCCAGGCACGGAAGCCCTCGGGTGCCGACGGTCCGTCGGCAGGTTGCAGGGTGCGCTGGAGGGCGAGCTCGCGGCCCAGCCGCAACGCCACCACGGCGGTCCGGTCGGCGGTGCGACCGGGGATGTCGGCGACCCGACGGGCCACCTCCGCCGGGTCGGGCTCGCCGAAGGCGTCGCGGCGCGAGCCCGCACTCACCCGGCCGCGGATCCGGGCCAACTTGAAGCAGCGGGACGCGTGGCGGTCCCGGTCGGCGCCGATCAGGTACCACTGGCCGTGCACCAGCCGGACCGTCCACGGCTCGACGTGGCGGGTCCGCCAGGAGGGCTCGTCGCGGGAGCGCCCGTCGCGGTAGGCGAAGGTCACCACCCGGCGCGCGGCGATCGCGTCTCGCAGCACGGCCAGTTCGCGGCTGGCGTCGGGACGGGTCTCGGCCATCTCGGCGGGGGCGCTCAGCGACGCCATCAACGCGGGGTCGGGGTCGGCGCCGATGGCCCGCAGCTTCATCAGCGCCCGCTGGGAGGACGCAGCCATCCCGGCCTGGCGCCAGCTCCGGCCGGCCAGCGCGACCGCGGCGGCCTCGGCCGGGGTGAGGTCGACCGGCGCGAGGGCGAACTCGCCGCGAGGAATCCGATAGCCCTCCTCGTCACCGGTGCGGGAGACCTCCAGCGGTAGGTTCATCTCCCGCAGCGCCCGCTTGTCCCGCTCGAAGGACTGCTCGAAGGCAGCGTCGGACAGTCCGCCGTAGCCGTCCACCAAGCGACGGATCCGGGCCCGGGTGAGCGGCTGGGACGCCGACAGCAGCAACACGATGAGGCTCATCTGCCGCTCCGCGTTCTTCGCGGCCATCTCCACCCTCCCCGGCACGACCTGAGGCCTACTCTCGTAACAGTGAGCCTAACAGTCGACGGGAACGAACCCGGGGCGGTCGACCGTACGCCGCCGGGCGCGGGCCGGTTCGCGCCCAGCCCGACCTCGGACCTGCACCTGGGCAACCTGCGAACGGCGCTGCTGGCCTGGCTGTTCGCCCGGTCGACCGGGCGGCGGTTCCTGATCCGGATCGAGGATCTCGACGTCGCCCGGGTGGCCCACGACCCGACGGTGGCGGATCGACAGTTGGCCGACCTGGCGGTGCTGGGGCTGGACTGGGACCCCCCGGTCTGGCGCCAGTCCCGGCGACCGGAGGCGTACGCGGCGGCGCTCGACCGGCTCGCCGACGACCCCGGGCTCTACCCGTGCTTCTGCACCCGCCGCGACATCGCCCGGGCGGCCTCGGCGCCGCACGCCCCGGCCGGCGCCTATCCCGGCACCTGCCGGGACCTGACGCCGGCGCAACGGGCCCGGCGCGCCCGGGACCGCCCGGCCGCCTGGCGGGTCCGCGCCGGTGCAGCGACCCGGACGGTGACCGATCTGTTGCACGGACCGGTGAGCGGGGTCGTCGACGATTTTGTCGTCCGCCGCAACGACGGGGCGTACGCGTACCACCTGGCCTCCGTTGTCGACGACCTGGCGAGCGGGGTCGACCAGGTGGTGCGCGGAGAGGACCTGCTCGACTCCTCCCCACGCCAGGCGTGGCTGTGTGATCGGCTCGGCGGGCAGGCACCGACGTATGCCCACGTGCCGCTCGTGCTGGCCGCCGACGGCCGGCGGCTGGCCAAGCGGGATGGCCCGGTCACCCTGGCCGACCTGGCCGGGACCGGGATGCGCCCCCCGCAGGTGCTCGGCCTGCTGGCCACCTCCCTGCGGATGGCCGAGCCGGGCGAGCCGGTCACGGTCGGGGAGCTCCTCACCCGGTTCGACCCGGCCGCGCTTCCGCGACAACCGTGGCGGGTGCCCGACCGGTTCTAGCTGTACCGGGTACATCTAGTCGAGCACCCCGAGCAGCGACCACCGACCGCTGTCCTGGTGGCGGTAGATCCGGAACACCCCCTCACGGCCCCGCCACGGGTCACGGGCCCGTACTTGCCAGACGTCCCACGAGGGTGCCGACAGCGCCCAGTGGGCCTCCACCTCCCGGATCCGCCAGGTGTGCGAGCGCCAGCGGAACTCGACCGGCAGCCCCGGGAACTCCTCCTCCGGGGTGGCGAAGCTCCCCGCCCCGAAGCAGGCACCGATCGGCTCGTCGAGCTGTCCCAACCCGTCGGGCCGTCCGGACCGGTCAGATCGTTGCATCGTGTCCTCCCGCCTCTCCCGTCATTCGAACAATTGTTCGAACTCCGTCGATCATAGGGACCCCTGCCGACATTTCTCAACACCCCTGGTCAGCGCCGGGCCGGCACCCATCGGCAGCGGTCCGCCTGCGGCAGCCCGGCCGTCCCACGGGCGGTCCTACGATGGAGGGCATGCGATCCGACGCCCCTTGCCACCGCGGCCCGGCTCCCTCCGAGCAGCGATGAGCAGGGTCGCCGTCGTCGGGGGTTCTCTCGCCGGGATGGCCGCCGCGGCCCGGTTGGCCAAACGCGGCCATGAGGTCACCGTCTACGCCGGGTCCCTCGCACCCGAGTGGCGCCCGAGCCGGTCGGCTCCTGGATCGGAGCAGCCCGGTCCGCTGCCGCCGGTGCTCACCTTTCCCGCCCCCTGGCGGGACCTCTTCAAGAAGTCGGGCCGGATCCTGCCCGCCGAACTCGCCCTCGCCGGCCTCGATCTGGTCCCCGCCCCGCCGGTCCGTCACGTCTTCGCCGACGGAGGCGAGCTCCTCCTCGGCGGGGATCGCGGGGAGCAGTTCCACCGGCTCGCCCGCGCCTACGGCGCCCGGATCGCCGAGGACTGGCGGCGTACCGTCGACGACCTCGAACCGGTCTGGCAGCAGGTCCGCCACCTCGGTCTCGAGGTCGAACTGGCCGACCGTCGCGGGCTGCGGTCGCACCGCCGCAGCCTGCTGTGGGGGCGTACGGTCGCCGATCTGGCCGCCGCCCGGCCGCACCCGCATCTGCGCGCCCTGGTCGAGGAGGCGGCCTGGCGGCTGGGGAACGACCCGTCCCGCACACCCGCCCACGTGGCCGCCCGGCTGTGTGTGGAACGGACCTTCGGCCGGTGGATGGTGGTCGACGCCGCCGGCCGGCCGGTCGGCACACAGGCACTGCTCGACCTGCTCGAGGCGCGCCTGGCCGCCCGGGGCGTCACGGTCAGGCCCATGGCACCGGACCTCCCGGCCCGGCTGCGTAGCGCCGCGGGCGGCGGCGCCGAGGCCACGGTGTGGGCACTCGATCCCGCCGGACTGCGTCGGGCGGGCTGGCACACCCGGGCGATCCGAGGGGCGGCACGCCTGGCGCCGGCGCTCCGGCCCCGGACGGCCCGGCTCGACCCCCGGTCCGGGACGCACGGAACCGGCCAGGTGATCGAGACCGTCGACCACGCCACCCGGACAGTCCGCTGGGACGGCCCGGACACGGCGGTCGTCCACGACTGGTCGGCCGCCACCCCCGATCCGGCCGCCGGGCCGGCCTGGGTGGGAGAGGCGACGTGGCTGCGCCGACTCCCGGTACGGCTGGCGCCGGGCCACTACAGCGCGGGCGCGTGGGGGCGTGGCGGTTCCGACCTGGCCGCGATCCTCATGTCGGGGGCGCTGGCGACGTACGCGGTTCACAGGGACCTGACCGGTGAGGACATCCGCCCGTCGAACCGCGACGCGGCGGCCCACCATGGCGGACCGCACCTTCGGCGTCCCGTCCGCACGGCCTAGACTAGAGAGTCATTTCTCGGTAAGGACGCAACGCTCTTGACTTCTCACGACACCTCGTCGGACCTGGCCCACGAGCTCGCCATCGAGCAGGCCCACGTGGACAGGGTCTACGCCCGCCTCGACGTCGCCACCTCCGAGGCCCGCCAGGCTGCTCGGCGCAGCGCCGCGCACTTCACCTCCGACCGCGGCGACTACCTGCGCGAGGAGGACATGACCAGCGTCTTCGAGCGCGACGTCTTCTCCTATCAGGCGGCGCGGCGCCTGGCCGTGCTGGAGGCCGAACATGACGGGCTCGTCTTCGGCCGGCTCGACCTGACCAACGGTGACACCGACTACATCGGCAGGATCGGGGTCCACGACGAGGACTACGAGCCGCTGGTGATCGACTGGCGCGCCCGCGCCGCCGAACCCTTCTACCGCGCGACCGCCGCGGAGCCGATGGAGGTCATCCGCCGCCGGGTCCTGCACTGCCGTGACGCCACCGTGGTCGGCATCGAGGACGATCTGCTCGACGGCGCCTCGGCTCCGGCGAACCTTCCGGTGATCGGCGAGGGTGCCCTGATGGCCGCGCTGACCCGTGCCCGCGGGCACCGGATGCGCGACATCGTCGCGACCATCCAGGCCGAGCAGGACGAGGCGATCCGCGCCCCTTACCAAGGGGTCACGGTCATCTCCGGCGGCCCGGGCACGGGCAAGACGGTCGTTGCGCTGCACCGGGCGGCGTACCTCCTCTACACCCATCGGCGTCGCTTCGAGGAGGGCGGCGTGCTCGTCGTCGGGCCGTCGGACGTGTTCATGAACTACATCGAGCGGGTGCTGCCGTCGCTGGGCGAGGACTCGGTCACCCTGCGCTCGGTCGGCTCGGTGCCGTCCGACGTGCTGCCGGTCGAGGCCCGGCGGACCGACTACGCGCGTGCCGGAGTGATCAAGGGCTCGGTGCGGATGGTCGACATCCTCAGCCGACTCATCACCCTGCCGGCCACCGTCGCCGTGGTCGGGCGCAGCGGTCACCAGCCGAAACTCGCACGCGACCAGGATCTGGTGCTCACCGTCAAGGGCAACGTCCTGCGGGTCCCCGGGAAGGCCCTGCTGGGACTGCGCCGCCAGACCGTACGTCAGGTGAAGGCGAATCATGCGCGCCGGGCCGGCCGCGACGCCCTGGTGAATGCCCTGTGGGAGCAGCTGCCACCGGAGGCGGACATCGAACGGGACGCCTTCACCGCGCTGGTCACCGACCATCCGGCCTTCGCCGCTGCGCTGCAGACATGGTGGCCGACGCAGCACGCGACAACGGAACTGCGTCGGCTGAGCTACCCCGAGGTCGTCGCGCGGGTGGCCGACGGGATCCTGGACACCGAGGAGCAACAGGTCCTGCTGGATTCCTTCTCCGAGTTAGGGCCGGAAGGCCACGAGGACTGGTCGGTTGCCGACGTGGCCCTGCTGGACGAGCTCGTGGCCCTGCTGGGGACACCGCTGGACGAACCGGACGAGGATCCCGCGGCCTTCCTGTCCGCCGACGCCCCGGTGAGCGAGGTTGTGACGATCTCGCAGAAGTTGTCGCGGGAGTCGACCGAGGACCCCTACGCGGACCGCTTCCAGACGTACGCCCATGTGCTGGTCGACGAGGCACAGGACATCACGCCGATGCAGTGGCGGATGCTGCGGCGCCGTGGCGAGCATGCCTCCTGGACGATCGTCGGCGACCCGGCCCAAAGTTCGTGGCCCGACGCGGGCGAGGTGCAGGAGGAGGTCGACGCGCTGGTGGGCCTCGGGCAGCGTCGGACATTCCGGATGAGCACCAACTATCGCTCTCCGTCCGAGGTGTTCGACCTGGCCGCCCGGGTGGTACGCCGGCACGTCCCCGACGCCGACCTGCCGACCGCGGTCCGCTCGACCGGAATCGAACCCGACCTGCGCACCATCCGGGCGGGCGAACTCGACTCGGTGCTGCCGGGGGTGGTGGCAGAGCTTTCGGTCGTCGTCGAGGGGACCATCGGAGTGATCGTGCCACCGTCACGTCAGCCGGATGTGGAGGGCATCCTCGCCGACGCACACCTGGGCGACGATGTGCGCGAACGACTTGTCACCCTCACCACCTTGCAGGCCAAGGGCCTGGAGTACGACGCCGTGGTCGTCGTCTCCCCCGACGAGATCATCGCCGAGCACGCCACCGGCGTACGGATGCTCTACGTCGCGCTGACCCGGGCCACCCAGCGCCTGGTCACTCTCGACCTCGCCGGGGAGAACGGGCGGACGACCGGCGCCTGGCGGTCCGGGCTGGGGTCGGGGGAAGCGTCCTCGGAGGCGTCGGGGGAAGCGTCCTCGGGGGCGTCGGGGGAAGCGTCCTCGGGGGCGTCGGCCGAACCGAACAACGCCGCCTGAGGTCGGGCACGCCTGACGTCGGGATGCAGGCGGGGTGTGGTCCCGGCTTCGGGGTCCGTCGGGACGGCCGGTTGCTGGGTCCCGTGAGCGTGGCCGAGATCGGCCGGCCGGTGGGTCAGGGTGGGTCGGGGCCGGTGTCGGGGCCGGTGTTTCCGGTCTGTTCGGTGTCGCCAGTGTCGTTGTTGTGGGCCTGAGTGCGGGTTCGGTGGCGGGTGTGGCGTTGGGGGCCGCGGGGCCCGTAGAGGGTGTCGGGGGGCAGGAACTCGGGGATCTGGTCAGCACCCATGCGGGCCTGCCAGCGGGACCGGGGGGTTGAGCGGGGGTCGGGTTCGACCAGCCCGTGGTGGTGCCGGCACAACAGGACGGTGTTGGCCAGGCTGGTGGGCCCGCCGGCGGCCCAGGGAA
>CAZGWN010000055.1:0-26994 GCA_964528755.1 uncultured Propionibacteriaceae bacterium
CGGACGGTGTCCCGGATGAAATCGCTGGCGGGTCGGCTCGGTTCGGCGGCGGTCATGCGGCTCAAAATAGCACGCGGCCCACGGCGTCGACGGTTGGCCGGGATCGGGCGCGACGGGCGCCGAGTGGCCGGGTCGTGGGAGAAAACCGGGTCGCCGATCATCGGGTCGATCGTGGCCTGCCGGGCGGTGGCGGGCCGAGATCGCGGTCGTCGGTCGCCGGCCCTATTCTCGGTCCATGGACTCCCCCGTCCGACCGGCGCCGTGGCTGTACGACCTCCTGCTGGCGCTGGGGGTCGCCCTCACCCTGGCACTGCTGATGGCTGCCGACCTGGGCGGCTCCGACCCGCCCGCGGCGGCCTACCTGTGGCCGGTCGGGTTCGGGTCCCTGATGTTCGTACGCCGCAGCCATCCCCGGCTGGTCGTCTGGGCCTCGGTGGTCGGCTTCTTCGCCTACTACGCCAGCGGGGCGACCCCCATCGGGGTGGCGCTGCCCGTGGCCGCGGCCGTCTACTCCGCAGCCGAGGCATCCCGGCTCTTCACCGCGATCACCGGCTCGGCCTGCGTGCTGGCCCTGTCGCTGGGCTACCGTCTCGTGGACGGTCAGGATCCCGGGTTCCTGTTGGCGTACGACCTGCCGCCGAATCTGGCGCTGCTGGCGGCCGCCGTCGCCCTGGGCGACAGTGTCCGGGCCCGTCGGGAGCTGGCCCGCCATGCCGAGCGGATCGCCGAGTTGACCGCCGAGCGCTATCGGCGCACGGCAGAACAGCGCGCCCAGGAGGAGCGGCTGGCGATGTCGCGCGATCTGCACGACTCGATGGGCCACGCGTTGGCGCTGATCTCCCTGCACGTCCAGGTCGCCGAGGAAGCCGGCCCGGGCCCCGACCGGCAGGAGGCCCTTCAGGTGATCCGTTCCACTGCCTCCCGCGCCCTCGCCGACCTCCGCCGGACCGTCACGGGCCTGCGCAGAGGGGAGGCGACGCCCCGCCACACCGCCATGCTGGATGATCTGCCGGCCGCTGTCGGGCCGGCCGACGCGGCCGGCATCCGCACGTCGTTGCACGTGGATGTCGCCGAACCGTTGCCGGTCTCGGTGCAAACGGCCGTCTATCGCGTTGTCCAGGAGTCGATCACCAATGTGCTGCGCCATTCCGACGCCGATCAGGTCGAGGTCGGGGTCCGTCTCACCGAGGGGACGGTCCATGTGCGGGTGGCCGACAACGGCACTCTCACACCGCCTGCCGGGCCGCTCCCCGGGCACGGGCTGCCGGGCATGCGTGAGCGGGTGGAGGCCCTGGGCGGCACTTTCAGCGCCGGGCGGACCGGCTCGGGCTTTGTGGTTCGTGCCGACCTGCCGGGAGGTCGGCCGTGAACGGGGACCCCATCACGGTCGTCCTGGTCGACGATCAGGACCTCGTCCGGACCGGGCTGAAAACGCTCCTGGGAGCCGACGGCGACATCCGGGTGGTCGGTGAGGCCGCCGACGGCCGCCGCGGAGTCGAGGCCGTGCTGCACCACCGGCCCGATCTGGTGCTGATGGACATCCGGATGCCCGTGATGGACGGGATCGAGGCGACCCGCCGGATCCTGGCGCAACGGCCGCCGCTGGACAGCAAGGTGATAATCCTGACCACCTTCGACGACGACGCCGACGTGATCGACGCCATCCGGGCCGGGGCGGTCGGCTACCTGCTCAAGGACGCGTCGGGCGCGGACCTGCGAGACGCCGCGCGCCGCGTCTCGGCCGGGCAGAGATCGGTCTCCCCCGGCATTGTCACCAAGCTGTTCGACCTCGTCGGCAACGGTACGGCGGCCCGCCCCGACCCGCGGCTGGGGGACCTCACCGAACGGGAGACGGCCGTCCTGGCCCGGGTCGGTCTCGGCGAGACCAACAACGAGATCGCCGCCGCGTTGAGTCTCAGCCCCGCCACGGTCCGGACCTACGTCAGTCGCATTCTGGGCAAGTTGGGTGCCCGGGACCGTACGGAGCTGGCCATTCTCGCGCTGCGCTCGGGCCTGACACCCTGAGACCGACCCTGGGGCGCCTGTCGACGCGAGGCGACCTGCGGGTCCCGCCCGGGCGATCGAGGTGTCGCCTGCGACCCGATGTCCGGCCGGTTCGTGGTCGGCACGCTGGTAGCCATGAACGACAAGACCGGACCCTCTTCCTCCCCTCAACGTGACCACGAACACCTGAACTGGGCGGTGGTCGCCGGCCTCGGCGCCCTGGCACTGCTGTGGCCCGTGGCCCGACTGGTCGGACTCTTCGACGTCCTGGGTCAGACCCCCACCGCGATCGGCATCCTCGTAGTGGTCGGCTTGGTATGGGTGCTGGGCGCCGGCTTCGGGCGTGTCCCGCGCCCGGTCCTGACCCTCACGTTCGCCGGTACCCTCTACGGTCTGCTGTCGATCGTGCTGATGGCGCTCGTGGGCGGCGGGCCGACGGGTTCCACTCTGTGGTTGGCCACCCTCATCGAGACCGGCCGGGGTGCCGCCATCGGCGCGCTGTGTGGCCTGCTGGCCCGTCTGATCCAGGGCTCCCGGGTGCGGCGATGACCATGCGGATGTCGCGACGCCGGTTCGGGGCCCTGGTCGGCGGGGCGGTCGCCGGCCCGCTGCTGGCCGGATGCTCCGAAACCGCCTCGCGGGCCCCCACCCCCATCGCCTTCGACCGCGCGCTGCCCATTCCCCCGCAGGCACCCTCCCGGGTCGTCAACGCGGTGCGGGTGTTCTCGCTGACGGCGCAGACCGGCTCGACCAGGATCCTCCCCGACCTGGTGACACCCACCTGGGGCTACCAGGGCGGGATCCTGGGGCCGACCCTGCGTGCCGAGGTCGGCGAACACGTGGCGGTCGAGTTCCACAATGCGCTGTCCGAGGAGACGACCGTGCACTGGCACGGCATGCACCTGCCCGCGGTGATGGACGGCGGGCCGCATCAGCCGGTCGCGCCCGAGGGAACCTGGCGCCCCGAGTGGGTCGTCGACCAGCCGGCCGCAACGTTGTGGTATCACCCGCATCCGCACGGGGTCACCGAAGGCCAGGTCTACCGGGGGCTGGCGGGTCTGTTCCTGCTGGACGATCCCGCCGGGCCGGCCGACCTTCCCTCGACGTACGGCGTGGATGACATTCCTGTCATCGTGCAGGACAAGAAGCTGGATGCCGACGGGACGCTGGTGTTGGACTCCGGCGGGAACGAGGTGGGCCTGCTCGGCGACCTGATCGCGGTGAACGGCATCGTCGGGCCGGTGGTCCGGGTGACCGCCGAGCTGACCCGGCTGCGGGTGCTCAACGGGTCCACCGCACGGGTCTACGACTTCGGGTTCTCCGACAACCGCTCCTTCGACCTGATCGGCACGGACGGGGGGCTTCTGGCCGCCCCGTACCGCACCACCCGGGTGCGGCTGTCGCCGGGTGAGCGGGCTGAGATCGTGGTCGGAATGGAACCCGGCGAGGAGACCATGTTCACCTCCTACCCACCCGACCTGGGGCGGGTGGCGGCCCGATCGGCGTTCGGAGGCGACGACCGCTTCGACATCCTGGCGCTGCGGGCCGCGGCACAACTGGTGCCCTCACCGCCCCTCCCCGGTCGGTTGGCCGACCTGTCCGCGGTCGGCACACCGTCGGGTCCGACCCGCACCTTCACCCTGCAGGGTCGTGAGATCAACGGCGCCAAGATGGACATGGGTCGCATCGACACGGTCGTCGACCTCGGCGCCGCAGAGACCTGGGAGGTCGTCAACAAGGACTTGTTCCCCCACAACTGGCACGTCCACGACGTGCAGTTCCGCGTGCTCGATATCGACGGGACGCCGCCTCCGCCGGACCTGGCCGGATGGAAGGACACGATCTACCTGGAACCCCGACGCCGCTACCGCACGGTGTTGCACTTCGGCGATTTCGCCGACCCGGCGACGCCCTACATGTACCACTGCCATCTGCTCCTGCACGAGGACCAAGGCCTGATGGGTCAGTTCGTGATCGTCGACCCGCAGGATCCGGGCGGCCCCACCCCCACCGTTGTGCACAACCACGGACGGTGAGCAGGTAGATCCCGTCGCCCGCGGCGCGGACGTCGCTGAGGACGGCGGCGGTGATCGGCACGGGCGTGGTCTTCGTGCCCGTGGTGTCCGCCGGGGGCAGAACGAGGGCGGTCCGATTGACCTCAGGTCTGGTCAGTCGACGCGACGCCGGGATCGAGTGGCGTCGGAGCGTGTCCCAGCAGCTCGGACCCTGCCGGCGCGGACGCCGCCGGGCCGGCAACCGCCGGATCCGGCCGGCGCGCACCATCCTGCGCGGGCGTGGCCAGATCGTGGGAGAAGAGCAGGTCGCAGATCATGTCCACGGTGGTCTGCCGGGCGGTTCGCCCGTCCGGCATGATCTTGCCGGCCGACAGATAGCTGCCCAGCCCGAGGTGGCGCAGCGGCCCCAGCGAGATCACCTCCAGCCGGCCCTGGGCCTTGGCCCGGGACCAGTCCGACCGACGCCGGAACGGCCACCGGCCGGGGAAGATGCACGCGGTCGCCTGGACCCAGTCCTTGGTTCCCGTCAGGTGCCACAGATGGGTCACCTTCTCCAGGCCGGGGTCGTCGGCCATCCATCCGCCGACCGAGACCAGGTAGACCGGCGCGCCGGTGGCCGCCAGGTACCACGTCGCGCCGAGCGCGATCTGGGCCCCTCCGCTCCAGGACAGCAGCACGATCGGGGTTCGTGAACCCGGGCGGTAGCCCGCCTTGAGCAGTTCGTCCCACATGACGTTGGCGATGCCCAGCGAGTACAGCGGGCCGTAGCGGCTGTCCATCGACACCGCGACCTGCAAGGTGTTGCGCATGTTGATGAGCCACCGGGCCAGCGGGGCGATCCGACTGCGGTGGGTGTGCTGGGACATGAACCGCCACCATCGCGCGTTGATCCGCTGTTCGAGCAGGCTGCGGTTCTCCATCGCGTACGGGTAGATGTGATCGATGATGGCGACCCCGGCGAGGTGCCGGCGAAGCGAGTCGAGCAGGGGCCGTTCCCCGGCGATGCTCGGGGTCGGGTCGACCGCGCCGACTCCGGAGACGAAGACCAGATAGCTGTGCCGCGGGTCCACTTCATCGGTGCGGGCCGCCAGGGCCCGGCGGACCTTCTCCGTACGTTCCTCACTCTCGGCGGCACTCTGGGTGGCCCACCAGCGGAGCGACTCCGTCGGGGCGAGCAGACACAGCAGCATGACCACGACGAGGATGCCGAAAAGGAAACCGGCCATCGGTCACGACCTCCGCTTCGGGGCGGACGGACCGGCGATGAGTTCGTCGGGGCCGTCCAGGTCGGCGATACTGCCGTCGACCGCGGCCTGGTCCAGCAGCCAGCGCGCCGAGTCGTACAGCGGGCGCCCGGTCATCCTCCGCCAGGTCCAGTCCCGCAGCCGGGCCAGCGGGTGTGCCAGCACCCAGGTCGTCACCCACATGGCCAGCCAGGAGGCCACGGTCAGCGCGCCGGCCCGCCAGGGGTCGACCTCGTACAGACCGCCGACGATGCGCCAGACGATGAGGGCCGACCAGACCGACAGCACCCGGTCGAAGCCTGTTCCCAACACCGGCACGGCGGTGAGGAACCCCAGGATCAGGGGGGCGCAGCCCCACAACACTGTTGCCGGGACGGCCACCGCACTCACCTGGCTACCCAGCCACAGCCGCCCGATCGCCCACAGCGCCACTCCCAGGACGACGTAGCTCCAGACCAGGGTGATCAGGTTGACCGCCAGGGCGAACAGAAACCCGCCTCGGCGCATCCGGTTGACCACCAGCACCACCGACCGCCCCAACAACGTCGACACGCACGCGAGGAAGGCGACGACGGCCGCGGCCGCTGGGCCGATCCGCCCGTCCACCAGAGGACTGAGATCCTCCACGCGCATCGCGGCGAGCCACCCCTCCCAGGAGGCCTCGAGCACCCTGCCCACCTGTTCCATCGAAGCCTCCTGTCCCACGGTTTCGCAAGCGATGCTAGCGGCCCGTACCGACAAATCGGTACGGGCCGCTACAGGGGACGGGACTGCTGCACGGATAGGTGACATCTGATCTGGCTTGCCCGCTGGGCGGCCTGGAAGGATGTGCACCATGCCCGCTCCCTACCCTCGAGTGTCAAGCGACGAGTTTCGTAGAGGGTCGTTTAGTTGGTTTTGATGAGGGACGGGTGGGCTGAGGCCGCGGCGTGGAGGTCCTCAAATTCGGCGGGTGGGATCTGGCCGAGTTCGCCGTGGAGGCGTCGGTTGTTGTACCAGTCGATGTACTCGGCGGTCGCGATCTCGAGGTCGTTGATGCTCGTCCAGGGGCCGCGGTTGCGGACGAGTTCGCCCTTGTAGAGCGAGTTGAACGCCTCGGCCATCGCGTTGTCGTAGCTGTCGCCCTTCGATCCGACGGAGGCGACGGCATCGGCCTCGGCGAGGCGCTCAGTGTAGCGAATCGCCCGGTATTGCACGCCTCTATCGCTGTGATGGATCAGTCCGGTCAGGTCCGCGCCCTCGCGCTCGCGTCGCCAGATCCCCATCTTCAGCGCGTCGAGCGCGAGGTCGGTGTAGAGGCTGGTGGAGACTTGCCAGCCGACGATCATGCGGGAGAACACGTCGAGCACGAACGCGGCATACACCCAGCTCGAGAACGTCCTCACGTAGGTGATGTCGGCGACCCAGAGACGGTTGGGTGCGGGCGCGGTGAAGTCCCGGTCCACGAGGTCGCGGGGTCGGTCAGTCTCGGCTGCCGGTCTCGTCGTGCGCGGCGCTTTCGCGCGCACCAGCCCGGACAGGCCTTGGGCTCTCATCAGGCGCCGCACGGTGCACTCGGCGACCTGCTCGCCGGCACGCTTGAGGGACGCGGTCATCTTCCTGGCTCCATACACGTCGTAGTTCTCTTCGTGGATTCTCGTGATCTTCTCGGTCAGCTCCGCATCCCGCACCGCTCTCGCGGACGGCTCGCGGGTCTTGGCGGCGTAGTACGTCGACGGGGCGATCTGGGCGGGCGTGTCCTGCAACGCCCGGCAGACCGGCTCGACCCCGTGCTCGTCCTTGTGCGCGTCAACGAATGCGACGCGCTCGCTCACCGGGACGGGCGGTCGAGCTCCGCCGCGAAGAAAGCCGACGCGGACTTCAGGATCTGGTTCGCGCGCCGCAACTCGCGGTTCTCGCGTTCGAGCTCGGCGATCCGGGCCGCGTCCGCGGTCGTCACACCGGGGCGCAAGCCCTCGTCGGTCTCAGCCTGCTTGACCCAGGTGCGCAACGCCTCCGGGTGCACGCCAAGCTGGTCACCGATGCGCTTGTATGCGCCGGTGCGGGTCTCGGGATCCTTGCGCGCCTCGATCGCCAGGCGCGTCGCGCGCTCACGAAGCTCGACGGGGTACTTACGGGGTGCAACCATGCTGCTCGGGTTCCTTCCGGGTGATGCTCCCCTCCATCAAACCCGTCGCGCTTCAGAGAGTTCCGTGAGGACGTCGTGCATGTGGCCCGGTCCCGTGAGGACGGCGTCACTCTCGCGCAGATCGCGAAGGACTTCGGCGTCCACGAGATGACGCTCCACAAATGGATCCGCCAAGCCGACATCGACGACGGCAACCGGCCCGGCAAGTCCCGGGAGGACTCGACCGAGCTGCGCGAGCTCCGCCGCCGGAACCGCCTGTTGGAGCAGGAGAACGAGGTCCTCCGCCGCGCTGCCGCCTATCTCTGCCAGGCGAACCTGCCGGGAAAAGGTTCTACCCGCTCGTGAGCGAGCTCGCCGCCGACGGCATCCCTGTCGCGGTGTCCTTGCGGGTCCTGAAGCTCTCCCGCCAGCCCTACTACCGCTGGCGGAAACAGCAGGTCACCCAGGCCGAGCTGATCCAGGCCTATCGCGCCAACGCCCTGCTGGACGCCCACCGCGAGGATCCCGAGTACGGCTACCGGCTCCTGATCGACGAAGCGGCCGATGCCGGCGAGGTGATGTGCGAGCGCACGGCATGGAAAATCTGCCGCGACAACCGGTGGTGGTCCGCCTTCGGGAAGAAGCGCGGTAAGAACGGGAAGCGTCCCGGACCTGCCGTGCACGATGATCTGGTCAGACGGGACTTCACCGCCGATGACGTGAACGAACTGTGGCTGACCGACATCACCGAGCACTGGACCGACGAGGGGAAGCTCTACCTCTGCGCGATCAAGGACGTGTTCTCCGGCCGGATCGTCGGCTACTCGATCAGCGACCGGATGAAGGCCCGCCTCGCGGTGAACGCCCTGGACAACGCGATGTCTCGGCGTCGCGACGCTGCCGGTTGCATCGTGCACTCGGACCGAGGATCTCAGTTCAGATCACGGAAGTTCGTGCACGCCCTAGACCGTCATCACCTCATCGGATCGATGGGGAAAGTCGGTGCCGCCGGGGACAACGCCGCGATGGAATCGTTTTTCGCTCTGCTCCAGAAGAACGTCCTGGACCGCAAGCGCTGGCGGACCCGAGAAGAGCTCCGCATCGTGATCATCACCTGGATCGAGCGGACCTACCACCGACGCCGCCGACAGGCCCGCCTGGGCCGATTGACCCCCATCGAATACGAGACCATCATGAACCCGGTCGCTCTCGCGGCCTGACACCCGAACTGTCACCTGAACGTGCGGCAGTCCCGACGGTCAGTGACGGTCGTCGATCTCGAGGGCGTCAAGTACGTAGTCAGTTGCCCAGCCGACAACGATGAGGAGGGCGCCGAAGGTCAGACAGAGCTGTGTGACCATCGAGGCGACGGTGGCAAACCAGAGAGGCAGGATGACCGGAGGTGCTTGCTGTGCCACGCCTTGCAACCCTGCGAGATACGCAATCACGTAAATAACCAAGAGAGCGATCCCTGAGAAGAACAGGCGACGAGGTGGAGTTCGATGTGGCATGCATGTTCCCAAGGACTCGGCGGGTAGTGGACGAGCGGGCTAGTGGCGGAAGGCGCCGGCAAATCCGACCGGAGCTGTGATGGATCGCGCCTTGACGGCGGGAACTGAAATGACGTTGCCCCAGTCAACGGTGTAGGACCCGTCTGAGCAGCCCATGCCTGCCCAATACTCCCTGTAAGTGTTGGACGGAGAGAGCCAGTCGTACCCGCGTCCCTGCCAACATGCCCTTCCGTAGCTGTTGGGATCTGTGAACTTGGTGTACGTCAGCTTGGAGTTTTGTGAGCCTCCGATAAAGGCGCAGTTGCTCTGGAACGGTCCGAACCAAGCCCCCGTTCCCGCGGCGGCAACGTTTGAGCCACAGGTTGCGGCAGCAGCCATCGCATCGGGATCTTGGCCCGGTACTGGCTTGAGTGTGTCTGCATAGACTTGAGGCATGTCAGGCTGGACGCTGGGGTCGATGTAGACAGTGGGATCATCCTGTACTGACTTAGGAAGCGACTCGACCACGTCCAAGGATACTTGGGGGTTTGACTTGGCGGCAGGTGGGAGTGGCTCTGATGGGCTGGCAACTGCTGAGCGAGTTGACAGGGCTGCCGTACTGAGCGCAAGCAACAGCATGGTCAGGATGAGTAGATGGTCAGGATGAGTAGGGGGGCGGGGGTGCTTCGACTTCTGAAACGCATTTTGGTGCCCTTCCGTCGAAAACGTCGTGGCTTCAGGATAACGGAACCATAACACGGTGAGTGAAGATGTGACGGATTGCACATTGGTTGCCAGGCAGGCCACGGTCCCCGGCGGTGACAGGCCGAGCGGAGTGGCCCCACCGGGTGTCCCAGAGCCGACCGCTTGACTCGGGCGCCGTTGCTTCCGCTGTCACAATGTCGGCATGCGTCCGTTCCTGTTGCTGGGCACCCGGGTGGAGGATTCCATCGCCGACCGGGAATACGCCGGGTTCCTGCGGCTGTCCGGCCTGGCCGAGGCCGACCTGACCCGGGTCAGGGTCGAGAAGGCACCCCTGGGGCCGGTCGACCTGGACGAGTGGTCGGGCGTCATCCTCGGCGGCAGTCCGTTCAACGCGTCCACCCCGCGCGAGGAAAAGTCCGACCTGCAGCGCCGGGTCGAGGCCGACCTGGCCGCTCTGCTCGACGAGGTCGTCGCGCGTGACTTCCCGTTCCTGGGCGCCTGCTACGGCATCGGCACCCTGGGCACCCACCAGGGCGGCGTCGTCGATCCGACGTATGCCGAACCGGTCGGGCCGGTACGGGTGGAACTCACCGCCGCGGGTCGGCGGGACCCGCTGTGCGCCGGGCTGCCCGCGGCCTTCGACGCGTTCGTCGGCCACAAGGAGGCGATCGCCGTGATGCCGCCGTCGGCAGTGCTGCTGGCCACCTCCGGGTCGTGCCCGGTGCAGATGTTCCGGATCGGGGAGAACATGTACGCCACCCAGTTCCACCCCGAGCTCGACGGGCAGGGTCTGGAGGAGCGGATCGAGCACTACAAGTACGACGGGTACTTCGAGCCTGCGGAGGCCGACAACCTGAAGGTGATGGCCCGCACGTCTCCGGTCCCGCACGCCCGCCGGGTGCTGCGCAACTTCGTCCGCCGTTACCGCCGCTGAGGCGTCCGCTCCTCCTGCCGGCGCCGGCCTACCGGCGCCGGGCTTCTGCGAGGTACGCCTCCAGCGCGGGGGTGGCCAGGCCGAGATCGGGCCCGACGAAGGTCCCGGGTCGAACGTCGCGCTGCACCAACGCCCACGCGGTGCCGCGGACCCGGGCCTCGGCGGCCTCCAGCGCGGCCACCGATTCGACGAGCGCCCGGTGGGCGCTGTGTTCGTTGACCAACGTCTGCCGGCCGCGGGCCAACGCGTCCTGGGCGACGATGTCGCCGACGCTGGGCCACCAGGTGCGCCGCCACCGCTCGCGCCGGTTGCGCGGTCGCAACTCCGTCTCGAAGCGGGTGAGGCTGCCGGTGATGTGGGTGAGCGCATCCTCACTACGCTCGGTGAGCTGCCACAGATAGGCGGGTGTCACCTGCTCGCCGACCTGTTCCATGCTGTCCACCAGTCGACGCGCCGCCGGGCCGGCCGCCCGGGGTGCAGGAAACCACGACGACACCGTGTCGGCCAGTCCCAACGCCATCGATGCCAGCCCGGCGCCCAGCGTGCCGCCGGCCGGCGTGCCCTGCCCGGTCGGCGTGGCAGGACGGGCCGGGTGTCCACCCAGCCACTGCTGCAACTGCGTCATCGCCTGGTCGACGACTTCCAGCGCGCCCGCCTGCGGGGCCGGGACCGGCGGGTCGGCCCGCCCCGAGGCGATCGCGGCGCGGATCGCCGGGCCGGCCGGCAGTTCGCCGGCCGACAGGGTGGTCACCAGTGCCTGGGACACTGCTGGGGCGAGCTCGCCCGGCTTGTCGTCGTGGGCATGTCGGTTCGCCTCGACCACCGACCGACGCACGGTGCGGGCCTCCTCGAGCAGTCGCCGCTGCTCGACGGCCTCGGCGTGGTGGCCCGGCGGGAGGGTCTCCAAGGTCTCCTGGACGACGAGGATCGCGCTCTCGGGCGAGGTGACCGTCCCCGAGGAGATCGCCCGCACGTGCGGCGACTCGGTGAGTTCACGCGCCTGCCACAGCACGTCGCTCGCCGTCGCCGTGCCCTCCCCCATCGGCAATGCCCTGCGGGCCCGGTGGGTGACCAGCGCACGACGGACCGTCAGGGTGAGGGCGGTGACGCCGGTGAGCACGAGCATGGTGAGCAGCACCCCGGCGATGATGATCGCGATCTCCACTGTTCCTCCGCATGCTCCGGCACACCCGGGATCGGCGCGTGCCGCCCATCCCCAGAGTACCGAGCCGGGCCGACGGCCGTCCGGATCAGACCCCGGAGTCGACCCCGACCAGGTCGCAGACGAAGACCAGCGTCTCCCCGGGACCGATCGCCGGCCCGGCCCCACGGTCCCCGTAGGCCAGGAAGGCCGGGATGACGAGCCGGCGTCGGCCGCCCACCCGCATGCCCCGGATCCCCATGTCCCAACCGCGGATCACCTGCCGGGCACCGACGGTGAACGCCAGGGGCTCGCCCCGCTCCCATGACGAGTCGAACTCGGCACCCTCGGAGTGGGTCACCCCGACATAGTGGACGCGAACGGTGTCGCCCTTGCCGGCGACCGGGCCGTCCCCGACGACGAGGTCGGTGATGTCGAGATTGGTCGGCGCCGGTCCCCGGCGAACCTCGACGACGGGCTTGGTGAGTTGGGATGTCATGACGCACGAGCGTAGCGGGTTGGGCGGGTCTGCCAGACTGGAGGACGCCCGCCGGGCCGGCGGGGATGACGGAAGGGATGCGGTGCTGGAACAGGCGGGACTGTGGTGGGCGTGGTTCGGGCAGTTGGTCGACTCGATGCTCGCCGCGGCCACCTCGCCGTGGGTCTACCCGGTGCTGTCGGTGTTCATCGTGGCCGACGCGATCATCCCGATGGTGCCCAGCGAATCCCTCGTGGTCGCGCTCGCCTCCCTGCTCGTGCACGAGAAGCCGTGGCTGTTGGCCGTCCTGGGCGTGGTCTCGGCGGCCGCGGCCTGGGTGGGTGACAACCTGGCGTACGCCATCGGGCGGACCACCTGGCTGCAGCGATTCGCCGCAGCAGGTCCGCGCCGGGCCCGGTTGTTCGGCTGGGCCCGCGAGCAGTTGTTCCGGCGCGGGGCGACCCTGATCATCGTCGGCCGGTTCATCCCGGGCGCACGGATCGCCATCAACATGGCGTGTGGCACGGTCGGGTTCTCACGGGTCCGGTTCATGCAGATGGTGGTGATCAGCTCGACCCTCTGGGCGGGCTGGGGTGTGGGCGTCGGCAGCCTGGCCGGGGCCTGGTTCGCCGAGCACCACCTCCTCGGGGTGACGGTCGCGATCGTGGTCGGGATGGTGCTCGGCACCGGGATCGATGCGCTGCTGCGCCGGGTCGTGCTGCGCAGGCCGGGCGGGGAGAAGGGGCAACCGGTCACGCCGCGGGATCCGGTCGGACCATCTTCTCCACGGTGTTGAGGTTGCGGTTCGTCGTCACCGCCCGGTACTTCCGGCGGCCGATGATCCTCGCGAATGGTGTGCTCAGCGTCGATCCGCGCGGGCACAGCCAATACACGGCCCGCTCCCCCGGCGCCACCCGCTCGCGCACCACCGGATCAGATCCGGCACCCTCGGCGCTGGGTGCGGCGGCCTCGATCAGCTCGTTCGCGATGCCGACGCTGTCGCACAGGACCACGTACCGGTGGAAGCCATCGGTGACGGGGAACGGACAGCCGTCGACGATCGTACGCAACTCGGCCATCGGATACAGCAGGACGTGCGCCTCGTAGGAGAACGTGGAGGTGAGAGCCTCCTCGATCATCGGGCGCAGCACCCGCGGCGGCTCGCCGGAGGTGAAGGTCGCATTGCCCGACTGCTGGTAGGTGGCGATCCGCTCCAACCCGAGGTCGGCCAGGCAGTCGCGCAGGGGTGCCATGCGGACGGTGATCCCGGCCACGTTGACGCCGCGCAGGAAGACCGCATACTCCACGGGTCGCACCTCATCACGCTCCTCTCGGCGGAGCGCCCCCTGCCGTACGGGCCGGTGACCGCAGGTGGTCGACGGTCAGGAGCGCCCGGTGTCGCGGAAGACGATCCACCGCATCGCACAGTACATCCAGGCCGCCTCGCACAGGCCCGCGAGCAGCCGTGCGAGCTGGAACTGCACGCCGAGGGCGTTGAGCCCCGACCCCACCCCGAGGATGAGCACGAGGTAGTTCGCCGCCACCACGGCCACGTACGCGGCCGCCTGCGGGCCGACCGGTGCATGCGAGCGGAAGTTGAGCCACCGGTTGAGCAGATAGGCCAAGGCGAGCGCGGTGCCGTAGCTGATGCTGATGGCAACCGGGTTCGGCAGACCGGCACCGCGGTAGAGCAGGGTGAGCAGGGCCATGTCGAGGCTGAAGGTGCACAGGTTCAGCACGCAGAACCCGATCAGGTTGGCCGGGATCCATCGGCTCAGCGGGCCGGGCAGGCGCCGTCGCACCCACTCGCAGGCGATCGCGAACCGCTCCGCCGCCGTCGACGCCTCGACCCAGTCGGAACGGGACACGGACACGGGGACAGGGACGGAATGATCCGATGGCACGTGTCGAGCGTACGTGGCCGACCAACCCTCCCGACACATCGGGGCGGATCGACGATCAGACCAGCTCGAGCCGACGGGCCATGTCGGACAGGAACAACCCCTCGGGGTCGACCCGGCGCCGGACCGCGCGCCACTCGTCCACCCGCGGGTACATCGCGTGGAACCGGGCCGCGCTCGTCCGGGAGTCCTTGGCCGTGTAGAGCCGCCCGCCGAACTCCAGCACGCGCCGGTCCAGCGCGTTGAGGAAGGTGTCCAGGCCGGGGCGGATGGGGAAGTCGACGCACACGTTCCAGCCCCGCATCGGGTAGCTCAGCGGGGCCCGGTTGCCCTCCCCGAAGAGCTTGAACACGTTGAGGAAGGAGTAGTGCCCCGAGGACTGGATGTCGGCGATGATCGTCTTGAACTCGTCGACCGCCTGCGGCGGCACCACGAACTGGTACTGCAGGAAGCCCTCGGTCCCGTACGCCCGGTTCCACTCCCCGATGAGGTCGAGCGGGTGGTAGAACTGCGACAGATTCTGGATCTTGCCGGTGTAGTTCCCGCTCTTGAGATACCAGACGGTGCCCAGGGCGGTGAAGGTGACCTTGTTCGCCAGTCCGTTGGGGAACACGTCGGGCAGGGTGAGCAGGGCCGGCGCGTCGAAGGCCAACGGGTGGCGACGCAACTTGGGTGGCAACTCGTCCAGGGTTGCCAGGTTGCCACGCGAGATCGCCGCCCGGCCGAGCCTCGGCGGAGCAGAGATTGCGTCGAACCACGCGCTGGAGTAGTCGTAGCGGCTCTCCGAGCCGTCGGAGTGGGCGGCGATCGTCTCGTCGAGGGTGTGGGTGATCAGCCCGTCCGACTTGAAGTACGCCGTCTCGGTGCGGGTCATCGACAGGGTGGCCCGCAGGATGATCCCGGTCAGCCCGATCCCGCCGACCGTCGCCCAGAAGACCGATCCGTCCGGGTCGTCGCCCGACCCCTCCGGGCGCAGGGTGAGCACCCGCCCGTCGGCGACCAGCAGGTCGATCGAGCGGACATGGTTGCCGAACGAGCCGGCGCTGTGGTGGTTCTTGCCGTGGATGTCGTTGGCGATGGCTCCGCCGACGGTTACCTGGCGTGTCCCGGGCAGCACCGAGACCCACAGGCCGTACGGCAGCGCGGCCTTCATCAGCGCGTCCAGGCTCACCCCGGCGTCGGCGTCGACGGTGGCGGCGTCGGGGTCGATGGCGTGGATCGTGATCAGGCGGGTCATGTCGACCACGGCGCCCCCGGCGTTCTGGGCCACGTCGCCGTACGAACGGCCCAAGCCGCGCGCGAGGATGCCGCGCCGGGCGCCCCGGGGAAGGTCGGACCAGCGGTCCGCCAGTGCGCGGACGGCACCGACGACATCCTCGGGATCCGAGGGGGTCAGCACGTCGGACCGCGACGGCGCGGTGCGGCCCCAGCCGGACAGGAGCCGGGAGGTCGTCGGCACGGAGAAGGACACGGGGGTGGGGGCTGCAGTGCTCATCGGGCTCAGCCTACGACGGTCCCCGGATGCCGACGGCGCGGACCCCCCGTGGGCGGGGACAGGCGTGCGGACTACTCGTCCGTGCCGGGCTCTGTCCCCTCCTCGGGGCCGTCGAGGCCGCGCAGGAAGGCCTCCGCCTCCTCGCCGATCTGGTCGGCGGAGGGCAGGTCGGTCGGCGGCGTGGGCAGCGGACGGTGGCCGGCGACGAACCGGTCGTACTGCTCCTCCATCCCGGTGACCATCTCGGAAACGTCGGAGTCCTGCTCGGTCTGCTGGTCGAGCTCGGCGCGCACGACGGCGGAGACCCGCTGCAGGTTGCCGGTCGGCACCTCCAAGGAAGAGACCTCGCGCAGGGCGGAGATCACCGCCAGGGCGCCGTCGGGGTAGTCACCCATCGCGACGTACTGCGGGATGTGGGCGCTGAGTCCGATGACGTGATGGCCCGCCTCCCCCAGGCGCAGTGCCAGCATCTGCGGGAACGAGGCCCGCAACTGGAGCGAGCCGAACATCGGCTGGTTGCCCGGCAGCAGAGCCGGGTCGGACGCCCACCGGGTGACGGTGACCGGGCGGGTGTGCGGGGTCGGCATGGCGACGCCGTGCAGCACGACGGTGGTCTCGACGTCGTGGTCCTCGACGATCTGCTCGATCGCCCGCGCCGTTTCCTCCCAGCGGAAGTCGGGCTCGGGGCCACGCAGCAGCAGGAACGGCGTGCCGGCGCTGTCTCGCGCGGTGAGCAGGGTCATCTCCGGCCGGTGGTACTCGGTGAAGCGGTCACCGGCGAAGACGATGGTCGGTCGCAGGCTGCGGTAGTCGACCAGCTTGTCGGTGTCGAAGTGGCCGATGCGGGTGCTGTCGAGGTGGTTGACGATCAGGGTGTCCACCAACTGTTGGGTGTGCCCGGGATCGCCGTACGCGCCGAGGGTCACCACCAAGGTGGTGGCGTGGATCGGCCGCGGATCGACGTGGCTCTCATAGGTGAAGAGCTCATTGGGCTGCTGCACGGGGTGCCTCCTGCGCTGCGATTCGTGGACTATGTGTTGCTCAACGCATCGGCGCACGCGGGCATTCCCGGGGGCACCCGGGGGAATCCGCTCCGCGGCGGGGGCACCCGGACGGATCCGCTCCGCGGCGGGCCGGATCGGCTCCGTGCCACACTGGCGTCGTGACCACTCTGCATGACTTCCACGCCACAGCACTCGACGGCACCGATCGAGACCTGGCCGACTACGCCGGCAAGGTCGTGTTGGTCGTCAACACCGCCAGCAAGTGTGGGCTGACCCCGCAGTACGAGGGCCTTCAGCAGCTCTGGGACACCTACCGGGACCGCGGGCTCGTCGTTCTCGGATTCCCCTGCAATCAGTTCGCCGGCCAGGAACCCGGTGATGCAGAGCAGATCGGCGAGTTCTGCGAGGCCAACTACGGCGTGACGTTCCCCATGTTCGCCAAGATCGACGTCAACGGGCCCCACGCCCACCCGCTCTACCAGTGGCTGCGCGCCGAGCGTCGCGGCATCCTCGGCGGGACGATTCCGTGGAACTTCACGAAGTTCCTCGTCGGCCGCGGCGGGGAGGTCCTCGGCCGGTACGCGCCGACGACCGTCCCCGAGAAGCTCGCCGGCGACATCGAGGCGGCGCTCGCCTGACGGGGCGATTCAGTTTCGAGGCTAAACTGGGCCGGGTGAAGGATGGGGCCTTATCGGGGTGGGCGGTGGTCACGGCCGACCAGCGAGGCAGTCGGCGCCTGCCCGATGCCGTCCCCGTGGCGCTGAACGCCCTGGGGACCGGCGGACCTGGCACTGTCCGGATGGTGCTGCCCTTCGAGCGTACGGCCGGTGACGAGATCCAGGCGCTGACCGACGATCCGAGCGCGGTCGTGGCGGTCATCAGGATCCTCACCCGGATCGGCGGCTGGCGGATCGGGGTGGGTCTGGGCGAGGTGGACACGCCGTTGCCGGTCGGCACCCGCCAGGCCCGCGGCCCGGCGTACGTGTCCGCGCGCTCCGCTGTGGAGGCGAGCCGATCGGCCCCCGGCCACCTGGCGGTGCGCCGCTCGGGCCCGCCGACCGACCCGGCGGATCCGGTGTGGCGGGCGGAGTCGGCACTGCTGGTCGTCCGGTCACTGATGGAGCGGCGCACCGAGGAGGGCTGGCGGGTTGTCGACCTGCTCGATGCCGGACTGTCCAACCAGGATGCGGCCCGTCGACTGGGGATCAGTCCGTCGGCGGCCAGTCAACGGGCCACCCGGGCCGCCCACGCCGAGGTCCGCCGTGGGCTGCGGCTGGCGCGCGACCTGCTGGCCGAGGCCATGACGACGGCGGTGGCCGCGGACGTGGGGATGATTGCGGCAGGCCCGGCAACCATCGCCTCAACAGGAGAAGACGCCTCGACCGGAGGAGACGCCTCGACCGGAGGAGACGACACATGAACCCCTGGCTGTCGCTGATCACCCATGCGCTCGTGGTGGTCGCCGGTGTGGTGGTCGCGGTCCTGCCCGGCAGTGCGGTGGTGCGTTGGGTGTTCCACCGCGTCGACGCCGCCAACCGCGCCGAACAGCTCGACGCCCCCGACCAGCCCGCCCTGCCCGGGCTGGAGCCCGCCGGGGATGACTCCCCCACCGACCCGGGCGAGGAACCGCCCTCGCTGGTCGGGGCCGGCCGCATCCTGCGCGGGGGCCTGTGGATCGGACGGCTGGAGCGGCTGGCGACGTACGTCGCGCTGCTCACCGGCTATCCCAGCGGGCTGGCCGTCGCCCTGGCGGTGAAGTCGCTGGCCCGCTACCCGGAACTGAAGTCGACGACCAGTGCGGCGGCCGAACGGTTCATCATCGGCACCTTCGTCAGCGTGCTGTGGGCGGCCGGGATCGCCGGCCTGACCCAGTGGGTCCTGGGGCTCTGGTAGCCGGCGCCGGCATCCCGCGTCCGCGGCCCTGCATTGGTAGGCTCCGGGTATGCGCTTGGGCATAGACTTCGGCACCACTCGCACCATCGTCGCGTACGTCGACCGGGGCAACTACCCGGTCGTCGGTTTCCCCGACCGGGACGGGGATGTGCACGAGTACTTCCCGTCCGTGGTCGCCCGGCGTGGCGACGCACTGGTCTGGGGATTCGACGCCCTGGCCGCCGCCGAGGACGGCGCCCCGCTGGTCCGCTCCTTCAAGCGCACCCTCGGCTCTCCCACGGTGAACTCGCGGACCACCGTCGACGTGGGCGGCCTCGAGGTGCCCGTGCCGGACCTGCTGGCCGGCTTCTTCACCGGATTGCGCCAGGCGTTGGCGACCGACTCGACGATCGCCGACGACCTCGCAGGATCTGACGGTGCCACCGCCATCGTCGCGGTTCCGGCGCACGCCCACGGCGCCCAGCGCTTCCTCACCCTCGACGCCTTCAAGCGGGCGGGCTTCGAGGTCGAGGCGATGATCAACGAACCCTCCGCGGCCGGTTTCGAGTACACCCACCGGCAGGGCCGGACGCTGACCTCCCGGCGTACCCGGGTGCTCGTGTACGACCTCGGCGGCGGCACCTTCGATGCCTCGCTGGTCAAGGTCGACGGGGTCAGCCACGAGATCCTCGGCTCTCTCGGCCTCAACCGCCTCGGCGGCGACGACTTCGACGAGGTACTCGCCGCACAGGCGCTGACCATGGCCGGACTCGGTGGCGACAGCCTCACCGCCGAGCAGCACCGCGAACTCCTCGACGACGCCCGGGACGCGAAGGAGCACCTGTCCCCGCAGACCCGCCGCATCCCCCTCGATGTGGCCGGCCAACAGGTGACCGTGCCGACGGCCGACTTCTATCGGTCCG
Source organism: uncultured Propionibacteriaceae bacterium (assembly GCA_964528755.1). Taxonomy (GTDB): domain Bacteria; phylum Actinomycetota; class Actinomycetes; order Propionibacteriales; family Propionibacteriaceae; genus Raineyella. The sequence continues at coordinate 19,314 of CAZGWN010000055.1, forward strand.
CGGCGCCACTGGTCGACGCGACGATCGACGCGATGGCACCGCTGGTCTCCGGGCTGGACGAGGCGGCCGCGCTGGCCGGGGACATCGCCGGGATCTACCTGGTCGGCGGGGCCTCCGGATTGCCGCTGGTGCCGCGGATGCTGCGCGAACGGTTCGGCCGCCGGGTGCACCGGTCGCCGTACCCGGCGGCCTCCACCGCGATCGGCCTGGCGATCGCCGCCGACAGAGACGCCGGCTACTCGCTCACCGACCGGCTGTCCCGCGGATTCGGCGTGTTCCGCGAGGGCGACGCCGGCGAGACCGTACGCTTCGACCCGATCGTCGACGCCGAACAGGTCCTGCCTCACGAAGGCGCCACGGTGATCACCCGCCGCTACCGCGCTGCGCACAACGTCGGCTGGTATCGCTTCGTCGAGTACACGGCCGTCGACCCGTCCGGCGAGCCGCGCGGCGACATCGCCCCCTTCGCCGAGGTCGTCTTCCCCTTCGATCCGCAGTTGCAGCGCCGACCCGAGGTCGGCGGGGTGGCCGTGGTCCGGCGGGAGAACGGCCCCTGGGTCGAGGAACAGTACGTCATCGACCCGCACGGGATCGTCGAGGTGCGGATCACCGACCTCGACACCGGCTACTCGCAGAACCGGGCGCTGACCCTGGCGCGGGCTGCCTGAGTCCGGCTCACACGAAGCGGACGAACATTCCCACGATCCAGGTGATCACCGCGGCCGAGGCGCAACCGAACTCGACCAGGATCCCGAGTCCGGTCGCCTTCAGCGCCTCGACCGAGGTGCGTAGCGCCTCGCGCGCGTCGCGCACCCGGGCGTACTCCGAGCCGAACAGCCCGGCCGCGAACCCGACCGGCAGACCCAACGCCGGCAGCACGAACATCCCGACCACCCCACAGACGATGCCGAGCACCACCGACCGGTTCGGGATCCGCTCGCGGCGCATGGTCCGACCGGTGAGGACGTAGGTGGCGGTCATCCCGGCCACACACAGCGCCGCGCCGATGCAGAAAACGACCCATCCGACCGGTCCGCCGATGACGATCGCCCAGACCAACAGGCCGACGATGACGAGGAAGCTGCCGGGCAGAACCGGGATGATGATCCCGATCACACCGACGGCCAGGAGCAGGCCGGCCACGACCGACGCGATGATGTCCGCTGTCACGACCCCAGCCTACGGGAGTGGGCCCCCTCACCCGACGGTGAGCTGATCGCCCTCCACGCTGACCGACAACTCGGTGAGGCCGGTGGTGGCGGGGCCCTGGACGACCCCTCCCGTGGTCAGGTCGAAACGGCTGCCATGGCAGGGGCAGACGATGTTCGTCCCCTGGATCTCGCCGACCGCGCACCCGGCGTGGGGGCAGGTCTTGCTGAACGCATGGAACTCGCCGGACGTCGGTTGGGTGATGACGTAGTCACCCTCGCTCTGGATGAGACCGGACCCGACCGGGATGTCGGCGACGGTGGGGTCGGAGTCGGTGCTGCTCGGAGCGGTCGAGCAGCCGGCCAGCGCGCCGGCGGTCACGGCCATGGCGGCCAGGCCGGTTCCGGCGAGCACGGTGCGACGGGTGATGTCGGTCACGGGTTCGTCTCCTTCGGCTGGGTCGAGCCGGGGACCCGACACCGCCCATGGTAGGACACAGGTCACAATGGACCGGTGAGCTACCGCAGCATCGTGTGGGACATGGGAGGGACGCTGATCGACACGTACCCGTCGGTCGACCGGACCCTCCTCGACGTGGTGACCCGGGCCGGCTACCGGACCGATCTGCTGGCGGTGGCCCGCCTCACCCGGCGATCGATCGACTCGGCCATCGTCGAGCTGGCCCGGCGGGCCGGGATCGATCGGTCCGAACTCGACGGCGCGTACGCGGACCTCAAACGCTCCTGGCAGCAGACCCCGGCTCCGGTGATGGCCGGGGCAGCCGTCGTGATGGATCGGGTGCAGGCGATCGGCGGGCGCAACCTGGTGGTGACCAACCGCGACCGGGAGAGCGCCGCCGTCCTGCTGGAGGCGACCGGGCTGGCGGTCGACGACATGGTCTGCGTCAGCGACGGATTCCCCCGCAAGCCCGATCCCGCGATGTACCGGGAGATCCTGGACCGGAATCGGCTCGCCCCGACCGCGTGCCTCGCCGTCGGGGACCGTCCCATCGACGCCGAGGCGGCGCGGTCCGTCGGACTGGAATGCGTCCTGCTGGAAACCCCGGGCGTCCCGGTGCGATGGGACGGCGGTCGCCGGATCAACCGGCTCGAGGAACTGCTCCCTCTGCTGACGCCGGCCTCCTGACGGGTCCGGTCAGGACAGGGCTGCGACCGCGGCGTCGTAGTCGGGCTCGGTGGTGATCTCCGGGACCACCTGGGTGTGCAGGACGGTGCCGTCGGTGTCGAGCACCACCACGGAGCGGGCCAGCAGCCCGGCCAGCGGCCCGTCCACCATCCGTACGCCGTAGTCGGAGCCGAAGGTCGACTTGAACACCGAACCGGTGACCACGTTCTCGATGCCCTCGGCCGCGCAGAAGCGGCCCGCGGCGAACGGCAGGTCGGCCGACACGCACAGCACGACCGTGTTGTCCAGACCGGCGGCAAGCTTGTTGAACGCCCGGACACTGGCGGCGCACACGCCCGTGTCGACGCTGGGGAAGATGTTGAGGACGACACGCTTGCCGGCCAGGGAGTCCGAGGTGACCTCGGCGAGGTCCTGACCGGTCACGGAGAAGGCCGGCGCCTTCGTGCCGGGCTGGGGCAGTTCACCCACGGTGGTGACAGGAGCGCCCTTGAATGCGGTGGTTGCCATACTGGAATCCTCACGATCGACGAGCGAGTGGTGCCTGCGCCCACACTCTAGTCAGCGGAGGTCAGAAGGGCCGGAGCTGTCCGGCCAGATAACGGCCCCACTCGGTGGCGCGCTCGGTCTCCCCGTCGGCGATCCTTGGTGGTTCGCCCTCGATGACGAGGAACGACTCGCCGGTCTTCGCGCCGAGGAAGCCGCGACGCTTGAGTTCCCGCGCGGCGATCCGCGCCGTACTGGGCAGGAACTTCGCCGCCGAGCGGGTGTCGAAGGTCCGGATCGGCAGGTCCGTGCTCGGCGTCAACTGTCCGATCCAGTCCTGCAGGCCGATGGTCGGGGTGAGTTCGCCTCCCTCGGCCAGCATCCGGGCACGGCTACCCGACGTACTCATGCCCTGGTCGTGGGTCGGGCCGCCGATGAGCAGCAGCCGTACGTCCCGGGGGATCTCGAGCGGGGCGGCGTCGACGCGGACGATCCGGCAATCGCGGCCCTTGTCGGTCAGGCCGGTGGCGATCGCCTCGGCAAGATGTCGCGTGTTGCCGAAGCTTGATTCGACAACGATGAGGACGCCCATGTACTGCTCCCTTGCTGACCTGGCTGTGCGGTTATCCCAGTATGCGCACCCGCGGGCCGGATCGGGAGTTGACGCGCTCAGTCGAGTCGACGCCGGGCCGCCCCCTTGTCCGCGGACTGGGCCAGCAGGCTGTAGATCTTCAGGGCGTTCGACACCGTACGGTCCCGGTTGGTCGGCCGCCACCCCTCGGCATCACGGCGGGCGCGACGGGCGGCGAGCTCCTCGTCGCTCACCTCCAGGGTGATCCGCCGGTCGGGGATGGAGATGGAGATCAGGTCGCCGTCCTCCACCAGCCCGATGGTTCCGCCGGAGGCGGCCTCGGGCGAGACGTGTCCGATGGACAGGCCCGACGACCCGCCCGAGAAGCGCCCGTCGGTCACCAGGGCGCACTTGGGGCCGAGTCCGACTCCCTTCAGATACGACGTCGGGTAGAGCATCTCCTGCATTCCCGGCCCGCCCTTGGGGCCCTCGTAGCGGACCACGACGATGTCGCCGGGGTCGATCCGCCCGCCGAGGATCGCCTCGACCGCCTCGTCCTGGGATTCGGTGACCTTCGCCGGTCCGGTGAACGTCCACTGCTCGTCGGGCACGCCGGCGGTCTTGACCACGCAGCCGTCCTCGGCCAGGTTGCCGGTGAGGATCGCCAGCCCGCCGTCGGCGGTGTACGCGTGCTCGACCGACCGGATGCACCCCTCCACGGCGTCGGTGTCCAGGCTGTCCCAGCGGTTGGTGGAGGAGAACGGCTCGGTGGTCCGCTTTCCGCCGGGTGCGGCGTGGAAGAGGTCGAAGGCGTCCTCGCCGGCCGACCCGCCGCGGATGTCCCAGGCGGCCAGCCACGACGACAGGTCGGGGCTGTGCACGGCATGCACGTCCTTGCGAAGCAGGCCACCTCGGGCCAGCTCCCCCATGATGGCGGGGATGCCGCCGGCGCGGTGGACGTCCTCCATGTAGTAGTTGTGTGTGTTCGGCGCGACCTTGCAGATGCACGGCGTGCGCCGGGACAGCTCGTCGATGTCGGTCTGGGTGAAGTCGACCTCGGCCTCCTGGGCGGCGGCCAGCAGGTGCAGGACGGTGTTGGTCGAGCCGCCCATGGCGACGTCGACCGTCATGGCGTTGAGGAATGCGTCCCGGGTGGCGATCGAACGGGGCAACACCGACGTGTCCCCGTCGCGGTAGTAGCGCTGCGCGATGTCCACGGCCAGCCTGCCGGCCTGCTGGAACAGCCCCTTGCGGGCGGCGGCGGTGGCCAGTGTCGAGCCGTTGCCCGGCAGGGACAGGCCGATCACCTCGGTCAGGCAGTTCATCGAGTTGGCGGTGAACATGCCCGAGCACGACCCACACGTCGGGCAGGCGTTCTCCTCGATCATGCCGATCCGGCTGTCGGAGATCGCCGGGTCGACCGAGGCGATCATCGCGTCGATGAGATCGAGGCGGGACTGGACGGTGCCGTCACCGGTCGCGATCACCCGGCCGGCCTCCATCGGGCCACCGGACACGAAGACCGTCGGGATGTTCAGCCTCAACGCGGCCAGCAGCATGCCCGGGGTGATCTTGTCGCAGTTGGAGATGCACACCAGGGCGTCGGCCTTGTGCGCATTGACCATGAACTCGACCGAGTCCGCGATCACCTCACGGCTCGGCAGGGAGTAGAGCATCCCGTCGTGGCCCATCGCGATGCCGTCGTCGACCGCGATGGTGTCGAACTCCCGGCCGACTCCCCCGGCCTCGCGGATCGCATCGGCGACCAGCGCACCGACGTCCTTGAGGTGGACATGGCCCGGGACGAACTGCGTGTACGAGTTGGCGATGGCAATGATCGGCTTGCCGAAGTCCTCGTTGGTCAGGCCGGTGGCACGCCACAGGGCGCGGGCGCCGGCCATGTTGCGACCATCGGTGGTCGTCCGGGAACGCAGATCGGGCATCGGTTCCTCCGTGGGAGATCGGTTACCGTTCCAGAGTAGTGGGGGTCACAGACAGAAGGGGTTGGAGCCACCCTGTGGCCCGGCGCCTGGTGCTGGTCGGATCGGAAACGTCCACCTGGGAACGCGACCGCCGCCGAGCCGGCAGATCTCCTCCTCGATGCGGCACGTTCCTGTCTCGTCGATCTCGGGGCACCCGGTCCCCCCACACCTGCCGCGGCCCTCGAACGGCTCCTCGAACGGCTCCTGGACGATCGGCACTCCCTCCCGCTCGAGGTGATCATGCAGGCCCGCCGCGTCCTCGTGGTGGAACCACACGCCGATGCCCGCACCGAGATGGTCGACCGCCTCGAGATCCACGCCCGGAAAGGGGTCACGGACCGCGAACGCGACCCCACCGGTGGGCACCACGGCGGCGGAGAACACCCCGGCGGCAGGGCTGGGAACCGACAGGCGGGCCGGCCCGACCGTCTCCTCGGAGAAGCGTGCGGAGGCCTCGCGGTCCGCGCCTGGAACGACACGAAGTCGGGTCCGCTCGTCGTGCCGGTCATGGTCTGCGCCGTCGTTCTGGGGTGACCCCGGGTCCCCTCGGCCTTCGACCACTCTGGGCGATCCGTCCGAGCTGGTGTCAATATCCTGACACGCGTTCGAGACTTGTGTCAGGATATTGACATGAGGGAAGTCGAGGAGGCCACGCTTCCGGAGCAGGTAGGGGTGCTGATCAAGGAGACGCAGTCGGTCCTGCATCAGCGGATGGACGAGGTGCTCCGCCCGCTCGGGCTGACCGTGCCGCAGTACGCCTGCCTGGAGACGTTGTGGGACTCCCCCGGCATCACCGCCGCCGAACTCGCCAGGCGCGCGTTCGTCTCCCGCCAGTCGATGAATGTGGTCCTGCAGGGGCTGGAGAAGCGCGGCCTGATCGAGCGCTCGGAGGAGCCGGGACCGCAGCGCGAGCGCGCCACGGTCCTGCGGGTGTCGGCCGTCCGCCTACGGGCCCGTGCACATGGGGAGGTCGCCCGGGTGGTCGGCTCGATGACCGCCGATCTGGACGCCGCTGAGGTGGCCCGTCTGCTGACGTTGCTCACGACCTGTCGCGACGCGCTCCGAGCCGAGTGATCGGTGATCGCTTGGTCGGCCAGGGCGCACCAGGGGCGCTCACCCGCGCGTGATTCCGGTCGAAATTCTGTGGTCTACCACGGAATTTCGACCGGAATCAAGAACGACCTCAGACCACCCCGGAGGCGTGGGTCCGTGCCCCGTCGGCACGCCCACCCGTACCGACCCCCATCACCCGAAGCGGCGACGCGGAAGCGCACAGGACAATCCTATGGAGAAAGAACGAGAGGGCCCCCCGGGGCGCGACCCGTCGACGCTTCTGTCACCCGTCGGACGATGACGTCGACCACGGCGGGGTGCGCGGCCAGCGGCGCGCTCGCCGGGATGCCGAACCCTCGGGCCACCCCGTCGGCCCGCCGCGAGAAGGCGCCGGAGGCCAGGAGATAGGTGGCCACGGCGAGCCGGCCCGGTACGACCTCCCGCATCCGCGTCAGGGCCGCGCCGACGTCCGGTCCGGGACCCGACAGATACCCCACGCCCACCGGCACGCCGAGGGCGGCGGCGAGGGAGTCGGCCGTCTGGCGGGCCTGGCTGCGGGCGACCGGATGGCTGCTGCCGGCCGCGGCCAGGACGACTCCCGAGGGGCGTGGGCCGCACTCCTCCATCCGGGAGACCAGGGCGGACACCAGGCCGGCATCGGGTCCCAGATGGGCCGTCACCAGCGACCCGGGCGCGTGCTCCTCGAGCACCCCCGGGATATCGGTCAGTACGTGGTAGCCCGTGCCCAGCAGCAGCGGCACCACCACGGCAGGCCCGCGGGAGGCCACCTCGGCCAGCGACGGCTCGACCAAGGACAACCACGCCAGATCGACCCGGCACCCTGCCAGACGGCGGTCCACGGCGGCTGCCAGTGCCTGCACCTCGGCCTTCCCCCGGGCGTCATGGGTGCCGTGGGCGGTCAGGATCACCCGGCCGCCCGAGCCCTCCGCCTCGGTCGACCGGGATCGCATGCCGGGATCAGCCGACACCGGCCGACTCCCGGACCGCGTCGGCGGGGGTCACCCGGACAGCGGCAGTCCGACGGCGGTGGCCGATCACCGCGACCGCCACCAGCACGGCCCAGACAACCGCCCACACCACCGGTACGACGATCTGTGCGGGCCCGGACACGCCGAACACCCCGAGGATGGTGGACAGGTTCGTCAACACGATCAACCCACCGACGCCGACCCCCAGCACGGCACTCGGCAGGCGGCTGACCAGCCACGCCGCCAGCGGTGCGGCGACCGCACCGCCGACCAGCAACGCCAGCACGTAGTCGGGTCGGACCCCGGAG
>CAZGWN010000056.1:0-26460 GCA_964528755.1 uncultured Propionibacteriaceae bacterium
ACCACAACTCGCCGCCTAACACCCACCGGCCTCACCCACCTTGACAAATTCCGTCAGGCCCGGAATACAAAGTCCTCCACGACGTCTCCAACACAGACTTCCTCCAGATCGTCACCCTATTGTCGACGCTCCGTCAGCGCCGCCGTGCCCTGGCCCAGAACCTTGATGAAGAACGCGCACCACGCGTCGGGTGCCGTCGTACAGATATGTTGAATCTCCCACTCGAAAGCTATCACGAGTGGGCTCCAATGGCGGTCAAGGGCCTGCAGGCCGCTGCCAAATTGATGCATCAACAGTACATCTACGACACGAAGTTCCTGCCCTACGGTTCGCAGCTCATACCGCTGGCCGCCATCTTTGCCGAACTGGGCGTGGAGGCCACCTCGGCGCTCGCCCGACAGCGCATTTCCCGATGGCTGTGGTGCGGAATTCTCGGCGAGCTCTACGGAGGAACCACTGAGACCCGTTTCGCGCGCGACCTGCCGGAGGTCACCGACTGGGTCAGACGCGGAATCACTGAGCCCCGAACCATCCAAGAAGCCCAGTTCACCCTCGGACGACTCGACACACTGCGAACCCGAGGTTCGGCAGCATACAAAGGTCTCTATGCTCTGCTCATGAAGCAAGGGGCTGTCGACTGGCGCACCGGCGAGCCGATGTCGGTCATCACGTATTTCGACGAGTATGTCGATATTCACCACATATTTCCCCGCGCGTGGTGCGAGAAAGAGGGCATCGACCCTCACACCTACAATTCAATTGTCAATAAGACTCCATTGACCGCTCGGACGAATCGAGTGATCGGAGGCTGGGCCCCCTCGAAGTATCTTCCTCGGCTCACGAACAGCGCAGGCCTGCAGCGCGATCAAGTAGAATCCAACATCGCGACCCACGCTGTTGGTGTTGACGCCCTGGCAGCGGATGATTTCACCCGCTTCTACCTGGATCGACGCGAATCACTGCTCAAGCTCGTCGCATCAGCAATGGGCAAGGATGTGGCTCGCGAATCCTCCGACGAGCCAGAGGTGATCGACGACCCGGATGGACCTGGTGAAGGGGAGTAGGAAGCGCCCAGAAGGAACAGTGCACCACCCGGCCGTCGGCCGACGTCCGCGTGCCCGGATCGAACCGCCCCTTGCTAGGGTGTTGCAAGAAATGGCGGGCGCCGAGCCAACGGTGCCTATTCCCCCTGCAAAGCAGAGTAGATCTCGTCAGGCGAGTGCCGAGCGGTGCGCAGATCACTCATCTGGCACCGGAGGCCCTTTCGTTCGAGCGTTGCTGCGATCACCTCCTGATCGGCGTTCCAGCCAGCCCGGTCTCGGCGCCACAACGGGTGGCCGAGAACGACTGCTTCCCGCCCACAAAAGATGATCGGCACCCCGCGCAGGTCCTCGACGGCCAGGCCTCCAGCACCGCCCAGATGCTCCTCATAGGCTCTTCTGAACGCATGTGTCGTCTCCTCGCCCAATTTGAACCAGCGCTGCAGGTTCAGAGACCGGCCGAGAGCGAGATCGGCCATGTCCAGCGCCAGACGCCAATCGAGCAGGCCGTGGATCTGTGCGTTGTCGTACGAACGGAGGCAGTCGGCACAGGATGGATCACACGATTCGTGGGTCGCAGACTCCCAAACCTGCGCACTGGCCTCCGCCACGGACAGGAGGATATTCTCAAGATGGCTCCCGCGCGCCAGTTCGCTCGAATAGCCGGCCCCGTTCTCCAGCGCATCCGCAATGTAGATGCTGTAGGTGCGGAGGCCACCGTCTTGCAGCGGTTGAAGACCCGCGACAAGGTCGGCCGGGTCGGTGTCCAACTCCGCCCGGCACGCACGAAGCAGCGCCTCGGCGAGGGAGCTGAACGCCGCGGTCCCGGCCGGGCAAGTCCGCTTGTGCACGGGAACGTTGCCCCCGACGACGCGCGCTCCGGCGAACCGCAGAATCAGCGCGTCGGTCGTACGCACGTCCCCTATCGCGCCCCTGCGGGACGGCGACGCCACACCCTTTGGCGGGCTGGCCGAGTATGACCCGTTGTCAGAATAGAAATCGAACCCGCGACCGCCGTTGTCGTTGACCGTGATGAGTTTCGCTTGTTCCTTCGCCCAGAAGCGCACTGCTCCTACCCCGCGGGAGTCATCCGAAAGGTCCATCCAGCCCAATGCCGGGCGATCCGCGCTCGACGACCTGTCCTGGGCAACCAGCTTGTCCTCCCGCTTGGTCGATCGGAACCCCGCCGGCTGGTAGACCGTCTTCCGGCGCATTGCCGACCCACATACCGGACAGGGCACACCGTCACGGGCCGTGGTATCGGCGACCTTTGCCGCACCGCAGCCGCACTGGAGAACCTCGACGTAGTCGCCCAGTGAGTCGTTGCCCGACCGCCACCGTCGGGCACCATCCGGCGGCGAAATCACACCGTCGGCCGTGTAGGACCATCCGTCCTTCACCACAACCGATCCGGGACTGAACATCGACACCGCCTGTGACAGGGGACGCTCGGAGATGGCCTGGAGCTCATTGCCGCGGTCCTGGTAGTAGATCGTCCGAACCTTCGTCGGGAAGCCGAACATCGGCAGAAGCCCCGCGTTCGCCATGCGCTCGCTTAGGTCGCGATGCACGAACAGTGCGCTCGACGCCACCTGGTCGATCTTCTCGATCAGTTTCGTTCGGAGTTCCTGCCTCATGCGCGTTTGATCGCCCTTGGCCAAACCGGTGTAGTCGCTGAGCCGGCGGACGACCCTGTCCACCTCGCGTGAATGAGCCAGCCAGTTCGCGACCCGTTGTCGCCGTTCCCCGCTCCACTTTGCTGCCGTACCGAACGACCCGTGGACATTCCGTGGACCGCTCATTTCCTCGTCCTCGAACTCAACGTTCGCCATCGCCTGACGCATCAACTCGGCCACGATGACACGGCGAACGACCTGGTGGCGGGCCGTGTCGATGAACGGGGCAGGCACAGGATCCCCCGTCATCCGCGCGGGGAAGTTGTAGTAGTAGTCATCGTGGCTGCGGTCGCGGCAGACGGTGACGGCATAGGAATAGGCCTGCCTCTTGCGCCCTGCACGCCCGACCCGCTGTTGGTAGTTGAACCGCTGAGGTGGCATGTTGCCCATCACGACGGCTTGCAGGGCGCCGATGTCGACCCCGACCTCCATCGTGGTCGTCACGCTCAGCACGTCGATCGGGCTGGTGAGCAGGTTCTCCCGTCGGGGCAGCAATGCCCTCCGGAAGCGCCGCTGACGGTCCCGCTGATCACCTCGATCGGACTGCCCGGTGAGTTCCATCGCCACCAGTCGGCGCGGTGTCTGCGTGGCCAACCATCCGTAGTAGTCCGCCTGCGCGGCACCGGAACTCAACTCATTTTCCCGCACCAGGACGCCGCGGCATCCCTCCCGAGTACAAACCCCACCCGAGTCGTGCCCGTGTGCACGACCACAGGTGGCGCAGATCCACCGTTCCCGCATCGTGTCGATCACGACGGGCAGCTCAGGGTCCTCCAGGTTGATGGCGCTTCCGGCGAGGAGTGGTCGCATCGCTCCCCCGATCTCACCGACGATCGTGCCCGGGTCCATGGACAGGTGCCGGGCAACGCGCTCCAGGTACTCCTGCACCGTTCGCGGGCGGCTCGTCGAAATGCGCTGTTCTCCGCCAGGGAGGATGTATCGGGCCCGGAAATACAGCATGAGCACAGAGCGCGAGACATTGATCAGCTCCGCGGGTAGTTGTGACTCGTCCACCAACTTCAGCACCCCGGTACTCGTCTGCTCGATGTCTCTACCGCCGTTGTCGGCGATGGCTTCCGCGACCGATTCGATCAGGCCACGGCGGTAGCGTCGGTGTGCATCAACCTGCTGTGAACCCGGGAGTTCGGCCCACAGTCCCGGTTGTGGAGGCTGGAAAGCGCGCTCCCATGGGACCCCGCGGCTGACTTCGAGAAGGCTGGGACGCACCCCGCCGGGCGGCGTGCCCAAAGCAACCAGCCTTTGCTCGAGGTTCGCGACGATGTCTGCCCAGCGTTTACCGGCAGACGCCTCGCTTTCCGCTCGGCGGATCTGCTGCATGTCTCGTGGTTCCGCCAGGCCGTTGGCGGCCAGGCGATATGCCATCGCCAGGCTCTCGTACGCTCCGGATCGACGAATCTCTTCGTACTTCGCCTGTGCGGATCCGGTCAACTCTCCCGCGGCCCCTCGCCGCAAGATGTCCAGCACCCGCATCTGATCGCTGGAGGCGATTTCCTCACGCAGGAGACCGCGGATCAGATCGCCGTAGTGGTCCTGATTGAGACGCATCGCGGTCCTCGAGGCGGCGTCCCGGCTGTCAGCGAAGACCACAGTTCCCGGGTCCGTCAGCGACGGGCTCAAGCTCCGCAGGACATGCTCGACGACGAGTTGCGTCGTTCGCTCGTAGCCCTGCCCAGCGGGTTTCAGGGGACTGCGGGTCCGTGATGTCAGGATCTCGCGTTGTTGGGGCGCCTCCCCGCACCCCAGACAGGTTGGTGGGAGGCTGGAGGGGATCCATTCCCTGGAAGGACCGGTAACGCGGAAAACGGTTACTCTCTCCCCGTCGGGTTGATCCTCTTCCGTGAGGAGGCCGAACTCGGGGCGGAAGGTTCCGGCAACATAGTGCCAGGTCACCGTTATCTGGCCGTTACGATACTCTTTTTGGTCAGGTTTTGCGCCGCCTGGCCGGAACCACCTAAACACTGACTGCCGAAGATCCCGCACGAAGGTCTTCTCGTCCTGCAACTCGCTCGACGGCGTCGCTGCCAGAAATTGTCCCCCGTCCTTCTCTCCGACAACGTAGCCGCCGAAGCTCACGTCGCCGCACTGCTCGCAGATGAGGACCTGAAGAATCCGGCCCCCGCATGGGCAGAAGTATTGAGGCGCTCTGTACAGACGCCCGATCGGCGGCCGGCCCTCAAGGAAGTCCTTGTCAACCTCCGAACAGTGGGGGTTCGTGCATGCCCACAGCCCCCGGAGTCCACGAACGAAGAGATGCGCACGCAAGGGGATCTGGTCGGGAAGTGGTTGACGTGCCAGAGTGTCGAGCAGACGTTCAGTCAGCTCGACCTCGGCGTACCCGAACAACCGCTCAGACAGCTGCCCGACGGGTGTCGCCCGCGTCGTTCCATCAGACCCACGGCACGACTCCACCACAGCCGTATCCCAGCCCGTTTCGCTGTTGCCTTCTGCGAGGGTCGCGGCGACTCGGCCGGCCGACAGCGGCAACGGATATCGGACGGTACGCGGCTTCCCAGCAATGACCCGGAAGCTGTCCCGGGAGACGCCGAAGAACCGTTCGAGGTAGTCGTACTGTTGCTCGCCCTCCGCAGACTCCAGGGAGGCGCTGGTGCCGATCACTCGGAACTGGGGCGAATCGACGGGTAGGCCCAGCCGATCGGTCAGGCTCCGGATGATCATCGCGACCTCTGCGCCGGACGACCCGCGATACAGGTGCAGCTCGTCGACGACGAGCGTGAAGACATGCCGGGCGTCGGCCGCCAACCAGTCCCGGGTGCGCTCGAAGAGCGCATTCTCGCGGCTGCGCATCATCATGACGTTGAGCATCGAGTAGTTCGTCACCATGATGTCCGGGGGTTGGGCGACCATGTCCCATCGCGTCGCCATCTCGACCCGACGTGGGTCCTGGAACTGCGCAAGGTCCGCCGCATCCAGGTGGTCCCCGTCCTCCAGTTCTCGGAAGGTGTTCTCGACGGTGCGCAACTCATCGGCGACGTCCGCCACCAGCCTGGTCGGCCGCCGGGTCGGCAGTTCGCCGGTGCCTAGCGTGGCCGAGGTGTAGCGGCCGAACCAGATTCTTGGGCCCCCGGCATCCCAGATCGCCCGAAGTGTACGCCGCAGCCGGACGATCTGATCCTCGACGAGGGCGTTCATCGGGTAGAGGATCATCGTCCGCATGGCAGCCGAGGAATCACCGTCACGAACTGGCCGCCACTGCGGTCGACCGCTCGACGTCCACCAAGGCCTGGCCTCCGGCCGCTGCCACTCCCGACCTTCCATCAGCAGGCGGGCAAGAACGGGCAGCAGAAACGCCTCCGTCTTCCCCGACCCGGTGCCCGACGTCACGATCGGATTGTGACGGGCCTCACCCGACATTGCGGTGGCGAGTGCATCCGCTTGGTGCTGGCGGAGCTTGAAATCCCCCGGACGCACTCCGGGGAACAACGACTCCGCCAACATCTTCGCCTCGCCCTCCCGAAGTCCGGCCCGCCGGCACGCCTCCAGGCAGGGCACGGTTCCGTCGTAGGGCAGGACCGGCTCGATCATGACGTCACGCATGAGTTCGGCTCCGTCGCGCAGCAGGTGGCGTCGCTCCTTCTGCAAGGCGTCATTGCCCAGGCGGGCTTCGGTGTCGACCAACCGCATCAGCGTCTCGCGCAGCGAGGTCGCCAGTTTGATCGGGCCGATGGGTTGGTTGTCAGAAGGCATTTCGCATTCGCTTTCGTGGTGGGGATCTCAGTGCGTCATCAGGTAGGCCAGGTGTTCGGCCACGTCCGCCGGTACGTCCTGGTAGACCAGGCTTCGTCCGGCCTTGACCGGAAGGACGCCCGAGCAGAGGACCGCTGCCCGCCCGTACAGGCCTGGGAGATCGGCTCCGAGGGGAACCGACAACTGTCGGAGGTCCTTGTCATACGCCATCAGCGGCCGTTCCCGCAGCAGCGCGAAGGCCGCGTGCTTGGTGAGTTGGACCGTACCGATCGCCATCGTTCCGCGTTCCAGGTCGTCGTCGGTTCGGATGACATCGGTCGTGGAGAACCGCGACATGCGGTAGGCACCTTTGAGACCCAAGCCGGTGGTGTCCTTCCACCGGGCCTCATTCGGCTCGAACCACCTGATCTGGCCGACCGGTGACGCAGGAACCCGCGGCAGCCCGGCGACCACCTCGGACAGCCGTGGCAGGACTGAGGCCATCTTTCGCGCTGCATCGTCAATCACCTCCGCCCCCTCGAGTGGGCACGGCGGCCGCCGGTCGAGGAACCAAGACGACGGCCCCTCAGGATTCTCGGCGGTGCGGGCCATCCCGCGGCCCTTGCGTTCAAGCTCGTTGAACAGATTGTCCGACTTCACTCCCGGCCAGTACCCCGACAAGAAGTATCCTCTGGACGTTTCGGCCAGGACGCTCGGGGCAATCTCCCACGCTACTGGCCGCAAGGACTCCTCATGACGCCTGATATCGATGTGGCCGAGGGACTCCAGCGATCGTGCCAACTGGTCCACGAAGATGCCACTGGCCTGAATGTGGCGTGCGATCCGTTCAAACACGCTCCAGGTGCCGCCACCGGCATAGCACAGTGCATCGAGCGCGCGGTCCCAGTCCGGACGGTCGTCGTGTTGCAGCATGACCGACTCCAGCCGCGACACGTCAATTGATCGCCGCGCTTCTTCTGCCTGCTTGCGACGTTCATAGGCCCGCCGATTCTCCCAGTAGTTCGAGCGGTACCAACGTTCCAGACCGCACTTCGTGCACTCGCCCTTGTGGACCTTCACCAGGGGGCGTCCCTTGCCGTCCACGGGCACCGACTCAAGCTGTTCGTGGTGCGCCCCCGTATAGAGGCACGAGTCCTTGGGCACGACCGTCACCTCGATGGGTCGACGGTGGTCACCCTGGACCGTACGAACCGGACTCCACACCCGTCCAGGCAAGAGTGGTGTGCGCTGGCGCTGAAGAAGATCCACCTCGGTCGGCGAGTTCTCCACGGCAGATCCGTTCACGGTGGCGCCGCCGACGGTGCCACCAGCGCCCAAGGGCCCCAACGCTCCCCCGACGGAATACGGGACCGGGATCACTGCTTCCCACTGGGCCTTGTCCACGGCATCCCCGTCCCGAAGATGGAACGCGCTCACCGCCACCGGCACGTCGGTCTGAGCCGCGTACAACGACAACTCGTAGTCCCCGACCTCCAGATCCTCATCGAGGAGGCTGACCACCAGGGCTCCGCTGCCGTCATCTGACCACTCATCGACAACTTGCGCTTCATCGTCCCACGCTTCCAACGCGGTCCGGTCCCTCAGCACGAGTCTCATCGCCTCGGGGCTATCCGTGACCGCCCGGATCTCCGGCGGTTCAGCGACGTGCCAGACGTTGCGCATGCGGACCGGCAGCCGGAACCCTCCACTGATCGACAATTGCGTGGTGGCCAGCGGCACCAGCACCTGCAGATCACTCAAGCCGGCGGGCACCATCTTGCCGGGTGAACGGAAGATCTGGACGTCACGGATCACGGTCCATCTTTCGGGCTTCTTCGGGAAGTCGTCCGCCAGCCGATGCCATCCGGGCCGCGCCGTGGCGTCGAGGATCTCGGTCACCTTGGGCAGCATCGCGTTGTAGCAGAACAGCAGCAGATCCTGCGTGAGCATGACACGTGGCGTCTCGATCCATCGTCCGGTGGCCTCATCGTGCCGAAAGGCAACAAGACGCCGCGGTTGCCTCGTGATTGATTTCCCCGTCATCGGGTCTTCGATGGTCAGTCGGCCCTCCAACAAACCGACAATGTCGATGGCTGAACTTTCGGCCATTGCCAAGGCCCCGGGGATACTTGGCGTGAGATCGAGGTCACACGGCCCATTCGCAGCGATGACCCGCGCACTCCGAGGCTGATCGGCCTCGGGCAGGTATGCCAGGACGCTCAATCCGAGCCTCTTCTTGGGGAAGGTCCCGATACTGGCCTGCAGCGCCAACCGACCGCCGGCGTGGTGCTCCCCGTCTGCCTTGGCGACCTGGCCGTCCCAGGTGGCCAAGGCAGCGACCGCGCTCTCCGCTACCGTCCGTCGGGCCTCCCGCCCGGTCGCCCAGATCCGCGCCAGGTTTTTGGTGGCCGGAGTGGGCTGGCGTTCAATCCACTCCTCCAGCGGAACCATCAGCTGGACGGGGTCGATCAATGCGCCCGGCGGCAGTCCGGAGTCTTCGAAGAAGGAAAGGAGACGATCCCGGTCTGTGGCCCGAATGAGGGCCTGACCGATCGGATAACCGACGTATCGCGGTTTGGCCGCCACAATCGTGGACAAACCCCGTTCACCGTGGTGATGGACGAGCCAGTGATCGACGGCCCGCCAGTAGGTTTCCCCGACCTGCCGATAGGCCTCTTCGAGGAGCTTGCTCTCCCGCTTCTCCAGCTTCAGCAGCTCGGCCAGCCGGAAGTAGAAGTTTGTCGAGGCTACCCCCTCTCCCGCCGCCATGTTCTCCGCCGCCATGCACAGTGCCGCCAAGAACCCGAGGACCGGCGGGGGCGGATCCTGCCTGCCCGGGGCGCCCCACCGGCGCAGAGCATCCGTAAGATCCTTCAATACCCTTGATTTCCCACGTGTGAGATCCAACACATTCCGGACTGCCGCGGCCAACTCGCCCGGAACGGCGTCCCGCGCGACTCCCATTCGCCTGGCCAGGTCCTCCTGCTGGCCCTTCTCCAGGTCGAGGTACACCGGGCCCGGGGAATCCATCGGTGGGTAAACCACCTCAGCAATCGCATCCGTCCACGCCTCGTACTGCGCCCATCTGTCCCGTAACACGCTCCTCATCCCCCCACGCAGTCACTGGATTGCGCCGACCCCCAGCCGGCTGATCCATTGCCAGGACCATAGCGAGAGCCACTGACGTTTTTGCTGAACTCTCGCACCTTCCCTGCACGTCCCACTCCCGGGCGCATCACGCCTGCCGGACCGCCCCTCGCTAAGGTGTTGCCGAGCAAGTTCAGCGAGGGGGCCCGCGTGACGCAGATGACCACGGTCGAGTCGGCCGATGTCGCGCCCGGCTGCACGGTCGTCGTCAGGGACGAGGAGTGGCTGGTCACCTCGGTCGAGCAGACCCCCGACGGGCACCTGCTCCATGTGCAGGGGCTGGGCGACCTGGTCCGCGGCACCACCGCGACGTTCTACGACTCGCTCGACACCATCGAGTTGCTCGACCCGGCCCGCGCCACGCTCACCGGCGACGGCTCCCCCCACTACCGGCTGTCGAAGCTGTGGCTCGAGGCCACCCTGCGCAAGACCGCCGTACCGATCGGCGACCCGGCCCTGACCGTCTCCACCGGCATGCTCGCCGACCCGCTGGCCTACCAACAGTCGGCCGTCCGCAAGGCACTCGACCCGGCCAATCTGCGCCCGCGCATCCTGCTGGCCGACGCCGTCGGCCTGGGCAAGACGCTGGAGATCGGCATGATCCTGGCCGAGCTGGTCCGCCGTGGACGCGGAGAGCGGATCCTCATCGTCTCCCCGCGCCATGTCCTGGAGCAGATGCAGCACGAGATGTGGTCGCGCTTCGCGCTTCCGTTCGTCCGCCTCGACTCGGTCGGGGTGCAGCGGGTCAAGCAGAAGCTGCCCGCCTCCCGCAACCCGTTCACGTACTACAAGCGGGTGATCGTCTCGATCGACACGCTCAAGCAGGACCGGTTCGCCAACGACCTGCGCGGACACCGCTGGGACGCGATCGTCATCGACGAGTCCCACAACATCACCAACTCCGCAACGCAGAACAACCGGCTCGCCCGGATCCTGGCACCCAACACCGACGCGCTGATCCTCGCCTCGGCCACCCCGCACAACGGCAAAGCGGAGTCCTTCGCCGAGCTCATCCGGCTCCTCGAGCCCACGGCGGTCTCCCCCGACGGAACGGTCGACGAGGACGAGGTACGCCGGCTCGTCGTCCGCCGGCATCGCAACAGCCCCGAGGTGGCCAACGTCGTCGCCGCCGACTGGGCCGAGCGTCGCGAGCCGCACAACGTCCTCATCCCCGCGAGTCCCGAGGAGGATGCCGTCGCCGGTGAACTCGACCGGGTCTGGCTGCATCCGCCGGGCCCATCGCCCTATTCCGGCCAGGCATCAACACTGTTCCCGTGGACCCTGGCCAAGGCGTTCCTGTCCTCCCCCGCCGCCCTGCGCCAGACCATCGCCGAACGGATCCGACGCCTCGGCCACGCGCCGACCCCGGACGGCCGGCGCGAGATCGACGCCCTGGAGCGGCTCCAGCACCTCAACGACCAGTCGTACGTGACCCGTGGCGGCAAGTACACGGCACTGGTCGCCTACCTGAGGAAGATCGGCGTCGGACGGCACTCGGACATGCGCGCCGTCGTCTTCGCCGAGCGGGTTGCCACCCTCACCTGGCTGCAGCATCGCCTGCGTGAGGACTTCGGGATGAGCGAGGAGCAGGTCGAGATCCTCCACGGCGGACTCGATGACGTACGCCAGCAGGAGGTGGTCGAGTCCTTCAAGAAGGCCACCTCCCCCATCCGCATCCTGGTCACCGGCGACGTCGCCTCGGAGGGCGTCAACCTGCACCGGCAGTGCCACGAACTGATCCACTACGACATCCCGTGGTCGCTGATCCGGCTGGAACAGCGCAACGGCCGCATCGACCGGTACGGCCAGAAGGTCCGCCCCCAGATCACCGCACTCCTGCTGGAGCCGTCTGCCGAGACCTTCCGGGGCGACCTGCGGGTGCTCACCAAGCTGATGGAGAAGGAGGCGAAGGCCCACCAGGCGCTCGGCGACGCCGCCTCCCTGATGGGCAAGTTCTCGGTCGAGGCCGAGGAGGAGGCGATCAAGGAGGTCCTGGCCGGCCAGAAGGACCTCGACGAGGAGGTCCGCGACGCCGACGACGTCGTCACCGACAACTCGGTCGCCGGCATGCTCGCCCGGCTCAGCCGGCAGGTCGATGCGACGCCGACGACGGCCGACCGGCGCGAGACCACCGGCCGGCTCTACCCCAGCGAGATCGCCTTCCTGCAGGACGCGCTGGACGAGGCCTTCGGGGCCCCGGGTCTCCCGCCGGACCGCAACGGCGTCTCGTTCCGGGAGTACCCCAATCACACGGTCGAGTTCGTCCCGCCTCGTGATCTCGCCCAGCGGCTGGAGGTGCTGCCGCAGTCCTACCTGGCCGACCGCAGGGTACTGGCCGACCTCAAACTCGTCACCACCACCGAGCGCGGCACCGAGGAACTGACCCGCGCCCTCAACGACCGCAGCGGATCCACCTGGCCGGAGGCGCACTACCTCGGCCCGCTCCACCCGGTGCTGGACTGGGCGGCCGACCGGGCGCTGGCGTCCCTGGCGCGCAATCAGATCTTCGCCATCCGCGGCAGCGTCACCGCACCGACCTTCCTGCTGCTGGGCACCCTGACCAACCGTCGCGGCCAGGTCATCTCGCGGGTGTTCCTCAGCGAGGAGTTCGCCTTCTATCCGGCACCCACACCGGCCTTCGGCAACGTGTACGAGGACGCCCGGGCGATGCTGGAGGCCGTCGGCGTCACCGGCACCCTGCGCAATCCCGGCGCACCGGCCGATCTGAACGACCTGCAACAGCTCGTGCCGATCGCGGTGCAGGAGGCCACCCGCGAGATGGCGGTGGTCATCGACGCCGCCACCGACGACGTCCAGCGGCGCGTCGAGGCCTGGACCGCCACGACCCGGCGGTGGCTCGACACCTTCGACGCCGAGGCCCCGACCACGAGGGCCGCCCGGAGGCGACGCCGCGCCGGCGTCGACAAGGAACAGGATCTGCTGCGCCAGATGGAGCCGAGCCGTCGCCTCATCCGGCCCCTGCTCCTGGTGCTGCCCGCCGACCACCCGGTCGCGCCCCGTACGGTCCGGGAGGGTTGAGATGGCGACCAGTGACGCCATCCTCGACGTCGAGGAATGGATCAGCGAGCACTACTTCACCACCCAGGCCAAGGGCGAGTCCTTTCACAAGCACGTCCTCGACCGGCGCAAGGAGTGGGACAGCGCCGACCACGACACGCCGCGCTCCCGCTTCACCCGTCACCGCTCCGAGCTGCTTCGCCTGCTGACCGACCTGTACGCCAACGGCACCGGCGGCCACAATGCCTCAGCGCCCGACGCGAAGCCACTGCGCGATCTGGTGCTCGACATCCTCGGCTACCGCACCGGCGAGTTCCAGGTCAGCGGCAGCGCACCGGCCCGCTTCTACAACAGCCCCGGCGTCACCCGCGCGGCCCCACTCGTCGTCGTCGACGCCCGGCCCGTCCAGGTGCTCGACGACCTGATGGTCAAGGACGCGCCGACCCTGGCGTCCCCCTTCCCGCTCAACGAGAAGGACACTCTCCACTCCGTGTCCCGGCTGCTGTCGCACCTGTTCGTCGCCGAGGACGGGCCCGATTTCGGCCTCGTCCTCGCCGGCCGCTGGATCGTGGTGGCCGAGCGTGGCCGCTGGCCCGAAGGCCGCTACCTGGCGATCGACCTGCAGACCATCGCCGAACGCCACGACGCCAAGCGTGGCGGCGAACTCGACACCGCCCTGACCTGCCTGGCCGCCGACTCGCTGGCCCCCGACGCCGACGGCACCATCTGGTGGAGCGGCGTCCTGGAGGACTCCATCAGGCACACGGTCGGCGTCAGCCAGGATCTGCGCGAAGGCGTGCGCCTGTCGATCGAGATCATCGCCAACGAGGTTGTCGCCCGCCGCCGTGCCCGGGGTCTCCCGCCCCTGGCGGCCGACCAGGCCCAGCCGCTGGCCCGCCAGTCGCTGCGGTTCATCTACCGGATCCTGTTCCTGCTCTACGCCGAGGCCTCCCCCGAGCTGGGCGTCCTGCCGGTCGGCGCCCCCGAGTACGCCGCCGGCTACAGCCTGGACCGGCTGCGCGAACTCACCCTCGTCCCGCTGGCATCCCCGCACGCCAGGTCCGGCACCCATCTGTACGACTCCCTGGCAATCCTCTTCAGGCTCGTCGACCAGGGACACACCCCGGCCGCCGGCGACTCCGACGCGTCCACCTTGGCCTTCCACCCGCTGCGCGCCGACCTCTTCCGGCCCGAGGCGATCGCCCTGATCTCGGCGGTCAAGCTCGGCAACGAGCAGCTCCAGCTCGTGCTGCGCCACCTGCTGCTCAGCAAGGAGCAGCGCGGCCGCGACCGCGGCTTCATCTCCTACGTCGACCTGGGCATCAACCAGCTCGGGGCCGTCTATGAGGGGCTGATGTCCTACACCGGGTTCTTCGCCGAGACCGACCTGTACGAGGTGGCCCGCCACGGCGATCCGGAGAAGGGTTCCTGGGTGGTACCGGTCGATCGCGCCCAGACCATCGCCGCGTCGGACTTCGTCACCGCCCCCGACCCGCTCACCGGGGAGACCAAGCCGGTGATCCACACCCGCGGCACCTTCGTCTACCGGCTGTCGGGGCGGGATCGCCAGCTCTCCGCCTCCTACTACTCGCCGGAGGTCATCACCCGGTTTGTCGTCTCCCAGGCCCTGGAGGAGCTGCTCGACCAGGACGGGCAGCGTACGCCGGCCCGGGCGATCCTCGACCTGACCGTGTGTGAGCCGGCGTTGGGGTCGGGGGCGTTCGCCGTCGAGGCGGTCCGCCAGCTCGCCGAGACCTACCTGACCCGCCGCCAGGCCGAACTCGGCACCACGATCGACCCGGACACCTACCCGGCCGAGCTGCAAAAGGTCAAGGCGGCGATCGCGCTGCGCCAGGTCTACGGGGTCGACCTCAACGCCCAGGCGGTCGAGTTCGCCGAGATCACCCTGTGGCTCGACACCATGGCCAAGGACCTGACCGCGCCATGGTTCGGGCTGCACCTGCGCCGCGGCGACTCCCTGATCGGCGCCCGGCACGACTTCTACACCCGCGCCCAGGTCAACGCGAAGGACTGGTTCGGCGCCCCGCGCGAGGCGCCGCTGACCCGCTTCGCCGACAAGCTGGCCGACGACACGGTCGACATCGACCCCGGCGGGCGGATCCACCACTTCCTGCTGCCGGCCAAGGGCTGGGGTTCCACCGCCGAGACCAAGGAGGCGAAGGAGCTCGCCCCTGAACGGCTCAAGACCCTCAAAGCGTGGCGGAAGGCGATCATCCGCAAACCCACCTCCCGACAACTGAGCGAGCTGGTCGAGCTGTCCCGGCACGCCGAGGCGTTGTGGATGCTCGCCTACCGCCGACTGTCCGTCGCCGAGGAGCAGTCCCGCCGCAGGATCACGCTGTGGGGGCTGGACGACGAACTCGATGGGCAGAGTGTCACGCGCGAGCAGATCGAGGAGTCCCTGGCTGACGAGAACGGCGCCTACCGCCGGCTGCACCGGATCATGGACGCCTGGTGCGCGCTGTGGTTCTGGCCGCTGCACGGTGGATGGGTCGAGCCGCCGAGCTTGGAGGAGTGGATCGGGGCTCTGCGCGACATCCTCGGCACCGACACGAAGGCCCGCAAGGCGGCGGCCTACGGCAAGGTGACGCTCAGCCCGGCCGGGGTCTGGCAGGCGCTGGCCGACCAGGAGGACCTGGAGATCAAGGGCGCCGGCGCGCTGCCGATCGAGGACGTGCTCGGGCGCCACCCATGGCTGCGGGTGTGTGAGCGGGTCGCCGCCGAACGCGGCTTCTTCCACTGGCAGCTCGACTTCGCCACGGTCTTTGCCCACGGCGGGTTCGACCTGCAGGTGGGTAACCCGCCGTGGGTGCGACCCCGCACCGATGTCGATGCGCTGCTGGCCGAGGGAGACCCGTGGTGGCAATTGGCCCACAAGCCCAGCGAGGCCGAGCGGCGGGCGAAGCGTGCCGAAACCCTCGCACTACCGGGCATGCGCAACCTCGTTCTGGACGCCACCTCAGCGACCGTCGCGACGGCCGAATATGTTGGGTCGACGGAGAACTACCCCATCCTCAGCGGCCTGCAACCGGACCTCTACCGGTGCTTCATGGAACAGACATGGTCGCACATGCCACCCGCAGGGATCGTCTCACTTGTCCACCCGGAGTCCCACTTCACCGACGAGAAGGCGGTGCTTCTCAGGCGTGAAACCTACCGTCGGCTCCGACGCCACTGGCAGTTCATCAACGAGTTCAGTCTCTATGAACTTCAGCATCAGAAGACATACGGCGTCAACGTCTACGCCCAAGCCGGAAAGGTGCATTTCGTCCAGGCCGCATCGCTCTATCACCCGAGCACCGTCGAGGGTTCGTTGCGTCATGACGGGTCCGGTGAGGAACCGGGCTTCAAGGACCCGTCCACCGGCACGTGGGACCTTCGGGCGCACCGATCCCGCATTGTCGAGGTCGACGACAACACGCTGCGCACCTGGCACAGCATCCTCGAGGACGAGGCGACGCCGGTCGCCGAGACACGGATGGTGTACACCGTCAACACGTCGGCCGCCACCGTGCTGGAGAACCTCGCCCACCACGAACGGATCGGCTCGCTGGGTCTGCAATTCTCCCGCGGATGGGACGAGAGCATCGATCGGAAGAAGGGCTACTTTGTGTCCCGCTGGGGCGCGCCGGAGTCGTGGCACGACGTCATCCTCCAGGGCCCGCACCTGTATGTGGCCACGCCGATGTACAAGTCTCCGAACCGGACGATGAAACACCAGCAGGACTGGTCGACCACCGACTTCGAGACACTGGCGACCGACTCGATTCCCGTCACCTCGTACAAGCCCGCCGGGGATCGTGCGCGCTACGACGCCGACTACACCCACTGGGAAGAGAAACCCGCACGCGGATATTACCGTCTTGCGTGGCGGAAGATGGCTGCCAACACGGGCGAGCGAACCTTGATCTCGGCGATAGTGCCTCCGGCAATGGCGCACATACACGCAGTATTCTCCACTGCACTCCCGGGTCACTCGGAGGCCATGCGGGAGCCCGAGTTGATTCTGGCGTCAGCGTTCTGCTCCGGCTTGGTCAGCGACTTTGTCATTCGGTCCGCGCCCAAAAGCAATATCGGGTTCAGTCAGGTCGTCCGTCTCCCCATCGTCACCGAGCATCCCCTCACCGACGCCCTTCTTCTCCGTACGCTCCGGTTGAACTGCGTCGTCGACGCATACGCCGATCTGTGGGCCAATGTCTACCGTCCCTCATTCCGGGCGGACGCATGGACGATCGGGCTCGACCGGCCCAACCGCTCGGCCTTGGGCGAGGTCGGTCCGCAGTGGACCGCCGCAACGCCGCTGCGGATCGCCGAGGACCGGCGCAACGCCCTCGTCGAGCTCGACGCGTTGGTCGCGCTGATGCTGGGGGTCAGCGCTGACCAGCTGTGCACGATCTACCGCACCCAGTTCGCGGTGCTCTACGGCTACGACCACCACACCTACCTCTACGATGCCAACGGCCGACAGGTCCCCGCTTCGGTGCTGAGCGTGTGGCGGACGAAGGGTGAGCGGATCACCGCCGAGGAGCGCACTGCCACCAACCAGGCCGGCACCACGTACGTCTACGAGCTGCCGTTCCGGGTGCTGGACCGAGAGGCCGACATGCGTGCCGCGTACGCCGCGTTCGAGGCCCGGCTGACGCCCGCATCGCCACATCGTCCGTGACTGCGCGCATCCACCGGCCGGGGCCCATGGGACACCCGGTCAGGTGAACCTCGAGCTAGCGGCCGGACCGGGACCCGGGCCTCTCCGCCTTCTCAACCTGATAGACCCCCTGCTTCGAGATGCCGAGCAGGTGACCAACGTCCGGGCGCTGTACCTCTGGGCGCGCAGTTCCCGGACCACAGCGCGGCGCCGCGCCGCGGCACGAGCCTCTACCTCGCGAGCCTCCTCCTCGTCACGCTCGGCCGCCCGCCACTCGGCCGGCGCGTGCTCGGGCACATGGACGGTGACGTGGACCTTGACCGTCTCGGGCTTCACGTCGAGCCACATCGCAGCCACGCCCTGCGCTTCGTACTCGACCTCGGAAAGGTTGCGCGCCTGGCCTCCGGCGCCGAGCTCGGGGATGGCGAACACCCACCAACGGCCCTCGCGCTCGACAGTGACCCCGAACACCCGTGCGTCCACCACGCTTGTCCTCCTCACCGCCACTCTCACGACTGTTTGACAATCGCGTCCTGGGTCCGACCCAGCTCGCCCTGACGGTCATCGCCGGGCTATCGACGGACTTCCGCGCCGATGTCAGTCCACCATGGCAAAGTTGGCCAGGTCGAGGGGGGGATACATCGTGGGAGAGTTGCTGCCGACCGTGCAGGCGGAGTCGATCCGGGTCGGCCTGACGGACTACCTCACCACCACCTTCGCCCTCGCCGACGCCGACGCCCGTAGCGCCCTGGACGCTTTCCTCTCCGACGGGCGCACCGGCATCTTCCGCGGCCCCTACGTGCGGATCCGCCTGCCGTACGCCCCGGCTCCGGCCGACGCGCCCTCGGCGCTGGAGTGGCCCACGCCGTTCCCGGCCTACGTCCACCAGGCGGCTGCCTTCCGGCGGCTTTCGACGCTGGATCTGGGGCCCGACAAGCCGCGTCCGCTGCCGACGTTGGTGACCACCGGCACCGGCTCGGGCAAGACCGAGGCGTTTCTCTACCCGATCCTCGACCACGTGCTGCGCGCCAAGGATCGCGGGATCACCGGGATGAAGGCGCTGATCCTGTACCCGATGAACGCGCTGGCCAACGACCAGGCGCAACGCCTCGCCCGGCTGATCACCGATCCCGCCCGGGGCCTGGCCGGTGTCACGGCCGGCCTCTACACCGGCCAGTCGACCACGGCCCGTACGGTCGTGTCGGCCGACGGGCTGATCAGTGACCGGGAGGTGCTGCGCGACAGCCCGCCCGACATCGTGCTGACCAACTACAAGATGCTCGACCAACTGCTGCTGCGCGCTGCCGACCAGCGGATCTGGGAGGAGTCCGCCGAGTCGCTCACCTATGTCGTGCTCGACGAGTTCCACACCTACGACGGGGCGCAGGGCACCGACGTGGCGATGCTGCTGCGCCGCCTCGGCCTGACGCTGAAGAGCTGGTGGGACCCGGCCCGTCACACCGCCGCCGAGCTCGCCCGGCCGCTGGGCCGGATGACGCCGGTCGCCACGTCGGCGACCCTGGGCGCCGAGGGCGATCCGGCGGCGATGGTCGAGTTCGCCGGCACGGTCTTCGGTGAGCCGTTCGACCGCCCCTGTGTCGTCACCGAGACCCGCGTCCCGCTGGAGGCCTGGGTCGCTGACGCGCCCGGCATCGTGGCCAGGCTCGGCCTGACGCCGCTGCCTGTCACCGCCGCGCTGGTCGGTGACATCACCACGGCCCTCCGGACCACCGGCGGGCCGTCGGGTGCCGACCTGGCGGCCGCCGTCCTCAACGGTCTCTACGCCGCCGACGACGGCAGCACCCCGGCGGCGGTCACCGACCAGGGCGAACTGGTGGCCCTGGCCAAGGCGCACCCGCTGGTGCAGGCTCTCATCCGGCGCTGCGGTGAGGCACGGGCGCTGGAGGATCTGGCCGCCTCCCTGCTGCCCGGCATCGACCCTGCGGCGGGCGTGGCGTTCCTCACCCACCTCCTCGGGGCCCTGAGCCACCTGCGGGCGGTCGCCGGGCGGGATTTCGTCACGCTGGAGGCCCACCTGTGGGTGCGCGAGCTGACCCGGATCGACCGGGACACCGACGGGCTTCCCCACTACCGGTGGAGCGACGACGAGACCGCGATCGCCGGTGACAGCCGGGACACGCCCGCCTTCCCCGCCATCTACTGCCGCCGGTGCGGGCGGTCCGGCTGGGGTGTCTGCCTGGCCCCGACCGGATCGTCGCTGGATCACGACGACAAGCACATCCGCGCCCGGCACGCCCAGCACGAGGGACGCTTCCGCCCGCTCATCCACGCCGCATCCGAGGCGGCACACCTGGCCGAGGCGCCCGATGAGCCGATCGAGGGGCTCGGATGGCTCGACCTGCGCGACCGCACGCTCACGCAGGAGCGGCTCGACCTCGACAGCGACGAGGTCCGTGAGGGCCGCTACCTGCCGATCCTCACCCACTGGGACAAGGATGCCGAAGACGCGTCCCGGGCCGACACGTGCCCGGCGTGCGGGATGCGCGACGGCATCCGCTTCCTCGGCTCGGCCATCGCCACCCAGGTGTCGGTCACCCTGTCGTCCCTTTTCGGCACCGAGGGCCTGGATCCGGCCGAGAAGAAGGCCCTCGTCTTCACCGACTCGGTCCAGGACGCCGCCCACCGTGCCGGGTTCATCCAGGCCCGCTCCCACACCCTCACCCTGCGTGCCGCGCTGTGCCAGGCGATCGACGACTACCCCGAGACGCTGGACCGGGTCGTCCAGAAGGCGATCGACACGGCCACCGATCCCTTCAGCCGCTACCGGCTGCTGCCACCCGATCTGGTGGAACGCAAGGAGTTCGCACCCTTCTGGCAGGCCGACGCCTCCCCCACTGCCCGGCGGCGCGCAACGAGGCGGACCGAGGCCCGGCTCCTGTTCGACGCGATGCTGGAGTTCGGCCTGCAGATGCACTTCGGCCGCACCCTGGAGATGACCGGCACTGCAGCCGTCGACGTGGACGGGGGAAGCGAGATCGCGCTGGCCGGGGCCGGGCGCGCGGCACTGGAGACGACCGGCGAGGACGCCCTGGTCTCCGAGGTCGCGACCATCGAGAATCCCGACCTGGTGAGGTGGGTGCGTGGCGTGCTGGAACGCCTGCGTAGCCAGGGTGCCATCCGCCACGACTGGCTCGAGGCCTACCTGGAGAACGACGGGAGTAGGTGGTATCTGTGGGCCGGCCGGCCGCGGGGCCTCGGGATGCCGGCCTTCCCCACCGGCCGGTCGGCCCCGGCGTTTCCCCGCATCGGAGGCGCCAAGCCGACCCCCGACCCACTGCTCGACAACGCCACCTCGCCCCAGGGTTGGTACGCCCTGTGGACGTCGAGGGTGCTCGGCGTCACTCCGCACTTCGGCGCCCGCCTGATCCGCACGCTGTTGGGGATCCTCAGCCGCAACGGGACCGTACGATCCTCGACGACCAAGAGCGGCGGCACGGTCTACGGGCTGGAGTCGGCCAAGCTCCTCGTCCACGCCGTCCCGGCAGAACAACTACGTACCTCTCGGTATCGGTTGCGCTGCAGCGTCTGTGGAAACGAACATCCGGGCGGGGAGGAGACGATCTCCCAGCTCGACGGCGGGCCGTGCCTCCTGGTCCGCTGCCCCGGCACGGTGCACGCCGTGCCCCTCGAGGACAACTACTACCGCCGGCTCTACTCCTCGGCCGACATGCGCCGGATCGTCGCGCGTGAGCACACCAGTCTCATCGACGATGCCGAGCGCGTGGATCTGGAGGACCGCTTCCGCAGCGGCCGGGCCGACCCGAGTTCCCCCAACGTGCTGGTCGCGACACCGACGCTGGAGATGGGCATCGACATCGGCGATCTGTCGGCCGTGCTGCTGTCGTCCCTGCCGCGGACCGTGGCGTCCTATCTGCAACGGGTCGGCCGGGCGGGCCGCCTGACCGGCAATGCCCTCGACCTGTCGTTCGTCACCGGGCGCGGGGAGAACCTGGCGCGGCTGCACGATCCGCTGTCGCTGATCAACGGATCCGTACGCCCTCCGGCCACCTACCTGAGCGCCGAGGAGATCCTGCAGCGCCAGTACGTCGCGCACGTGCTGGACG
The DNA here is from genome assembly GCA_964528755.1 of uncultured Propionibacteriaceae bacterium. GTDB lineage: Bacteria > Actinomycetota > Actinomycetes > Propionibacteriales > Propionibacteriaceae > Raineyella. Next base: position 21,338 of record CAZGWN010000056.1, read on the forward strand.
GGTTCGCCCGCGACGAGACCCGCCTGCAGCCACGCCTGGGCGCGTCCATCATGGGCTCCACCGAGCCGGGCACGTTCCTGGGCAGCCTGATCGATGAGGCGGAGGGCCGGGCCGACACGCTGCTCCCGGAGTTTCTGGCGGCGCTCGGCGCGGGCGTCGGTGACCCGGCCGCTCAGGCGCTGCGCGACTGGGCGACACCCGCGCACGGGCCTCGCTCCAGCGGTCTGGCCCGCCAGGTGATCCGCGCATCGGCGGCGTGGACCCGCAGCCGCGACGACCTCGTTTTCCGGGAGAAGGAGATCCAGGCCAAGCTGCCAGCCCTCGAGCAGGCGGAGGGCAGCCCACGCCCGACCGAGGATGACAAGCGTGCCCTCCGGACCGCACGGGCCGCTCTGGCGCAGGTCCGCCGCCAGCAGACCGATGTGAACTCGCAGTACTGGATCGCCACGCTGGAGGAGTTCGGTCTGCTGCCGAACTACACCCTGGTCGATGATCACGTCACGCTCGATGTCGCGGTGTCGTGGATCAACCCCGACGATCAGCAGTACGAGAACGACTCCTTCCCGGTGGAGCGCGGCGCCGCCAATGCTCTCCGCGAGTTCGCGCCCGGGGCGACGTTCTACACCCGTGGTCTGGAGATCGACATCGACTCGGTCGACCTCGGCCCGAACGCGCAGGCGATCCGGCCGATGGCCGTGTGCGCGGCCTGCGGTTGGTCCGCCGACATCTCCGCCGCCGGGGCGCCGGAGCCGCCGACCGCCTGCCCCCGATGCGGCAGCACGTCGGTCCGCGACACCGGCAACCAGCTCGATGTCGTCGAGCTGACCCACGTCACCGCGGCCGTGCGCCGCGACGAGGCGACGATCTCCGACTCCCGTGACGAGCGGAAGCGGCCCGGATTCGCCCTGGCAGTCGCAGCCGACATCGACCCCGAGGCCGTCTCCCGCCGGTGGCGCATCGACGGGTATGCGTTCGGAGCGAAGTACCTGCGCCGGATGACGATCCGCTGGTTCAACGTCGGTGCGAGGGTCGCCTACGGCCACCATCGGACGATCGGCGGCCTGGACGTCATCGCTCCGCTCTTCCGGGTGTGTGAAGGCTGCGGCTGCCTCGACCACCACGCCAAGCAGAACCGGCCCGAAGAGCATCGGCCATGGTGCCCGTACCGGAAGAGTCCGACGGAGAAGGTGCGGGAGATCGCCCTGTCCCGCACGTTGGTCACCCAGGGGGTTGTCCTCCCGTTGCCGCCGACGGTGACGCTCAGTGACCCGTTTGCGCTGCCCAGCCTGTCGGCGGCCATCCTGCTCGGCCTGCAGGAGCAGTTCGGCGGCGCGCCCGACCACATCCGGATCGAGACGATCACCGATCCCGCACCGGGCCAGGAGAGCGATCCACGCCCGGCGTTGCTGCTCTATGACACCGTGCCGGGTGGGACTGGGTATCTGGCGGAGCTGGCGGCACCGGAGACGCTCTACACGATTCTGCACAAGGCCTGGCGGCGGGTCGCCGATTGCGCATGCCGAGGCGAGGACGTGCTCGCCTGCCACCGATGCCTGCTGCCCCACGCCGTGCCGTGGCAGTCCGACCTCGTGGCCCGGCAGACGGCTGAGCGCCATCTGCGGTCGATCCTCACCGCCGGCGGCACGGCCGAGCCGACCGGGGAGATGACGTGGCCGGTGCAGGAGGGCGACGTCGTCGGCCCGCCCGTCGGGTCACATCTGGAGCAGGCCTTCCACCAGCAGGTCCGGGCCATGCTCAAGGGCATGGATGTGCGGGTCACCGACGAGCCGACCCCGGCCGGCAACCGGCTGCGGTTCCGGGTCGGCCCGCGGGACTGGTCGCTCGATCCCCAGGTCAACCTCCTCGACTCCAAGCCCGACTTCGTCCTCGCCTGCTCCGACTCGAACGTGCCCGACGTGGCGATCTTCACCGACGGGCAGGCCTACCACGCCACGATCGAGGTGAACCGCGTCTCTGATGACGCCCTCAAACGGGCACATCTGGCGGCGTCGGGCCGGGTGGTGCTGTCGGTCACCGCACAGGACCTGGAGGTCGACGAGAGCGGGCAGCCGGGGCCGTGGACGGCGCCCCCGTGGTTGCAGCCGCACGCCGTCGGGATGCTGGCCAACGACAGGCAGCTCCAGCCGAGCGACTTCGTCCTCGCCACTGAGGGCCCGCTCGCTTTCCTGCGCCGATGGATCCGGATGCCCTTCCCGGCCCAGCAGGGTGCGGTGGCCGATGTGCTCCCCCTGATGTTCTGCCTGTCGGCCGGTGAGTCCTTCGCGGTGCCGGCCGATCACGACCTGGCGGATCTGGCCAGGCGGTTGACCACCGGTGGATCGGTCCTGTTGTCGAGCCGCCGGAGCGACGCGTACCTGTGGCGGCACGGCGCGTTGTCGATCCTGGTCCGGGTCGGTGCCGGTGAGGTCCTCGAGGTCGCCGCCGTCCTCGACGACCGGCCCGCGTCCGTGGACTCCGTGTCCTTCGGCGATGCGTGGCGATCCTGGCTCACCACCGCCAACGTGCTGCAACTCCGCGCCCACCCGACGATCGTCACCACGTTGCGCGCCATCACCGAGGCGGCGGCTCCCCTCCCGGCGCTCGTCCGGGAGCCCGCCGCACCGGCCGCACGCGTGGATGTCGCCGTGCCGGCCCTGTGGCAGGTCGTCCTCGACGACCCGTACGCGGGGGCGGAGAAGCAGGTCGCCCGCGCGCTTGTCGCCGCGCACATCGCCCCCCCGGCAACGTACGGTGAGGAGGTCGGCGACACCGGCATCCCGGCGATGTTCGTCTGGCCGGAGGAGCGGGTGGTCGTCCTGTATGAGGAAGATTCCGACAGCAAGGACGAGCTCCTCGGGCTCGGCTGGCATGTCGTCGGTCCCGACGCAGACGCGATCCGGGCAGCTCTCGACGGTGAAGGAGATGACTGATGGCGAACGCGGGCATCTACCTGTCGAAGCCGGTGAACAATCTCGACGGCTCCCTCAACAAGAAGGTGATGGCCTTCATCCAGAAGCTCACCACCGACGACGAGGCTCCGGGACTGCACATCGAGCCCATCCGCAATGCCTGCGACCCGCGCGTCCGAACCGGGCGGGTGGACCAGCAGTATCGGGCCGTCCTGTTCAAGCTGACGACCGAGGCCGGCGCCACCTACGTCCTGCACGGGGTGTGGAACCACGACGAGGCCTATGACATCGCCGGCAAAACCGAGCTGCGGATCAACCCCCACAACGGAATGCCCGAGTTCCTTCAGGGCATCGACGACGGCATGCGCCCCTCCCGTCCCGCCGGGCCCAAACCCGGCCGGCAGCCCACTCCGTCGCCCAGCCGTCCGCCGGCTCCGCCGGCCGAGGACAGCCTGTCCCTCGGCTTCAGTGCGGACCAGTTGGTCACCGAACTCGGCTTCGCTCCTGATCTCGCCGCCCGCGTGATCGCCTGCCGGACCGAGGACGAGCTGTTGTCGCTCGCCACCGAGTTCGAAGGGGCCTGGCACGGGCTGGCCATTGTCGAGCTGGGGTCAGGGGAATCGCTGGAGGAGATCAAGGAACGATTGGACCTCAAGCCCGCCGACACCACGGGGTCGGACCAGGACCTCATCGATGCGCTGCGAAAGCCGGCCGCCAAGGCCACCTTCGCCTACATCGACAACGACGAGGACCTGCGCCGGATCATCGACTCGGGCGACTTCGGTGCCTGGCGGGTGTGGCTGCACCCCGAACAACGACGCTACGTCGAAAGCGACTACCGAGGTCCGTTCCGGCTGTCCGGGGGTGCGGGCACCGGCAAGACCGTGGTGCTGCTGCATCGCACCCGCCGCCTCGCCAAGGCAGACCCCCAGGGACGCACCATCCTCACCACCTTCACCCGCAACCTCGCCGATGCCCTGGACCGCGATCTCACCCGCCTGGATCCGGGCATCCGTCGTGCACCGGCGCTCGGGCAGCCCGGGACGTACGTCACCGGCGTGGATGCGTTGGCCGCGGCGGTGCTCAGGGGCGCAGGCAGCGAGGTCGAGGGGGCCGTCGAGCGGGTGCTGGGCACTCCCAGCACCAAGGTGTTCAAACGGACCGGCAATCCGCGTGCATGGGAGGACGCCCTGCGTGGTGCCGGCGACGCTCTTCCCTCGCAGCTCCGTACGGCGGGGTTCCTCCAGCAGGAGTACGAGGAGGTCATCCTCCCCAACCGGATCGTCGATCCGGCCGCCTACCTGAAGGTGGGTCGGCCCGGCCGTGGGGTGAGGCTGAGCCGATTCGAGCGACTCGCGGTGTGGAACGTCGTGGCTGCGTATCGTGCGCGCAGTCGCGTCGAGGGATCACTGGACTGGGCCGAAGCCGCGGGCGTCGCCGCCGCGTGTCTGGACATCCGTGCCGAGGCCGGTCATGGGCGGCTGGCCGATCACGTGCTGGTCGACGAGGGCCAGGACATGGCCCCCGCTCGTTGGCTGCTGCTGCGTGCGCTCGTCGATGAGGGTGCGAACGACCTGTTCATCGCCGAGGACTCCTACCAGCGCATCTACGGACCGAAGGTCGTGCTGGGCCGGTGCGGCATCAAGATCGTGGGGCGTTCACGCCGACTGACGCTGAACTACCGGACGACCGCGCAGAACCTGACCTTTGCGGTCAACGTGCTCGAAGGCGGCTCGTACGAGGACCTGGCGGGCCAGGACGAGTCGACCGCCGCCTACCACTCCGCCCGATCCGGGCCGGTTCCCGAAGAGCGGCACTACCCCTCGTACTCGGCCGAACTCGATGCGGCCGCCGACCTGGTCGGACAGTGGCAGGGCGAGGTGACCTCCGCCGGCCTGGGCGCGGAGACCATCGCCATCCTCGTCCGGGACAGGTCGCAGCGCGATCGGGTGGTGGCCGGGCTCAACGAACGCGGTGTTGATGCCCGCGGCGTGGACAAGGAGGAGATCACCCCCGGTGGCCCGGTGGTGATGACGATGCATCGGGCCAAGGGCACCGAGTTCTCCCGGGTGCTGCTGTTCGAGATCAGTGAGCGCTCGATCCCGATGGCGATCAAGAAGTATCACTGGTCGGAGGAGCAGACCCAGGACGCCCTCCTGCGGGAGCGGTCCTTGCTGTATGTGGCGGCCACGAGGGCGCGGGATCAGTTGGTGG
>CAZGWN010000057.1:0-26086 GCA_964528755.1 uncultured Propionibacteriaceae bacterium
TCGCGCTCGGCGCGCGCGGGCCCCTGCGGTTCTCCGAGCTGTCCCGTCAGGTCGCCGGGGTGAGCCAGAAGATGCTCACCCGGACCCTGCGCAACCTCGAGCGCGACGGCATGGTCACCCGGACGGTGACGCCGTCGGTGCCGGTGCGGGTGGACTACGAGCTGACCGACCTGGGGCGCTCGCTGATGGGCGTGATGAGCCACCTGAAGGAGTGGGCCGAGGGCCACATGGCCGAGGTGGACGCCGCACGGGGACAGTACGACCGGGCGAACGCGGAATAGCCGAGGACGGGGTTCGGCGGCGACCGATGGCCGGCCGACCTGACGTAAGCCCGGGGGAGCCCCCAGACCAGCGGATCGCTGGGCATAGACGCCGTGCAATCCGCTTGCGTGGAATCGGGTTGGGACCAGGTTGGGACCCAGACCAGCGGATCGCTCGGCATAGACAGCGTGCAATCCGCTTGCGTGGGATCAGGAACGGACCGGCCGGTGGTCCGACCATCCGCGCTCCACGCCGTGGTCCTGTCGAACCGGCGTGCTAGCGTCCACGACGTACCAACCCAACGTACGGGTGCACCCCGTACGTCCCTGCACCACCCCGATCGAAAGGTCGTTCCATGAGTCTGGGCAACAGGATCGCGGAAGTCGCCCTCCGCGGTATCACCGGCGCGTACATCCTCAACTCCGGCATCGGCAAGCTGTCGCTGGATGAGGACCATGCCAAGGCCCTGCAGGGCATGGCCGCTACCGGCATCCCGCCACTGGCCGAGCTGGACCCCAAGACCTTCGGCACCGCACTGGCCTGGTCCGAGATCGCCATCGCCGGCGGCCTGCTCGCGCCCTTCGTCCCCAGGCGGCTGGCCGGGCTCGGGCTGAGTGCCTTCGCCGGTGGCCTGCTGTCGATGTACTTCCGCAACGACAAGATGACCGAGTCGGACGGGATCCGGCCCACCCCGGCCGGCATTCCGCTGTCGAAGGACGTCTGGCTGGCCGCCATCGCTCTCGCCCTGATCGCCGCGACGGGGTCCGGAAAGGGCCCGAAGAAGGTCAAGCGCGGCTGACCCGTGGCGTCCCGTCCGCGGGTGCGGGTAGAGTGATTCCCCGTCGATGTCGGCTCTCCGCCCGGTGATCCCGGTCGCCGGAGAGCACCGGCTCGCGATCGTCGCGAGGTGGTCAGGGCCGTGATCCGGCCACGGCGAAGCCCCGGCGGGCGAGCGGGCGTACCCAGACGGGGTACGTGAGGGCGCGACGTACCCGCGGACGCTCGGAAAGGGCGACACAACCATGGAACACCGGATCAAATCCGTCGAGCAGTCGATGGCCGAGACGCATGAGGAGCGGCACTCCCTCAAGCGCAATCTCGGCGTCTTCGACCTGGCGGTGATGGGCGTCGCCGTCGCCGTCGGCGCCGGCATCTTCTCGGTCGGTGCGCAGGCGGCCGCCTTCCACGCAGGCCCGGCGGTGATCATCTCCTTCCTCATCGCGGCGATCGTGTGCGGGCTGGCGATCATGTGCTATGCCGAGTTCGCGTCCTCCATCCCGGTGGCCGGATCCGCGTACACGTTCACGTACTCCACCATGGGGGAGATCCTCGCCTGGGTGATCGGCTGGGATCTCATCCTGGAGACGTTCATGGCGGCGTCGGTGATCTCGAAGTACTGGGGCATCTACCTGGCCGACGCGGTCAAACTGTTCGACCTCAACCTGTCCACCACCATCCCGATCGGGTCCCTGACCCTCGACTGGGGCCCGGTGCTCATCGTGGCGGTCTTCACCACCCTGCTGGCGCTCGGCACCCGGCTGTCGACCCGGGTCAACGCGGTGTTCACGATCATCAAGGTCGGCATCGTGGTCTTCGTCATCGTGGTCGGGCTGAGCTTCATCCAGGGCTCCAACTTCAGCCCCTTCGTCCCTGAGGCGCAGGCCGTGACGAGTGACACCGCGGTGTGGCAGCAGTCCTTCTTCTCCTGGATCACCGGTGCCGCCCCGACCGAGTACGGCGTCTTCGGCATCCTCAGCGGTGCCGCGCTGGTCTTCTTCGCCTTCATCGGGTTCGACGTCGTGGCCACCAGCGCCGAGGAGACCAAGGACCCGAAGCGTACGGTCCCGCGGGGCATCCTGCTCGGACTGAGCATCGTCACCGTGCTGTACGTGCTGGTGGCGATCACCGTCACCGGCATGGTGTCCTACGCCCAGTTGGCCTCGGTGGAGGACCCCTCGCTGTCGACGGCCTTCGAACTGGTCGGGGCCACCTGGGCGGCCAAGGTGATCACCGTCGGCATCCTCATCGGTCTCACCACCGTCGTCATGGTGCTGCTGCTGGGGATGACCCGCGTGGTCTTCGCGATGAGCCGCGACGGCCTGCTCCCGCGGGCGCTCAGCGTGACCAGCGGCAAGCGCGGCACCCCGGCACGCCTGCAGATCGTCGTCGGTGTGCTGGTGGCGGTCGTGGCCGGTTTCACCAACGTCGGGGTGCTCAGCGACATGATCAACATCGGCACCCTGTCGGCCTTCATCCTGGTCAGCATCGGGGTGCCGATCCTGCGCCGGACCCGTCCCGATCTGGAGCGCCCGTTCCGGGTGCCGCTGTCGCCGTGGCTGCCGTGGGTGTCGGCGCTGGCCTGCACCTGGCTGATGCTCAACCTGAGCAACGAGACCTGGGTGCGCTTCGTCGTGTGGCTGGCGATCGGCTTCATCATCTACTTCAGCTACTCGCGTCGGCACTCGCTGGTCGGCCAGACCCTGTCGGCCACCAAGGAGGCGGCGCGTACGGAGTCCGAGACAACCATCCCGTAGGCTGTCTCCGGTTGCGGTCACCCGTCCGTCGATGTGCGGTTACGTCGCCTCGGCGGACGGGTGATCTGTCTGCACGGACCGATGGCAGGACAGGATGGCAGGGACAGGGAGGACGATGTCCGGATTGACACGAGCCAGGTTGCTGCTGGTCCGCCATGGCCAGACCGACTGGAATCGGAACGGTCGGCTCCAGGGGCGCAGCGACATTCCGCTCAACGACCGCGGACGTGAACAGGTCCGGGCCCGTGCCGAGCAATTGCGGGACGAACTCTCGGTCGAGGGCGACTACCGTACGGTCGTCTCCTCGCCGCTGATCCGGGCCCGCCAGTCGGCCGCGATCGTGGCGGAGGTGCTCGGCCTGGAGCCGACCGAGCCGTGCCAGGGCATCGTCGAGCGCAACTACGGTGACGCCGAGGGCAGGACGCTGCCGGAGGTCTTCGCGGCCTGGCCCCTCACCCGGGTGTACGCCGAGCAGGTCGGCTGGACGGAGGGCGGCAGCATGGAGGACCTCATCTACGACACCCATCCGTGTGGCCCCGAGGCACGCGGGGATGTGCGGGAACGGACCTTCGCCGCGGCGAACCGGCTGCTCGACGCCCACCCGTACGGTGTGCTCGGCGTCTCCCACGGGACGGCGATCCGGCTGCTGCACTGGCGGGTCACCGGGCACCAGGCGCCGCACCTGGACAACGCCGGCGCCGTCGAGTTCGAGCGCGACGAGCAGGGGACCTGGCGGGTGCTGGCCGTCTCCGGCGTCACCACACCGGCCCTGCCCGGCGTTGCTACGCTGCCGAGTCCCCGGAGTCCCGAGGATCCCCGGAGCGCCGTCGGGCCATCCGCTGCCGGGCGGTCTGCATCGAGCCGGTGACCGGGCGGATGCCGGTGGCGCGGGCCAGGCCCTGGACCGGCGAGTTCACGTAGATCGACTCGGCGTGGTCGACCGGGAACGTCTCGTGCCATACCCCGACCGCGCCCTTCGCCGAGCGGGCCGCCTTGTTGTACGCCGCCCAGGCGGGCCGATGTGTGGCGGTCGGATCGCTCGCATAGTCGTACAGCCTGTCGATGTCGGACCAGTACTGGACCAGCCACGGGCCGTTAGGGTCGAACACGAGCCGGTAGCCGAGCAGGCCCGAGTGGGGGTCGCGGGACAGCTCGCGCAGCATCGGCGGCATCGCCCGCAGGACCGGGAACCACCGGTCGGGGCGCCACCACTTGTTGATCGTCATGCCGATGAGGAAGACGACAAGGTCGCCGTCGTGGTCGTGGGTCATCCGACCCGGTGCGATCTGCGGCATGGGAGTCCTTCGGCTAGATTGGATAGTGGAACTCTCCGTTATTGGAGAGTAGCACTGTCCAATTTGTCCGGCAAGGAGTCGCGTGCGCATCTCGGAACTGTCGCGTGAGAGCGGTGTCCCCACCGCGACCATCAAGTACTACCTGCGCGAGGGGCTGCTGCCGCCGGGGGAGCGGACGTCGGCGACCCAGGCGCGTTACGACGCCGGCCATTTGGCCCGGCTCCGGCTGATCCGGGCCCTGGTCGGCCCGGCCCGGCTGTCGTTGGCGACCGTACGCCGGGTTCTGGAGACGATCGACCGGCCACCGGACTCGGCCCTGGCCATGCTCGGCGCGGCGAGCCACGCCCTGGGAACCACGGAGCAAACCGGCACGGAAGGCGACCGGGCCGGGGCCGATCGGAGCGGGACCGACCGGAGCGGGGCCGATCGGAGCGGGGCCGACCGGGCCGCCGCCCGGCGGATCGTCGCCGACCTCGGCTGGTCCGTCACGCCGGATACCCCGGCCCTGGCCGACCTGGCGCAGGCACTCGCCGCGATCGAGGAAGCCGGGCTGGACCTCATCGGCGGCGGCGTGCAGCGCTACGCCGAGATGGCCCGGGAGCTGGCCGACGCCGAGGTGGCGACCGTGCCGACCGACTCACCCGATGCGGCGATCCGCCAGGCGGTGCTCGGGACGGTGCTCATCGAGCCGCTGCTCATCGCGCTACGCCGGCTGGCGCTGCAGGATGCCGCGGTACGGCGCTTCGGGGCGGGCTCGTGAGGCCGCTCGTGCCGGGGGCGTCCCGCTGCCGTTGTCGAGGGCGGCGGAGGTCGTCTACGACTCGGCCCGGCCGAGTCGCCAGTAGCCCATGAACGCGACGGCTCGGCGATCAATCCCACGCTCGGCGACGAGGTGGCGGCGCAGCGCCTTCACGCAGCCGGCCTCACCGGCGACCCAGCTGTACAGTGCCGCCCGGCTCAGTGCCGCCCCGCCGCGTGCGTGTCGCGGCACCTCCCACAGCAGGTCGGCATCGACGTCCACCTCCTCGACCTCCTGGCGGGTTCCCTCGGGGGCGAGTTCGGCCACCGCGGCGCGGGCGGCGTCGATGAGGCCGGCGCCGTGCGGGGCGCCGGTCCGGGCGACGACGCGGACGTCGACCCCGGGATGGTCGGGGAGGTAGCCGGCGTCGGCCGGGTGGGGCAACTCGAGCACGGCGATCCCGTGGGTGGCGGGGTCGACCTGTTCCAGGATGGCCGAGATGGCCGGGGCGGCGGTCTCGTCGCCGACCAGCAGCAGCCTGTCGATCCGGCTCGGAGGCACGAAGTCGACGCCGGTGTCGGTGTCCTCGTGCCCGACGACCGGGCCGAGCAGGAGCACCTCGTCGCCGGGCCGGGCGCGGTGGATCCACGCCGAGGCCGGTCCTCGGACGTCGTGGACGACCATGTCGACATCGACCTCCGGCCCGCGCGACGTGTCGCGGCGTACGTAGCGGGTCGTGTAGGTGCGGAAGGGCGGACGGGCGTCGTCGGGCAGGCGGCGCCACCGGGTCCACCAGTCCGGGCCGGTCGGCATCGTGGTGAGTCCGGTGCCGGGCAGCGGGAAGACGACCTTGATCCGCTGGTCGTAGCCGGGATCGGCGAAGTCGGCCAGATCCGCGCCGGTGAAGGTGAATCGGCGGAACGACGGCGTGAGATCGGCGATCGAGCGGACCGTGACCGGGAAGAAGCGGAAGGGCTCGCTCATCGCCCCTCACCCCGGCGGGGGGCAGGGGTCGGGGCGATGGTCGGCGCGGATCTGGCGGGCATGAGGATCCTCTCTGCGGCCGGGGCTGCTGGCGTACGGGAAGTCGGTGTCCGGGGGAGGTGTCGGGAGACTGTGTCGGGTGGCTGTGTCGGGTACGCGGGGCTCCGCGGCCGCTCGTAGGTAAGCCTAACCTAAGGCGAGCGGTGAGCCCGGTGCCCGGGATGGAGTCCGGGATGGTGCCCGGGATGGTGGCCGGACCGGTGTCCGGGCCGGAGTCCGGGGAACGGACCCGGCCGGTCGCACCCCGCGGGATCACCCGGTGCGCCGGGCGGGACAATGGCGACATGCCAGAGGCCGACGAACCCGTTAACGAACCCGCCCGGACCACCACGCGGGAGGCCGACCTCGAACCCCTCCATCTCATCGCGCGCTCCGATGCCGTGTTGCGGATGGGGGCGCTGATGCTCGCCTCCGGCACCGGCTCGTTCCGGGTGCAGCAGGCGATGGGGCGGGTCGCCCGGGCGATCGGGATCGACAGCATGCACGCCCAGGTCGGCCTGACCGACATCGTGGCGACCACGACGCGTGGCCCGATCTTCCGGACCCAGGTCACCGACATCCCGACCCCGGGCGTCGACGCCAACCGGATCGCCCTGCTCGAACGGATCTGGCGCGGCATCGAACCCGGCACCACGGTCGCCGAGCTCAACCGGGAACTTGACCGCATCGAGGCGACGCCCAAGCTCTACCGGCCGATCGGGGTCGTCGGCGCCGCGGCCCTGGCCTGCTGCGGATTCGCCTTCCTCAACAACGGCACCTGGACCGAGTGCCTGGCGGTCGCCGTGGCGGCCGCGATCGGCAAGGCGGTCCAGATCCTGCTGTCCAGGCGCCACCTCAACACCCTCGGCGTCGTCATGCTGTCCGGCTTGGTCGCGTGTGCGAGTTTCGTCGGTGGGATCCGGCTGCTGGAGATGCTGCCGCACGGTGGACCGCTGCTCCACGACGCCGCGTTCACCTCCGCGATCCTCTTCCTGGTGCCGGGCTTTCCCCTGATCGCCGCGGCGCTGGATCTCGCCCGCCTGGACATCCAGGCCGGGGTGGCCCGGATGGTGTACGCCGTACTGGTTCTGCTCTCGGCCTCCTTCGGGGCCTGGATCGTCGCGGGCATCCTCGACCTGGCCCCCAGTCCGGAGCCGCCGCTGGACCTCCCGGCGTCGTTACGGACGGTTCTGTGGTTGGTCGCGAGCTTCGCCGGGGTGTTCGGCTTCGCTGTCACCTTCAACACGCCGATCGGGCTTGCCGTGTTGGCGGCCGGGATCGGGGCGGTGGCGAACGTCCCCCGGCTGTGGCTGATCGACGGCGGGCTTGCCGATCAGGCGGCCGCCGGCCTGGCCACCTTCGCCGTCGGGGTGCTGGCCCACGCGGTGACGCGACGGATCGCCGCCCCGCGGATCACGCTGAGCGTCCCGGCTGTGCTGATCATGATCCCCGGCGCGCCGATCTACCGGGCGCTGGTGTTCTTCCACCAGGACCAGATCGGGCTGGCCGTGGAGAACGGGGTGCAGGCGGTGTTCATCGTGATGTCCCTGGCGGTCGGGTTGGCCATCGCGCGGATGGTCACCGATCCCCAGTGGACCCGCGACCGGCCGTACTAGAGGGCCGGACCCGGGGGCGGCGCTCGAGTCAGTGGCCCGCGGACCCAAACGCGGCGCAAAGTATCAGACGCGGCATGTCGACACGCCGCGTTTGATACTTCGCGCCGCGTTTGGCGCAGGCCCCCGGCAGGCCCGCGGCAGGCCCCCGGCTGGCCCGCGGCTGGCCACACCCGCCCCGACCCCCGGGCGCTCCACACCACGGCACGGACCTGCCCGACTTAACACCGCGGTAACACGGCTCGAACGGCGCAGCAATGCGCCATTGTTTGAATGATCGTCACCCGGGCAGAAGTTGCCGCGAAATCGGGCCCCCCATCCGGATGAGGTGTCATACCGTACTCGTCATGTGATGAGGGTCACTCGTCTGCCGGCACTGCCGCCGGAGCCCGGCGGCACCGTCGACCTGCCCTGTTCGCCGCTCACCGGAACTCGCCGAAGGAGATCCGCATGTACGAGTCCATCCCCGATGTCGGGGACTCCACTGCCGCCCCACACCGTCACACCCGACGCACCCGCCGGGGTCGGGGCCGCCGGCAGGTGGCGCGTCTCGCCGCGGGGCTGACCGCGGGAGCGCTCCTGCTGGCCGGCTGCGCCCAGGTCGATGACGGCGCCGGTGACTCGGCCGGGGGCAGCACGATCATCGTCGGGACCACCGACAAGGTCGTCAACCTCGACCCGGCGGGGGCCTACGACAACGGCTCGACCGTGGTGCACACGCAGGTCTATCCGTACGTGCTGACCACTCCGTACAACAGCCCGGACCCGGTGCCCGACATCGCCGAGTCGGCCGAGTTCACCGCGCCGAAGGACTACACGGTCAAGATCAAGCCCGGCCTGAAGTGGGCCAACGGGCACGCGCTGGACGCCAACGACGTCAAGTTCACCTTCGACCGGATGCTGACGATCAACGATCCCAACGGCCCGGCCTCCCTGCTCGGCAACCTGGACAGCACCGAGGTGGTCGACGACACCACCGTGGTCTTCCACCTCAAGAGCGAGAACGACCAGACCTGGCCGCAGATCCTCACCAGCCCGGCGGGCCCGATCGTCGACGACGAGGTCTTCTCCGCCGACGCGATCACCCCGGCGGCCGACATCGTCGCGGCGAAGGCATTCGGCGGCCAGTACCAGATCGACAGCTACGAGGAGAACAGCCTCATCTCCTACACCCCCAACCCGAACTACGTCGGAGCGCTGGGCGCGGCTGCGAACGCCGGGGTGCAGGCGAAGTACTACGCCGACTCCGCCAACCTCAAGCTGGACGTCCAGGAGGGCAACATCGACGTGGCCTTCCGCAGCCTGACCCCGACCGACGTGGAGGACCTGAGCAAGCAGGACAGCGTCCAGATCGTCGAGGGACCCGGCGGGGAGCTCCGCTACATCGTCTTCAACTTCGACACCATGCCGTACGGTGCCAAGGCCTCCGACGCCGATCCGGCGAAGGCCCTGGCGGTCCGTCAGGCGATGGCCGATGTCGTCGACCGGCAGGCCATCTCCGACCAGGTCTACAAGGGCACCTACACCCCGGTGTACTCCCACGTGCCGAGCGGCCTGACCGGCGCGATCGAGCCGCTGAAGTCCCTGTACGGCGACGGCTCCGGCGCTCCGGATGTGGCCAAGGCCAAGGACGCGCTGGCCAAGGCGGGTGTCTCCACCCCGGTGGCGATTAAGCTGCAGTACAACCCGGACCACTACGGCGAGTCCTCGGGTGACGAGTACGCCCTGGTGAAGAGCCAACTGGAGTCCTCCGGCCTGTTCACCGTGGACCTGCAGGCGACGGAGTGGGTGACCTACAACACCGACTCGAAGAAGGACGCCTACCCCGTCTACCAGCTCGGCTGGTTCCCCGACTACTCCGATGCGGACAACTACCTGACGCCGTTCTTCGTCGATGGTGGCTTCCTCAACAACCACTACAACAACGACGACGTGGAGAAGCTCATCGCCGCTCAGGTCGCCGAGCCCGATGCGGCGAAGCGGTCCGACCTGATCGGCCAGATCCAGCAGCAGACCGCCGCCGATCTGCCCACCCTGCCGCTGCTGCAGGGCAACCAGGTGGCCGTGGCGGGCACGAGCGTGACCGGCATCGTGCTGGACGCGTCCTTCAGGTTCCGCTACGCGCCGATCACCAAGTGACGGCAACCGACGGCCTGCGAGCTGGAGGAGTGGTGCGATGACGACGGCGGTGGCGGTTCCGGAATCGGTGACGGAAGGTCCGGCCGCCCCGCCGTCGGCGACCCGGCGGGCCCGGGGCAGCGGCACGCTGTGGCGCTACCTGGTGGTCCGCTTCCTGCTGATCATCCCGACGGTGTTCATCCTGGTCACCATGGTCTTCTGGCTGATGCGGCTGACCGGTGACCCGATCACCGCGGCCATGGGCGGCCGGCTGCCGCCCGACCAGCTCGCCCAGCGGATCCACGACGCCGGGTACGACCGCCCGATCTTCGTGCAGTACGTGGAGTACCTGGGCAACGTCTTCACCGGCAACTTCGGGACCACGCTGACCGACGGCCGCCCGGTGGTCGAGGTGCTGACCACCTACGGTGCCGCGACCCTGGAACTGGCGATCTATGCGCTGCTGGTGGCGGGCGTGGTGGGTATCCCGCTGGGGATGGTCGCCGCCCGCCTGCGCGACCGCTGGCCCGACGCGGTGCTGCGGGTCTTCGCGATCGGCTGCTATGCGATGCCGATCTTCTTCGCGGGCCTGATGCTCAAGCTCGTCTTCGGGGTGTGGCTGAAGTGGCTGCCGGTCGCCGGGCGGGCCTCCACCGGGATCGAGCTGAAGCTCCAGTCGATCAGACCGGCGACCGGGATCTACCTGCTGGACGCGCTGCGCACCGGGCAGGCCGACCTCATCGTCGACGTACTGCGCCATGTGGTGCTGCCCGGCCTGGCGCTCGGGCTGCTCACCGCCGGGGTGTTCCTGCGACTGGTTCGGACCAACATGATCTCCACCCTGGGCGCCGGGTACGTCGAGGCGGCCCGTTCCCGCGGTGTGTCGGAGTCGCGGCTGGTCACCAGGCACGCGTACAAGCCGGCCCTCATCCCCATCATCACCGTGATCGGGCTGCAGGTGGCGATGCTGCTGGGCGGGGCGGTGCTGACCGAGACGACCTTCGAGTGGAAGGGGCTGGGCTTCCAACTGGCCCAATACCTGTCCGCCCGGGACTTCGTGGCGGTGCAGGGGATGGTGGCGCTGCTGGCGGTCATCGTCGCCGTCACGAACTTCATCGTCGACGTGATCGCGGCCCTGGTGGACCCGCGGGTGAGGTACTGAGATGAGACTGGGGTTTCTCTCGCGTGCGGTCGGCTGGCAGCGCGCCATGTTGATCGTCGGACTGGCCCTCACCGGGCTGTTCATCGTGGTGGCGCTGGCCGCGCCGCTGCTGGCCCCGTACGGCTACGGGCAGTTGCAGGTCGACGGTGTGCCCTTCGGTGCCCAGCTCGCTCCCGGGGGTGACCATCTGCTCGGCACCACCGTCGGTGGCTACGACGTCTGGTCGCGGGTGATCTGGGGGTCGCGCACCGCGCTGCTGATGATCGCCGCCAGCATCATCTGCTCCCTGCCGCTCGGAGTGGTGCTCGGGTTGGTCTCGGGCTACTTCGGCGGGCCGGTGGACCGGGTGCTGGTGGTCGTGTGCGACGCCGTGTACGCGTTCCCGTCCCTGCTGCTGGCGATCGTCATGTCGATCGTCATCAGTGGGGGCCAGTCGAGCCTGTACGGCGGCATCCTCGCCGCCGCGATCTCCATCACGGTGGTCTTCGTGCCGCAGTACTACCGCGTCACCCGGGCCGAGGTCGTACGGGTGAAGTCGGAGGCCTTCGTCGAGTCGGCCCGGATGATCGGCGCTTCGCACTGGCGGATCATGACCCGCCATGTGCTGCGCAACTCGGTGCGGACCCTGCCGCTGATCCTCACGCTGAACGCCTCCGAGGGGATCCTCACCTTGGCCGGCCTGGGCTTCCTCGGCTTCGGGATCGAGCCGACCTCGGCCGCCGAGTGGGGCTTCGACCTGAACAAGTCGCTCTCCGACGTCACCGCGGGCATCTGGTGGACGTCGATCTTCCCCGGCTGCGCCATCGTGCTGGTGGTGCTCGGCCTGACCCTGGTCGGGGAGAGCCTCAACGACCTGTCCGATCCGCGGTTGCGGACGAGGCGCCGGGTCGGCGCCCGGAAGGCATCTCAGGCCCCCGAACCCCTCGTCCCCGCTGTCGAAGGAGAGTCCCGATGACCGCGCCCGTGGTCGATGTGCTGACGATCGAGGACCTGTCGGTGACCTTTGCCACCGACTCCGGGCCGGTGGCCGCCGTCCGCGGGGTCAGCCTGGACGTCCGCCCCCGTGAGGTGCTCGCGGTGGTCGGCGAGTCGGGGTCGGGCAAGACGGTGACCGCTCGCTCGGTGCTCGGGCTGGTGCCCGAGACGGCCACGCTGCACGGCACGATCCTGCTGCGGCACGGTGCCGGGCCGCAGCAGTCGGAGGTGACGTCCCTCTCCGGGCCCGCGTTGGCCGCGCTGCGCGGGCCCGATGCCGCGATGGTCTTCCAGGAGCCCTCCACCGTGCTGAACCCGGTCTATCCGATCGGCTGGCAGATCGCCGAGGGGTTGCGCGCCCACGGGCACGTCTCCCGCCGGGAGGCCCGGCGTCGGGCGGTCGAGATCCTCGGCAAGGTCGGCATTCCCGACCCCCAGCGGCGGATCAACGACTATCCGCACCAGTTCTCCGGCGGGCAGAAACAGCGCATCGTCATCGCCATGGCGCTGGTCCTGGACCCGGGACTGATCATCGCCGACGAGCCGACCACCGCGCTGGATGTCACCGTCCAGGCCGAGATCCTCGACTTGCTGCGGCGCTGCCGCGACGAGTTCGGCAGCTCGATCCTGCTCATCACCCACAACATGGGGGTGGTCGCCGACCTCGCCGACCGGGTCGCCGTGATGCAGTCCGGGCAGGTGGTCGAACAGGGCCCCGTACGGTCGATCTTCCACTCACCGACCCACGACTACACCCGCACGCTGCTCGCCGCGGTGCCGCGGATCGGGCAGTTTCCCGCCAGGGTGGCGCCCGGTGACGAAGGGGTGGCGCCCGGTGACGAAGGGGAGCCGGCCGGTGACGAAGGGGTGGCGGCCGGGGACCCGGCCGTGGTCGCCCGGGACCTGGAGATCACCTACCCGGGGCGTTTCGGGGGTCCCGGCTTCCGCGCCGTCGACGGGGTCTCCTTCACCATCGGGGCCGGCGAGGTGCTCGGCCTGGTTGGGGAGTCCGGCTCGGGCAAGACGACCATCGGGCGGGCGATCGGCGGGCTGACCCGGATCTCAGGGGGATCGCTGGGTGTGCTGGGCCACGAGATGCTCGACTTCAAGGAGCGGGCGTTCCGCCCGCTGCGCCGCGACATCGGCTTCGTCTTCCAGGACCCGGCCTCCAGCTTCAATCCGCAGTTGACCATCGGGGACGCCATCGCCGAACCGCTCGTCGTCCACGGTCGGGCCCGCGACGAGGCCGCCGCCCGCCGCCGGGTGGGCGAGCTGCTCGACGCCGTCCGGCTGCCGGTGGCGTACGCCGACCGCTACCCGCACGAGCTCTCCGGCGGTCAGCGGCAGCGGGTCGGCCTGGCCCGGGCGCTGGCGCTGGACCCGAAGCTGCTCATCGCCGACGAACCGACCAGTGCCCTGGACGTGTCCGTGCAGGCCGGAGTGCTGGAACTGTTCCGCACCCTGCAGGAGGAGTTGGGCTTCGCCTGCCTGTTCATCACCCACGACCTGGCCGTGGTCGACATCGTCGCCCACTCGGTGGCAGTGCTGCACCGCGGCGTACTGGTCGAGCACGGCCCGGCCCGGCGGGTGCTCACCGACCCACAGCACGACTACACCCGGCGGCTGCTCGCGTCGCTGCCCGTCCCCGACCCGGACGAGCAGCGGGCCCGCCGGCTGGGAACCGTCGCCGGAGGCTGATGGATCGATACGCACCTGTAGGCCAAAGGACATATGCCCGAAACTCGCTACCGGCAACATGTCATATGTTACTGAAAGAGGACGCCCCATGACACTCATCGCGAAGGATGCCCCGACCGTCGGCATCGAGCTGGAGCACCTGTCGAAACACTTCGGGGACCACGTGGTCCTCGACGACGTGTCGCTCAGCGTCGAACCCGGCAGCGTGACGGCGCTGATCGGCCCGTCCGGTGCGGGCAAGAGCACCTTCCTGCGGTGCATCAACCTGCTGGAGGTGCCCGACTCGGGCACCATCCGGGTCGCCAACCATGTCATCGAGACCGGCCGGACCGTCCGCGCCGGCGACCTCGCCGCGCTGCGCCGGGAGGTGGGGATGGTTTTCCAGTCCTTCAATCTCTTCCCGCACCTGAGTGTGCTGCGCAACATCACCTTCCCCCAGCAGAACGTGCTGGGACGTTCCAAGGAGAAGGCCGAGGAACGGGCCATGGCCCTGCTGGAGCGAGTCGGCCTGGCCGAGAAGGCGGACTCCTATCCGACCAAGTGCTCCGGCGGCCAGCAGCAGCGGATCGCCATCGCCCGGGCACTCGCCCTGGACCCGAAGATCATGCTCTTCGACGAACCGACCAGTGCGCTGGACCCCGAGGTCGGCCTGGAGGTGCTGGCCGTCATGCGGGAGCTGGCCGCCGAGGGCATGACCATGCTGGTGGTCACCCACGAGATGCAGTTCGCCCGCGACGTCTCCGACACGCTCGTGGTGATGGCCGACTGCAAGATTCTCGAGCAGGGCGACCCGCAGGAGATCATGAGCGATCCCAAGCACGAACGGACCCGGCGCTTCCTGCGGGCCCTGCTGGAGCGCTGACATGGACGCTCTCGGTGCCCTCCTGGCGGTCCTCAGGGGCCTGCCGATGACCCTCCTGGTCACGCTGGCCGCGTTTGCCATCGGGCTGATCGGTGCGGTGCCGCTCGCCCTCCTGCTGCGGGCCCGCTGGGTGGTCGTCCGGCTGGTGTTCCGCTTCGTCGTCGACCTCATCCGCGGCATCCCGATCATCGTCTGGCTGTTCGTGCTGAAGTTCGGCATCTCGATCGGCTCGTTCACCTTCCAACCCGTCCAGGCGGCGATTGTCGGTCTGGGCGTGGTGTCGATGGCCTACCTGGCCGAGATCTACCGCGGCGGCCTGCTCGCGGTCCCGGCCGGCCAGCTCGAGGCGGCCCAGGCGCTGGGCGTGAGCCGGTTCAGCACCTTCGGCCGGATCGTCGCGCCGCAGGCCTTCCGGATCGTCTCGCCCTCGATCGCCACGTACCTGATCGGCCTGTTCAAGGATTCCTCGATCGCCTCGACGATCATCGTCGCGGAGATGGTCTTCCAGGCCCAGTCCTTCGCCCGCCAGAATCCGACCCTGATCGGTGTCCTGCCGTACGCGCTGGCCGGGCTCCTCTACATCATCCTCAGCCTGCCCGTCGCGTACGCCTCGCGACGGCTCGACGCGAAGCTCCAGGAGGCCCGCTGATGGAATTCCTCACTGCCTGGGGCGAGAATCTGCCGATGCTGCTCAGCGGGCTGCGCTACAGCCTGCTCATCGCCGCCGTGTCGATCGTCGCCGGCTACCCGCTGGGACTCGGGCTCGCCGCGATGGTGGCCTCCCGCAACCGGCTTGTCCGCGCGATCGCGCTGGTGATCGTCGAATCGGGTCGCGGCGCTCCCGCGCTGGTCATCCTCTACCTGGTCTACTTCGGGCTGCCGAAGTTCGGGCTGGCCATTGCCAGTGTCCCGGCCGCCTGCATCGGCCTGACCTGGAATGCGGCGGCGTACGCCTCGGAGATGATCCGGGCCGGGCTGCAGTCCGTGCCGCGCGGCCAACTGGAGGCCGCCCACGCGCTCGGCCTGACCCGGAGCGCCACCTTCGGCCGGGTGATCCTGCCGCAGGGGCTGCGCTCGGCGATTCCCGGGCTGATGGGCCTGGCGATCCAGATGTTCCAGGGCACCTCCCTGGCGTACGGGATCGCGGTCCCCGAGCTGATGAAGCAGGCCTACTCCATCGGTGCGGAGAGCTTCGAATACCTGCGCACCTTCGTCCTGGCCGGCCTCGTCTACGCCGCCATCTCCGTGCCCGCCACCTGGCTGACCGTCTGGCTGGAGAGGAGGTTGTCCAAGCAGTACTGACGCCGGCCCTGATCCATCTGTGTCCCACCACACCCCCGAGCGGGGTCCCCGACAAGGAGCATTTCATGACCACTCATCACAACCGCCTGCGGATCCTCGCTCTGACCACGGCGATCACCGCCGTGGCCGGCCTGGGGCTGAGCGCCTGCGCGAGCGGCGCCGACTCGGCCACCGGCCCGTCGAGCGACTGCACCCCCAAGCACGCCGACATCCAGACCATCAGCGATGGCAAGCTGACCGTCGGGGTCATCGACATCCCGCCGTTCTCCAGCTACAACTCCGGCTCGCCGGAGGGCATCGACGTCGAGATCGTCAAGCAGATCGCCGCGGAGGAGTGCCTGGAGCCGGTCTACCAGCAGGCCACGTACGCCGACGCGATCCAGTCGATCAGCGGCAACATGATCGACCTGGCCATCGGCACCATCGACCGGACCGACGCCCGGCAGAAGGTCGTCGACTTCTCCTCCAGCACCTACCTGGACGGCCTGGGCATCGCGTCGAAGACCGGCGCGCAGACCATCTCCGACATCGAGTCGATGAACTCCATCGGCACCATCGACGGCTACCTGTGGGTGGAGGACATCCGCTCGATCGTCGGTGACAAGCTCAAGACCTACCCGTCCTCGGTGGAGCTGAAGGCCGACTTCGACGCGGGCCGGCTCGATGCCGCCCTCGACGCGTACGGTGTGCTGGTGCCCGAGTACAAGGACGACAGTTCGGTGACCGTCGCGCTGGCCAACTCCAACCCGGATCCGCGGGTGGCCGCGATCGTCACCGCCCCGCAGGCGGCGTTCCCCCTGACCAAGGGCAACGCCTCCCTGAAGACCGCGCTGTCGGAGGACATCGACGCGATGCGGGCCGACGGGTCCATCAAGGGCTGGATCTCCGCGGCGGGTCTGTCGGAGGACCTGGCCGGCAAGGAGGAGGACCTGACCAAGGCGTACTCCGTCCCGGAGAGCTGAGCCGACGTGAGCGAGGACCGGCGCTGGTACCTGCACGCCGACGGCGTGGGCCTGATCGTCGAACAGCGCGCCGGGCGGTTGCCCGGGGTGCTGCACTGGGGGGCCGATCCTCGGCCCGATCCCGATGATCTGGCCGCCATCGCCTCCGCGGTCCGGCCCGCCCTGACCTCCGACACCCTCGACGCCGAACCGCAGGTGTCGGTCGTGCCGGAGGCCTCGGCGGGGTGGTTCGGTACGCCGGGGTTGCGCGGGAACCGCGCCGGTGCCTCGTTCAGTCCGCAGTTCATCGTCCGGGAGGCCCCCGACGATCCGCCGGACCCCGCCGCGGCGGGGGGCACGCTGCGCTGGCGGGCCGCCGACGACGCGGCGGGGCTGGCGCTGGTCCTCGAGCTGCGGCTCACCCCGGAGGGCCTGCTCCTGGCCCGCGCCGAGCTGACCAACACCGGCCCCACGCCGTACCGGCTCGACGGCCTCGACCTGGCCCTGCCGGTCCCCGACGTCGCCACCGAGCTGCTCGACCACACCGGCCGGCACCTGCTGGAACGTCAGCCCCAGCGCAGCCCGTTCGTCCGCGGGATCCACCTGCGGGAGAGCCGACGGGCCCGGATCCACGACGGCACCATGCTGCTCGCCGCCGGGACGGCCCGCTTCGGCGACCGGCACGGCGAGGTGTGGGGCATACACGTCGGCTGGTCGGGCAATACCCGGCTCGCCGCCGAATGCGTCCAGCCCGGCGGCGTACGCCTGCTGTCCGGCGGGGAGCTGCTCGAGTCCGGGGAGATCGACCTGGCCCCCGGCGACACGTACGTCACGCCCTGGCTGTGGGGGTCGTACGGGGGCCACGGTCTGGACGAGCTGTCCGGCCGCTTCCACCGCCACCTGCGGGCCCGGCCCGAGCACCCGCACAGCCCTCGCAAGGTGCTGCTCAACGTGTGGGAGGCCGTCTACTTCAACCATGACCTGCACCGGCTGAAGGCGATCGCCGATGCCGCCGCGGCGGTCGGGGTGGAGCGCTTCGTCCTCGACGACGGCTGGTTCCACGGCCGCCGCCGCGCCGACGCCGGCTTGGGCGACTGGTGGGTCGACCCGGAGGTGTGGCCCGACGGGCTGCACCCGCTGGTCGACCACGTCCGTGGGCTGGGGATGGAGTTCGGCCTGTGGTTCGAGCCGGAGATGGTCAACCCGGACTCCGACCTCGCCCGCGCCCACCCCGACTGGATCCTCCAACCGGGAGACGGTCGGCTGCCCGCCCCGTCCCGCGATCAGCAGGTGCTCGACCTGGCCCACCCGCAGGCGTACGCGACGATCCGCGACGCGATCGATGCGATCCTCACCGCCTACGACATCGGCTATGTCAAGTGGGACCACAACCGGGACCTGTCGGAGGCCGGCAGCCTGCGCACCGGCCGGGCGTCGGTGCACGAGCAGACCTTGGCCGCGTACCGGCTGATCGATGAGCTGCGCGCCGCCCACCCGGGCGTGGAGTTCGAGTCCTGTGCGGGCGGCGGGGGACGCCCCGACCTGGGCATCATGACGCGCGCCGAGAGGCTGTGGACCTCCGACACCATCGACGCGCTGGAACGGCTGACGATCCAGCGTGGCACCGAGCTGATCCTGCCGCCCGAGATGCTCGGCGCCCACATCGGCGCCGCCCGCTCGCACACCACCTCCCGGACCCACGACCTGTCCTTCCGGGCCGCCTCGGCGGTCTTCCACCACCTCGGCCTGGAACTCGACCTGACCACCCTCAACGCGGCCGAACTGGCCGAGCTGGCCGGCTGGATCGCGCTGTACAAGGACTGTCGGGAGCTGTTCCACACCGGCACCGTCGTGCACGCCGAACTGCCCGACGGGCCCGACCGGGAGCCCGCGGTGTTCATCCGCGGCGTCGTCGCGCCCGATGGCCGGGAGGCGGTCTTCGCCGTCCACCAGGTCCGCGCCGGCCTGGCCGTTCCCCCGGGGCGGGCGCGGATCCCCGGCCTCGACCCGGGCGTGCGCTACCGGGTCGAGCTGCTGGCGCCGGGTGACCGCGTCGCGCCCAGCAAACCGGTCACTTCCCCGTGGTGGCAGGACGGGGTGACACTTGGCGGGGCGACGTTGGCCACCGTCGGGCTGCTGCTGCCCCCGCAGCATCCCGAGCACACCGTCCTGATCCGATTCCGGGAAAGCTCATGACCGCCGCTCCTGCACCCCGCCCCACCCCGCCGTACGCCCCGCGCCTGCGTCCGCTGCCGCTGGAGGCCGTCCGGATCGACGACGGGTCGATCTTCGCCCGTGCCCGCGACGAGATGCTGCACCTGGCCCGCGTCTACCCGGTCGACCGGCTTCTCGCGGTGTTCCGCGCCAACGCCCGACTGGACACCCGTGGTGCGCAACCGCCGGGCACCTGGGAGGACTTCGGCCACCCCGACGAGGAGGCCTGGGGCGCCGACGACTACCCGGGCCGGGGACAGGCCCGCACCGCCAACCTGCTGCGCGGCCACTACGCCGGGCACTTCCTGTCCATGCTGGCGCTGGCCGCCGCCGGCACCGGCGAGGACGGGCTGCGCCGCAAGGTCGGCCGGCTGGTCGCCGGGCTCCGCGAGGTGCAGGACGCCCTGGCCGCGACGGGGCGATACTCCCATCCCGGGTTCCTGGCCGCGTACGGGGAGTGGCAGTTCTCCCGGCTGGAGGACCTCGCCCCGTACGGGGAGATCTGGGCGCCGTACTACACCTGCCACAAGATCATGGCCGGCCTGCTCGACGCGTACGAACTTGTCGGCAACCGGGACGCGCTGCAGATCGCCACCGCGATGGGCCGGTGGGTGCACGGGCGGCTGTCGCGGTTGTCCCACGAGCGGCGCCAGCAGATGTGGTCGCTCTACATCGCCGGGGAGTTCGGCGGGATGAACGAGACCCTCGCCCGGCTGTCGGTCGTGGCCGGCGAGCCGACCTTCCTCACCACGGCCGCCTACTTCGACCAGGACCGGCTCCTCGCCGCCGGGGCCGCCGGGCAGGACGTCCTCGACGGGATGCACGCCAACCAGCACCTGCCGCAACTGCTCGGCTACGTACGCGAGTACGAGCTGACCGGCGACGATCGTTATCTCGCTGCGGCGGGGACGATCTTCGGGCAGGTGGTGCCGGGCCGGATGTTCGCCCACGGCGGCACCGGCGAGGCCGAGCTGTGGGGGCCGCCGGACACCGTCGCCGGCACCATCGGCTCCCGCAACGCCGAGACCTGCGCGACGTACAACCTGCTCAAGCTGGCCCGGGCGCTGTTCGCCCACACGCTCGATCCGGCGCTGATGGACTACTACGAGCGAGGCCTGGTCAACCACATCCTCGGCTCGCGGCGGGCCGTCGAGTCCGATGTCAGCCCCGAGGTCACCTACATGTTCCCGGTGCACCCGGGGGCCCTGCGCGAGTACGACAACGTGGGCACCTGCTGTGGTGGCACCGGCCTGGAGAACCACGTCAAGTATCAGGACACCGTCGCGTTCGAGGGGGCCGATCAGGCCGGGGCCCCGGCGCAACTGTGGCTCAACCAGTGGACCCCGGCGGCCATCCGCTGGGACGGCGGCGGCCTGCGGCTGCGGATCGACACCGCCTATCCGCTCGGCGGGACCGTACGGATCAGGGTCGGGGAGGCGCTCGGGGAGGAGTCGGAGCTGCATCTGCGGATCCCCGCCTGGCTGACCCGCCCCTGGCACGGCGCGATCAACTGGGAGACCATCACGACGCCCGCCGCACCCGGGGAGTACCTGACCGTACGCCGCCGCTGGATCGCCGGCGACGAGATCCGGTTGGAGTTCCCGGTGGGCCTGACGGCCACCCCCACCCTCGACGACCCGAGCCTGGTCAGCCTGCGGTTGGGGCCGACGGTGCTGTTGGCCCGGTCGGCGGAGACCGCGACCCGGACCTTCCCGTTCCACTCCCACCGGCTGCTCGACGGGCGGCTGCGCTTCGACCGGCCGACCGGGCGGCTCGCCAAGGAACTCGCCTCCCGCGGCGCGGTGAGCCTGGAGGGGGTCGAGTTCGAGCCGTGCTGGTCGGGCGGGGAGTGCCGCTACCACATGTACCTGCGCCAGGCCGATCCGACCATCGTCATCGCCGGCACCCGCTCCGGCGTGCCCAACCGCGAGGACGCCGACGGCCGGACCCTGCTCGACCTGCTCTGGGCCGACGGGGGCTTCGCCGACCGGGAGGCCTTCCTCGACCGGGTCGCCGAACTGGTCGTCGCCCACCGCCGGGCCGGGCTGCTCACCCGCCCCGAGGCCGAGGCCGTGCTGCTCGCCGCCGCCCGCGCCGACATCGACGGCTCCGGGCTGTCCCGGGCCGCCTCCATCGCCACGCAGTCCGCGCCCAGCCGGGCGCCCGAACGGCTCGAACGCGACGGCTTCGACGCGCTGGGTGACCCCGTCACCGAGACCGTGTGGGTGCTGCCCGAGGCCGGTGCCGAACCGCCCGCGCCGCCTGCCGTACGGATCGGTCTGGACGCCGACCCCGCGCCCTCGGGCTGGTACGTCGTCGCGCCGGCGATCCGGCTGGAGGTCTCCGCCGCCACGGGCGACGTACGCCTGGAGACCCGCCTCGACGACGGCCCCTGGGAGCCGTACGAGGGAGCCTGGACGTACGACCGGCTCGGCACCCACCGGCTGGCCGCCCGGGTCACCGACGGGTCGGGTCGGACCGGATGGGCGAGCCGGGAGATCTCCCTGGACACCGAACCGCCGACCAGCCGGGCGGTGGCCCGTCGGCTCGGCAACGCCGTCGAGGTCATCCTCGATGCGGCCGACGACGTCTCCGGTCTGGAGCGGATCCAATGGCAGGGCCCGGGGACGTTCTGGGGCACCTACCAGGAGCCGTTCGTCCGGACGCTGACCGACACCGAGCAGGTGCTGGAGTACGCCGCCACCGATCGCGCCGGCAACCGAGAGCCGGTCCGGACCCTGGTGCTGCCGGCCCTGGACGACCCGCAGGGCTGATCGGGCCGGGGGGCGTCTCGGTCGTGGGGCTCGGTCGTGGGACTCGGTCGTGGCGCTCTGTCGTGGCGCTCTGTCGTGGACCTTCGCCACGCAAGCGGATCGCTCGGCCTAGACACCGTGCAATCCGCTTGTCTGGGCGGGGTCGGTCCCTGAGGCAAGCGGATCGCTCGGCATAGACGACGTGCAATCCGCTTGTCTCGCCGGCCGCTGGTCTGAGTGGCCCCTTGTCTGGCCGGCCGCGGCTCTGGCCGGCTTCGCCCGGACGGCGACACAATCGACCCACGTCCGGCGGGTGGGGTGCCTATCCTGGCAACCATGGGGACGCGGACAGCAACGGACAGGCACGCTCCCGGGACGGCTCCGCGGGGCCGCTACGAGAAGGGTCGGGCCAAGCGGTCGCTCATCCTGGACAAGGCGCTGGAGGTCTTCGGCGAGGCCGGCTACCGCGGCGCGACCATCCGCGAGATCGCCGCGCGCTGCGGGATGAGCCACCAGGCCGTCATGCACTACTTCGCTTCCAAGGACGATCTGCTGCTCGCCGCCCTGCACCACCGCGACGACCGGCTGCGCCGCTTCTTCGACGACGAGGGCGGCCTGCCGCCCGGTGAGATGGTCGCCCTGGCGCGGGACAACCTGCGCCACCCCGGGCACGTCGAGCTGTACACGGTGGCCGCCGCGGAGGCCGCCGACCCGAGCCATCCGGCGCACGACTACTACGAGCGCTACCAGCGCGGGATCGTGGACTCGCTGGCCCGCTGGCTGGCCGCCCGCCCCGGCGTACGGCTCCGGGCGGGGTTCACCCCGCAGAGCGCCGCGCGGGTGATCCTGGCCGTCCAGGATGGGCTGCAGTTGCAGTGGCTGTACGAGCGGTCGGGCGATCAGCGCTACGGCGACGAGCGCAGCACCCCTGAGATCCCCACGACACCCGAGGTGATGGAGGCGTTGTTCGGGGCACTGGTCGAGCCCGTCGCTCTCCCCGAACCGCCGGCGGAAGGCGGCGACGTAACACCTGCGTAAAAACTTGCCTTCTGGCAACTTTTGGCCTTCGGGAGGTGTCAGACTGCTGCCATGCCCGAACCTGATTTCCCCGCCCTCCCGGCCGGTCTCGGCGACCGCGCCGTGGAACTGGCCCATCGCTGGGCCCTCGCGGCCGCGACCCATCCGGTCGACGGTGCCGCCAAGCTGCTGGCCGATGCCCTGTCCCACCCGGGCGGCCTGGAGTTCACCACCGCGTTCATCGACCAGGTCGTGCGGCCCGAGGACGACCGGGTCGCCGCGGCGAACCTGCGCCAGATCGTCCGCCGGGTCCCGCCGACCTTCCTGCCCTGGCACCTGCGTACCGCTGCCACGCTGGGCGCGGCCGTGGGGGAGCGGCTGCCCGGGCTGGTCGTGCCGGCCTCCCGCCGGGTCGTGCGCCGGCTCGTCGACCACCTGATCGGCGACTCCCGACCGGGGCCCCTGGGACGGACCATCAAGGAGATCACCGCGACCGGACGGCGGCTCAACCTCAACCTGCTCGGCGAGGCCGTGCTCGGCGATGAGGAGGCCCGCGCCCGCTTCGACGGAACGATGGCGATGCTGGCCCGGCCCGACGTCGACTACGTGTCAATCAAGGTTTCGGCAGTGGTCAGCCAGCTGAACCTGTGGGCGTACGAGGAGACCGTCGACGCCGTCGTCGAGCGGCTCACCCCGCTGTACGAGCTGGCCGCGCGTGCGACGACGCCCAAGTTCATCAACCTGGACATGGAGGAATACCACGACCTCCACCTGACCATCGACGTGTTCAAGCGGCTGCTGGAACTGCCCGCGCTGCACGACCTGTCCGCCGGGATCGTGCTGCAGGCGTACCTGCCCGACGCGCTCGGCTGCCTGCAGGAGCTGACCGCGTGGGCCCAGGGCCGGGTCGCCGATGGCGGCGCGCCGGTCAAGGTCCGGGTCGTCAAGGGCGCCAACCTGGCGATGGAGCGGGTCGACGCCGCCACGCACGGCTGGGAACTGGTCACCTGGCCGACCAAGGAACTCACCGACGCCAACTACAAGCGGGTGCTGTCCTGGGCGCTGCAGCCCGAGCACACCCGGGCCGTACGCCTCGGCGTGGCCGGGCACAACCTGTTCGACGTGGCGTTCATCCACCTGCTCGCCGAGGAGCGCGGGGTGAGCGATGCGGTCGAGTTCGAGATGCTGCTGGGGATGGCGGAGGGCCAGCAGGT
Source organism: uncultured Propionibacteriaceae bacterium (assembly GCA_964528755.1). Taxonomy (GTDB): domain Bacteria; phylum Actinomycetota; class Actinomycetes; order Propionibacteriales; family Propionibacteriaceae; genus Raineyella. The sequence goes on from CAZGWN010000057.1 coordinate 23,722, forward strand.
CGAGGTCACCGGCGAGGTCGGTGGGCTGTTGTTGTACGTGCCGGTGGTGCCGCCGGACCAGTTCGACGCGGCGATCAGCTACCTGGTCCGCCGGCTGGAGGAGAACGCGGCTGACACCAACTTCATGTCCGCCGTCTTCGACATCGGCACGAACGACGCCTTGTTCGGCCGGGAGCGGGACCGGTTCCGCGCCGCGCTGGCCGACGTGACCGCCGAGGTCCCGCGGCCGCGTCGCACGCAGGACCGGGTGAGCGACCCGGCGCCGGCGCCGCAGACGGCGTTCGCCAACGTGCCCGACACCGACCCGTCGCTGCCGGAGAACCGGCCGTGGATCCGGGGCATCATCGCGGCGGCCGAGCACACCGCCGCGGGGGAGGAGACCGTGGCGGCCCACGAGGTGACCGACGCCGCCGGCGTCGACGCGGTGGTCGCCTCGGCCCGGGCCGCTGCGGCCGGCTGGGCGGGGTTGCCGGCCGCCGAGCGGGCCCGGATCCTGCGGGCGGTGGCCGTCGCGCTGGAGGCTCACCGCGCCGACCTGCTGGAGGTGGCGGCCGGCGAGGCCGGCAAGATCCTCCCCGAGGGCGACGGGGAGGTCAGCGAGGCCATCGACTTCGCCAACTACTACGCCGAACGCGCGCTGGACCTGGAGGGTGTGCCGGGGGCGACCTTCACCCCCGCGGCCGTCACCCTGATCACGCCACCATGGAACTTCCCGGTCTCCATCCCGGCCGGGGGTGTCCTCGCCGCGCTGGCCACCGGGTCGGCGGTCGTGTTCAAGCCCGCCCCGCAGGCGCGGCGGACCGGCTCGGTCGTCGCCGAGATCCTCTGGGAGGCCGGCGTGCCGCGCGAGGCGCTGCAGCTGATCCACGTCCCCGAGAACGAGGTCGGCCGCCACCTGATCACCCACCCGGGGGTGGACCGGATCATCCTCACCGGCGCGTACGACACCGCCGCGCTGTTCCACTCCTGGCGACCGGAGACGGAGTTGCTGGCCGAGACCAGTGGCAAGAACTCCGTCATCGTCATGCCCAGTTGCGACGTCGACCAGGCCGTCGCCCACGTCGTGCATTCCGCGTTCGGTCACGCCGGGCAGAAGTGCTCGGCAGCCAGTCTGGTCATCCTTGTCGGCGCGATGGGGAAGTCCGAGCGGTTCGTCCGCCAGCTCGTCGACGCGGCCCGGACCCTGATCCCCGACCACCCGTGGAACCCGCGGGCGACGATGAGCCCGCTGGTCGAGGCGCCCGTGCCGGGAAGCAAGTTGGCCCGCGGCCTTCAGACGCTGGAGCCGGGGCAGACCTGGCTTCTCGAGCCGCGTCAACTCGACGAGCAGGGCGTGGTGTGGACCCCGGGGATCCGCGACGGGGTGGTGCCGGGCAGTGAGTTCCACCGGGTCGAGTACTTCGGGCCGGTGCTGGGCATCGTCCGGGTCGACACGCTGGAGGAGGCCATCGCGGTGCAGAACGGCACCGACTACGGCCTGACCGCCGGGATGGAGACGCTGGACCCCGGCGACCTGGCGACCTGGCTGGAACAGGTCGAGGCCGGGAACGTGTACGTCAACCGGGGTATCACCGGCGCGATCGTACGACGCCAGCCCTTCGGCGGCTGGAAGCACTCCGCGGTCGGGCCGGGCGCCAAGGCCGGCGGACCCAACTACCTGCTGCGGCTGGGGTCGTGGGCACGCGACGACGCCTCGCTGAGCTCGTCGGTGCCGGCCGTCACCGGCGCCCCGTACGATGCGCTGGTCGGCGCACTGGATGGCGAGGACCGGGCCTGGGTGTCCCGCGCGGTCGCCTCGGACGCGGCTGCGTGGGTCGGCGAGTTCGGCGTCAACCGGGACGTGAGTGCGCTCGGTGTGGAGCGGAACATCTTCCGCTACCGGCCGGTGCCGGTCGTCGTCCGGGCCGGTGAGCGCGCCTCGGTCGCCGAGGTCGTCCGCGTGGTGGCGGCCGGGCTGCGGGCCGGTTCGTCGGTGCGGGTGAGCGCCGCCGACGACCTGCCCGAACCGGTGGCCGGGGCGATCCGGGCCGCCGGCGTGGCCGTGTCGGTGCAGGACGAGGCCGCCTGGCTGGCGGCGGTGCCGGGCCTTGCCGGGCCGCGGATCCGGCTGATCGGCGGCGACCTGGAGCGGCTGACGAAGGTGCTGGCCGACCGGGTGGATGTCGCGGTCTACCACGACGAGGTGACCGGCGCCGGGCGGATCGAGCTGTTGCCGTTCCTGCACGAGCAGGCAGTGGCGATCACCGCCCACCGGTTCGGCGAGCCGGACGCGTGGTCGGAGCCGGTGATCTCCTCGGTGGGGTGATCGGAGTGAGTAGTGCCCCTTATGGTGGTGTAACCCGCTGGTGACCAGCCCGTCGGCCTC
>CAZGWN010000058.1:0-25999 GCA_964528755.1 uncultured Propionibacteriaceae bacterium
CGGCACTGCGCACCAGGAGCGCGTTGCGCATCTCCCCCAGCCCGGTCGGCAGGCCGACGCTCAGGTACGCGTTGCCGTCTGCTCGGTCGGCGCCCGGCAGCAGGCCGACGGTCGTCCCACCGGCCTCGTATGCACCCCTGCTGGCCGCCTCCATGACTCCGCCGAGTCCACCGGTGAGCACGATGGCGCCACGGGCGGCCAGCAACCGGCCGACCTCCCGGGCCTGGGCCAGCAGGTCGGAGGACACGTCACGGCCGGGGCCGACAACGGCGACATAGGGGGTGTCCTGCGAGAGGATCATGGCTCCATCATGACCCGGCCCCGATCCGCGGCCCGTGACCGCTCACCCGGGCCCGGTGACGGCGTCGATCCCCGGACGCCCCCTCACCACTGCGGGTGGATCTCCGCCCGCAGCAACCGGTCGTACACCTTGTGCACCACGACGTCGAACGCGTCGATGTCGAAACCACCGTCCAGCAGCTGCGCGGCCTCGGCGTTGGCCGCGGCCTGCCGGGGATTGCGGGCTCCGGGAATGACCGAGGTGACCCCGGGGCGGGAGGCCGCCCAGGCCAGCGAGGCCGCGGGAAGGGACACGCCCTCGGGCAGGGCCGCGGCAAGTTCGGCGGCGGCCTCCAACCCGGTGGTGAAGTCCACCCCGGAGAAGGTCTCGCCGCGATCGAAGGCCTCGCCGTGCCGGTTGTACGTGCGATGGTCGCCGGGGGCGAATGTGGTCGAGGCGGTGTAGCGCCCCGACAACAGGCCCGAGGCGAGCGGCACCCGTACGAAGATCGACACGCCGGCCGCCCGGGCCGCGGGCAGCACCTCGTCGAGCGGCTTGAGGCGGAACGGGTTGAGGATGATCTGCACGTTGGTCACCGCCGGGCGGGAGATCGCCGCCAGCGCCTGGGCGCAGGTCTCCACGGACACCCCGTACGCGGCGATCGACCCGTCGGCGACCAGCGCATCCAGCGCGGCATAGGTGGCGTCGTCGTCGATGACCTCGCCGGGCGGGCAGTGCAATTGGATCAGGTCCAGGGTCGACAGACCCAGGCGCCGCCGCGAGCCGTCGACCCAGGAGCGGAAGTTCTCCGCACTGTAGTTGGCGGCGACCTGCGGCAACTGGCGGCCCATCTTGGTCGCCACCGTCACCCGTACGCCGGGGTGGGTCGCCAGGTAGCGACCGATCAGGGTCTCCGACCGGCCGTCGCCGTAGACGTCGGCCGTGTCGATCAGGGTGACACCGTGACCGATCGCCGTGTCGAGCACCGCGATCGCCTCGTCCTCGGTCACATTGCCCCAGTCGGTGCCGAGTTGCCAGGTGCCCAGCCCGAGGGCGGATACCTGGCGGCCGGTCCTGCCCAGCGATCGTTGTTGCACGTCACACGCTCCTTCGCGAGTCGTTACGTCGGTGATCGATCCGCCCCAGTCTCCCACATGGCCGCGCCGCACCGCCCCGGCGGTCCCTACCGGTTGAAGCCGCGCATCACGGCGTACCGAGCCGCCTCGTCACGGGTTCGCCGGTGCTCGGGCAGCCGTTCGACGGCGTCCCCGAGGTCGTTGCCGAGCATGACGGCGAGCAGCCGGAGCGTGAAGGTGGAGGCTCGGCCGACCCATCGGAGCCAGGTGGGGATCGCGCGACGGGCCTCTCGGCGGGTGGCCCCATCCGCGGCGGACGAGCAGGGTATCGATCGGGTCAGGGCCATGATCCGGCCTTCCTGGGTCGGGGCGAGGGGCGGGTGATCCTCCCCTCCGTCACGTGTAGAACAATATCAACGCGTGACGCCGATGTCACGGGTTGGTTGTGGTCAATCCGTGACATCGGCCGACCTGGCCTTGGCCTGCTCGGCTACCATGCCGTGCAAGGAACCCGACGATCCCGTGCCGGCAGGAGTTCGCACCGACCCGGGTTCCTGGCGACACGGGTTCCTGGCGACACGGGGAGGACAACATGGCCGCTGACACCGACACTTCCACCACGACCTCGGTCACCCCGTTGCCGATGAGCCTCGTGCTGTGGGTTGTCAACAAGTACGGCCAGGTGCCGAGGGCGGCGGCCCACGAGAGCAACGACCCCTACCCCGACCCGACCGGCGGCGGCGCTCCCGAGTCCGCTCTGCGACGGCTCCTCGGGCCGCTGGACCTCGCCGAGCTGATCACCACCGCCGACGCCGTGCACCCGGTTTTCGCCGCGACATCGGGCGCGGCCTGCGCCGATCACCTCAACAGGCTGACCCGCGCCGCGGGACTGGCCCCCTCCTGGGTCGCGGACGGGCGGCACGTCCACCAGTCGTGGGTCGGGCACCGGAGCCAACAGCGGCTGCTGGCGGCCTCGGCCGTCGCACTCCTGGACCACCTGCTGTCCGACCCCGACGCCGCCCGGTTGGGCACCTGCCAAGGGGCAGATTGCGCCGACGCGTACGTCGACCAGTCCCCGGCCGGCTGCCGGCAGTACTGCTCGCTGACGTGTCAGAACCGGGCGCGCACCCGGGCCTACCGGGCCCACCGGCGGGCCGAACAGCGGAGCTGACGCCACGACACGGGTGGGCACCCGCGGAAGCGGATTGCCCACCCGTGTCGTCGGGTGTGTCAGCGGGCCGGCCGGGGCGAACCCCGTCCGGTCACTTGCAGTTCACCGCCTGGTACGGGGCGGTGACAGTGGCGTAGTGCCCCTCGCCGTCCACCCACGTGTAGCCGGCGACGGTCGCCTCGCCCTTCTTCAGCTTCGTTTAGGACAACTCGAACAGCTTGTACACGGCATCGCCGTCGGCCACCTTGGTGAACTTGGCGGTGGCGTCGGGGATGCTCAGCCGGATGTCGGCCGGCACCCCGGCACGGTTCTTCGCCCACACCGCGATGGCCGCCTTGCCGTTCACGCATTGGGATCGGGCGTTGACGTCCAGCGCGACCTCACCGGGGCCGGGAGCCGGGTCGACCGGCGTCAGGCCGGCGAGTGCGGCCTGCAGGGCCTGGAAGGCGGCGTCGACCTGCTGCTGGGTCGCCTTGGCGTCGACCAGCACGGCCTTGGCCTGCTTGCGGGCCGCGTCGAACGGCTTCCAGCCGGACGGTTCGTAGTCGGCCTTCTTGAGGCCTTCCACGTCGAGGTAGAGAGCCGACAGGTCGGACTTGTCCACCGCGGCGCCGCCCAGCGGCTCCAGGTTGTCGATGGCCGTGTCGATCGCCGCCACGGCAGAGGCAATGGTGGCCTCGGTCGTGGCGCCCGACTCGCGGAGGGCGACGGCGTCGTCGACCGCGGCGTCGAGGGCCTGCAGGCTCGCGAAGGTGTACCTGCCCTGGTCGTCCACGAGGATCTGCTGACCCCGCGCGATGGCGGCATCCAGCGCGGAGGTGTCCGCCGCATGGTCGTCGCCGACGACGGAGATCTCGTAGACGCCGGAGGCCCAGTCACCCTTGCCGTTCCCGGTGATGTTCAGCTTGATGTACTTGTAGACCCCCGAGACCGCGTCGCTGTTGTAGCCGTAGTTGCGGTTGTCGACCGCGTCCACCAGCAGATCCCAGGTGGTTCCGTCGGTGCTGCCGTAGACACGGTAGTAGTGCGCGGCCTCCGACCCGCCGATGAGGCGGCTGGAGAATCGCACGTCGCTGACGACGGCCGGCTTGGGCAGTTCCAGCGTGATCCAGTAGTTGCTGCCGACGCCGCGGAAGAACGGCTCGATGTCGTCGTAGTTGTCGACGTCCCAGTCCTCGCCGTCGATCACGACCGAGGGGTCGTACGGCTCGCCGGTGCCGCCGCTGATGGCCGGCGTGGAGGAGGTCACCACCACCCCCTGGTCCTGGGCGAGGTTTCGCGACTGCGGCGCGACAAGGGACAACGTACCGTCGTCGGCGCGGCTGATCTGCACCGACGACGCCGGGGTGAGAGTGGCCTTGCCCGGCGTGCCGAGCGGCCCCTCGGCCTCGTTGTCGATGGTCAGCGGGTAGATGGTGTAGGTCGACTTGCCCAGCGCCGAGGGGTTCCAACGGTCACCGAAGAAGAGGTACTGCGGGTTCTCGGCGGTGCCGATCTGGAAGATCCTGGTCGGCTGGCTGCGATAGTTGGTGTTGTCGCCGAACGGCTGCAGTGCGCTCCAGACCGCCTCGCCGTTGCGGTGCCCGAGCGAGGGCTGTGCGCTGTCCGGCGTGGTCTTCGGGTAGGCGCCGTTGTCCTGCGGCCCGTCGAAGTTCTCCCGGTCGACGAAGTCCGCGTTGGTCGCGATCCCGGCGCTGTTGCGGGGCTGATCGAATCCGGAGGCGATGTCCGAGGTCCTGGCGTACTGGCCCTGGTTCGGGTTCCAGCCGGACTGGTAGGAGGTGAACAGATAGACGAACTCACCCACCCTGATCGGGGCGGGGGCCTCCCGGTGCTTGCCGACGTAGATGTCGTACTCCTTGGTCGGGTCGACGGCGGTGAAGTCGTCGGTCAGCTCCCAGACCCGGATGTAGATGTGATCCTGTGCGGTGATCAGGTAGGCCTTGCCGGTCTGCGGATCCTGCCACACGGTGAAGTCCCGCGACCCGTAACCGAGGTTGTCGCCCTTGACCTGGACGACGTCGGTCGGGTCGACCCCGTCGGCGGTGAAGTAGACCTCGGCGCCGAAGGTCGGCGAGTACAGGTTGATGTGCTTGTAGCCGATGGACTGGTACTTGCCGGCCGGCGCGGAGATCACCGGGTCGAACACCGGTACGGAGGTGCGCTCGGCCTCGGTCGCCAGTCGGTAGTCCACCGAGGTCGTCGTGCTGGCCTCGCCGTCCAGGAAGGACGTCGCCCGTACGGTCAGCGTCCGGCCGGGTTCGACCAGGTCGGAGACAGTGATGTGGTTGCCGGCGTTCAGGTAGTACCGGGTGGAGTTCTCCCCACCGATCTCGGGTTCGCTGCCGTCGGTGGTGTACCAGATCTCCCCCTTGGACTGGGGCGCGGTGATGAACACCATGTCCTGGGGATTGACCAGCACCGCGTCGTCGTCCGGGTCGGCCTTTTCGTCGATGCCCGGGTGGAGCGTCGGCGCCGCCAGTTCGTCGAAGGTGTCGGCACCGGACTCGACGATGTCGTACGTCGACGACACCGTGGCGGAGGCGTCGATGTCGTTGTCCTCGCCCGGACCGGACACCGTGGCCGGCTCGGCGCCGTACGTACCCGCCTTGGCCGGGTAGCGGACGAGTTGCTCGGGCTTCTGCTGCGACACACCCACCGAGGCCGCGGCCTCCTGGTAGAGATCGTAGAACCGGGTGTCGTAGTCGGTCATCCGCACGGCGGCGGCCTTCACGGTCGTGTCCTGCTTGATGTTGTCCAGCTCGAAGGACCAGGCCCAGCCCGTGGACCCGTAGCTGTTGGCCACGCTGCTGTCCCCGAACCGCTGGGTCTTGGGCTTGGCGGAGGTCACCTTCTTGGTCGCCACCTTGATGGTGCCGCCCTTGCCGTCCGGCACCTCGACGGTCTCCCCGTCCTCCGTGGTGACGGTCGGCGCCTTCTCGTAGAGCTTGGCGGTGTACGGGTAGTCGGGCACGACCGGCTTGCTCGGATTGATGTCACTCGCCCCCTCGACCTTGCTCGTGATCGAGGCGTCCCAGTCGCGTACGGCCGAGCCGTACCGGTTGCCGAAGGCCTCGGGGCGGTTGTCCCCCGCGCCCGGGCGGAAGTGCACGCTGGTGCCGTCCTGGCCACCCTCGATGGTGTACGGGCCGGTCACCGTGTCCGAGGTGGCGACGACCAGTTCCGAGGCCGTGTAGCTGGCGGCGGTCTCATAGTGCGCCCACAGGACGTACTGGCCGGTCGCCTCGTTGTAGAGCAGCTTGGGTCGTTCGAGCTTGTTGTGGTTGAGGGGACGGTTGCCGCCCTCGTCCTGGCTCGACACGTCGAGGATGATGCCCAGGTCCTCCCAGTGTGTGAGGTCGGTCGACTTGTACAGGTGGACCGGGTTGCCGACCGCGCTGTTGCTCGACTTGTCCTCACCCACCCAGAAGTAGGTGGTGACTCCGTCCGGGTCGGGACGATTGGTCTCCGGGTCGACCTTCTGTTCCAGGAAGCCGCCACCATGGGCCTGCACGGACTTCCCGTCGGTGTCCAACACCGTCTGGCCGTTGGGGAAGATGCCCGTGCTCGGCGCCGGCTCGGCCGCCCCCGCCGCGGCCGGCGCCATCAGGGCCCCCGCGGTGATCACGGTGACCGCCAGACCGGCCGCCACCACACGAGGAGGTCGGCCCCACCCTGGCGTTAGCGCAAACAATCTGCGTCGAAATGCCGTTCCTGACTTCATGTGATTCCTCTTCATCGTCGGTGATGTTGAGCCACGCACATGCCCGGATGAATTTCCGGAAAGACCCGACAAAGGCCCCGAACAATCCTCCGCGACGCGCTCCCCACCTGACCGGTGGGATAATGGACAGCAGGCCGAGAACCGAATCGCGGCCGATGCCGAAGAACTCCTCGGCAGGCCTGGGCAATCGACCCTGCTGAATATTTGTGACGACGTTAGCAGGGAGCCTCGGCACCTGCAACTACTCCCCGTAGGATGATCGAAAGTGATCGGTTTTCCCCGGGCCGCCCCGACGTCCCCGCGCCCTGACCGGCGCTCCCGCGCCGCAGCCGGCGTCCGGCGCAGGGACGCCGGTCAGGGCGGAGCTACCCCGATTCGTCACAAACCGTGGACGTACCCCTACCGGAGGTCGTAGGTTGTGGCCAAGTCTCTGGTGACGTCACCATCCCACGGGATGTTTGCGCTACCAGTCCCGGCCACACCTGCGTCCAAGGACGGACCACCATGACAACGACGTCCCGCGGATTCACCGCCACCCTGCCGCTCGCCCTCGCGGTGACGCTCCTGACCCCGCTCGCCCTCGCGCCGATCGGGGTCCTGCCCGCACGCGCGGCGGAGATCACCCCCGACACCGGCCAAGTGCACGCCGCGGCGTACGTCGGTTCGGCGACCAGCACGCTGCCCGAGACCGTCACCGTCGACGGTGTGGCCCTCCCGGTTGCCTGGGACGCGGTCGACACCACCACCGCCTACGCCACCACCGAGGTCGGCGGGACCGTCGAGGGCGGCGACACGGTCCGTGCACAGGTCGAGGTGGTGCCGGCCGACGTGGTGTACTTCATCGACTCGGGCGGGGTCGCCGACACCCCGGCGTACGAAGCCGTACGGGCCCTGGCCGGCACGGGCGAGGACGCCACCATGGTCAATGCCGTCGCCGATCAGGAGTACACCGGGGACGCCACATGGGGCTACGACCTCGACGGCACACCCGGCAACAAGCCCGACTGGACCCCGAAGACCAACGCCGGCCCGACCAAGGACGCCACCGGTCACTACGCCGAGGACAATCCCGCGTCGTACGTGCTGGACCTCGAGCCCGGCAAGTACTCCGTCACGGTGGGCGCCTACGAGTGGTGGAACTCCCCCGGCCGGAGACAGGATGTCACCCTGATCGCCCCGGACGGCACGGCCACCCCGATCGCCTCCGATGTCCAGCTCGACAAGGGCAGGGTCGTGGTCTCCTCGGCGGCCCTCGCCATCGACCAGGAAGGCCCCTACCGGCTGTCCTTCAGCCAGGTCAGCGGTGGCTACCCGGTGGTGAGCTGGATCGGGGTCGCGAAGGTCGCCAGCACCACCGCCGCCCCGGTCATCGACCCCGGCTCCGGCACCTTCAGCGGCGCGAAGTCCGTCTCGATCAGTTCGTCGACCGCGGGCGCGGCGATCCACTACACGCTGGACGGCACCGATCCGACGACCGCCAGCCCGCTCTACGAGGGCCCGTTCCGGGTGACGGCCAGCACGACGGTCAAGGCGATCGCCGCGGTCGGCGACGACGTCAGCCCGGTCTCGACCGCCGAGCTCACGATCTCGGTCTGGGCGGCGACCGCCGTCGAGTTCAAGCTGCGCGGCGGACAGGCCGCCGACAACGTCAAGGTCACCTGGGACACGGTCCCCGACGCCGACCGCTACGAGGTCTACCGCGGGCCGGAGCGGATCGCGCAGTCCAGCGGCGACACGGTCGACGACTACGGCCTGGAGGTCGGGCACAGCTACGACTACACGGTCAAGGCGTTCCACGGGGACAGCCTGCTGGCGACCTCGGCGGTCGCCACCGCCGAGCCGTTCATCCCCTCCGGTGACCCGGTGGGCTGGAACAACACCACCGGCGGGAACGACCTGGGCCTGCCCACCGGGGTGGAGGTCGACGGCACCTACTATCGCTACTCGGTCCATGCCGAGGGCGGATCCTCGACCATCCGGGAGGCGACGTCGGCCGACGGGCGGACCTTCGGGTCCGGGCGGGACCTGGTCACCCTGCCGGACACGAAGCTGGAGGGATTCGCCGCCCACCTGCACCCCACCACCGGCCGGATCATCCTGGCCGCACACCGGGAGAACGCCGCCGACTACACCGAGGCCGAGCTCTTCCTGGCCGAGGTGGCCCCCGGTGGTGCGCTCACTGTCACCTACACCGACCGTCCGCTGGGGCGCGACTCGCGCGACATGTCGTTGTTCGTCGACACCGACGGCAGCGCGTACGTCGTCTCGGCGACCAACACCAACGCCGACACCGCGATCTACCGGCTCAACGAGACCTGGACCGCACCGGAGTCCCTGGTCACCGTAGCCTTCACCGGACAGCACCGGGAGACCCCCGCCATCGTCCGGGTGGACGGCGTCTACTACTTCTTCGGCTCGCGCGCCTCGGGCTGGCTGCCCAGCCAGGCGATGTATGCCTCCGCCGGGTCGCTGGCCGGCCCCTGGAGCGAGTTGCGCCAGATCGGCAACGCCGCGACGTACGGCACGCAGTCCAACACCGTCAAGCCCTTCGGCGACGGGTGGGCGATGTACGGCTACCGATGGGGGGCGAACTGGAATCCGCCCGAGCCGACCGGCAACTACCCACGGCTGCTGCCGGTGACCTTCAACGCCGGGTTCGCCTCGATGGAGTACTACTCCGCGGTCGAGTACTATCCCGGCACCGGCCTGGTCCCGGTCCAGGCCGGGCGTCTTGCTTCGCTGGGCAAGCCGGTCAGCGTGACGGTCGACGAGGCAACGGCCCACCACGACGAGCAGGTGGTCACCGACGGCGCGGACCTGGCCTCCTCGGCTGTCTTCCGCTCCGGCGACGAGGGCACGGCCGACGCGTACCCGTACGACCTCGTGATCGACCTGCAGACCGCACACCGGCTCACCGAGATCGACACCACGACCTTCCTCTTCAACGGGTCGGAGGCCGCCTACCAGTACACCATCGAGGGCAGCCTGGACGGGTCGACGTGGACCGAACTGGTCGACGGATCGGCCAACAAGCGGCCCGGCTACCTCATCGACGAGATCACGGATCAGGGCGCCTACCGCTACGTCAAGCTCGCCGTCGCCTCGGCCACCAAGGTCAAGGACGGGGGCGGGGTCACCGGCTGGGGTGACGGCATCCACGAGGTCGCGGTGTTCGGTGAGCCGGTCGCCACCCCGGTCGCCGACCCGCCCGGTGGGACCTACTTCGGCGCCCAACGGGTCTCCCTGACCAGCGGTGACCCCGATGCGGTGATCCACTACACCCTGGACGGATCCGAGCCGAGTGCGGACAGCCCGGTCTACGGCGATCCGATCGAGATCTCCGAGTTCGGCGAACACACCCTCCGGGCGGTCGCGATCAGCGACGGACAGGTCAGCGACGTCCTCACCGTCACGTACGTCCTGCGGTCGGGCGACACTCCCGTCGGGCTCGCGGAGACGCCCGCCTACGCGGTCGTCGCCGGGCAGGACCCCGACCTGCCGACCACCGTCCGGGTGACGACCGCCGACGGCAACACCGTCGATGCCCCGGTCTCCTGGGACCTGACCGGGATGACCTTCACCAAGCCGTACCGGACCTATCCGGTCTACGGGACGGTGGCCGGCCTCGACGAGCCGGTCGCCGGCACGATCGAGACACTGGCGCCCGACACGTTCGTCTACATCGACTCGGCGGCCACCTCAGAGGCGTCCACGGCCTACCGCGGCGCGGCGCGCCTGCTCGGCGACGCCCTGCTCAACGACGCCGCCGATCAGGCCAAGACCGCCTCGACCACCTGGGGCCACTCCGGCGTGGACGGATCCCAGACCCAGGCCGGGCCGAAGGAAATCAACGGCCACTACGGCAAGAACGGGGACGGCAACGTCCTCGACTACACGCTCCACCTGCCCGAACCCGGCACCTACACCCTCGCCCTCGGCCTGCACGAGTGGTGGTCGGCCGCCGACCGCGCCGAGAGCGTCACGGTGATCGACGCCGCCGGGACCAGCCACGACGTGGCGAGAAGTGAACCCGGTGCGATCACGCCCGAGCACCGCGACACCGCCGTTGCCGGGACCTTCACCCTGTCCGAGGCCGGGGCCGGCACCGTCACCGTACGGATGACCAACGGGGGCTGGCAGGGAGCCGTGGTGACCTGGCTGGCCGTCGCCGAGGGCGACCAGGACCTCGACCTGTCCCCCGAAGTGGTCGCCGCCCCGACGATCGAACCGTCGGCCGGCCGGTTCTACAACCGACCCCAGCAGGTCACCATCACGGCCGCCCCGGAGGCCGTCGTCTACTACACCACCGACGGGTCGACCCCGAGCCGGCTCCACGGCACCCGCTATGCCGAGCCGTTCACGGTCTCGGAGACCACCACGGTCAACGCCGTCGCGGTGGTCAACGGCGTGGCGAGCCCGGTGACGACGGCCGCGTACACCATCGTCGTCCAGGAGGGCCCCTACACCTCGGTCCCGGTGGGACAGCCGTGGTTCGACACGTCCGGCAACCCGATCCAGGCCCACGGCGGAGGCTTCCTGGAACACGACGGCTGGTACTACTGGGTCGGCGAGGACAAGGCGCACAACTCCGCCTCCTTCAACGGGGTGAACCTCTACCGGTCCAGGGACCTCCTCAACTGGGACTTCGTGGCCACGATCCTGGCCCCCGAGGCCGCCGGCCTCGACTGCGGGACCACCGGGCAGGCCACCTGCAAGGTCGAGCGACCCAAACTCGTCTACAACGAGCAGACCCGCAGCTTCGTGCTGTGGGGCCACTGGGAGACCGCCGCCGACTACACCTCCTCGCAGGTGGTCGTCGCGACCAGTCCCACGATCGACGGACCGTACGCGGTGCAGTACCACGGTCGCCCGGGGGTCGGCGAGGTCTGGGACCTGGAACAGACCGCGGCGATCCAGGCGAGCGTCGACGACGGCAGCCACCCCGACTTCGCAGCGGCGGAGGCGGCCTACCGCGCGGCCGGGTACACGCCTGCAGGCCACCAGTCGCGCGACTTCACCGTCTACGTGGATGCCGACGGACGCGGCTGGTTGATCTCGGCCGAGGCGCACGTCCAGCTCCGGATCTACCCGCTGTCGGACGACTTCGTGCACGCCGACCCCGAGCGGTCCTACCCGGTGTTCACCGGGGAGAGCCGGGAGGCCGCGGCGATCACCGAGGTCGACGGGGAGTACTACCTGTTCACCTCCGGCCAGTCGGGCTGGTACCCCAACCAGCTGAAGTACGCCCACACGGCCGACCTGTCCGACCCCGAGGGCTGGTCGGCCAACACGAATGTCGGCAACAACACCACGTTCAAGAGCCAGCCGACCTCCATCCTCCAGCTGCAGCGCAGCGACGGTGGCAGCTCCTTGGTCTACATGGGCGACCGGTGGGTGCCGTCGGCCCTGGGCACCTCGACGTACGTGTGGCTTCCCCTGCAGATCGACGCCGATCGGCACACGGCCACGCTGAACTTCACCGACAGCTGGCGGCTGGACGCGGCGTCGGGTGAAATCGTCGATCAGGGCAACACCCTGTTGTCCCGGGGCAAGCCCGCCTCGGCGAGCCCATCAGGCAGCCTGTCGGCCGGCTACACCGACGACGTCGCCGACCCCGGTGAGGACCCCGAGGTCGCCCCGGCGGCCGCGGCCAACGACGGCGTCCTCTACACGACCAACCGCTACGACAACAGCCACTACTACTTCCCGGGTGACACCAGCACCTTTTCCTGGCAGGTCGACCTCGGGGCCGCGTACGACCTGTCCCGAGTGGACATCAGTTGGCGCAGCTACAACGGCTCGGAGACGTACTCCCAGTACGTGCTGGCGGGCAGCAACGACGGCCGCACCTGGACCACCGTCGCCGACCGGAGTCACAACAGGGTCGTCGGATTCACCAGCGACCGGGTGGCCGGACGTTACCGCCACGTCAGGGTGGCCGTCGACGGCGTGGTGAACGACCACAACGGCAATGGCGCAGGTTGGGCATCCGGCCTGGTGGAGGTCGAGGTCTATGGCTCCGAGCCGCCCGAGTCCGTGGCGATCGGCGGCGGCGACCGGGTGAAGGCCGGCGACACCCTCGCGCTGACCGCCACCGTCAGTCCGGAGGGCGCCGACCAGCGGGTGGTGTGGTCGTCGGCGGATCCCGCGGTCGCCACCGTCGATCCGGACGGCACCGTCCACGGGGTCGCGCCCGGGTCGACCACCGTCACGGCGACCTCGACCGCCGATGACACGATCAGCGCAGCGGTCACCGTCGAGGTGCTGCCCCGGGTGCCGGCCGACAACGCCACCCGGGCACCCGCGGTCGGCCGGCTGTCCTCCGACGAGGGCTGGGACACCGGCCTGAGCGACGGCACCTTCCGGGTGACGATGAACACGTGGTGGGGCGAGAACGGCAGCCTGTTCACGCTCTACCGGGACGGCGCGAAGGTCGCCGAGGTGCCCCTGGAGATGGCCTCACCGCGAGCCCAGCAGGCGGTCGTGGACGTGGCCGGCCTGCCCAACGGGACCTACCGGTTCACCGGCGAGCTCACCAACTCCCGCGGCACCACGCCCACCGAACCCCTGGTGGTCGAGGTCCGTCACGCCACTCCCGGCAAACCGGCACTCTCCCACGACAACTGGGACGGTGACGGCAGCTACACCCTCACGGCGAACCTGTGGTGGGGCACGAACGCCACCGGCTACCGCTTCCTGGAGGACGGCGTGGAGATCGGGCGCGGCGTGCTGGAGGCCCGGTCCCCGCAGGCCCAGAGGGCCACCGTGCAGGTGAGCGGCCGCAACTCGGGCGTGCACACCTACACGGTGGAGTTCACCAACGCGGCCGGCACCACGACAAGCGATCCCGTCCCCGTCGTGGTGAGGAGGTGAGGCGGGGCCGGGCGACAGGGCACAGTGGATGTGGCAGGGCACAGTGGATGTGGACAGGCGACACATCGAGCGAGGAGGGGCCATGGGCCGCTATGAGGAGTTCACCGTCGCAGGATCGGAGCTCGTGGGCCGGGTCCGCCGGCTGATCCGGGAGGGCAACGTCCGCCGGGTGGTCATCAAGAATGCGGAAGGCCGCGTGCTGCTCGACACCCCGCTGGCGGCCGGAGCCGCCGTGACCGCTGTCGGCGCGGTGTTCGCACCGGTGCTGGTGGCCGTCGGAGCGGTCGCGGCGATCGTGGGTCAGGCGACGGTCGGCGTGGAGCGCCGCGATCCGGACGAACCTCGGTGATCGCGGTCCTGCGCACGCCCTCCTGGGCCTGAGACCCGAGGTCCGGGACCCCGGTTGACCGATTCGGTCAAGACTCGTACGCTCGGTCTTGACCGAATCGGTCAAGACCGAGCAGCGTAGGAGGGCGGATGGCCGACACCGAGGCGTTCGAACGCCTGCCCGAGGCCCAACGGGACGTGGTCGTCGACGCCGCGCTGGCGGTCTTCGGCCGGCACGGGTATCGCAAGGCGTCGATGGCCGACATCGCCCGTGCCGCCGGGGTCTCGAAGCCCCTTCTCTTCCACTGGTTCGGTACCAAACAGCGCCTCTATCACTACCTCGTCGCGTTCTGCGGGCAGGTGACGGCCGACATGTACGACACGGCGGCCCTGGATGCCGAGCCCGATCTCTTCGAGCGGATCCGGCTCGCCTCCCGGATGAAGACCACGGCGCTGCGCCGCCGGCCCCACCTCACCAGCTTCCTGGGGACGATGCTCACCGAGTCCGACGCCGAGGCCCGCCGGGAGTTCGTCCGCAAGCCCGATGACGAGGTCCGGAATGCGGTCCGGCTCGTCGTCCGCCCCGGCGACGCGCAACAACTACCGCCGGGCGTCGACCCCGAGCGGCTGGTCCGGTTGCTCATCCTCGCCGCGGAGGGGATGGCCCTGGCCGGCCCGGATCCGAACGACGACCTCGCCGCCATGTCCGACGAGATGGACGGCTACCTCGACATGCTCGAACACGCCCTCGCGACAAAGGAACGCCCGTGACCACGCCTGCGATCGAACTCGATCACCTGACCAAACGGTACGGGACCGAGCGCGGCATCACCGACCTCAGCTTCACCGTCGGACCCGGGGAGGTCTTCGGGTTCATCGGACCCAATGGGGCCGGCAAGTCGACGACGATCCGGACCCTGCTCGCCCTCGTCCGCCCCTCCGGCGGGTCGGCCCGGATCTTCGGCCTCGACTGTCTCACCGAGGCACCCCGGATCGCCGCCCGGGTCGGCTACGCATCCAGCGAGCCGACGTACTACGAGCAGATGCGGGTGCGGGAGTTCCTGGCGTACGCCGCCGACCTGCATCGGGTCGACGCCGATGCCCGGATCCGTGAGCTCGCCGGCCGGCTCCACCTCGGCCTGGACCGGCGGATCTCGCACCTGTCCCTGGGCAACAAGAAGAAGGTCGGGCTTGTCGCCGCGCTGCTGCACTCCCCCGACCTGATCATCCTCGACGAGCCGACGTCGGGGCTGGATCCCCTCATGCAGCAGGAGTTCTTCGACATCCTGCGCGAGGAGAATGCCCGCGGTGCCACCGTCTTCTTCTCCTCCCATGTGCTCGGCGACGTCCAGCGGATCTGTCAGCGCGTGGCGATCCTGCGTGAAGGTGCGCTCGTCAACGTACAGAACATCGCCGAACTTCGCCGGCAGGGATACAAGCGGGTGGTCGTCCGAACCGATGTGCCGATCCCGGCGTCTTTTGTCGACGGGCTGAATGTCGCCGACGTGACCACATCTCCCGAGGGAGTCACGTTCATCCACCAAGGGCCGATAGGAATCCTGCTCGACCGATTGCGGAACCTGCCGCTGGTCGACCTCTATCTCGAGGAACCCGACCTGGAGGAGATCTTCCTCCACTACTACCGGTGAGGGACTGACATGGGTACCGTACTCC
This sequence comes from uncultured Propionibacteriaceae bacterium, assembly GCA_964528755.1. Classification (GTDB taxonomy): domain Bacteria; phylum Actinomycetota; class Actinomycetes; order Propionibacteriales; family Propionibacteriaceae; genus Raineyella. The sequence continues at coordinate 15,126 of CAZGWN010000058.1, forward strand.
GTTCGGAGTTACGCCAGCACCGAGGATATCTTCTCGCCTGGGCACTGTCGATGGCCTTCGCCATCTGGGTGCTGCTGCCGATCTACAATGGATTCCTCACCGGCTCGTCCCAGGCGAATGTCCTGGACACGATCGGCGGGCCCTCCAGCCCGGTCGCCGCCATCGGGCTGTCGGTGGAGCACCTCGTCACCCCGGTGGGAATGTTCGGCTTCCTGACGATCTTCCTGATGCTGCCCCTCGGTATCCACGGCATGCACCTGGGCAGCACCATTCTCGCCAAGGACTATCGCGAGCACACCGCCGAGTTCCTCCTCACCACGCCGGTCGGCCGGTCCGCCGTGTTCTGGGCGAAAGCACTCACGGTCTGGATCGGCACGACGATCACCGGCGTGGCGTACGGTCTGGCGGCCTACGCGGCCGAGATCGGGGACAAGGGACAGGCCTTCGACCATCGGGAGTTCTGGCTCGTCGCCGGGTCCGCAGTGCTGGTCACCTGGGTGTTCGCCGGGGTCGGCCTGTTCGTCGGGGCGCGCTGGCCGAACCTCCGCTCCACGCTGCTGGTCAGCGCCTTCGTGGTGTTCGTCAGCCTGTGCATCGGATCGTTCGCCACGATCATGCACTGGCGGATTCTCACCTATCTGTCACCCTTCCAGTTCTTCCTCGACAGCGAGATCGCCCGGCGCGGCGGATATGAACCCGGATATCTCATCTGGGCGATCCTGCTCATCCTCGGTTTCACCCTCGCCGGGGCATTCATCCAGCGCCGCGCCGACGTACGTTTCGCGGACTGATCCGAAGGGGATCGTCATGCTCGCCGTCTATCGCATCGAACTGCGACTGGCCCGGAAATTGTTCCTCGTCTGGGTCGCCCTCCAACTGGTCCTCAATCTCTTTGCACTCGGCGAGTTCTGGTCGCTGGGTGATTCCATGGGCGAACTCGCCGCCGCCATCGACGCCTTCCCGCTCGGCGTCCGGATCATGTTCGGCCTGGCCGCCGCACCGCTCGACACGCCCCTCGGCGGCTACCTGTGCATGTACTTCTGGTGCGCCATCCTGGTGATCTTCCTGTCCGCGTGGCTCGGGGTCGTCGCGGTGACCCGGGAAAGCCGGGCCGGCACTGCCGATTTCCTGTTCACCACGCCGGTGCCACGGATCCGGATCCTGCTGGCCAAGGTCCTGGCGGCGATCACCGAGCTCACGGCGTACGTCCTGATCACCGGACTGGCCATGCTGTTCCTGCTCGTCCTTCCCCTGTACGGCGCGGGGCTCACCGGCGCGGTCCGGTCGACCATGGTCGGCCTGTGGCTGACCGGGCTGGTGGTGTTGGCGGTATCGCTCGTGCTCGCGTCGCTGACCCGGCTGCCCTGGCTGGGCAGCCTGGCGGCGATGGCCTTCACCGTCGCCGCGTACGGGGTCGCCGCCGCCGTACAGTACCGGGCGGCGCTCACCGAGCAGTTCGTCGGCACCACCCCGTACGACATCGTCACGCCGCTGCAATGGTTCCCGGCCTCGGCCGTCGCCACCGACGGCCTCCGGGCGCAATTCGTGGCGCTGGCCCTCGCGGTGGTCGTGGGGGCGGTGGGACTGGCCGGAAGGCGTTACGCCCGCCGCGAGATCGTCGAGTGATCCGCGGACCCGGTTCGTGCAGAACGTCGCTCCCGGCATCGGCGACCGGACCCGGAGCGGCCTTCCTCGGGCCCGACCTGCACGAGATCGCGCGGCCGGGACTCCTCGGCGGAGTCCCGGCCGGCTACCTCATCCCCCCTGTCGCCAGGTCTGATGGTGGTCAGCCGCGGTCGCGGTTGCCCACGAGTCGATGGGCCGGGTCGACGGCCGCTTTGACCAGACCGAGCCGGTGCAGACTGTCGGCGTCGTAGGCGCCGGAGTAGTCGTACTGGTCATGGCCCAGGAAAGTGCCGACCGTGCGCACCGGGCCTCCGTCGTCGAGGGCATCGCGCAACTCGCCCAGGGCGAGGTCGACGCGTTCGTCGCCGGGAGCGGCGATCGCGATCCCGTGCACGACGTGGGTCTCGCGGATCGGCCCGGCGATGGCGGGTCGGTCACCCTCCCGGGCGAGGGCACCGCCGAGCACCCGTACGCCCACGTTCAGCAGGGCGGCCCCCGCCTCGGACGCAAAGACGTCCGCGATCGCATGGACCGTGTCGGTGTCCGCGTCGGACAGCCGAGACCAGTCGCGGGCCGGCAACGGGTCGGTCGGCTCCTGGAGGACCGCGTGCACCCCGTCGACGTCGAGCGGGGCAAGTGCGAAGGGCACGATCGGCGTCGCCACCGCGGCCAGCCGGGTGGCGATCGCGGAATGCTCGTCAGGCCGATCAAGGCCCAGGACGTCGACGGACACGACGCGACGACCCGCGAGGAAGGGCGGCAACTCCTCCAGTGGCGGGAAGGCGATCAGGGTGGCGGTGAGACTCAGCTCGTCGTCGGAGCCCTCGCCTTCGGTCAGCACCGCGGTGAGCACATCGTGGGCGGCTTCGACGGGGAACAGCAGCTTGCCGCCGTACAGCGCGGTGACGGGCCGAAGGTCGATCTCGACCGCGGTGACGACGCCCAGGGCGCTGCCCGCACCCCGCAACGCCCACAGCAGCTCGGGATCGGAATCGTCGTCGATCCACCGGTGGTGCCCGTCGACGGTGAGGATCTCGACCCGCCGCAGCGACTGGACCCCCAGACCGAGGGCCCGGCCGAACATCGGCAGTCCCCCGCTCAGCAGGTAACCGACGACACTGGTGGACGGATTGCTGCCGTACGCGGGGAGCAGAGCGGATCCGGCCAGCGCGCCCGCGGCCCGGCCCCAGGTGACACCCGCGCCGATCCGCGCGACCCGGGCGACCGGGTCGACCTCGACGGCGTCGAAGCCGGCCGGACGCACCAGGATCGTCCCCTCCAGCCCCCACGTGGCGCCGTGGCCTCGGGGCTGGACGGTGACCTGCCGGCCGTACGTGTCCGCGACCTCCAACACAGCACGCAGGTCGTCCACGTCGCGAGCGAGGACCACCGCGTCGGGGGCCTGCGGCACCGCCACGTTCCAGGGACTTGTCCGGGACAGCCATTCGGGGGAGTCCGATCCGACGACTCGGTCGCCCAATCGGGTGGTGAGGGCTCCGACGACCTCGTGGGGAGCGGTCATGGGGAAGGTCCTTTCGGGATCTCGCGCCGCGCGCGACCCGGGCGGGTCGCACGCGGATCTCAGCGTGCCAGTGACTCGCGTCACACACCTGAGTAGTCGGCTACGCGAGTCGCCCGAGCCCGTCCGGTGCGGGTCGCCCGTCCTGGTATCGGGGGTTCATGAACGCGGCCAGGGCCTGCCGATCGGTCAGTCCGAGCTTCTGGCAGGCACGATAGACGTGACCCTCCACCGTCCGCACCGACACTCCCAGGGCGTCGGCGATGGTCCGGTTGCTCGCCCCACCGCTGACATAGCGGGCGACGTCCTGTTCCCGGGAGGTCAGCAGGCCCCCACCGCCAGCGGGCAGGTACGGGCACCCGGCCGGGAACTGCCAGCGTCGTCGCATCCCCTCCAACTGGAGCAGCGCCCGATGCTGACCGGCAAGGTCGTGCTGGGCGCGGAAGATCGCCAGTGCCCGCCCGGTGACGTCTGCCGCCAGGAGGGTCGCGTCCGCCATCTCCAGCGCCTGCGCCGCCACCAGGAGGTCATCGCCGCAACGCGCCGCCATCGCCACCACCGCGGCCTCCTGGGCGCGGGCCAACCCGCCGCCGGTGCCCAGCGCCTGCAGCCGGCGCGGATCGACCGGCACCCCGAACCTCGCCGCGTCGACAACCGCTCCCTGCTCCCACAGTCCGAACCCGCCCTTGCGGGCCCGCGACACGGCCTGTTCCGCCAGGCGACGCGCCGCCGACAGATGCCCCGAGGCGTACTCGACATGGGCACGGATCCGCAGCACCATCGGCTCGAATGCGGCCAGGCAACGTACCGGATGGGCGTCCAGCCAGCCGATCAGCTCCGTCGCCAGGCGCAGGTCGCCGCAGCCGGCATGCACCAGCGCCGCGAAGCCGGCGGCCATGGCCTGCCACCCGATCGGTGTGCGCGCCCGCAGCGCTCCCCACGCCGCCACCGCACGCAGCCGGGCTTCCGCCAGCCGGCCCCGGCCGTACCAGATGACCGCTCGCAGCAGCGCGTCCAGACCCTCCGACACCGGCTCGTGCAGGGCGTACGACTGCAGTCCGTCCAACAGACTGTCGGCCTCGTCGAACCGGCCCTCCGGGACCAGCGCGAGCACCCCGGCCAGTCCGAGTTGCCACGGTTGCAGCCCGGCGGCACAGTCGGCGGCCGCGGCGAGGCCGGTCCCGACCTGACCGCGGACCTCGTCCGCGCAGCCCGCACCACCGGTCAGGGCGCGGGCCAGGGCAGCTCCGGACGCGGCCCACAGTTGGGTGAACGGGTCTGCGGAGTGGGCCAGGGCCCAGGTCGCGTCGGCCCGCGCCGCCGGGAGATGACCCTCGAAACTGCCGATCGCCGAGCGGGCCGCGCACAGCCGGGCCATCGCCTCGACTCCCGGCCCGGCGGCTTCCGCCGCGGCGAGGACGCGCCGGGCTTCGGCGGGGTCGTCGCACGACCAGCACAGGTTCGCCGCCCGGGCCGCCGCGGTCATCACGGCGAGGTCACCGCCCGGCGCCTGTCCGGCGACGGTGGCGGACACCGCGAAGAGTTCCTCGGCCCCGGACCCGTCGCCGCGCCAGCTGAGCGTGACGGCGAGGAGCTGCCGGGCCGCATCGTCATCCGGACCCCGTCGCAGCGCCTCGCGGGCGAGTTCCTCGGCCAGGGTGACCATGCCGAGGGTGATCGCCAGCGCGGCCGCCCGGACAGGATCCACCGGAGGATTCCGGTCCCCCGCCAGCAGGCCGAGCCGCGCCGCCCGGAGCAACGCCGCCGCGTCGGCATCCCCGTCGGCAACCAGCGCCGCGGCCCCCTGCGCGGCCAGCGCGGCGACCCGCAGCGGGTCCAGGCGGGCCCGGACGACCTCGGCCAGCACGGGCGGCGACAACGCCACCTGCGCGGCCCGGCCGGTGCCGGAGCTGGCCAGGACACGGCCGGCGATGCCCGCCGCCAGCGCGGGACCGAGGCGGTCCGGGAGGGATCCGGCCGGCAGCGACCCGCACACCGCCAGCAGGTCCACCAACTCGCGGTGGCCCGGATGACGCTTCGCAGCCGCGCGGCCAGCAGTGCGTGGACGATGTCCCCAGCGGGAAGGTCCGGGTCCCCCGCAGGAAGGTCCGGGTCTCCCGCAGGAATGTCCGGCGCCGCGGCGGCGGGTGCCCCGGGGTTCCAGGTCCAGACCCCGGCGACCAGCCGAATCCCGGCGCTGTTGCGCAGATGGTCCGCCATGGCCCGGACCAGGGTCCATCGGCCCTCGGTCAGCTCCCGGATCCGCCGAGCAACCGCAGGATCGACGGGCCCGCCGAGAACCTCGCCGCACTCGACGGCGCAGGCCGCCCGGTCGAGGGGACGCAGGTGTTCCACCCGGATCGCGCGCGCCGCGACCGCCTTCAGCACTGTGAGCGGCAGGTCGTCCAGCGAGGCAGCGGTGGCCACCACACTGTGTGGGGCCGCGAACAACGTGGCCAGCGAGCTCTCGTCGGCGTACTCCACGTCGTCGATGAGGAAGACTGCCGGCGGTTGCGCGGCGAGGGTAGTGGCCGCGGTGCGAACCATGGCTGCGGCCGACTCCCCCGCCGGCACCGGGATCGCCTGGGCGAGCAGCGCGAACGGTACGTCGGCGAGACCGGGACTGGTCTGCAGGCGGACGACCCGGACCGCTCCGAAGGCACCCTCGAAGGCCCGCAGGCAGGCCGACTTGCCCGTGCCGGCGGCGCCGACGAGGAGCACCCGGGCGACGTCGCCCGCGGCGATGGAGCCGCTGATCGCGGGCACGAGGTCGCCGGGCGGCGCGACAGGCATACCGCGATGCTAACCGGTCGGGCCCCTTCGCGGGCAGACCCCGATGGTGGCCGGGCGGCCGGCCCCGCTCCTGGGTGGCCGGTTATGAGTGGCGGGCCGGGAACTGGCCGGTCGTGGCCGGGAAGGCCCGGTGCGCCCGGACCACGACGATCAGGGCGACGGCCGTGAGGATCGCCGCCGTCCAGGCGACCTCGCGGATGCCCAGGTGGTCGAGGACGACGCCGCCGAGCGCGGCGCCGGAGGCGATGCCGACGTTGCTCGTCGAGTTGATCCAGGCGCCGGCAACCTCCGGGGTCATCGCCCGCGTGCGCACCACGGCACTCTGGAACAGCGACGGCACCGGCCCGAAGGACGCCGACCAGACGGCCCCGGCCGCGATCACGGCGGGTAGCACGGGGACGACCCCGCCCACCGCGGCCATGCCCAGGGCGATCAGCCCGACGACGACAAGCGCACTGCGCCGCGGCCGGCGGTCCAACTGGGGGCCGACCTTCCACACCGCCACCAGGCCCAGGGCACCGAAGACGAGCAGGATCGGCGCCACCATGCTCTCCGTCGCGCCCGACCGCAGCAGCAGCACGCTGACGTAGGTGTAGAGGGTGTAGTGGCCGAAGAAGACCAGGGTGTTGGCCAGCACGACCGCGCCCGCCGCCAGCATCCGCCAGTCGAGTGGGTACCGGCCTCGCGGCCGGCTCGTGATGCCCGGCCGGGCCGGCGCGGGCGAGCGAGGCACGTCCGACCTTGCCACGCCGGGCAACAGGCGGACGATGAGCAGTGAGACGAGAACCATCAGCGCGACCAGGGCGCCGAACGCGTACCGCCAGCCGGCGACGTGCGCCAGGCCGGTGCTCAGCGGGACGCCGAGGACGAAACCGGCCGAGGGGCCGATGGAGGTGAGTGCCAGGGCCCGGCCCGCCTGCGCCGGCGGCACCAGCCGGGCGGCGTAGCCGATGCAGACCGAGAAGAACAGGGCGTGGGTGAGGCCACCGAGGGCCCGCCCGGCGGCGAACACCTCGATGGTCGGCGCCAGCGCGCTGATCAGGTTGCTGACCGCGTAGCCGGTGGTCGCCAGCACGATGAGAAGCTTGCCGGGAACCCGCTTGGTGGCGATGGTCAGCGGGACGGCGAACACCGCCACGAGCATCGCATACAGGCTGACCAGGCGCCCGGTCACCGCCTCCCCGACCCCGAAGGTCGTGCCGATGGCGGGCAGCACCCCGACCGGCAGCATCTCGGTGGTCACGGCGGCGAACGCGGCCAGCGCGAGCATCGACAGGGCGGTCCGCGGGAGAGGTCGCGCGACGGCCACCGCGGGGCTGCCGGCGGCGTGATCCGCCGACGGCCCGGTGGGTGGTTGATGGGTCCTGGTCACCGGATCCCCTCTCTTTTCCTCGCCTGACGACTATATTGGCCGCATGCCAGGTCCCTCAACCGCGGCCGGGGCACGGACGCATCGGGCGGCGCAGTTGCGATGGGCGACCGCGTCCGAGCTGCTCGGCGTGATGCACGCCTCCCCGGGCATCACCCGCACCAAGGCCCGCGAGGAACTGGCGCTGGGCAGCGGAGCCGCTGCCGACCTCATCGAACGCCTTCGAGCCGCCCACCTGCTCGCCGAACGCCGGGCCCGCCCGGCCGGACCGGGCCGTCCGACGACGGTCCTGACGGCTCATCCCGCCGGCCCGCTCGTGCTGGTGGTGGACCTGAGGAGTGCCGGGTGGCGGGTGGTGCTGGGCGATCTGGCCGGAAACACCCGTGATGTGGCAGCCGGTGTCTTCCCCGGCCAGGGACACCCCAGTCTCGACCAGGATGTGTTGCCCGGCATCGCCTCGGCCGTCGAGACCGCGGTACGGTCGGCGTCCGGACGAGTACGGGCCGTGGTCGCGGTGGTGGCCGGGACGGTGAGCGGCACCAGGGTGCTGCAGTTCGCCACCCGGGGGTGGAACACCCGGACCGACCTGTCGGTCCTGACCGCCGGCCTGCCGGACGATCTTCGGGTGCCGCTGATCGCCGGCAACGACGCCACCCTCGGCGGCGTCGCCGAGGCCAGATGCGGGGCGGCCCGCGGCGCGTCCGTCGCCCTGCACCTGCTGGTCGCGGTCGGGGTCGGCGGGGTGCTGCTGCTCGACGGACGCCCGGTCACCGGGGCGCGCGGTGCCGGCGGCGAGTACGGACACCTGCCCCTGGGTGACCCCTCGCTGCGCTGCCCGTGCGGGGCGTACGGGTGCTGGGACCTCATGGTGGACGGACGCGCCCTCGCGCGGCTGCGGGGCGACGCTGAACCGGCCGATCCCTACACGTACGCGCGGGGTCTGCTGGACGCCCGAATCGGGGGCGGGCAGGCAGGACCGACGGACCGGCACGCGATCGAGGTCACGGTGCGCGCGCTGGGCCGTGGCATCGGCGCCCTGGTGAACCTGCACGACCCGGAGGTGGTCACCCTTGCCGGCCTCGGGCCACGGCTGCGGGTGGCCGACCCGGAGGCGTTCGACCGGGGCTACCGCGAGGGACTGATGGTGTTCCACCGCGCCGACCCACCACCGGTGCTGGACGCGACCTTCGGCGAGGGCGGCCCGGTCCGCGGCGCCCTCGGGCTGGGCTTCGACGAGGTGACCAGCCCGGCCGGGCTGAGCGACTGGGAGGAACGGCGGGCGGGCCGAGCATCTGCGGCGGCACCGGCATGAGGGAGCCGTCATCGCCCGAGGATGCGCCGACAGTGGTCCATCCTGTAACGAAATGTGACGAGGTGGAAACGACCGGCCGCCGATGCACCCCGGCCTCCCTAGTGTCACCGGTGATGGTGTTTCCGAGCGCCGTCGCCCGGAGTTCTGCCCGGGCTACCTTTCCGGTCCGCACCTGGCGGACCGGTCCACGAGAGGTCCCGCATGATCAAACCAAGTCTCATCGGTGCCGTGGCCCTGGCCGCGGCGAGCGCCCTGTCGCTGGCGGCGCTGCCGGCCGCCGCGGAAACCACCAGGCCCGCCATCACGCCCGGGGTCGGCTCGTTCGACCTCGGGGTCGGTGACGACTACGCCGGTGGGGAACGCACCATCACTTTCACCCGCGCCTATGCGGGCGAGACCCCGGAGGGCACGTCGGTCTACATCTACGCCCCGCAGGGCTGGGAGAACGGGGCCGCCGGCGTGTTCGGTCTCGATCCGACGATCGATCCCGATCCCGGTGACAACGCCGTGCCCTGCGCGACCAACTCCGGCATCGTCGACCTGAACTCCTTCACCCCCGAGACGATCAACGCGCTCGGCGACGAGGTCGCCAATCACATCGTGGCCGTCGACGAGACGCATTTCGGGCCGATCGGGGATCATCTCTCCGATGGCACGCCGGTCGATCCGAGCCTGGTCCTGCTCGTCTACAACGTCTTCGACGAGTCCTACTACAACTGCGACGCCGGCCAGCGTACGGCCGGCTACTTCGCGCCGAACCTGCTGGCCGACCACGGCATCAACTCGATTGTCCTGGATTCACTGGATTTCGAGGACATGACGGGAAGCCCGGACACCTCGACCGATCTCACCTATGAGGGTGTGGTGGCCCACGAGCTGGAGCATCTGCTGCACAACTACTCCGACACCGGTGAGGTGTCGTGGGTGGACGAGGGACTGGCCGATTTTGCCATGTTCCTCAACGGCTACCCGGTCGGCGGGTCGCACATCACCTATCAGCAGGTGTTCCACCGGGAGACCTCGCTGACCCGCTGGGGCGGGGGTCTGGAGAACTACGGAGCCTCCTACACCTTCGTCCAGTACCTGTGGGATCGGGCCGGCGGGAACGGCAGCGACGCCGGAGCGGCGCAGCATCAGCCGGACAGCACGTACTCGGGGGTGGCCGGTGATCTGCTGATCAAGACGATCTTCGACGAACCGGCCGACAGCATCCAGGGCGTGCAGAACGCGATCGATTCCTTCAACGCCGCCGTTGCGGGAGGCACCTCCGGCACCGCCCTGCCCGACTTCGACACCCTGTTCCAGGACTGGGCGCTGGCGGTCGACCTGGACGACGAGTCCTCCGACCTCTACGACATCTCCAGCGTCGACATGGGCTCGACCGCCGATTCCAGCGGGTGGAGCATCGACATGGCGAACCAGGAGTACTGGGACGATCGTGGCATCTACCAGGGTGCGCTGCCCGCGTCCAAGCTCGCCAAGCTCAACGTCCCCGCGGGAACCGCGCTGCCGTTCGGTGTGTCGTACGAGTACTACCGCAATGTCGCGCCGAGATTCAGGTTCACCCTGGACGCCGAGGCCACGGTCGGCGTCCCCGACCACGACGGCGACGACCTCCACTGGTACGGCGGATCCTCCTCCCAGACCGAGGCCATCCTCGACGTGGACACGACCGGTGATCTGTCCGGCGCCACGCTCGACTTCGCCACCTGGTACTTCATCGAGGAGGGCTGGGACTACGGCTTCGTCGAGGCACTCGTCGACGGCCAGTGGCAGACGGTGCCGGTCACCTCCGGTGGCTCGGTGATCTCCACGAACAGCAACCCGCAGGGCAACAACACCGAGGGCAACGGACTGACCGGAACCTCCGGTGGAGAGTACTTCGTGGACGACCCGACGTACCTGGAGGCCTCGGCCACGCTGCCGGCCGGCACGACCGACGTCCGGTTCCGCTACTCGACCGACGCGGCGTACGTCGACACGGGCTGGTTCATCGACGCGGCCACCCTCGACGGGACCCCCGTTTCGCTGGGCTCCCCCGACGGCACCTGGACCCACACCGACGGGCGGCAGCACAACAACTTCGCCCTGCAGGTGGTGTCCTCCGGTGACCTGACGCCCGGCGTCGACTCACCCACCGAGTCGACCGACTCCACGGGCCGCCACGTCTACCGCTACACCGGCGCCGAGATCACCACCGACGACTTCCGGAAGGCGTCGGGCAAGGACGTCGTCCGTGTGGTCATCTCCAACAT
>CAZGWN010000059.1:0-25224 GCA_964528755.1 uncultured Propionibacteriaceae bacterium
GGGCGCGTCCGGGGGTGACCCGGACGCGCCCCACGGGCCGAGCGTTTCACTGCGCCGCCATCGGGGACCCATCGTTCATACTGCTGGCATGGCGGTGACGGATGCGGACCGGCAGGGGCCGTGAGGTGATGACGATCGAGGAGCGCATCGCGGCGCGCTACGACGAACTCTCCCCTCAGGCGCAGAAGGCCGCCGACACGATCCTCACCTGCGCCGGCGACCTCGCCCTCTATTCGTCGGCCGAACTTGCCCAGATGAGCGGGGTGTCGCGGGCGACGCTCAGCAGGCTGTACCGGGCGCTCGGATTCGACTCGTTCACCCAGGTCCGGGACGAGGCGAGGGCGTTGCGCAACCGAGGGGCCCCGCTGGGCGGGGGAGTGGTCGGGTTCTCCGACCATCAGGCCGCCGAGCAGCGCAACCTGCACCGACTCCTGGAGACGCTCGGTGACGGCCGCCTCGACCGGGCGGTGCGGAGCATCAGCGGCGCCCGGGACCTGGTCATCGTCGGGACCCGCAACTCCTACCCGGTGGCGCTCCACCTGCGCCAGCAGCTGATCCAGGTCCGGGCCGCCGTACGGGTGGCCCCCGAACCCGGGCAGACCCTCGCCGAGGACCTGATCGGGGTCGGTCCGGGCGACACCATCGTCCTGGTCGGCTTCCGCCGCCGTCGGGCCGATTTCGGGCAGCAGGTCGACTTCTGCCGCCACACCGGCGCGGACCTGGTGCTGATCGCCGACCCCACCGCGCGTCGTCACGCCGGTGAGGTCACCTGCTGGCTCGAGTGCCCCCTCGACTCGGCCGGCCCGTTCGACTCCTATGCGATGGCGATGAGCCTGGTGTCGCTGCTCGCCAATCAGGTCAGTGCCGCCCTCGGCCCGCAGGGACGGCGCAGGGTCGGTCTGGTCGCGGCGGCGTACGAGACCCTGGGCGAACTCGATCTGCGTTGAGTGCGGCCATGGAATCCCCTGTGACGATCGGCCTGCTGCTCGCGGCGGGCACCGGCCGGCGGCTGGGCCGGGGGCCGAAGGCCCTGCTCCCCTGGCACGGGCGGACCCTGCTCGCCCATCAGTGCGCCACGCTGCGGGCCGTCCTCGATGACGTGCTGGTGGTCCTGGGGGCCGGCGCGGAACAGGCCCGACCGCTGCTGCCGCCGGGATGCCGGGCGGTGCTCAACGACGCCTGGGCCGCCGGTCTGGCCGGATCACTGCAGCGGGGGGTGGCGGCGATCGGTCCGAACGTGGACGTGGTGGTGATCGCCCTGGTCGACCAGCCCGGGATGAGCGCAGGGGCGATCTCGAGGCTGCTGGCGGTGCACCGGACCGGACGGGTGACCGTGCCGACGTACGGGGACGGGCGGCGGTGGGGACACCCCCAGGTCTGGGACCGGCGGTTGCTGGGGGTGGCCGCCGCGGGCGCCGAGGGTGATGAGGGCGCCCGGCGCTGGCTTCGGGCCCACCCCGAGCGGATCGATCAGGTCCCGGTCCCGGGCGACGGCGAAGACCTGGACACCCCCGAGGACTGGCGCCGCATCAGCGGTGCATGGCCGCCCAGATCCGGTCCCGCCGGAACGGCAGATCGACCAGCCTGACCCCGACCGCGTCGGCGATGGCGTTGGCCAGTGCCGGGGCCACCGGATTGATCGGGCTCTCGGACATCGACTTGGCACCGAGGGGGCCGATCGTGTCGTACGTGTCGGCGAAATGCACCTCGGTGCGAGGGACGTCGGCGTAGGTGGGGATGTGGTAGTTGCGAAGGATGTGCGTACGGATCGCGCCGTCGTCGGGGGACATGTCCAGGGACTCGTAGAGGGCCAGCCCGATCCCCTGCGCCACCCCGCCCTGGACCTGGCCGAGGCACTGCAGCGGATTGAGCACGGTCCCCGCGTCGGCGCCGTGCACCGACTGCAGAATCCGCAGTTCCCCGGTGGGGCGGTGCACCGCCACCCGGAACCCCTGCACGTTGAAGGCCACCGAGCGGGGCGTGCCGTCCCAGGTCCCCTCGCCGGCGAGGGTGACCCCTCGGCAGGTCGCCAGCTCGGCGACCTGCCGCAGGGTCGGGTCGGGGGGCAGATCGTCGGCCGCCGAGGCCACGAACGCGGCGACCCGCTCGGCCAGCGAGGCCGCCGCCCGGTGGGTCGCCTGCCCGGCCACCGTGACGCCGGTGGAGCCGTACGCGCCGGTGTCGTGCCCGGCCAGGTCGGTGTCGGACTGGCGCAGCACCACGTCCTCGGTCGGACAGCCCAGCGCCTGGGCCACCAGTTGGGCGTGCACGGTGGTCGTCCCGTTGCCGAACTCGGCGGTGCCGAAGCGCAACTCCACCCGCCCGTCGGGCAGCAGCGTGGCGCGGGAATGCGAGTGGTGCCCACGCGGCGGGGTGGTGTCCAGCATGCCCAGGGCCATCCCCTCACCGATCGCCCACTCGTCGTCCGGGTCCGGCGGGGTGGCCGGCCGCCCGGCGGCCAGTCCGGTCCGGACGGCCTCCAGACACTCGACCAGTCCGTAGGAGCCGATCCGGATGTCCTCGGCCACGCCGTCCCCACCGACCAGCGGATCATCGGGGCCGATCACATTGGCCAGCCGGAAGTCGATCGGGTCGATGCCCAGCCGGGACGCGAGCTCGTCGACCGCCGACTCGACGGCGAAGACGGTCTGCCCCAGGCCGTACCCGCGGAACGCGCCGGCAGGCGGTTGGTTGGTGTAGACCACGGCGGCATCCACCCGTTGGGCCGGTAGCCGGTAGACGGCCAGGCACTCGCCGATCGAATGGAACAGCGTGCCCGGGCCGTGGTTGCCGTACGCCCCGGTGTTGGACAGCACATCCAGGGCGATGGCGGTCAGCCGCCCGTCGCGCGAGGCCCCGGCGCGTACCCGCACCCGGTAGGGGTGACGGGTCGGGGTGCCGATGAACTGCTCGGTCCGGGTGTGCTCCAACTGTGCCGGTCGGCCGGTGCGCAGGGTGGCCAGCACCGCGATGTCCTCGGTGATCACCTCCTGCTTGGAGCCGAAGCCGCCGCCGACGCGGCCGGCCACCACCCTGATCCGCTCCTCCGGGATGGCGAAGACCCGGCTGATCGTCCGCCGGGCCAGCCAGGGCACCTGCGTGCTGGTGCGGATGTTCAACCGCCCGTCGGCGTCGGTCCAGGCGATCGAGGCGTGGGTCTCCAGTGCGACGTGGGTGGCGCGGGCGGTGGTGTAGGTGCGATCGACCACGACCTGGGAGCCGGCCAGCGCCGCTTCGACGGCGCCGACCTCGTGGTGCACCTCGGCCACGAGGTTGGAGGTGCCGTGCACCGGGACGGCCGCCGGGTCGAGGGCGTGTTCCGGGTCGAGGGTGGCCGGCAACACCTGGTAGTCGATGCGCAGGGCCCGGGCCCCGGCCTCGGCCGCGCGGACGGTCTCGGCAACCACGGCGGCGACCCGCTGACCGACGTGGCGGACCACGTCGTCGAGCACCCGCTGGTCGGCCGGATCGTCCTCGGCGATCTCGTGCTGGCCCGAGGAGTAGCGGGTGGCCGGGGCGTCGGCCGCGGTGAGCACCGCCACCACCCCGGGAACGGCCAGCGCCGCGGTGGCGTCGACGCTGACCACGCGGGCGTGCGCGTGCGGGGAGCGGGCCAGCTTGACGTGTACCAGGCCGGGCAGCGTCTCCGGGTCGACGTCCAGGGTGAAGCGGGCCCGGCCGGTGACCACCTCGCGGCCGGCCGGGGCCGGGGTGGGCCGCCCGATCCCGGGTTCGGGGGAGATCCGCACCCGCCCGGCCACCGCGTCCTCGATCGCGCGGTAGCCGGTGCACCGGCACAGGTTGCCCTTCAGGGATCGGTCGAGGTTGGTCTCGTCGCCCTCGGTGAAGCCGGCCACGGTCATGATCATGCCGGCGGTGCAGAACCCGCACTGGAATCCCTGGGCGTCGACGAAGCGGCGCTGGACCGGGTGCAGGTCGGCGCCGGCCAGGCCCTCGATGGTCGTGATCTCGTGTCCCACCGCCCGGAGCGCCGGAAAGACGCAGGAGTGCACGGCGCGGCCGTCGACGTGGACCGTGCAGGCGCCGCAGTCGCCTCCGTCACAGCCCTTCTTCACGCCCAGCGCGCCCTGTTCCCGCAGCCAGGTGCGCAGACACTGGCCGGGCGCCGGCCGCGCGGAGGTGGGGGTGCCGTCGATCCGGGTGGTGGTCATCGGGCCTCCGTCAGCTCGGCGTGCACCTGGGCGGCGTAGTGCCGGGCGAGGGCCCGGCGCCAGGCCGGGTCGCCGTGCACGTCGTCGTGCCACAGGGTCGGCGGAACCGTGGCGTCCACGGCGGTCGCGACGTCCTCGGCACTCGCGCGTGGCGGCAGCAGCAGCCGTACGGGTCGACGCGTCGCGGCCGTGATCGTGACGGCGACCGAACCATCGGGGGTGCGGCGCCCGATCACCAGCGCGGCCGACCGACCCCGCTCGGACAGGCTCATCCGCCGGAAGGCGGTCGGGTAGGTGAGCGCCTCGGCGGGGATGGTCACCTTGCGCAGCAGTTCACCGGGGGCGAGGGTGGTCGTCGCATCGCCGGTCACCAGCTCGAGCACCGGCTGCCGACGGATCGACCCGCCCGGGCCGAGGACGGTCGCCACGCCGTCCAGGGCGGCGGTCAGGGAGGTCATCGGGCCGGCGGGGAGAGCCGTGGCGATGTTGCCGCCGACGGTGGCCGTGTGCCAGATCTTCCACGAGGCGACGAAGGAGTCGCAGCACCGCCGGACCAGGTCGGTCGCGGCCCAGGACCGCGGTACCCGGGGGTCGTCGGGCAGCCGCCACAGGTCCGCGACCGTGCAGGTGGCGGCGATCTCGAGTCCGGTCGAGCCCGCCGGGAACACCAGCGGCTCCCAGCCCGCCCCGGTGATGTCGAGCAGCCGGGTCAGCGTCGCACTGCCGTAGGAGAAGAGCACCGTGCCGCCCGCGAGCCAGGCGTCCCCGGGCCGGAACCGATCCGGGTCGGCGCAGACGACCTGTGCCTCGACGGTGCTCATGTCCATGCCGGGATCTCCTGCCGGGTCGCATCGTGGAGGGCGCCGGTCGTTTCGCGCAGGGGGGCGGCGCCGTGGCCGCGGACGGCGGCGACCACCTCGGCGGCGACAGCCACCGCGATCTCGGCCGGACTCACCGCACCGAGGTCCAGGCCGATGGGGGAGTGCAGCGCGGCCAGGGCGCGGTCGTCCAGCCCGGCGGCGCGCAGCCGCTCGACCCGCTCGGCGTGCGCCCGGCGCGACCCCATCGCCCCCACGTACGCCACCGGGAGGGCCAGCGCCTGCGTCAGCACCGGCGTCTCGAATCGTGCCTCGTGGTGCAGGCAGAGGATCACCGTCCGCTCATCCACCGCGCGGGCGGCAACCTCGGCCGCGAACCAACGTCCGGGCTGATCGACGACCACCTGTGCGGCGGGATAGCGGGCCGGGTCGGTGAACCGCGCCCGGGCATCGACCACGCTGATCCGGTAGTCCAGAAGGGCGAACTGGGCCACCACGGCGGCGGCGATGTCGTTGGAGCCGAAGACCAGGGCCCGCGGCGCCGGCCGGCGCATCTGCACGAAGGTGGCCGGATCGGACGAGGCGGCCCGGTCGAGGGGGAGGGACACCACCCGCCAGTCCGTGCGCCCGTCGGTCCGCCGGATCAGGGCGGCCGGGGTGTCGGCGTCGAGCAGGGCGGCCTGGTCGGCGTCCAGCCGGGGAACCACCTCGATCAGCACCTCGATCCGGCCCCCGCACATCAGTCCCACCTGCCAGGCGGTGGCCGTCGACCAGCCGTAGACCTCCCGGCGGGGCCGCCCGTCGGCGAGGGTGTCGCGACACGCCTCGTAGACCGCCGACTCCACGCACCCGCCGGACAGCGAGCCGATCACCGAGCCGTCGGCCCCGACCAGCATCGAGGTGCCCACCGGCCGCGGCACCGAGGACTGTGCGGCCACGATGGTGGCGATCGCCCATCTCTGCCCGGTCAAGGAGGCGTAGCTCGCGGCCACTCCCAGCATGGTTGGTCTCCTTTCCGCGGATCAGGCTAAGGGGACGGTGTTTCAGTGGATGCAACAGTTGTTGCAGACGTGTGACGCCCTGGGCATTCCGTTGCAGCACCCCTAGGGTGAACACATGAACCGCCTGTGGATCCGACGTCCCGAAGCCGTCCTCGCCCGCGGGGACGCCGGCGGCGGTGTCGTCGTCGCCGACGGAGTGATCAGCGAACTGGTGCCCACCGGCGCCATTCCCACCGGGTGGGGCCGGCCGGGCGACACCAGCGTCAACGCTTCGGGGGATGTCATCCTGCCCGGGCTGATCAACACCCACCATCACTTCTTCCAGACCCTCACCCGCGCCTGGCGGCCGGTGGTCAGCGCGGAGCTGTTCGACTGGCTCACCGGCCTCTACGACGTGTGGGCCCGGCTCACCCCCCGCACCCTCGAGACGGCCGTGGAGGTGGCGTTGGTCGAGCTGCTGTTGTCGGGCTGTACCACGGCCGCCGACCATCACTACCTCTACTCGGCCGGTCTGGAGGAGGCGGTCGACATCGAGGTCGCGGTGGCCCGGCGGCTGGGCGTACGGGCCGTCCTCACCCGCGGGTCGATGACCCTGGGGCGGGACGCCGGTGGGCTTCCCCCGCAGAGCACGGTGCAGGCGGCCGAGGCGACCCTGGAGGACTCCCGGCGGGTGGTGGAGGCCTACCACGAGCGCGGACCGGGGGCGATGATCCAGGTCGCCCTTGCCCCGTGCTCCCCGTTCTCGGTCACGCCGGAGCACATGCGCCGGACCGCGGAGATGGCCGAGGATCTGGACGTCCGCCTGCACACCCATCTGGCCGAGACCCGCGACGAGGAGGAGTTCCTGCGGCAGGCCTTCGGGATGCGCACGGTCGACTACCTGGAGTCGGTGGGCTGGCTGGGCCCGCGCACCTGGGTGGCCCACGGGGTCCACTTCGACGACGCCGAGATCGCCCGCCTCGGCGCTGCCGGGGTCGGGGTGGCGCACTGCCCGACCTCGAACATGCGGCTGGCCTCCGGGATCTGTCGGGCGGTGGAGCTGGAGGACGCCGGCGCACCGGTCGGCCTGGGGGTGGACGGGTCCGCCTCCAACGACGGCTCCTCGCTGGCGGCCGAGATCCGTGCCGCGCTCTATCTGCAGCGGCTGCGCTACGGGGCCGCGGCGGTCACCCCCGAGCGGGCGTACGGCTGGGCCACCCGCGGCTCCGCCCGCTGCCTGGGACGCGACGACATCGGCGCCATCGAGGTCGGCCGGCAGGCCGATCTGGCCCTGTTCGACCTCGACGACATCCGCTACGCCGGGGCCCACGACCCGCTCGCGGCCCTGGTGCTGTGCGGGGTCGAGCGGGCCCACCACGTGATGGTCGCCGGGCGCTGGCGGGTCCGCGACGGCGAGGTGATCGGTGTCGACCTGCCGGCCCTGATCGCCCACCAGCGCGAGGCTGCAGCGCAACTCCTCGGACGCTAGCGTGGTGGCGTGACTCCACGGATGCCTGTGCACGCCGCCGGACTGGCCTCGGTCATCCACGAGTTCGTCGCGGCGCTGGGTGACCACCGGGTGGTGGAGAGGTTCTTCGCGCCCGGCGACCAGACCCTGCTGAGCCGCGACGGCTGCATGGTGGTCGGATTCGGGGCCGTGCTGTCGTCGGTCCGCACCGAGCCACTGGCCGCGCCGATCCGCCTCGTCCAGACCCATCTGCGCGAGATCGGCCCCGACACCTGTGTCGTCACGGCGGCCTTCGCGGGCCCGACCGGCCGCCGCGGCGTGATGACGCTGGTCTGGCAACTCACCGACCGCGGCTGGCGGATCGTGTCCGCCCAGGTCGACACCGCCGGCCCGCCGGTCGACCCGGCCGTGTGGCGCGAGGTCGGCACCCCGCTGGAGCCCGCCCTGGGCCGGGGCCCGCTGGACCGGGTGGGGCTCGCCCTCGCCGACGTGTTCTCCCTTGCCGGTCACCGGATCGGGGTCGGCACGGTGTCCGGACTCGACGCAGGGATCCGCGCCGGTGTCACCGCCGCCCCGATCACGACCCTGCAGCAGGCCGGCGCCGATGTCGTCGGCATCGCCCGGGTCGACGAGCTGGCCATCGCGTGCGGCGGGGCCAACCCGCACTCGGGCACCCCACGCAACATCAGGGCGCCCGACCGGTTCCCCGGCGGGGCCATGTCCGGCCCGGTGGCGGCCGTCACCCGTGGTCACGCCGACCTCGCCGTCGGGACCGACGCCGGCGGTTCCCTGCG
The DNA here is from genome assembly GCA_964528755.1 of uncultured Propionibacteriaceae bacterium. Lineage (GTDB taxonomy): Bacteria > Actinomycetota > Actinomycetes > Propionibacteriales > Propionibacteriaceae > Raineyella. The sequence continues at coordinate 8,233 of CAZGWN010000059.1, forward strand.
GATCCCGGCGAGCTATCAGGGCCTGTACGCACTCACCACCACCCCGGGCGCGGTCGGCATCGACGGACTGGTGCCGCTGTGCCCGACCTTCGATGCGCTGGGACTGGCCGCGCGCGACATCGACGTGATCGCCCGCGCGGCGCGGGTCCTCATGCCGGACGCCGGCCGGCGCACGGTGGACGAGATCGTCGTCCCCGCGGAGCTGGCCGGGCTCGCCGACCCCGACGTCGTCCGCGCCGTCGACCAGGCCGTCGAACGGTGGGACAGCACCCGGCTGCCGATCCGCGTCGCCTCCCGGCCCCTGCCCGACCCGGAGTCGTGGGTGCGCCTGTTCCGCACCATTCGCGGGGCCGAACTCGCCGCGGCGGTCGGGGAGTGGGCCGAGGACCACTGGGACGAGCTGGGGCCGGCGGCCCGGTCGGTGCTGCGACACCCGGCCACGACCGACCAGGTGGCCGCCGCCCGGGCCGACCTGGTGGCCGCCCGCGCCAGGATCTCCGAACTTGTCGGCGGCGGGGTCCTCGTGCTGCCCACCACCGCCTCCGTCGCCCCGTCCCGCGATCCCGGACCCGGGCTCGCCGGGCGGGCCGAGCAACGCACCGCCGGCCTGGTGGGCGCAGCCGGGGTGGGCGGGTTGCCGGTGGTCTCGATTCCCCTGTCGACCCGCCGCCGGCTGCCGTGCGGAGTGAGCCTCGTCGGGCCGGTCGGCTCGGACCACGCGCTGGTCGACCTCGCGGCGGCCGTGGACCGTACGGGTGGGTGAGGGCGGATGAAGCTGTTGGCGGACCGGTGGGGCCGGACGGCACGCGACCTGCGCGTGTCGCTGACGGACCGGTGCAACCTGCGCTGCACCTACTGCATGCCCGCGGAGGGGATGCACTGGATCGAGCGTGACGGCATCCTCACCGACGACGAGGTCGTCCGCCTGGTGCGGATCGGCGTCACCCGGCTCGGGCTGCGCGAGGTGCGCTTCACGGGGGGAGAACCGCTGCTGCGACGCGGGCTGGAGACCATCGTCGAACGGACCGCACAGTTGCGCACCGACCTGGGCCGGTCACCCGACATCTCCCTCACCACCAACGGGCTGGGCCTCGACCACCGGGCACGCGCCCTGCGCCAGGCGGGCCTCACCCGGGTGAACATCTCCCTGGACGCGGCGGACCCGGCCGGGTACGCCCGGATGGCCCGACGCGACCGGTTCCACGATGTCGTCCGCGGCATCGACGCGGCGCTCGCCGAGGGGCTGGCGCCGGTGAAGGTCAACGCGGTGGCGATCCGGGGCGTCAACGACGTCGGACTGGCCGATCTGCTGGACTTCTGCCTGGAGCGCGGCCTGGAGCTGCGGGTCATCGAGGAGATGCCGCTGGGCGCGAACGACCAGTGGCGCTCGGGCGACATTCTCGGCGAGCGTGAGATCCTGGACCTGCTGTCCCGGGACCATCGTCTGGAGCCCGCACCCGACCCGGGCTCGGCGGCGCCGGCGCGCCTGTGGCGGGTATCCGCGTCCGGATCACGTCCCGCCGGCCGGGTCGGCATCATCGCCTCGATGTCCGACCCGTTCTGCAGCACCTGCGACCGGACGAGAATCACGGCCGACGGCCAGATGCGTCCGTGTCTGTTCGGGGACCTGGAGATCGACCTGCGGGCGCTCCTGCGCTCGGGGGCCGCCGACGACGCGATCGTGGCGGCGTGGGCCGGCGGGATGGCTCTCAAACTGCGGGCGCACGGGCGGGACGAGGGCGGTCCCGACCAGCCCGAACGGCACATGAACGCGATCGGAGGCTGACGTGTCGGGATCGGTGACCATCCGCTTCTTCGCCGGCGCGGCCCGCGCCGTGGGCACCCGGGAGCGGACCCTCCCGGTGTCCGGGCCGACGCCGTTGGGAGAGCTGGTCGAGGCCCTGGGGGCGGACGCCGAGGGCCGGCGGGTCCTCGGGCTGTGCAGCTGGCTCGTGGACGCCGTCCGTGCCGAGCCCGACGCGGTCGTGGTGCCCGGGGCGACCGTCGACGCCCTGCCCCCGTTCGCCGGCGGATGAGGGACGGACGCTCACGCGGTCCCCGTCCATTCGTCGGTGCCGTCGGCGAAGACCTGACGCTTCCACACCGGCAGGCGCTGTTTGACGGTGTCGACCAGCGCGGCGCAGGCGAGGAAGGCCGCGGTGCGGTGCGGTGCCGCCACGGCGACCGCGAGGGCCGCCTCGCCCACCTGCAGGATCCCGAGGCGATGCTGCACCGCCAGGATCACCTCCGGATGAGACCGGGCCACCTCGAGCGCCACCTGTGCCAGGACGGCGTCGGCGGTCGGGTGCGCCTCGTACTCGATGGCGGTGACGGCGCGACCGTGGTCGTGGTCGCGGACCATGCCGACGAACGACACCACCGCCCCGCAGCGGTCGCTCCCGACGGCGCCGGCCAGGGCGGCCGGGTCCAGCGCCCGGTCCACCACGGCGCTCACCCGCACCCGCCCCGCGGCGTCCATCCCCTCGTCGCCCATGATCGTCGACCCTTCCGATTCGTCCCGTCCCGACAGTACTGTTGGACCGCCCGCCCACCCGGCGCGGACGCAGGAGGAGAGACATGTCCGACCCCACCCCGGCCCTCACCCATCTGGACGCCCGGGGGGAGGCACGGATGGTCGACGTCAGCGGAAAGACCGAGACCCTGCGCGAGGCGCAGGCCCGCGCCTTCGTGTCCTGCTCTGAACCGATCATGCGCGCCCTCACCGACCGTACGGTGCCGAAGGGCGACGCGCTGGCCGTCGCCCGCATCGCGGGGATCCAGGCGGCCAAACGAACGCCGGAGCTGTTGCCGCTGGCCCACCCGATCCGGGTGGATGCGGTCCAGGTCCACCTGAGCCCGGTCGACGGCGGGGTGGAGATCACCTCGACCGTACGGGCACGGGACCGCACGGGCGTGGAGATGGAGGCCCTCACCGCGGCGGCGGTCGCCGGGCTCGCCCTGGTCGACATGGTGAAGGGGGTCGACCGCGGGGTTGCGCTGGAGCGCTGTGTGATCACCCGGAAGTCGGGCGGTCGGTCCGGGACCTGGACCCGCCCCGGGGAGGCGCCGGCGTGAGCATGCTCACGCCCGAGCAGTACCTGGACCGGCTGCGGGCCGACCTCGCCCCGGCGCTCCTGCCCGCCGAGACCCTGGCGCCGGCGGAGGCGGTGGGCCGGGTGCTGGCGGCCGACGTCGCCGCAGCACTGCCGGTCCCGCCGTTCACGAACGCGACGATGGATGGCTTCGCCGTCCGTGCCGCCGACCTGGCCGGCGCGGGGCCGTGGACGGTGCCGGTCACGGGCGACCTGGCCGCCGGAGACGTCGCGGCGTCTGCCGGGCCCGGTCGGGCGGTCCGGGTGATGACCGGGGCGCCGCTCCCGGCGGGTGCCGATGCGGTGGTCCGGGTCGAGGACACGGATGCGCGCCACGACGCCGCCCGGGCACCGGCGGCGGTGACGATCCGCGTGCCCGCCACCCCGGGGATGAACGTCCGACGCCGGGGAGAGGACACCGCCGCGGGCACGACCGTCATGCATGCGGGGGAGCGGGTCGACGCCCTGACGCCCGCGTCGCTCGCCGCGGTCGGCGTGGCCCGGGTGCCGGTGCGGCGTCGGCCGAGACTGGCCGTCGTCTCGACCGGCGCGGAGCTGGTGGGGGTCGGTGAGGCGGTGGGGCCGGCCCGGGTGCCCGACTCGGATGCCCTGATCGTGGAGGCGCTGGCACGGGCTGCCGGGGCCGAGGTCGGGTCCGCTGCGCGGGTCGGTGACGAGCCCCGCGACCTGCTCGACGCCCTCGTCCGGGCTGCGGCCGGCGCCGATCTGGTCGTCACCACCGGGGGCATCTCGATGGGCGCCCGCGACGTCGTCAGGCAGGTCGGTGCGGACCACGGCTTCGGCTTCGCCACGGTCGCCATGCGACCGGGCAAACCCCAGGGGTACGGAGCGGTCGAGGTCGGGGGACGTCGGGTCGGGGTGCTCGCCCTGCCCGGGAATCCGGTCGCCGTGGCCGTGTCGTTCACCGTCTTCGGCGTTCCGCTGCTGCGCGACATGTTCGGTGAGGAGGCCCCGCAACCGTGCTGGGCGCTGGCCGGAACCGGGTGGCGCTCGCCCGCCGGCCGTCGCGAGTACCTCCCCGGTGCTCTACGCCTCACCGCGTCCGGAGCCACCGTGACCCCGATCCATCCGCTGGGCTCGGCCTCCCATCTGGTGGCCTCGCTGCACCGGGCCGACGTCCTCGCCGTGGTGCCCGCCGGGACCGACGAGGTCCGGCCGGGCGACCTGCTGGAGGTCCTGCCGCTGCCTCAGTGATCCCCGCCGGCGAGCTGGTCCACGGCGTGGGTCAGGATCGGCAGCAGCACGGCGACGGCATCGCGGACTCCGCCGGGGGAGCCCGGCGTGTTCACCACGAGGACCCGTCGCGTGCCGGAGGAGATGATGCCCGCCCGCCCGCGCGACAGCACGGCCGAGGCCACGCCACCGGCCACGCCGCGGGAGCGGATCGCCTCCGCCAACCCCGGCGCCTCGGTGAACCCCTCCAGGGCATCCATCGCCTCAGGCGTCACGTCGCGCGGTCCCAGACCGGTTCCCCCCGTGGTGAGCACCACGTCCGCCCGCGCGGCCGCCACCCGCACGGCGACGGCGATGGCCGCGATGTCGTCGGGCACCACCGCGGCGGCCTCGGCCCGGCACCCGCCGCGGACGAGCAGGCGTACGGCCTCGGGCCCCGACCGGTCCTCCCGCTCACCGCGGTGGGAACGATCGGAGATCGTGATGACGGCAACACGAGGGGCCACGGGCCCAGCCTTCCACGCCCGGGTGCTCCCGCCAACCCACCCAAACACAAGGGATACTTGGCTGTTGGCAAAGCGGAGCTTATAGGCTAGATTGCAGCTAGGCATAGTGAGGAGATCAACATGGCAGGGGACATTCGTCCGGAGGACCCACCGACACAGGCGGGCAAGTTCTCCGTGAATGAGGACTGGTTGGCCACCGCGGTCGGCCTGGTCCTCTTGGCATTGGTGCTGGTCGGCGCCATCCCGGTGGGGGTGATCCCGTGAGCAGCGAGGCGCCGAGTCGGGCGGAGATCGACTCGGGTGAAGCGCCGGCACCGCCGTCGTGGCCGTGGATCGTCCTGGGCGCCGTCGTGGTGCTGGGTCTGGCGGCCCTGACGCAGTTCCTGGTGACGTGGGTGCCGGAGGTGACGGCGGGCACCGGCTTCGGGCAGGTCGCGGACTCCATCGAGTTCCCGGTGTACGCGATCATCCTCGGCTTCCTCGGCAACGTGATCCTGTCCGCCCTCAGGATCCGCCGCCGGCTCGCCCCGGCGTTCCGGACCGAGTTCTTCATCAAGACCGGCGTGGTGCTGCTGGGAGCATCGATCAACATCGCCGTCATCGTCCGGGCAGCCCTGCCGTCCATCGCGCAGGCCGTCCTGATGATCTCCGGGGTGTTCTTCTTCACCTGGTGGCTCGCCGGCCTGCTGCACCTGGACGACAAGCTGCGGGCGCTGCTCGCCAGCGCCCTGTCCATCTGCGGGGTGTCCGCGGCGATCGCGGCCGGCGGGGCGGTGAAGGCCAAGAAGGAACAGCTGGCGTACGTCGCCAGCCTGGTCATCATCTTCGCCGTGCCGGCGATCTTCCTGCTGCCGTGGTTGTCGGGGATCCTGGGGCTGTCGCCCGCGGTGACCGGCGCGTGGATCGGTGGCAACATCGACACCACGGCGGCGGTGAGTGCCGCCGGCGCTATCGCCGGCGAGGAACCGCTGCAGATCGCCACCATCGTCAAGGTCACCCAGAACGCGCTGATGGGTGTGGTCGCGGTGCTGCTGTCGCTCTACTTCACCTTCCGGGTCGAGCGGTCCACCGGGGGGGAGCGGCCGGGCTGGGGCACGGTGTGGGAGCGTTTCCCGAAGTTCGTCCTGGGGTTCATCGCGGCCTCGATCATCGCCACCATCTTCCTGTCGGCGGCCGCCGATCCGGACGGGGCCAAGGCTGCGATCGGGGTGGTGAACAACCTGCGGACCTGGTTCCTGGTGCTGGCCTTCGTCAGCATCGGCCTGGAGTTCCAGGCCTCGTCGGTGCGGGAGGCAGGCTGGCAGCCGGTCGTCGTCTTCGCCGGCGCCACGGTGTTCAACCTCGTGCTGGGCCTGATCCTGGCAAGCCTGCTGTTCGGCAACTTCCAGGTCTGACACACACTCACCGCCCGGGTTGTCCGTGACGTCCCTGTGATGGGGCACAAGGACAGCCCGGGCTGGGTGCGCGGGCCTAGACTGAACACCATGCCGTTGTTGGACCAGATCCAGAGCCCGGCGGACCTGCGTGATCTGTCCCGCCCCCAGATGGAACAGGTGGCGCGTGAGATCCGGGATTTCCTGGTGACCCACGTGAGCCGCACCGGGGGCCATCTCGGGCCCAACCTCGGCGTCGTCGAGCTCACCCTCGCGGTGCACCGGGTGTTCTCCTCGCCGGACGATCCGATCGTCTTCGACACCGGCCACCAGAGCTACGTGCACAAGATCCTCACCGGCCGACAGGCCGACTTCGACCGGTTGCGTCAGTACGGTGGCCTGTCGGGCTATCCGAGCCGGGCCGAGTCGGAGCACGACTGGGTGGAGAACTCCCATGCCTCGACGGCGTTGTCCTGGGCGGAGGGCATGGCGAAGGCCCTGCAACTGAAGGGCGAGACCGACCGTACGGTGGTCGCCTTCGTCGGCGACGGTGCGCTGACCGGCGGGATGGCGTGGGAGGCGCTGAACAACATCGCCGTCCAGGACGACCTGCGGCTGGTCATCGTCGTCAACGACAACGGCCGCTCCTACACCCCGACGGTCGGTGGTCTCGCCCAGCACCTGGCCGGACTGCGGACCGACCGGCGCTACGAGGAGTTGCTCGACGTCATCCGCCGCAACGTCAGCCGGACCCCACTGGTCGGCGGCCCTGCCTACGACCTCCTGCACGGTCTCAAGATCGGGATCAAGGACGTCCTCGCGCCCCAGGGCCTGTTCGCCGATCTCGGCCTGAAGTACGTCGGACCGATCGACGGTCACGACGAGCCGGCGGTGGAGCGGGCGCTGTTCCAGGCCAAGGAGTTCGGCGGGCCGGTGATTGTTCACACGGTCACCCAGAAGGGTCGCGGTTTCCGTGCCGCGGAGCAGAACGAGGAGGACCGGTTCCACACCGTCGGCAAGATCGACGAACACACCGGCGAGCCGCTGACGGCCTCGGTCGGGACCACGTGGACGGACGTCTTCTCCACCACACTCGTGGAGATCGGTGAGCGGCGACCGGACGTGGTCGCCATCACCGCCGCCATGCTGCACCCGACCGGCCTGCACCGGTTCGCCTCCGCGTTCCCGGACCGGACCGTCGACGTCGGCATCGCCGAACAGCACGCCGTCACGTCGGCCGCCGGGATGGCCGCGATGGGGCTGCACCCGGTCGTCGCGGTGTACTCGACCTTCCTCAACCGCGCCTTCGACCAGGTCCTGATGGACGTGGGACTGCATCGTGCCGGGGTCACCTTCGTCCTCGACCGGGCCGGCGTCACCGGCAGCGACGGGCCCAGCCACAACGGCATGTGGGACATGTCGGTGTTCTCGCTCGTGCCGGGCGTACGGATCGCCGCGCCGCGGGACGCCACCCGGCTACGCGAGGCACTCGAGACGGCCGTCGACATCGACGACGGCCCGACGATCATCCGCTACTCCAAGGACCGGTTGCCCGACGACATCGACGCCATCGCCCGCCACGGTGACATCGACGTGCTGCTGGCCAGCGACGGACGGCCTCGGGTCCTGGTCGTGGCGTACGGGCAGATGGTCGGGACCGGGCTGGACGTCGGCCACCGACTGACCCAGCAGGGGATCCCGGTCACCGTGGCCGACCCGGTGTGGGCGGTGCCGATCCGCGACGACCTGGTCGGCATGGCCGCCGACCACGACCTGGTGGTGACCATCGAGGACAACCTCGTCGTCGGTGGACTCGGGTCGCGGCTGGCGCAGACCCTGGCCGCTCGTGGCGTCGCCACGCCGGTCCAGCCGTTCGGGATCCCCGACGAGTTCCTCGACCAGGGGCCGCGGGCGCGGATCCTGGCCGACATCGGCCTGACCGGCCGGGCGATCGCCCGATCCGTGGTCGAGCGGATGGTCCGGCTCGGCGGGGAGGTCGTGCCCGACCCGACGCGCCTGGGCGATCAGCCCTGAGGGCCGGGGCGGTCCTGGCCGGCGAGGGCCTCGGCGAGGGGTGCGGCGATCAGGCCGATCTGCCAGGGCCTGGCGTCCAGCTCCGCCAACCGGTCGGCGACCGTCCCAGGGGTGGCGGGCACGGGGGGCTCCCAGCACAACCGGTGCCAGGTGTCGGGCGAGATGAGATTCTCCGGCGGGACGGCGTGCCGCTCCGCGACGGCGTGGACGGCATCGCGGGCCGCTTCGAACCGGGCGTACGCCTCCGGGTGCTGGGACTGCCAGGTCCGCGGTGTCCCGGGTCCGGTCCGCGGTGCGCGGGCCGGTGGATAGTCCGCGGGATCCATCGCCTCGACCCTCCGGACGGCGTCGCCCCAGGAGGCCAGGTAGCGGTGCGCCACCCCCTTGCGGAACGACCCCATCCCGGCGAGGTCACCCGCCCGCAGATCGGCCCGGGACGCGGCGGCGACGATGGCCCGGTCGTTGAGGATCCGCCCCGGCGCCTTGTCCCGGCGGGCCGCGATGGCATCGCGGGTCTGCCAGAGCTCCCGGACCACGGCCAGCGCGCGGCGGCCCCGCAGGCCGTGGATACCCGAGACGCGGCGCCACGGATCGACCCGCGGCGGGCGGGTCTTGTCGGCGGTGGCCACCAGGTGAGCGAACTCCTGCCGGGCCCACCCGTCCTTGCCGGCGGCGACCAGGTCGGCCGCGATCCGGTCGCGCAGCTCGACGAGCAGTTCGACGTCCAGTGCCGCGTACACCAGCCACTCCTCAGGCAACGGACGGGTGGACCAGTCGGCCGCGGAGTGCTCCTTGAGCAGCGTGACGCCGCAGTAGTGCTCGACCATCGCACCGAGGGAGACCCGGGGATGGCCGAGCAGTCGGGCGCCGAGCTCGGTGTCGAACAGCCGGGTCGGCACCAGCCCGACCTCGACCAGGCACGGCAGGTCCTGGGTGGCGGCGTGGATGATCCACTCGGCAGGGGCGATGGCCTGCCCGAGGCGGGAGAGATCGGCCACCCGGTCGTCCTCGGCGAACGCCGAGGGGTCGAGCAGGACGGTCCCGGCGCCGGCGCGGCGGAGCTGGATCAGCCACGCCCGGGGGGAGTACCGGAAGCCGTGGGCGCGTTCGGTGTCGATCGCCACCGGGCCCTCACCTGCGGCCATGGCCTCGACCGCCGCCGCATATGCCTCGGGGGTGTCGGTGACGGCCGGCACGCCGTCGCGGGGGAGACGCAGGACGGGCATTTCCGGCTCGGGTTCGGACACCTCAGCGTCCCTGCGGTCGGACGTGGTGCAGGGGAGCCATCCTCACCACTCCCTCGGGCAGCGGCGGGACTCCACAGGTCGCGCACAGCAGATCGGCGAAGGCCGACAGGTGCGCCCCGATGCCCGAACCGTCGGTGCCGAGCAGCGGCGTCCACGACGCCCGTACCTCGATCTCGGCGTGCGGATCGTCGTCCTCGAGTTCGCCGAAGGACCGGCTCCAACTGCAATTGACGTTTCCACCGGCGGCATCGTACTCCGCCTCGTGGGTGGTGAGCGCGTCGAGCAGCCAGGACCAGCCGACATCGGCCAACATCGTGTCGGTCACCATCTCCGGGTCGGCCTGACCCTTGGCGTACGCGACCACCCGGAACGTCCCGCCCCAGGCGTCGACTCCGTGCGGGTCGTGCAGCAGCACCAGCCGACCCCCACCCAGGTCTGCCTCGCGCAGACTCACCTCGGCGTTGAGCGCGACGGCGTGCGGCGCGATGCGCTGCGGGGAGGGGATCTCCTCCACCGCCATGCCGGCCCGCCAGCGGAAGGCACGCAGATCCTTGACCACCCTCCGGAAAGGGCCGGGGATCGGTTCGGAACGAACAGCCACGGGTCGACTCTAGGTGTCAGGCCCGTCGGCACGCGGGTGCCGCGCCGGGCGCGGGTGTGTAAGGATGGGCCGCGATGTCGAATCGTAGCGTCGTGGCCGCCGCCCGTTGCCACCAGGGGGCCGCGCTTCCGGTGTGGTTCATGCGACAGGCCGGACGGTCGTTGCCCGAGTATCGGGAGTTGCGCCGGGACCTGCCGATGCTGGACGCCTGCCGCACCCCTGAGGTGGTCGTCGAGGCCAGCCTCCAGCCGGTCCGGCGCCATGGCGTCGACGCCGCCATCGTGTACTCCGACATCATGCTCCCGCTCGCCCAGGCCGGCATCGACCTGGAGATCCGCGCCGGGGTGGGGCCGGTGATCGCCGACCCGATCCGCACCGCGGCGCAGGTCCGCTCGTTGCCCGAACTCGATCCGTCCTCGCTGGCACCGATCGCGGTGGCGGTCGGCGCGATCAGGGCCGCGCTCGCGCCGGAGCGCGCCCTGATCGGCTTTGCCGGGGCGCCGTTCACCCTGGCGTCCTACCTCGTCGAGGGCGGGCCGAGCCGGGACTACGCGCGGACCAAGGCCCTGATGGCCGCCGATCCGGGCCTGTGGGACGAGTTGTGCACGCGGCTGGCCGCGATGTCGGCCACCTTCCTGCGGGTCCAGGTCGACGCCGGCGCGGACGTGGTGCAGGTCTTCGACTCGTGGGCGGGCAGCCTCGCCGCGGCGGACTACGAGCGCCAGGTGTTGCCGCACTCGGCGTCGGTGCTCGGGTCGGTACGTGTCCCGCGGATCCACTTCGGGGTGGGCACCGGCGAATTGCTCGCCCTGATGGGCCGGGCCGGCGCCGAGGTCGTCGGGGTCGACTGGCGGGTGCCGCTGGACGAGGCGGCGCGGCGGATCGGGCCGGGCCGCGCCGTGCAGGGCAACCTCGACCCGGCGCTGCTCGGCGCGCCGTGGCCGGTGATCGCCGAGCGGGCCCGTGCCGTGATACGGGCGGGGGCACACGCGCCCGGACACATCTTCAACCTGGGCCACGGGGTGCCCGCCGGCGCGGACCCGGCAGTGCTGACGCGGCTCGTCGAACTCGTGCACACCGAGGGCCCGGCGCTGCGGGCCGAGGCGTCGGCCACCAGAGAGGAACCACATGAGGGCTCGTGAGATCAACAACACCATCCGCTACACCATGTGGTCGGTGTTCCGCCGCACCGATCCGGCCGTGGGGGTGCCCGCGGCCGAGCAGGCGCTGGCCTCGCTGCAGGGGATCGACACGGCGGCCGATCTGGTCGTGCGCGGCTGGTACGACGTGTCCGGCTTCCGGGCCGACGCTGACCTGATGGTGTGGTGGCACGCGCCGGAGGTGGAGACGCTCCAGTTGGCGTATCGCATCCTGCGGGCCGGGGTGCTGGGACGCACCCTCGATCCGGTCTGGTCACAGGTCGCCCTGCACCGACCCGCCGAGTTCAACAAGGGACACGTACCGGCATTCATGGCGGACGAGGAACCGCACCCGTACGTGTGCGTCTACCCGTTCATCCGGTCCCTGGAGTGGTATCTGCTGCCCGACGAGGATCGCCGGCGGATGCTGGTCGAGCACGGCACCATGGCCCGTGACTACCCCGACGTCCGCGCCAACACCGTGTCGTCGTTCGCCCTGGGCGACTACGAGTGGATCCTCGCGTTCGAGGCCGACGAACTGCATCGCATCGTCGACCTGATGCGGCACCTCCGCGGCGCCGAGGCGCGCCGGCACACCCGGCTGGAGACGCCGTTCTTCACCGGGCGGCGTCGGGAGCTGACCGAACTCGTCGGCGGGTGGAACCCGCTGGGCTAGTCCGGATGGGTCGGGTTGCCCGAGCTTTCCTCGCCCGGATCGCCCGAGGTTTCCTCGCCCGGATCGAACGTCAGGCTGATCGAGTTGATGCAGTAGCGCAGGTCGGTCGGGGTGTCGAAGCCCTCACCCTCGAAGACGTGCCCGAGATGGGAGTTGCACCGGGCGCAGCGGACCTCGATCCGGCGCATGCCGAGACTGTCGTCGACGAGGTGGACGACCCGGTCCCCGGCCAGCGGCGACCAGAAGGCGGGCCAGCCGCAGTGCGCGTCGAACTTCTCGTTGCTGCGGAACAGCTCCGCGCCGCAGGCGCGGCACCGGTACGTGCCGGGTGTGGTGGTCGTCTCGTACTCGCCGGTGAACGGCCGTTCCGTGCCGGCCTGACGAAGCACGCGGTACTCCTCCGGGGTGAGCAGGGTGCGCCACTCCTCCTCGGTGCGCAGCACGCGGGGACCGGTCTGGTCAACGGGATTGGTCATGTCCAGAGTGTAGTCGGGGACACACGGGCACAATCGGGTCATGAGTTCAGCACCGCAGCTTCCGCCCCTGTCCACGCCGATCACCCGCCTGTTGCGGGTGCCGCCGGGTCCGGTCGATCTCGACGCGTACGACCCGGCGGGCACGCCCGGGGTGGACGAGGACGACCGGGATCGGGTCGAGTCGGGCATGGACGACCTCGGGCAGGCCCTGTCGGACCTGCAGGAGCGGCTGTACGCCAACGGGCGGGTGCACCAGGGATCCGCGCCCCGGGTACTGCTCGTCCTGCAGGGCCTGGACACCAGCGGCAAGGGTGGGGTGATCCGGCACGCGCTCGGGCTGATGGATCCCCAGGGGATCCATCTGGCCGCGTTCAAGAAGCCGACCGTCGAGGAACTCGCCCACGACTTCCTCTGGCGGATCGAACGTGAGGTTCCCGCCCCGGGCCTGATCGGGGTGTTCGACCGCAGTCACTACGAGGACGTGGTGGTGGCCCGGGTGTCCGCGCTGGCGGCGCCGGAGGAGATCGAGCGACGCTACGGCGCGATCAACCAGTTCGAGACGCGGCTGGCGGCCGCCGGGGTGGTCATCATCAAGTGCTTCCTCAACGTCTCCTACGAAAAGCAGGGGGAGCGGCTGTCGGAGCGCCTCGACCGGCCCGACAAACACTGGAAGTACAACCCCGGCGACCTCGACACCCGGCGGCAGTGGGCCGACCACCGCGCGGCGTACGAGACTGCCCTGGAGCGGTGCAACACCCCGGTGGCGCCCTGGTACGTCGTGCCGGCGGACCGGAAGTGGTATCGCAACTGGGCGGTGGCCCGGCTGCTGGCCGAGGCGCTGGACTCCCTGGCGTTGGCGTGGCCGGCGGCGGACTTCGACGTCGCGGCGGAGCGGCGTCGGCTGGCCTCGCTCGGCTAGCTCAGGCGCCGATGGCGTGCAGCTGCGGCTCGTCCGCCTCGTCCCCGAGCAGGTCGCCGAAGTCGACCAGGTCCATCGCGCCGACCACGTAGCGCTGCATCACCAGCGTGGCGATGTCGGGGGCGGACGCGATCGGCCGGCTCACCGCGGTAGCGCCGTGGCCGAGCGCCTGCTCCGCCTGGCGGGCCCACGTCGCCGACGCGCTGAGGAACCACGAACCGACCGCGACATGCCGGCGTCCCTGGTGCCACAGGGTCTGGATGGCCTCCTCGACCGACGGGCCGGAGTCGTCGGCGTACGCCGTCACGCACGACAGCTTGTGGTGCAGGCCCCACTGGCGGGCACGGCGGGCCAGCACGGCCCGGCTGCGGACGTCGGAGGTGCCCGCGGTGGACAACACCAGGCCGTCGAGCTCGGTCACGTGGTGCTCGGCGAGTCCCTGGCGCAGGGCCTGGTCGAGCAGCGGCAGCAGCGTCGGCTCGGGGCCGATCGGACGGGAGAGCTGGATCCGCACGTCGGGCAGCCCTGCGGAGGCGCGCTCGACCGCGTCCCGGGCTTCCTCCGAGGGATTCCATGCGCAGCCGATCTCGAGCGGGACGACGACGACCTCCTCGACCCCGGTCCTGGCCATCTTGCCGACGACGGACAGGGGGTCGGGGGACGGACTGCCCAGATAGGCGGCCCGTACGATCATCCCGGGAAGCCTCTCGACGAGCTCGTGGCGCATGGCGTGGGTGATCTCAGCGATCGAGGGGTCGCTGTGGCCATGGGCAAGCAGGACGAGGGCCGGGGCCGTCATTGTGCCGGTTCCTTTCGTCCGGTCGGGGCTCCACGGCCGCCGGCCGGAGTGTTCATCATCGGGCCGCTGATGGAGCGGCGTCTCAGCAAGTGGATACGAAAACTGTGGTCGCGTCGCAGGAGCAATGCAAATCGGCGTCTCGAATTATGAGATGGGGTCTCGAAAATTGAGATGCGCGGCGTGCTGAGCGTACGAGGCCGAGGGGACAGGAGCGGCGGGACATCAGGGGTGCCGAGGCGGTCCGAGGTGAGGCCACGGTCCTTCGATTGACGGACCCGGTCATCGGGGCGTGCCACGCCGGTGCAGGATCACGAGGAGCAAGACGAGAGCGATGATCTGGGCGACAAGAACCAGTGTGGTGAGCAACGCCACGTTGCCGTAGAGCGCACCGGCCACTGTGCCGCCGGCAAGAGCGGCCCCACCCTGGAAGACGGCGAACTTTCCGAAAGCAGCGCCTTGTCCCCCTGGCGGGATCAGACCTGCCACGAAAGCCTTGATGGTCGAATCCTGCACCCCGGTTGCCGCTCCCCAGATGCACACCCCGACGAGCACGAGGGGCAGCTCGCCCGCCAAGCACAGTGCGGGCACGAACGCGGTCAGGACCGGTACGACCGACAGGGTACGGGCACCGAGTCTGTCGTATGCCCAGCCGCTGGCCGGCGCCGCGAATGCGGCGACCAGCATGGCCAGCGCATAGACGAGCGGAACGGCGGGCAACGGCAGCAGGCGAGCATCTTCGAGGTGAAAGGTGATGATGCCGAAGCTGATCAGGCCGAATGTCGTGAGCGCCGCGAAGGTCGCAAACAGGAAGAAGGTGACCCGGGGCGCGTCGACTCGGTCAGCATCGGCCGGCATCGCCGGTTCGGCGGTCACTGTTCCTCGGCGGAACACCGCGGTGTCGGGCACCCGGGCCCGCATCCAGAACAGCGTGACCATGGCGGCCACTCCGGGAATGATCAGCCAGAGGAACGCGGGCCAGTATGCCCCGACGAGGGAGGCAACCGCGGCGACGAGCAGTGGGCCGAGGAATGCGCCGAGCTGGTCCAGCGTCTTGTGCACGCCGAAGCCTTTGCCGTGTCCCACGGCCCCGGTCGCATCCGCGAGCAGGACGGTCTTCGCCGGGCTTCTGATCGCCTTGCCGGTTCGCTCAAGGATGAGGAGGAAGCTCGCGATGGCGAGACCGGCACCTCCGGCGAACGGGGCGACGGCGAGCAGCGGAACGCTCACCACTGTGAGGGCGTAGCCGACGATGGTGAAAGCCCAGTAGCGTCCGGTCCTGTCGACCCACGGTCCGGTCGCCAGTCGGAGCAGCAACGCGATGGCATCGGCCCCTCCGGTGACAATTCCGACCACGCCTGCGGAGGCGCCGAGTTGGGCGAGGAATGCGCCGTTCACGGATATCGCGCCATCCGCGACCATGTCGATCGTGAGGCTCACCATGCCCAGTCCGACGATCATCCGCCACGGGGAGAGACCCGCCCGGGCAGTATGCGACGCGCTCACTGCGAGAACCGCCCTTCGCTGAGAAGGAGGCCGGTGGTCAGTGACATCCGGCCGCCGCGCGCAGTGATGGCCGCGATCATCTCGCACGTGCGCCACCACGGGCGTCTCTTGATACGCGCCATCGACTCGGGCGTGGTCGAATCGGTCGTTGCTGTACTCGTGCTCATCTCATGTCCCAAGGAACTCGTGCCGACGGTGTGCTTCGGGCCCAGGTCGTGCGGCTACGACCGGACGGGACGGGCGGCACCCGCGGGGGTGAGGGTCACTCCCGACGTCCGGCCCGCCTCGACCACGGAGCAGGTGAGGCACGCGCTATCGAGGGCGCGGAAGCGGGAACGAACCAGGGTGCCGCTCATCGGGGTACTCCTTCGGAGGGTGGTGGCGAAGACATCGATACCCATCGAAGTCCGGCTCTACGTTGAGACAGACTTCGATACATGTCAAACTTTACGCATGTCCATGTCTCTGGCACTGTTGGTGCCGCGTCGCGACGCGGCACTCGGCCACTGCACGCCACTCGCCCGGGAGCCCATCAGCCCTGCACAGGCGGAGAACATCGCACCGATGCTCAAGGCGCTGGCCGATCCCGTTCGGCTCCGACTGATGTCGATGATCCTGTCGTACGAGGGCGGGGAGGCCTGCGCGATGTGCGACCTCACCGAAGGCTTCGACCTGTCGCAGTCCACCCTCAGCCATCACCTGAAAGTCCTCTACGACGCCGGCCTTGTCGATCGCGACAAGCGCGGAGTATGGGTCTACTACCGCGCGCGGCCCGAGGTGATGGAGGTCCTGCGAACCCTGTTCGACGGGGCGGACGACGAATCGGTCACCGCCTCCCGCACCTGATCGGGGACCTCCCCGCATCCTGCTCGGCGCCCGATCCGAGGCCGGTGGGGCGGTGCCGAGAAGGGCGCCGCAGCGACGGCGTCGCTCGCGGTCGGGAACGGCGTTGTGCTTGCTGCGAACGCGGCGTGCGGGGGGAAGGCCTGACACGGCCATCTGGTGGGCGGTACTGGGTTCGAACCAGCGACCTCTTCGGTGTGAACGAAGCGCGCTACCACTGCGCCAACCGCCCGTGCGGAGACCAACCATAGCCAACTCCGGGCGGGCAGTGCAAACGGAAGACGCCCGGCGCGACCACGGTTTGCGCCCGCCGCACGAGCTCTGGTAGAACTCTCTGGTCCCCGGGGCAACTCGGGGCGACGTCGGAGGCATCAGCAGACGGCGGGTCGGCAACACTCGGGCGGACGAGCCGGGTTTGAAGTCCCGGGGAAAGTCCGCTAGAGTTTCTGATCGCGCCACAGGGCCGCCTGGGGTGCAGGACAAGGGAAAACGAACTTGAGGGATCGTGTGGACCTTGTTGCGGACGTGGCTCAGCTGGTAGAGCATCACCTTGCCAAGGTGAGGGTCGCGGGTTCGAATCCCGTCGTCCG
>CAZGWN010000060.1:0-24854 GCA_964528755.1 uncultured Propionibacteriaceae bacterium
AACCACAACTCGCCGCCTAACACCCACCGGCCTCACCCACCTTGACAAATTCCGGTTGACGGGTTTGCGCCAGACCAGCAGATAGCGTCAGTGAACAAGGTGCTTCACCTGCGAGCGGGGCAAGACGACCGCCGCATTCAGCAGTCCGGCAGCAACCGCGAAACGCCGGCCTAGGCGAGGCCTCTCCGCTCAGCTCGTGGGGCGAGCTCCAGCGTTGGTTCCGAGCTCAATGGCCCGTCGAAGCGCCTGCAGCACCCTTCCGTCTTGCACGAAGCCGTCGATGGCACCGTCGCAGAATCTCTCGCTGCGTTGCACCCAGGTAAGGAACGTGGACAGGTTCGCCCGCGACATCTCCGTAACGTTCAAGCCCGCGACCTCATGTACGTGGCTGACGTAGTCGAAGTCTGTCCCGATCAGCTGCGATGCGCTGGACAACGCTTCCAAGAGCCGACTGTCGTAGCGGGGATACGGCATTGTTATCGCTCCCGATGCGGTCTCCCGTGATGGCGTCCACTCGACGACGTACCCGCTCTCCAGCAGTTCGATACCAGCGGTGATGAGTGGTATCGCATCCATTCGATTCCTTCTCACGGTAAGTACACTTTCGGCCCAAGCATCGGCAACGGACGGCCAGGCGGGTGCGGGTGCGGCGGGTTCCCCGTCTTGAGGAGGGTGTCGAGCGTGTAGATCCTCACGCCCATGCTCGACAGCAGTGCCCGGACGTCGGGCAGCGCACGCCTCAGCGTCGCCGAACCGCCCATGTTCCCCCAGGCGCCGAGCACCTCGGTCGCTCCCACCAGCCGGAGCACGTGGTCGATCGCCTCGCAGTTCGCAGCGGAGAGACCCGCATCGTAAGGCTTGAGCGCCTTCGGCTTGGGCGACCGCTCCGGGTACAGGTTCAACATGAGCCAGCCCATGTGCTCTCGCTTCGACACCTCGATCACATGGTTCACGGTGCGGTCCGACTCGCTCTCGCGGGCGTGCGATGGATTCATGCCGATCACGACCAGCGGCGGCAAGTCGACGGAGCAGTCGCCGATTCTCCCGAGCGCGAAGCGGAGCCCGGCGTCTGCCGGGTCAGGGTCCCAGAAGTCCGGCTCCTGACCTGAGGGATACGCGATCATACCGATGCGTCCACGAGCTCGACGTACTCTCCTGTGCCGCTGAGCCACTGCTCGGAAGGCAGTCGGACGGATGCCACGTCGCCGAGAATGCAGCGGACATTGACCGGCGCATTGGCCTGCGCACGCTCGATCATCTCAGGCGAACGGTCGATGGCGTCGACCGTCTGCACTCGTTCCGCCAGCTCTCCAGCGAACATGCCCGCGCTGCAGCCCACGTCCAGCACCCGTCTGGAACCTGCTGGCAGATGCCGCAGCAACAGGCTGTGGTAGTAGGCGTTATGGTTCCAGTCGAGCATGCTCAAATTCTAGATGTCGAACCAGACCCGACCCCCTGCGCACGCGCTGACCGGCCCGTGGCCCAGCGCTCTGGCAGGCGTTCGCGTACCTGACTGGCATGAAGACACCACCTGCGTCATCCGCGCCCGTTACGATTCCCCTCGTCGTCCTGACCGTGCACAGGAACGGCACGATCACCGTCACCAGGGACGGCACCATCCTGCCGCCGCCCGTGCATTCCATGTGGCGGCGCAGCTCGCTGCCCGAGATCATCGAGGCCGCATCCTCGCAGCGGACGATCCCAGTGTGGGTGGAGGTACACGAGACCGACGGCACCTCCTTCATCGACCTGTTCCCAGCCCAAGCAGAACCTACACGCCACGAGGAGCCGGCGGCGTCGAAGCCGCGGCACGCCGCACCCGACCCGCAGCTCACTGAGATACGCGCGGAGGGGTTCGTTCCCGGCGAGGACATCGCCATCGCTCCGGTCACCGGGCATATTGATGCGGCGAAGGATGGGACGGCGCGGGCGCTCATCAACCCGGCCGAACATCCAGACGTGCACGAGGTCGTCCTGCTGGGCCGGGTCTCCGGGACGCTGGCGGTCAGGCGGCTTCCGTGAGCCAGCCGCAGCGTTCGGGGTCGATGGGCGACGAGCTGACCAACGCCGCCATGATCTGTCTGCTCGCCCTGGTGGCGTTCACGCTCGTCCTGCGCGGGGCCGGCTCCGTCACGGCATGGATCGGCGGCACCGATCAGCCGTCGGGCGGCCCAGCGTCTGGCATTGGCGTGCTGCTCCATCCGAGCGACCCCGGCACCGCTCTCGGCGCTGCCGGGCTGAACGCGGTCATCTATTGGGTCGTCACGGGCCTCATGCTGACCATCATTGGCACGGCGGCGATGTTCGTCTGGCTGCGGGTGCGCCGTTTCACTGCTGCGATGGAGGCCGATCCGCGTCGCCTGTCCGGCATCGCCACCCGCCACGACATCACGCAGACGGCCTCCGTCAAGGCCCTGTTGAAACGCGCCGCGAACCTGCGCCCGAGCCTGAACTCACCGAAGCCGGAGGATGTGGGATACCTGCTCGGCACGTCCAGGGGCGCGGGCGTGTGGGCTTCCGTGGAGGACTCGATCATGGTCATCGGCCCGCCACGCTCCGGCAAAGGCCTACATCTCGTGATCCCCGCCATATTGGATGCGCCCGGCGCGGTGGTGTGCACCAGCACTCGCCCCGACAACCTGACCGCCACCATGCGCGCGAGAGCCAAGCTCGGACCCGTCGCGATCTTCGACCCCCAGCACTTGGCCGAGGGCCTGCCCTCGGGGATGCGCTGGTCGCCCATCCGAGGTTGCGAGAGCCCGCAGACCGCCATGATCCGCGCCACTGGGCTCGCCGCCGGCACCGGTCTCTCGTCGGGCGGCGTGGACAGCGGCGGTTTCTGGGAAGGCAAGACCCGCACCGCCTTGCAGGCCTTGCTGCACGCGGCGGCCATCGACCATCGCACGCCCGCCGAGCTGTTTCGCTGGACCCTGGACCCGGTGGCGGCCGCCGACGCGGTGGCGATCCTCAACGCCGCGCCGGGTGCGGCGATGGGGTGGGCGGAGTCCTTGCAGGCGATGATCGACGCCGACCCGAGAACCCGGGACTCCATCTGGCAAGGCGTCTCCCTTGCCTTGGGATCACTGGCCGACCCCAGGGTCCTCGACGCCGTATCACCCAGCAGCGGGGAGAGCTTCGACCCCGAAACCTTCATCCGGGAACGTGGCACCCTGTTCCTGTTGGCGACCGGCAGCGGCGCCGGGGCCTCAGCCGCCTTAGCGGCGGCATTAGTGGAGGACCTCATCGAGACCGCCCGGCGGATGGCGGCGCGCTCGCCCGGCGCGCGCCTCGACCCGCCCCTGCTGCTCGCCTTGGACGAGATCGCCAACCTCAGCCCGCTTCCGTCCCTGCCGACGCTGATGGCGGAGGGCGGCGGCTCGGGGATCACGACCATGCCCGTCCTGCAGTCGTTGTCCCAGGCGCGGGACCGGTGGAACGAGCACCAGGCGTCCTCGATCTGGGACGCGGCCATCGTCAAGGTCATCCTCGGCGGGGCGTCCGGCTCCCGCGACCTCCAGGACATCTCGAATCTCATCGGGGAACGCGACGAAACCACCGACAGCGTGACCCTGGGCGACCACGGCAGCAGGTCGAACCAGCGCTCGATACGTCGGGTGCCGATCCTGCCGCCCGACCGCATCCGCCGCCTGCCCTTCGGCACCGGCATCGTGCTCCTGCGCTCCGCGCCACCCATCATCACCGATCTGCACGCCTGGCCGCACCGTCCCGACGCGAAGCAACTCGCCGCCGACCGGACGGCGATCGAGAGCCTGCTGCGCCACGGCTGAGCATCCAGGTGGCACGCGCCCACCTGTCTGGCACAGCAGCCCGAAGAACGGGCCGCATGACCAGATAGGGAGCAACGCTCATGGCAGGGATTCAGACCCAGCAGGCGGTGGCCGGTTTCGTGGCCTCCGACCCGCAGCTGTCCTACACGGAGAAGGGCGATGCCCGACTCTACTTCAAGCTCGGCATCGAGCACTACCGGCGCGAGGACGACCAGTCCTTCACGAAGCTGGAGACCACGTTCCACGACCTGGTGGCGTTCAAGGCCACCGCCGAACAGGGCCACGACCGGCTGGCCAAGGGCGACAGCATCATCGCCAACGGGCGGGTGCGCGACTACTCCTACGAACGCGACGGCCAGCGCTTCGCCGGCGAGGAGTTCGTCGCCACCCGCATCGGCCACGACCTGGCGCGCACCCGCTACGACGTGGACCGCACACCCCGACAGAACGCCGTCCAGGAGAACCTGGCCCGCGACGCCGCACCGGCGCAGCGCGCCGAGCGCGCCAACCCGGCCGTCGGACTGTGAAAGGGGCGCATCATGAGCGAGGACGACTACACGCCCGACACCAATCCCGAAGCCCCCGACGGCCGGGACTACGCGGACAGCCCCGAGCCCTCCACCTTCGACCCGCAGCCGGGGTTGCCGGAGCCGCCGCATCCGATCAACTGGAATCTCCTATCGGCCAACGATCTGGAGGCCGAGCTGCTGGAGTTGAACCGGTGGGTGGACTGGCTGCGCCACACGTACGGGCTTCCCGCCAGCGTGATCCCGCCGATGTGGCACCGGCACCCCGAACTGCTCTGGGAACTCTCGGCCCTGCATTTGAGCTGGCTGGCCGCCTATGACCCCGAGCAGAACGCCGCCGCCCCGTTGGGTTGGCACCGCGACTTCGCCGACGCGCGCGCCCGCCTGCGCGAATGGGTCGCCACCAGCGGCACAAGGCTGGACCGGGACCGGCCCACCCGCCAGACCAGCTGGCCCGGCGAACGACCCGCACCGCCGGTCGAGGAGACGCCGATTGTCAACCGGGATGAGGACTTCGTGGGCTTCGTCATCGACGAAGTGAACCAGCGCCGGACAGCCGAGGACGCCTTCTACGCAGGAGTGGACCCCGAGACGGGAGAACCCCGATGAGTACACCACGAGAGGATGGGCAGGCTCCGCCCGAGCGGATGCGCGACTACCGGGTCGAAGCCAAGGTGCGCCAGAGCCCGGACCTGCACCGGCTCGCCCAACTGTTCACCGGCATGGCGCTGGCCCGCACTCAAGCCCAGCGACGCGGAGACTCCGGCTCTGGGCAGAATCCGGGCGGCCCGGTAGAATCGGAGACGTAGAAAGCCAACGGCCGGGCCTATGGGGGTGGCCGTGGTGCGCAGTCATGTTGAGCCTTCGGGCAGTACGAAGGAACTTGCCTTACGGGGCGTGTTCCGGGTCATGTTTCCTAACGAGTCGCACCGCGCGAACGATCAATGCCGTTCGCGTTGGCCCCATCGTCGGGGAAGGAAACACGATCATGACCATCACTACCAGCACACCGCCAGCCGCCCAGGACCTCGATTACATCGGGGAGACCACCTGCCTGGCCGTGTCCTACCTGCGGGTCTCCACCAAGGAGCAGGCCGAACGCGGCGGCCGGGACGAAGGCTTCTCCATCCCCGCGCAACGCGAGGCCACCATGCGCAAGGCCCGCGACCTGGACGCCGTCGTCGTCGAGGAGTTCGTGGACGCCGGCGAGTCCGCGCGCAAGGCCGACCGGCCCGAACTGCTGCGCATGATCGAGTACGTCAAGCAGAACCGGGTCGCCTACTGCATCGTGCATAAGATCGATCGGCTGGCCCGCAACCGGGCCGACGACGTGACCATCCACCTCGCCCTCAAACAGGCCGGGGTCATGCTCGTGTCCGCCACCGAGAACATTGACGAGACGCCCTCCGGGATGCTGGTGCACGGCATCATGTCCACCATCGCCGAGTTCTACAGCCGCAACCTCGCCAACGAGGTGTCCAAAGGCATGACCCAGAAGGCCAAGGCGGGCGGCACCAACGGCAAAGCGCCCCTCGGCTACCTCAACGTCACCAAGCGCGACGAACTCGGCCGCGAGATGCGCGTCGTGGAACCCGACCCCGACCGGGCCAGACTGGTCACCTGGGCGTTCGAGGCGTACGCCACTGGCAACTACTCGACCATCACCCTGCGCGAGGAACTCATCGACCGGGGCCTGACTACCACACCCACTCCGAAACGACCCGCCAGGGAGCCCGCGCTCTCCACCATCCATCGGATGCTCACCAACCCCTACTACAAGGGACAGGTTTCCTTCCGGGGAGCCAGCTACGACGGCCTGCACGAGCCCCTGGTCGCCACCGAGGTCTGGTACCGGGTCCAGGCCGTGCTGGACGCGCACCAGGTGTCCGGAGAGAAGACCCAGGCCCACGACCACTACCTGAAAGGCACCGTGTACTGCGGGGAGTGCGGCTCCCGGCTGATCCTCTCGAACGCGCGCAGCCGCCAGGGCGTCATCTACCCCTACTTCATCTGCGCGGGACGCCACTCCAAACGCACCAACTGCCAGCGCAAAGCCATGTTCGTGCCCGACGTGGAAGCCGCCGTCGAGGACTACTACCAGCACATCCAGATACCCCCGCACATCGTGGAGGCACTGCGTCAGCTGATCGGCGCCGAGTTCGACCGGCTGCACGAGACCTCACGGCGCGAACGCGGCACCTACCTGGTCGAACGCCAGGACCTCAACGACCGGCGCACCAAGCTCCTGCACGCCCACCTCGAAGGAGCGGTGCCCCTGGACCTGATGAAGCAGGAGCAGGACAAGATCGCTCGGCGCATGGTCTTCCTCGACGCCCAGATCGACGCCAGCGACATCGAATACGACCAGGCCAAGGCTCACCTCGACGACTGTCTCAAGCTTGCCGGGGACTGCCACACGCTGTACACAAGCATCGACGACTCGCTACGCCGCATCGCCAACCAGGCCTTCTTCGACAAGCTCTACGTCCAAGACGACGACCACATCGACGCCCAACCCGGAGAACCCTTCACCATCCTCTTCGACCCGGACGTGCAGCAGCTCGCCACCACGCGGCGGCAAGCTGTGGAAACGGGAAATCAAACCGGTCAGGTCGTGGGTTTGAACAACGACCATCTGGTGGAGCATAGGGGATTCGAACCCCTGACCTTCTCATTGCGAACGAGACGCGCTACCAACTGCGCCAATGCCCCAGTGCCGTCGACCCCTTCGGGCCCCGACGAGAGCAAGACTCTAGCACTGCTCGACGCGCCGCCCAAACGCCGGGGCGTGAGGCCTCCACCCCAACACCTCCTAATTTCATAAACTTCTGAATCTTCAGGTACGATGATGTGCATGACGACGGACTCACCCGTGATCCACCTTCACTCGATCACCAAGACGTTCGGCAACACGACCGCGCTGGACGGACTTGACCTCGACGTTCACCCCCACGAGGTCCACGGCCTGCTCGGCCCCAACGGTGCCGGCAAGTCGACCACGATCCGCATCCTCCTGGGCCTCTACCGGGCGACGTCGGGCACCGCCCGCCTCTTCGGGCAGGACCCCTGGGTCGACCCGGCCGCCTTGCATCGGCGGCTGGCGTACGTGCCCGGAGACGTCCTGCTGTGGCCCACCCTGTCGGGGGGCGAGGCGATCGACCTGCTCGTCCGCATGCGCGGAGGGGACCCGACACATTCGGAACGCGACCGGCTGATCGAGACCTTCGAACTCGACCCGACCAAGCCGATCCGCGCCTACTCCAAGGGCAATCGGCAGAAGGTGGCCCTGATCGCCGCCTTCTGCCTGCCCACGGAGCTCTACATCCTCGACGAACCGACCGCCGGCCTGGACCCGCTGATGGAGCAGCGTTTCAAGGACGAGGTCGCCCGCGTCGCAGCGGCCGGAGCCGCAGTGCTGCTGTCCAGCCACATCCTGTCCGAGGTGGAGGAACTGGCCGACCGGGTCTCCATCATCCGCCGTGGGCGACGGGTCGAGACCGGCTCACTGGACGAGTTGCGCCACCTCACCCGGACCCGCTACACCGTGGAGGCCGACCTGGACCCGACCCGGCTGCAGCTCATCTCCCGGATCGGGCAGGACGTGCAGGTCGATGACGGCCGGGTGAGCTTCAGCGCCGAACGCGACGCCACCGGGGAGGTACTGCGGGTCCTCGCCGACACTGCCGTACGTGGCCTGGTGGTCACCCCACCGTCGCTGGAGGAGCTGTTCCTGCGCCACTACCACGACGAGGCACCCGAACCCACCGCCGCTGCGATCGGGGGCGCGGCCCGATGACGGCCGCCATCCCCGCCTTTGGCGCCCTGATCCGGGGCCTGCTGCGCCTGGAACGCCGACAGACCGCCGGCTGGGCCGCCGGCCTGTTCATCGCCGGCTGGGTCAGCGCGGCGTCCACGGCCGCCACCTACGCCACGCACGACCAGCGGGTCGGTGCTCTGGGGTTGGTGGTCGGCAATCCGGCCTTCCTGATCAGCCGCGGGATGCCGCAGGGCCCGGAACCGGGCGCGTTCCTGTTCTTCCAGATGGGCATGGTCTTCGCGGTGATGTTCGCCGTCCACGGCGCCCTGTTCGCCATCCGCCACGGCCGGGCCCAGGACGAGGCCGGCATCCTCGAGCTGTTGCGGGCCGGCGCCATCGGGCGCGGCACGCCCCTGGCCGCCGCACTTGTTGCCGGCGTCGTGGCCCAGGCGGCGCTCGCCGTCGGCACGTACGGCGGTTTTGTGCTGGGCGGGGCCGAGCCGGTCGGCAGCGCCTGGGCGGCTCTGGCGCTGATGCTCGTGGGAGTGTCCTTCCTCACCATCGGAGCGGTGTGCGGGCAGATCGTGGCCGACGCCCGCCCTGCCCTGGGGCTGGCGCTGGGGGTGGTGGCGATCGCCTACCTGGTGCGGGCTGCCGCCGATGCCCTCTCACCGGTCGACCCGCACCTGCTGGTCGCCGATCCGGCACCGATCGCCTGGCTGTCACCGCTCAGCCTCGCCGAGCTGGCCGACCCGTACGGGCAGGTGGATCCCGCGCCATTGGCGCTTCTGTTGATCGTGTCGGTCGGCCTGGCCGCTGTGGGTCTCCTGCTCGAGTCCCGGCGCCAGTACGGGGAGGCGCTGATCCCCACCCGACCGGGTCGGGCGCACGCGGTCCCGGGGTTGCGCAGCCCGTGGCGGCTGGCGTTGCGGCTCCAGCGCGGCACCCTGATCGGGATGGGCCTGGCCGGCCTGGGGGTGGGAGCGTTCGCCGCCATGCTCACCCTGTTGGGAGCGCAGGTGGCCGCCACCGATCCGGCCATCGCCGCGGTCATCCGCACGACCACCGGCGAGGACGGCCCGATCTATGACCTGTTGCTGGCCTACACCATGCTGTTCGCCGCCGAAGCGGCCGCGGTGGCGGCGATCCTCGCCATCCTGCGGGCGCGGCGCGAGGAGACCACCGGGAACGCCGAGGTCGTCCGGGGCACCCCGACCCACCCGATCACGTGGTTCGGCTCCCAGCTGGCGGTCGCCGTCGTCTCGGCGCTGGTGGTGATCGTGACCTGTTGGATCGGTGCCGCCGCCGTCTATCTCGGCCAGGGCGCCGCCCCGGTCACCGTGGCCGGCCCGCTGCTGGCCGCGGTCACGGCCCAGTTGCCGGCCGTCGCCGTCTACCTCGGGGTGAGCGCCCTCGCCTTCGCCGCCGTGCCACGGGTGGCGCCGGGCCTGTCCTGGGGGCTGTTGCTCGTCGGCGTCTTCCTCGCCGAGTTCGGCGGGCGCGCCGGCCTGCCCGACCGGCTGGTTGCCACGACTCCCTTCGCCCACACGCCGCTGGTGACAATTCCCGGCACCAGTCTGATGCCGCTGATATGGATGGTGCTGATTGCTGCCTGTTGTGCGGGGGCCGCAGCAATGGTCTACACCCGCAGGGACCTGACGCCATGACGACCAGCGACGAGCGCACCGATGACAACGCGGATCTCCCCTCCCCGGCCGCGCGTGCCTTTGCCGAGGATGCCGCCGGGGCCTTCCACACCCAGGGCTTCCCCAGGATGCCCGCCAGGGTGTTGATGGCCCTGACGACCGGCCCGGCCGACGGGGTCACCGCCGACCGGCTGCGGGAGAGACTGGGCGTGAGTTCGGCGGCCATCTCCGCCGCTCTTGGCTATCTGCAGTCGGTGCACCTCGTCCGGGTCCGCTCGGTTCCCGGCGAGCGCAAGCGCCTCTACTCCCTCGCCCGGGAGGACTGGTATCGGGCGGTGCTGTCCCGAACCGACTTCTACACCGACATGGCGCGCATGTGCGCCGACTGTGTGCGCGAACTCGCCGATACGGCCGACCCGAGGCTCCGGGAACGGGTCGTCGACATGGAACGCTTCTTCACCTTCCTCATCGACAGGTTCCCACCCCTGCTGGCCGAGTGGGAACGCACCCAGGAGCACAGGACGCCCTGACCGACCTCACTCCCCGACCGCACGCAATCGCGGCGGATCCGCGTCTGACGGCGGCGATGGCGGATCGTCCGCGGAGCCGGGCCTGTCGGCGGTCACCGGCAGCGCTCCCCGGGCCGGATCCGCTCCGGGCTCGGGCCCCGACAGGTCGATGGTGCGGACCGTACGGGCCATCGGCGGCCGTTGCAGGTAGGTGGGTGCGGGCACCGGCAGCGGTTCCCACAGCGACGGGTCACCCCGCCCTCGACGGCCGATGCCGAGTTCGTGCCGGTCGATGGTGACGGTGCTCTCCTGTCCGCCGGCCCGCAGCTCCGCCAGCCGGCAGGCCAGTTCCCGCTCGACGAGCACGACGCTGATCCGCAGCCCGACCAGGACCGCCACCAGGGCGCCGCCACCGATCCCGAGCGTCCACCAGGCCGCCCAGCCGAGCACGCAGGCAACCACGAGGGCCAGCTCGCCGGCCAGCGTCGCCACCAGGACCCGGCGGCGGATCCGTACGGCTGCGCGGTCGATGCGGCGCAGCCGGTGCGCCTCGGCGCGGCGGGTCAGCGGGGTCGAGACGGCGGCGACGGCGAAGGTCTCCCCGTCGGCGCCGATCAGGTCGACGGATTCGGGCAGCCGGTCGGCGGCCTCGTCCTCGTCCGGCCCGCTCGGCCGGGCCTCGGTGGGGCCCAGCACCTGCGGAATGCCGTACGCGAACCAGGCCAGAGCCATCACCGCGAACACCACACCCGTCAGTCCCACACCGGAACCGTACGATCCGGGTCGTTATCGTTCGGTGACCTGATCCGGAGTGTCGCCCGAATCGGCCCTCGCCGCCCCGAACTCCAGCCGGGCCAACCGGCCCTGTGCCGCCAGCGCACCGACCAGTCCGCCGGCGCCGAGCTCCTCGGCGTGCAGGGCATAGACCAGGTGGTCCCGCCACTCCCCGTCGATGTGCAGGTAGCCGGGCCGCAGCCCCTCGCCGCGGAAGCCGAGCTTCTCCACGACGCGTCGGCTGTTGTGGTTCTCGGGGCGGATGACGATCTCGATCCGGTGCAGGCCGAGCCGCCCCAGGCAGTAGTCGGTGGCCAGCGCGACCGCCAGCGGGATGATGCCGCGACCGGCCCACCGCTGGTCGATCCAGTAGCCGAGCTGCGCCCACTGGGCCGAGCCGCGGGTGATGCCCGAGACGGTCAGCTGACCGGCCAGCACCCGGTGCCGCCGATCGGGGTTGACGCCGTCCACCGGGTCGTACCACACCACCCACGGCAGGCTCCGCCCGGCGCGGGCCTGGTGGCGCAGGTCGGCGACCATCTCCACGAAGGTGGCCGGCGGACGCGCGGACCCGCCCCCCGGCGGGACCGTCGCCTCCCACGGTTGCAGCCAGGCCGTGTTGCGATCGTGTGCCTCGGTCCAGGCGCGCCCGTCCCGACGCCGGATGGGGCGCAGCGACACCCGCCCGTACGCCAACGTCACCGGCCAGGCCGCCCCGCCCGGGCCGGCCGCGTCATTCATGGTCGGGTTCGTCGTCGAGCATCCGCACCTCGACCGGGTCCCCGGCCGCGACAGTGCCCACCCCCGGCCCGAGGACGACCAGGGCGTTGGCCCGGGCGAGGTCGACCAGGGTGTGGGAGCCCTCGCCGGCCGTCGGGACGACGTGGCGCCGGCCGTCCGCGCTGGCACTGACCCGCCCCGGGCGATACTGCGTCACCCCGCGCCGCGAGGTCAGGGCGAGACCGCTCACCGCGCTGGTCGCGGTGCCCGTCCCCGGGTCGAGGCCCATCATCCGGCGCAGCGCCGGGCGGACGAAGATCTCGAAGGAGATGTACGCCGGCACGGGGCCGCCCGGCACCAGGAACGCCGGGGTCCGTTCGTCGCCGATCAGGGCGAATCCCTGCGCCATCCCCGGCTGCATCGCCACCCGGGCGAAGTCGGCGTCGCCGAGCCGGGCCAGCACCTGCCGGACGAGATCCCGCTCGCTGCCGCCGGCACTGCCGGAGGTGATCAACAGGTCGGCCCGGACGAGCTGGTCGGAGATCGTCTGGGCGAGGGCGTCGGCGTCGTCGCCGGCCACGCCGATGCGGAACACCTGCGCCCCGCTCGACCGGGCCAGGGCGGCCAGCAGGAAGGACGTGGCGTCGTAGACCTGACCGGGCGCCGGCTCGGACCCGGGAGCGGCGAACTCGGATCCGGCCGACACGACCACCACCCGCGGGCGCGGCCGGACCAACACCTGGTCGATCCCGATGCCGGCCAGCATGCCCACCTGGCGGGGGCCCAGCAGGTCGCCGTCGGCCACGATCCGGTCGCCCTCGGCGACGTCCTGGCCGCGGCGGTGCACCCGTTCACCCGGCGCCGGCCCGTGCAGGACGGTCGCGTTCGTCCAGCCCCGGTCCGTGTCCTGGTAGGCCACCACTGCGTCCGCGCCCGGCGGCAGCGGGGCGCCCGCGGCGACCCGAATCGCCGATCCGGGCCTGATCGGCTCGTCGCCGGGGTCGCCGACGGTCAGGCTTCCCGCGACCGGCAGCTTCACCGGGTGGGACCGGTCGCATCCCGCCAGGTCCGCGGAACGGACGGCGTACCCGTCGGCCGCCGCCTGGTCGAAGCGCGGCAGGTCGAGGTCGGCGACGATGTCCTCACACACACTCAGCCCGACCGCGTCGAGCAGCGTCTGGCCGAACGCCGGCAACCGGTCGATGTGGGACAGCACCCAGTCACGGTGATCGTCGACCGCGCGCAGCCCGTCGACCGTCGGGGTGGGCCGCGCCGCCAACGCCGGGGCCGGGGCCGGTTCCGGCTCGGGCGATCCCGGGGTCTCGACCGGCTTCTTGCGTCGGAACAGTCCCATGCCCCGTAGGATAGGCGAGTGGACCTGCCCCCCGACCCTGTTCTCTCCGATGCGGATCTGGACGCCCTCGGCCGGGCCAAGGACATCCTGCGTACGGCGGTCGTGAGGCGACGCGCCATGCGGACCCCCGCCGAGCGGGAGGCCGACGACCTGGCCCGGGCCGCCCGGGTGCACGATCTCGTCGGCGCCTCGGCCGGACCGGACCTGGTGGTGGCCGCGTACCTGTCCGTCGACCCCGAGCCGTCCTCGTTGGGGGTGGTCGCCTGGCTGGCCGACCGGGGCGTGCGGGTCATGCTGCCGGTGCTGACCGACCTGCGCGAGCCGGACTGGGCGGACTTCGCCGGGATGGACCGGCTGCGGCTGCGCCGGCGCGGGATCGCGGAGCCGACCACCCCACCCCTGGGTGCCGACGCGTTGGCCGTCGCCGGGATGATCATCTGCCCGGGCCTGGCGGCGACCCCCACCGGACACCGGTTGGGCACCGGCAGCGGCTGGTACGACCGGGCACTCACCCACGCCGACGACGGCGCGGTGGTGTGCCTGCTGCTCAACGACGACGAGGTGATGGACACCCTGCCCGTCCAGCCGTGGGACCGGCCGGTCGACGTCGTCGTCACCCCGGACCGGCTGATCAACTGCGCGGGCACCCGCGACGGCGCCGGGCCGGACGAGTAACAGGACCTTCACCCCGGGCGGGTATTCTCTGCCAACGTCCCTGTCCCCTGCCGAACGAGAATCGCCCATGCCCACCTATCAGTACCATTGCACCTCCTGCGGCGCTGATCTCGAGGTCCGCCAGCACTTCAGCGACCCGGCGCTGACCGTCTGCCCGACCTGCTCCGGTTCGCTGCGCAAGGTCTTCAACGCGGTCGGCGTGGTGTTCAAGGGCTCCGGCTTCTACAAGACCGACAGTCGCGGCGGCTCGACGGCCTCGGTGGCCGCGGCATCGCACCACGACGACCACCACGGGTCCGCGTCCTCGACGGAGTCGACGGAGTCGACCGCGCCGTCCCCCGCGCCCGCCAAGGCCCCGGCCACCGACACCTCCACGGCCACCGCCAAGGCCCCGGCCGCCTGAGGGCCGATCCGTCCCCGCGCGTTCACGTACGTGTCCCGGCGACCCCCTAGTCTGTGCCCCATGCAGAACATCCGGGAGTTCATCGACACCCTGCATGCCCAGGGCTACACCGTGCGCGACGACCAGGGCTCCGACCCCGACCTCATCGACCCGGGCGGCTCCGCGGTCGAGACCTGGCGGGAGGACTATCCGTACGACACCCGTATGACCCGCGAGGAGTACGACGTCGAGAAGTATCTCCTCCAGATCGAGCTGCTGAAGTTCCAGTACTGGACCCAGGACCACAACCTCAAGCACATCATCGTCTTCGAGGGCCGGGACGCTGCCGGCAAGGGTGGCACGATCAAGCGGTTCCAGGAACATCTGAACCCGCGGTACGCGCGGGTGGTGGCGCTGGCCAAACCGTCGGACCGGGAGATGGGCCAGTGGTATTTCCAGCGCTACATCCGGCACTTCCCGACGAACGGCGAGATCGTCATGTTCGACCGGTCCTGGTACAACCGGGCCAACGTCGAGCGGGTGATGGGGTTCTGCACCGAGGAGGAGTACGAGACCTTCATGGAGCAGGCCCCGACGCTGGAGAAGATGCTCATCGACGCCGGGATCTCGCTGACGAAGTTCTGGTTCTCCGTCACCCAGCACGAGCAGCGGACCCGGTTCGCGATCCGCCAGCTCGACCCCGTCCGGCAGTGGAAGCTCTCCCCGATGGACATCGCCTCCCTGGACAAGTGGGAGGACTACACCGAGGCCAAGGAGGACACCTTCCGGCGGACCGACACCGATTGGGCGCCGTGGACGACGATCAAGTCCAATGACAAGAAGCGGGCCCGGATCAACGCCATGCGCTTTTTCCTCAACCAGTTCGACTACGACGGCAAGGACGCCGACGTCGTCTTCCCGCCCGACCCCAAGCTGGTCCGGCGCGGCCGCGAGGCCGTCGGCGACTGACCCGACCCCGGAGCCTGTGGACAACGTGGCCGGGGCCGGATCGGCTGTGGACAAGGTCCCCTCGCGCACGGTTCTGACCATCCTCCGGTCATGGATCTGGCAACCGCTCCCTCCCCCGGCCCCGTCCGTGCACTGCGCCTGCTCGTCTCCCGACACCGCCGCCTGCTGGCCACCCTCGCCGTGTTCTGCTCGGTGTGGGCGGGCCTCACCTCTCTCGCCCCGGGCACCCCGCCGGGGGTGGCAGTGGTCGTGGCCGCCGCCACCGTGCCGGGCGGTACGCCGCTCACCGATGCCCAGGTGGCCGTCCGCACCCTGCCGCCCGACGCTGTCCCGGTCGCGGCGCTGACCGACCCGGCCTCGGCGGTGGGCCGCACGCCGGCAGGGCCGATCAACGAGGGCAGCGTCCTCACCGAGGTGATGCTCGTCGGCGGGGCGACCGCCGCGGGATCGGCGGAGGCCGTCGTCCCCGCCCGCCTCGACGACGCCGGGATCGTCGGTCTGCTGCGCGTCGGCGACAGCATCGACCTGATGGCGACCGACCCGCAGACCGGCGAGGTCACCCGGGTGGCGCGCGGGGCCCGGGTCGTCTCGGTGCCCGGCGGCGCCGAGGGCCCGCTGGGGGTCGGCAGCGGCGACGAGGACCTCCTCCTGCTGGCGGTGTCGGCGGAGGAGGCGACGGAGATCACCCGCGCCGCCGCGACATCGCGGCTCAGCGTCGTCCTCGCCTGACCCGACCGCAACGCGCCGCGTGCGCGGTTCGGCGGGACCTGGCCCGTGAGGATCGCCTAAACTGAGCAGGTGAGTGATCTCATCGACACCACTGAGATGTACCTCCGGACCATTTATGAACTCGGCGAGGAGGGCGTGGTCCCCATGCGCGCCCGCATCGCCGAGCGTCTCCACCAGAGCGGTCCGACGGTGTCTCAGACCGTCGCGCGGATGGAGCGTGACGGCTTGGTGCTGCTCGCCGGGGATCGCCACCTCGAGCTCACCCCGCTCGGCCGGGCCCGCGCCGTGCGGGTGATGCGCAAGCATCGGCTCGCCGAGCGGCTGCTGTCCGACATGATCGGGCTGGACTGGGATCTCCTCCACGAGGAGGCGTGCCGGTGGGAGCACGTCATCTCCGAGGCGGTCGAACGCCGGATCGTCGGGATGCTGTCCTACCCGGTGGATTCCCCGTACGGCAACCCGATCCCCGGCCTGGCCGAGCTGGGCGTCGAGCACCGGATCGACGACGTCCCGAGGCTGCCCAGCCTGGCGGAGTTGCTCGCCGATCCCGACGACACCCCCCGGGTGCACGCCGGTGCCGGCGCACATGCCCATTCCGGAGGAGGGGCCGGGACCGGGAGGAACCCGGGCGGCGCCGCGGGGACGCCCGACGACCCGCTGGACGTCTGCGTCGACCGGTTCTCCGAGCACCTGCAGACCGATCCTCGCCTGCTGCGCCTGCTGCACGAGTCCGGCATCGTCCCCGGCACGAGGGTGAAGGCCTTCCGGACCGGCGCGACCATTGCCCTCGTCCCCGACAGCAATCCCGGGTGTGAACTCGACCAGGATGCCGCCGCACTCATCTTCGCCCACAGGGTCGGCGCAGACCGGTGAACCCGTGACGACCCTCGGCGGGGCCGTCCTGACCGACACGGTCGTGGCGCTCGTGCACCACCACTGGTACGACGCGGCGGCGTCCCTGCTCACCCTCGACCCGGCCACCCCGGGGGCGGCACGGACCCGCGAGGCGGCCCGGATCGCCACCGTGGCCAAGCGAGTGCTCGACCTGGACGCGGAGGACTTCGGCGCGATCGCCGCCGGTTACGACACCGGGTGGTCGGCCGCCCTGACCGCCGCGTGCTTCCCCGCCACCCCGCGCGACCCGCACCGTGGCGCACTGGGGTCGTTGGTCCCCCTGTACGAGCTCATGCTCGAGGTCGTCCAACTGCGGTCGGCCCGCCAGGAGTCGCTCCAGGTCGTCGTCACCGCCCACCTGATCGGCGAGTACCTGGGCCATCTCGCCTGGGAGAGCACCCTCGGCCACGCCGGCGACCCGGCCCGGATGCGGGCCTCGGTCGACGGACTGTGGGGCGGCGACGACCCGGCCTGCCCGCACAACTCCGCGCAGCGGCGGACCGCCAAACGCTCGCTCAACGCCTGCGACGGGGACCTGCCCGGCTACACGGCGTACCTGGACCGGTTCCATTCCCGCCTCGGGGACGCCCTGTCGGTCTGCGCGATGAACCACCTCGCCTCCGAGGCCGGGGACCGACCCGACGTCGGCGAGACCTGCCCGCACCCCTGCCCCTTCGTGCTGCACGGCACCCCCGGTGAACGCCGCGACCTGGACGCGCGGGTCCGACTGGCGCGGATCTATGCCGATTCGCCCGTCGTGGCGCTGCGCCACCACGCACCGGTCGGACACTTCTTCGGCGTCCCGTCGGTCGCGGAGATCTCCGAGGCCTGGCTGCGCACCTGGGAGCGGCTGACCCTGCCCTGGGCCGACGGCGCCAACCCGCTGCTGGCCGACGCGGCACCCCGGCCCCAGGTTTCGGACGAGGCCCTGCCCGGTCTGTCCGCGCTGGTCTCCGCGGTCGCCGGACGACCCATCGGCCCCGGGCACGTCATTCGCGACATCGGCGAGGACGTCCTGGTCGCCCTGCTCGGCTGACCGGGCCGCGGATCCGCGGGCCGTCCGGACGTGCCAAAGTAGGTCCATGGGCATTATCTCGTGGCGCTCCCGCGAGCCGGCCGACTGGCACGGCTATCTCACGCAGTTCCACCGTGACCACGTCGGGGCGATCGAGGAGATCCTGCAACGCTGTATGTCCGGCGGGCGCACCCCCTACAGCTGGCTGGCCCGGGCCGTCGCCGAGTCGTGTACGACGGTGCTCGACATCGCCTGCGGCACGGGGGCGGTCGGCCGTGAACTCACCCGGCCGGGCCGTACGGTGCTCGGCGTGGACATGTCCGGCCACGAGCTGGCCGAGGCCCAGCGCCGCAACCCCGACGGCGTCTTCCTGCGGGCCGATGCCCGCCGCCTGCCCCTGGCGGACAACTCGATGCCGGCGGTGGTGAGCAGTTTCGGGTTCGCGGTGGTCCGGCCGATGCCGGTGCTGGCCCGCGAGGTGGAACGCGTCCTCGCCCCGGGAGGCATCGTGGCGATCATCAGCCCCGCCCTGCATTCGTTGCGACCGCACGACATCCCGGCGATCTCCAAGCTCGCCGGCGCGCTGCACTCGCGGCCGTACCTTCCCCACCAGCAGCCCCGCGGAGTGCTCACCGGGCTGTTCGCCGCCCGCGGTATCCGCAAGGTCGAGGACGCCCGGGAACGGTACACGTATACGATCAACGACCGGGAGGACGCCGAGCGGCTGCTGGAGGCGATGTACCTGCCGGGCGTGGCGGCGGCCCGGATCGGCACGGCCGTCGACTCCCTGGCCCGCAGCGCCGCCCGCCGGCCCGTCGAGGTGACCATCCCGATGCGCCGCTTCGTGGGGATCAAGTAGCGGCTGTCCGCGGCCGGCCGACCGACTTGCCCGCCAGGTTAGGGTGGGTGGCATTCCCGCCCGGACCCGGCCGGGAATATCGGAGGTGGGAGGACGGTTCTACCTGCCGACGGCCTTCGGGCCGGGAGACCAAGCAGCGCCTCGGCGCGTACGCCAACGGAAACGAGACACCCCATGGCAACCGTGAACCTGACCAAGGACAACTTCAAGAAGACCGTCGAGGACAGCGACATCGTTCTCGTCGACTTCTGGGCGGACTGGTGCGGTCCCTGCAAGCGCTTCGCGCCGGTCTATGACAAGGCCTCAGGGGAGCACACCGACGTCGTGTTCGGCAAGGTGGACACCGAGGCCGAGCAGGAGCTCGCGGTCCAGTTCCAGATCACCGCCATCCCCACGCTGATGGCCTTCCGCGACGGGATCCTGCTGTTCAACCAGTCCGGCGCGATGAACGGATCCTCGCTCAACCGCGTCATCGACGAGATCAAGGCCCTCGACATGAACAAGGTCAAGGCCCAGGTCGGCGCCTGATAGCTCACCTGCAGCACTCCACGCCCCGTCCTCCGCACGGAGGGCGGGGCGTGGTGTTGAACAGCGGCCCCGACAGGATTCGAACCTGCGACGCAGAGTTTAGGAAACTCTCGCTCTATCCCCTGAGCTACGGGGCCATGACTCACCAAGGGTAGCCGAACCGGCCGCTCCGGGACCCTCCGCTCCGTAGACTGGCGGCCATGAGCACCGGGGGACTGGAAGCGGCCCAGCACAAGATGCGCACGGCCGGCGTGGCGGAGAACGCGATCGCCGTGTTCGGCCACTACTACGGACTGTTGGAGGCCGGGGCGACGGGGCAGCTCCGCGAGGCCGAGTTGAGCCCCGTCACGGACCTGCCGAGGTTCACCGACCTCGACCTCGATGATCGGTCACCGCAGGCCCGGGAGGCCCTCGCCGCCACGGCGGTGATCAAGCTCAACGGGGGGTTGGGCACCTCGATGGGGATGACCGGCCCGAAGTGTCTGCTGCCGGTCCGCGACGGCCGTACTTTCCTGGACCTGATCGTCGCCCAGGTCCTGGCGGCCCGCGAGCGGTGGGACGTACGTCTCCCGCTGGTGCTGATGAACTCCTTCGCCACCCGCGAGGCCACCATGGCGGCCCTGGCATCGGCACCCGCCGTACGGGTCCCGGGCCTCTCGCCGGACTTCCTGCAGAATGCCGAGCCGAAGCTGCGCGTCGACGACCTCACCCCCGTCGAGTGGCCGGCCGACCCGGCGCTGGAGTGGTGCCCGCCGGGCCACGGCGACCTGTACACGGCCCTGGCCGGCTCCGGACTGCTGCAGGACCTGCTGGACGCCGGCTTCCGCTACGCGTCGGTGTCCAACGCCGACAATCTCGGCGCGGCGCCCTCGGCCCGGCTGGCCGGCTGGTTCGCTGCCACCGGTGCCCCCTTCGCGATGGAGGTCTGCGTCCGGACCGCCGCCGACCGCAAGGGCGGCCACCTGGCCGTACGCAACTCCGACGGGCGGCTCGTGCTGCGGGAGAAGGCCCAGACCGCGGCCGAGGACGCGGACGCCTTCGGCGACATCGAGCGACATCGGTTCTTCAACTCGAACAATCTGTGGCTCGACCTGCGCGCCCTCGCCGACACCCTCGCGGAGCGCAACGGTGTGCTCGGGCTGCCGCTCATCCGCAACCACAAGACCGTCGACCCGACCGATCCGTCCTCGACCCCGGTCATTCAGATCGAGACCGCCATGGGGGCGGCGATCGAGGTCTTCGAGGGCGCCCGCGCGATCGTCGTGCCGCGGGACCGGTTCCTGCCGGTGAAGACGACCGACGACCTCCTGGTGCTGCGTTCCGACGTCTACCGCACCGAGGCCGACGGCACCATCGCCCGGGTCGATCCGACCCCGCCGCTGGTCACCCTGGCGCCCGCGCACTACAAGCTGATCGCCGACTTCGACCGGCACTTCCCGGCCGGCGCGCCCGGCCTGCGCGACGCCGACGCGCTGACCGTCCAGGGCGACTGGACGTTCGGGCCCGACGTGGTCGTCCGGGGCCGGGTCGTGCTGCCGGCCACCGACGGGCCCCGTACGGTGCCGGCCGGGACCCTGCTGGACGGTTCGGGGCGACTCGGCCGATGACGGACCGGCCGTGGCACCGGGCCCTGGCGTACGCCCTCACCGGCCAGGACCTCCCGCTGTCGGAGGGAGCCGATCCGGCGACCGACGCGCTGGCGGCCGAGCTGGAGGCGGCCGGGTGGAACCGCCCCCGGCTCCGTGACCACGTGCAGGCAGCGCGCGCGGCCGGGCACCGCTGGCCCCATCCGCTTCCCGCCGATCTGGCCGAGCGCGTCCCGGCAGCGCAGTTCGCCGCCGTGCTGGCCGAGATCACCGAGGCCTGGCGGCTGGTCCCGACCGTACGGCGGGTCCGCCACCGTGAGCCGCCCGGCCCCGAGGACCGTCGGTTGCTCCGCGACCTGCCACCCCACTTCGGGCGGCTGTGAGTCAGACCTGCGGCCGTTCCTTCTCGGCCAGCAGGTCGCGGATCTGCTTGAGCAGATCGGCCTCGCTCTCGACCTCCTCCTCGGGCTTGTGCCCCAGGACCCGGCGGGCGGCCTCGTACGGCTTGACGATGAAGAAGTAGACGACGAACGCGGTGAGCACGAACGTGATCACCGCCGACAGGAAGGGTCCGATGTTGATGCCGGCGATGGTGGCGGTGGAGAAGGCCCCGTCGATCGGCAGCAGCAGGCCGATGAGGTCCAGCACCAGATCGGTGAAGGCCTTGACCACGGCGGCGAAGACCGCGCCCATGATGAACGCGATGGCGAGTTCGATGAGATTCCCCCGGACGAGGAAATCCCGGAAACCTTTGAACATGTCGATCCTTTCGTGCCGGCGCAGTGCCCCCGGTTGGGCGTTGGCTGTCGCCACGGGGCAGACTAGCCAATCCATGGGTCGCCCCGGCGTCGGCGCGTTCGACTAGGGCGCCAGGCGCCGAACGGCCCAGGACGCACCCGCCGCCCGGCACTCCAGCCGGTCGTGCAGCCGGCTCGGCTCGCCCTGCCAGAACTCGATCCGCTCCGGCGTCACCGACCAGCCTCCCCAGTACGGCGGGCACGGCACCTCGCCGCCGGCGAAGCGCCGTTCCGCGGCGGCATACGCCCCGAGCAGGTCCTCCCGGGAGGGGATCGGACGGGACTGGGCCGAGGCCCAGGCGCCCAGTTGCGACCCCCGCGGCCGGGTGGCGAAGTAGGCCTCCGCCCGGTCCCGCGGCAGCGGCGCCGCCCGGCCCTCGACCCGGATCGCCCGGGAGATCGCCGGCCAGTACCAGTGCAGCGCCACCTGTGGGTGCGCCGCGAGCTCGCGGCCCTTGGCCGATTCGCCGTTGGTGTAGAACTCGAACCGGCCTTCGTTCACCCCCTTGAGCAGCACCGTCCGCACCCGCGGGCGCAGGAGGCCATCGTCATCTTCGGCCAGGGTGGCCAGTTGCATCGCGGTCGGCTCCGGGTTGCCGGCGCCGTACGCGTCCTCGAGCCAACGGGCGAAGACACCCAGGGGATCGGCCGCGACGGCCTCCTCGTCGAGCAGATCACCGGAGTAGTCGGTGCGGTCGGCGGAGATGTCATGCATGCTCCCGTCCTACCATGCACCGTCGGTACGGTCGGGCCATATGGATGCGGCATGACCTGGCGTCTCGGGCGTCCGTCCGGCGATCGGCCGGCGCCCCGGTGGCAGGATGGAGCGGTGACCGTACGTATCCCTGCTGACCTGTTGCCCTCCGACGGCCGATTCGGCTCGGGGCCGGCACGCATCCGTCCCGAGGCGATCAGCTCGCTGGCCGGCCCCGGCGCCGCTCTCCTGGGCACCTCCCACCGGCAGGCCCCGGTCCGCTCGCTGGTGGCCCGGGTCCGATCCGGGCTGGCCGGCCTCTACCGTGCGCCGGAGGGGTACGAGGTTGCGCTGGGCAACGGCGGGTCGACGCTGTTCTGGGATGCGGCCGTGAGCTCACTGATCGAGCACCGCTCGGCGCACGGCTGCTACGGCGAGTTCTCCCGCAAGTTCGCCCGTGCGGCCGCCCGGGCACCGCACCTGGCCGACCCGCTGATCACCGAGGTGCCGGTCGGCAGCGCGGTGCTGCCGGCCCCGGCCGAGGGCGTCGACGCGTATGCGTGGGCGCACAACGAGACGTCGACCGGCGCCGCCGCCCCCGTCCACCGGATCGAGGCCGACCCCGGCGCGCTGACCCTCATCGACGCGACGTCGGCGGCAGGCGGCATCGACGTCGACCTGGCCCAGACCGACGCGTACTACTTCGCCCCGCAGAAGAACCTGGGCTCCGACGGCGGCCTGTGGCTGGCCTTCCTCTCCCCCGCCGCCATCGAGCGGATCGGGCGGATCGCCGCCTCCGACCGGTGGATCCCCGACATCCTGTCGCTGCAGATCGCCCTGGACAACTCCCGGCGCGACCAGACCCTCAACACCCCCGCCATCGCGACCCTGTGGCTCCTCGCCGACCAGCTCGACTGGCTCAACGAGAACGGCGGGATGGCCTTCGCCACCGCCCGGACGCGGGCCTCCGCCGCCCACCTCTACGGCTGGGCGGAGCGGCACGAACTGGCCCGGCCCTTCGTCGATGCCGAGCACCGCTCACCGGTGGTCGGCACGATCGACTTCGACCCGTCCGTCGACGCGAAGGCCCTCGCCGCCACCCTGCGCGCGAATGGGATCGTCGACGTCGACCCCTACCGCAAGCTCGGCCGCAACCAACTCCGGATCGGGATGTTCGTCACCGTACCGACGGCCGACGTCGAAGCGCTGACCGCCTGCATCGACTGGGCGCTGGAACACCGGGACTGACGGGCTCAGCGATCCCGGCGGTCCACCGCCGCCCGCCGCGCGTGCACCTCCGCGGCCAAGGCCCGCATGGTCGCGGTGTCCTCCGGCAATGCGTAAGCCTCGGGGACCTCCGGGGAACCGAAGTCGTCGCGCGGCACCGGCCCGTCGTCGAAGGCCCGCAGATCCCGGTCCCGCGGCGGGGTCGGCACGTACGCCGACGTGTCCCGGCCGCCAAACGTGTCCCGGCCGTCCGTCGCCGCCCGGGCGGCCGGGGCCGGTCGTCGCCGCGGCCCCGCGAACAGCACCACCATCGCGGCCAGCACGGACAGCCCACCGGCTGCGGCCAGGGCCGTCCAGGTGCCACCGCGCTCATCGCCGGCCGCTCCGGCGGCCTGTGCCAGCGTTCCGCCGAGCGCGCCGGCGGTCAGCGCCACGATCAGGGCGGACACCACGCGCCGGACCCACCTCATCGGCCGCGCCCGTCGTACCTCCACCGGCCTGTCCATGGCGGCCTCCCTTCCGTCCTTTTCCGTTCCGTTCATCCCCAGCCCAGCAGCGACCCGATGACGACGATCAGGATCAGGGCCACGGCCACCACGGACACCACCAGATGACCGGTACGCGGCTTCATCACGCCAGCCTAGCCGCTGTCAACCACTACTCTGGGGCCATGCCAGCCATGACATCGGACGGGGAACTGCGCCTGTACGCCATCGGCATCGACGAGGTCCGCGATCTCTTCGGCGCCGACGAGGCCCGGCGCGAGGAGCTCCGGGCGAGCGCGATCGACGCGCTGGGCATCGTGCCCGAACCGCGGCGTACGCGCCTGTGGGCGGCGTTGTTCCGGACCGATCCGCAGCCGCCGCCGGCCGACCCGGATCAGCCCACGCTGGCCGATGTGGACACGATGCTGACCGGACGGCACGTCACCCCCGACCGTACGGTCGCCGCGTGGCGGCTGGCCGAGACGATGATCAGTGCCCTGAGCTGGGACCGGCTGCGCCAGCAGGCCACCTTCGAACTCATCGACGCCACCGACTTCGCCCTCGCCTGCGCGGGGATGCCGGCCGCGCTCGGGATCCGGATGCTCATCGAGACCTCGCCCATGTTGCCGCTGCCGCCGCTGGCAGGGGTGCGACTGGGCTACCTCCGCGGTCACGTCGCGCGGACCATGGGCGAGGAACTCGCCGCACACGCCGAAGGGGTGTCCGCGCCCGAGCAGCGGGCGCTCGCCCATGGCCTGGCCGAATGGCTGCTCCGCTATCCGGTCTGGGCGCAACAGGCCCGCGGCGCCGGCCGACCGGCGCCCGACCTGCTGACCTTTTGCTTCCACTGAGGGGCCTCCCGGGTCCCGGCCCGGGCCCCAGGTGGCCAAACGCGGCGCGAAGTATCAAACGCGGCGTGTCGACATGCC
Organism: uncultured Propionibacteriaceae bacterium; assembly: GCA_964528755.1. Classification (GTDB taxonomy): domain Bacteria; phylum Actinomycetota; class Actinomycetes; order Propionibacteriales; family Propionibacteriaceae; genus Raineyella. The sequence goes on from CAZGWN010000060.1 coordinate 24,845, forward strand.
GCGTCTGATA
>CAZGWN010000061.1:0-24803 GCA_964528755.1 uncultured Propionibacteriaceae bacterium
CCAGCAACAGCGGCCACGCCCCGTTTCATAAGCCACAGGTCGACTTGTGGCTTCTGAAACGGGGCGTGGCCGCTACGCGGACTGCAGCATGGCCCGCTATCCGGCGTGCAGCGTGGCCGCCACGCGGGGGCCAAGTCCTCAGTTCTGCCGGAAGAACGACAGGATCCGCAGCAGCTCGGTGTAGAGCCAGACCATCGACACTGTCAGACCGAATGCCGCGACCCAGGACTGCTCGGCCGGTGCGCCGTTGCGGATGCCCTCCTCGACGGCTCCGAAGTCGACCAGCAGGTTGAGCGTGGCGAGCACAGCCGCGATCAGGGTGACGATGACGGCCAGACCGCCGGCGTCGGGGCCGACACTCCGCAGCCCGGTGTCGACGCCGAACAGTGCCAGCACGAGGTTGCCGAGGAACACGATGGCCATCGCACCGGTGGCGATGAAGACGCCGCGCCGGATCTTGTTCACCCGGCGGCGCAGGTCGAAGTGCCGGTACGCCAGCAGGGTGAGCCCGGCCACGACGAACGTCGCGATCACCGCCTGTACGACGATGCCGGGGAACAACGTCTCCATCAGCTTGGAGAAGATCCCGATGAACAGGCCCTCCAGAATGGCGTACGCGACCACCGCGCCGGGGCGTACGCCACGCCGGCCCACCACCATGAAGGCGCAGACGAGGGCGGCGAGGGCCGAGGCGATCGACACGGGCATGGCCAGGACGCCGGGCACGAGCAGCCAGGCCGCCGCGCCCGCGAGCAGCACGATGCCGAGGGTCAGACCGGTCCGGGTGATGACGTCGTCCATCGTCATCCGGTCGGACTGCGGCGGGGCGGCGTACGGATCGAATCCGGACCCCTGATAGCTCGGGGCGTACGTGGACCGTTGCGGGGCGAAGTCGGCCTGGCGGGCGAAGACGGGATTGTTGCTGCGCATCTTGGGGAATGTCCTCCAGATCAGGGTATGACTCCATGCTACGGAGTCGGCCAAGCCCCGGCATCGGTCGTGCCGACGCCGGCACCTCCCGTTCATCGGGCCGACGTCCCTTCGTTCACCCGCGGGCACACCCCCGTTCATCCGCGGGGAGAACCGTACAGACGTGACCGTCCCGGAAGCCGCCGACGCGGCCCCGACCACCGACGTACGTGACGGGATCCGCCACACCCCGGTGTGGCGCTACTCGCTGGGGATGTTCGGCACCTCGATCCCGATCAACATGCTCAAGGGGTCGATGCTGGCGTTCTACGTGGATCATCTGGGCCTCGAGCCGGCGTTCTACGCCTCCGCGATCGTCATCTATGCGGTCGTCGACGCGATCGACAACCCGGTCTTCGGCTTCCTGTCCGACCGGACCCGCACCCGCTGGGGCCGGCGTCGGCCCTGGCTGGTGGCCGGCGCACCGCTGCTGGGCCTCGGACTGATCGGGTTCTTCGCCGTCCCCGAGGGGACGACCGGCGTCGCCCTGATGGTGTGGTTCCTGGTCTTCGCACTGCTCACCGAGATGACCGACTCGCTGCTCAACGCCAACTACGGCGCCCTGCTGCCCGAGCTCTTCCCCGTCGAACGCGTCCGCGCCCAGGCGAACTCCCTGCGCCAGGGATTCCAGCTGATCGCAATGGTGATCTCGCTGGCCCTCACCCCGACGCTGACCACGAAGGTCTTCGGCACCGAGGACTCCACCACCGGCTACACGATCACCGCCGTCCTGTACGCCGTCCTCGGCGCGGGCGTGATCATGTTCATGGCCCTCGGGGTCCGGGAACGGGCCGACTACTCGGCGGTGGCGCGACCCCGGGTCGGGCCGACCGTGCGGGCCCTGCTCGGCAACCGCTGGTTCTGGCAGATCGGGCTGGCCGGCGCCTGCTACGGCTCGGCGATGGCGCTGGTGCTCAACGGCCTGCAGCTGTACGTGAAGTACAGCCTGGGCGAGCCGCTGTCATCGGCGACGATCCTGCAGGGGGTGGTCATCCTCGCCACCGGGCTCGGCCTGCTCGGCTGGATCCGGCTGGTCCGCCGCTTCGGCGCCGGGCGGATGTGGCGCATCGCGTTCACCGTCTTCGCCTGCGGGTTCGTGCCGCTGTTCTTCGCCCACTCGCTGGTCGGAGGGGTGCTCGGCGGGCTGGTGCTGGCGATCGGCTGGTCGGGGATGCTGTCCACCAACGACCTCATCGTCGCCCGGGTCCTCGACGAGGACGCGGCCCGCGCCGGGCAGCACCGCGAGGGGGCCGTGCTGTCGGCCTTCGGCATGTTCGGCCGGCTCAACGAACTCGTGATCGCCGCGGCGATCACCCTGGTCGCGGCGTGGTTCGGCTATCACGGCGCCGATGATCCCGGGCCGGATCCGGGGATGGCGTTCCGGGTGTACCTGGCCGTCTTCCCGCTCGTCCTGGCCGCCGTCGGCGCGGCCATCGCCTGGCTCATCCGGCTGCCCCGCAACCGTGCCGCCGCCCTCGAACCTGCCGCATCCCAACCCACCGCATCCGAACCCGCCGAACTGGAGGAAGCATGACAACCCGCGGCCTGGTCATCACGGCCGGCGACTGTGCCCGCGATCCCGCCACCACCGACGCCATCATCGGGCTGGCGAAGGCCGGGGCGATCACCGCCACCGCGCTCATCCCGGTCTCCCCCGACGCGCCGCGCGCCGCGGCCGCACTGCGGCCCCTGACCGAACCCTCCCGGCGGGCTCTCCCGTCCGCCGGACCGGCCGGGACGCCCGCCCTGCCCCGGCCCATTGCCGTACGGCTCCAGGTCACCCTCTCCGGTCGGCCCGGCTGCGGACCCTGGCGGCCGGTCAGCCCGATGGCCACCCTGGTGCGGGACGGGGTGTTGCCGGACGACCCGGCCTGGCCTGCCGAACATGCCCACCCCGACGAGGTCGCCATCGAGATCGCCGCCCAGCACACCTGGATGGTCGCCCACCGGCTGCGCCCCGACGGGATCGACGCCGACGACGGCACCGCGGACAACGCACCCTGGCCGGCCGCGATCGGCTTCTGCTCCCGGCACGCGCTGGCGCTGCGGTTGCCCCGGGACCCGGCCAGATACCTTCCCGACGCCGGCCCGGACACGCACGACCGACACCTCGCGAGGGTCGCCGCCTGCGACCGGGCCGGGATCCGGCTGCCCGCCGCCGCGGTGACCAATCGGCGTACGGCTGCGGACCTGGGCGGCTACCAGGCGCTGCTGGACCATTGCGTGGCGCTGCTCGGGACGCTGCCGGCGACGGGCACCTCCGAACTCGTCCTGCACCCGGCGCCCCTCGGCGCGCCCGGCGTGAGCGAGGCCGACCCGGTCCGGACGTGGGAACTGCGGATGCTCACCGACCCCGCCTGGCAGGAGGCCGTCGGGGCGGCCGGATTCACCCCGGTCCGCAGCTGGTGAGGCACCTGTGGCGGCTCGGGCCCGGCGACCGGGGGCGGCGGCTGCTGGTGCCGTTCACGGTCGACGACGACCGGCCGATCATCATCCGGCTCGACCACGATCCGGCCGGCGGCACGATCGACCTCGGCCTGTGGGACCCGTCGGGCTGGCGCGGTTACTCGGGCGGGGCGCGCCGGGTGGTGGCCCTGGCGCCCGGTCGCGCCACGCCGGGCTATCGTCGCGGCCCGCTGCCCCGCGGTGAATGGGCCGTCGAGCTAGGAGTGCACCGGGTCGGCGTACCGGAGCTGCGGGTCGAGGTGAGCGTGGAGCGTACGGAGTCCGATCCCGCCGACGCACCGACCGGCCCACCCGACCGGACCAGCCCACCCGACCGGACCGGCGAGCTGCCGCCGGTCCCGCGCGGATCCGAGCGGCGGTTGCCCGCCGAGGCGGGCCTGACCTGGTATGCAGGCGACTTCCACGCCCACAGTGTGCACAGCGACGGGACGCTGACCCTCGATGAACTGGCCCGGGCGGCGGTCGGGGCCGGGCTGGACTTCTTGGCCGTCACCGACCACAACACGATCTCCCACCAAGCCGATCTGGCCGCGGTCGGGCTCCGGCAGCAGATCTGCCTGATTCCCGGCCAGGAGGTGACCACCGACCGGGGGCATGCCAACGTGTACGGGGACGTGGGCTGGATCGACTTCCACGACCCGCCCGACCGGTGGCTCGCCGAGACCCGGGACCGCGGCGGGCTGATGAGCATCAACCACCCGCTCGCCGACGACTGCGCCTGGCAGTGGGCGATGCCGGAGCTGCCCGAGGTGCTGGAGTTCTGGCATGTCAGTTGGTATCGGGACCGGCAGGCGTCGGGCCTGACCGACACGGCGATGTTCGCGCTGTGGGCACGGTGGCGCTCCGACGCCGTGCTGCTGGGCGGCAGCGACCTGCACACGCCCGAGTCGGGGATCACGCCGGGGCTGCCGACCACCTGGGTGGCCGCCGAGGCCGCGACGCCGGAGGCGATCCTGGCCGGGGTGGCCGCGGGACGTACGGCGATCTCGGCCGGACTGGCGCGCCGGGCCGGCGCTCCCCCGCAGTCCGAGCCGGTCCTGCTGCCGGTCGGGCGGGCCCTGGCCGCCGTTGCCGCAGCCGGGCTGGTGCTGGTGGATCCGCTCGGTCAGCGGCAACTGATAACGTCGGCGGACATGACGATCAACGACCCGGCGTGGGGCCTGTGGCGCCTGGAGACGCCGACGGGCGCCCTACGAGCGGTGGCGTCGGTGGTGCCTGCGGTGCCTGCGGTGCCTGTGGTGCCGGTGCGGGGTCGACCCGGGCCCGGTCACTGATGGCCCGCCGCACCTCCCGCCGCGGCGTCGAGCATCCCGCCCCACCGCGGCCCTCCGCGCCGGACCTGCCCGACACGCTCGAGCGCCTCGAGGGAGTGGCCCGTGGTGATGACGTCGAGGACGCCGAGGTGACGGGGCTCTCCGGGGTGGTCGAGGCCGGTCGGACCATCTTCACCGCTTGTCGCGTGCCCGGCATCGACGCCGATCGGATGGTCCTCACCGACGCCCGGCTGGCCGACGTCGTCCTCGACTCGCCGCGGATCACGTCACTGGAGGGTCGGGGTGTGCGGATGCGCCGGGTGCTCGTCGTCGGAGGTCGGCTGGGCAGTTGTGACCTGGGCGAGGCGGATCTGGAGGGGGTGGAGTTCCGGGGCGTCCGGATCGACTACCTCGGCCTGGCACGCGCGGCTCTGGAGGACCTGGCGTTCGTCGACTGCCGCATCGGCACCCTGGATCTTCCCGGCGCGACGGTCTCGCGGGTGGCGCTGCGCGACTGCCGGGCTGACGAGGTCGGCACAGACCACCTGCGCGCGAACGACCTGGACCTGCGCGGGCTGGACGCCGGGCGATGGACCTCGGTGGCGGGCCTGCGCGGCGCGACGATGACCGTCGACCAGGTGGCCGGGCTGCTGCCGGATCTGGCCCGGCACGTGGGGATCGACCTGGGCGCCGATTGAGCCGACCCCGGAGGCAGGCGCGGATCGGGCCGACCCCGCAGGCACGCGCGGGCCGGGCATGTCGCGTTGGGGGGTACCCGTCGACCAGTGGCCATGGGGCGGCCCTATGCACCTCCGCACCAACAGGTCATCGTACGCAACGACGGGCGGCAGCATAGGCGCAACCTATGACCATCTTCCGGGGGTCTCCCCCCACCTGGTACGGACCAGCGTCACGGCCGCCGCTGGTCCAGCTCCGATTCCAGGTCGGAGATCCGCCGGCGCAACTCCAGCACCTTCCGTACGCCCGCCGGCCCGATCCCCTCGTCGGCCAGCTCCATCGCCTCGCGGGCCTGCTCGACGTCGCGCCGGGAATAGCGACGGTGGCCCCCGTCGGAGCGTTCCGGCGCGACTATGCCCTGTTGCTCCAGCCGGCGCAAGGCGGCGGGCCGGGCGTGCAACAACTCGGCGACCTGACCGATGGTGTAGAGCGGGGTGTCGGCGCGATCCAGCGCGGACGTGTCCCGCTCAGGCATGGCCGTCGCCGCTCTCGTCGCGGACGATCTGGACGCCCTCGGTATCGGCGTCGATCCGCAGACGTACGGACCCCACCGGGAGCCTGTCGATGTGCACGTCGCCCACGATAGCGGGGGCGGGCACGGCGTCGAAGCGTCCGTGCGGGGCATCCGACTCCAGTGCGAGGCCGGCCCGCAGCATCTCGAACGGGGCCGCCGCGGCCCAGGCCTGCGGCGAGCAGGACGTGGGGTACGGCACCGGGGCCGGCTTGTCGGACCGGTCGAACCCGCAGAACAACTCCGGCAGCCGCCCGCCGAACGCCTCCAGCGCGTCGAGCAGTCCGCCGAGCACCTGCTGCGCGGCGTCGCGGCGACCGTAGCGCACCATCCCGGACAGGCCGAGCACCGTGTCGTGCGGCCAGACCGACCCGTCGTGGTAGCTGGCCGGGTTGTACGCGGCACAGGTGGCCGACAACGTACGGATCCCGAATCCCGAGAACATGTCGGGCGCGACGAGTCGGTCGACGACGGCGTCGGCGACCGTGTCGTCGACGATCCCCGTCATCAGGCAGTGCCCGATGTTGGAGGTCACCGCATCGACCTGCCTCTTGCGGCCGTCCAGCGCCAACGCGTAGAAGCCGGCCGCCGGCATCCAGAACGCCTCGTGGAAGCGGTGGCGCAGTTCGTCGGCCCGCCGATCCCACGCGCTCGCCCGGTCGGCCGACCCCCACGCCCGGAACAGGTCCGCGGCGGCCCGGAACGCCGCATAGCTGTAGCCCTGGACCTCGGCCAGCGCGATCGGCGGGCGGGCCCGGTCGCCGTCGGCGAAGACCATCGAGTCGACCGAGTCCTTCCAGCCCTGATTCTCCAGGCCGCGGTCGGTGGAGCGCTGGTACTCCACGAACCCGTCGCCGTCCCTGTCGCCGTAGGACACGATCCAGTCCAGGGCCCGCTCGACCGCCGGCCGCAGCCCGGCGAGTTCGTCGGGCTCGATGCCCCAGTGCAGACAGCGCCCGGCCACCATGACGAACAGCGCTGTCGAGTCGATCGACCCGAAGTAGATCCCGTGCCCTCCGAGCGCCTGGGACAGGTCGGCGCCCGTCCGCACCTCGTGCAGGATCCTGCCCGGCTGCTCCTCGCTCATCGGGTCGACGTGGTCACCCTGAAGTCTGGCCAGCGTACGCAGGGTGCCGAGGGCCAGCTCGGGGGTGAACGGCAGCATCATCCAACTGGTCAGCAGCGCGTCCCGGCCGAACAGCGTCATGAACCACGGTGCTCCGGCGGCGACCACGGCGTCCTCGGGATGGCCGGGGTCGACGATCCGCAGCGCGCCGAGATCCCGCTCGCTGGTAGCCAGGGCGCGGGCCAGGACGGTGTTGTCGACGGCGATCTCGGGCGTCGCGCGGCGCCAGCCCTGCATCCGCCGGGACGGTTCGGTCGCCTCCACCGGCCGGTCGGACGGGAACTGCGCCGCGACCTCCTGACCCTCGACGGTGGGCAGCACCTGGACCGTCGTCGACCAGGCGGCCTGCGGCGCGACGACCGCCCGGAAGGCCAACGTGCCGGCGCCGGCAGCGGCACCCAGGCCGGTGACCCGTACGCCACGCTGCTGGGGCAGGCCGGTGCGCCAGAACATGAGGTCGGTTCCGGCGAAGCGGTGCTCGACCCGCGGCACGGAACGCGGCCGGCCCTCCTTGACCTCGAACAGGTCCGCGAAATCGGCGCCGACGGTCAGCGTGATGTCCAGCCCGGCGGGTTCGGCGCCGTAGTTGTGCACCTCGATGTCCTCACGCATCCCCTGCCCGACGTAGCGGTGGCGCTCCACGACGATGGTCGGCTCGGGGTGGGCGGCGCGGCGCCCGGCCCGCCCGACGAAGACACACTCGAACGGCTCCAGCGGGATGACGGTCAGCCCCTCGACCGGTTGCCCGTCGATCGCCAGCTCCCACCGCGAGATCACCCGGGTGTCGCGAACGAACAGGCCGTCGGGACGATCCGGCCGTACGGTCCCGTCGTGGCCGGACACGCAGAATGTCGAGCCCTCCACGAGCGTGACATTGGGCTGGGGCTGCGGGACCAGGGCAATCCCGCGCGGGCGGGACGGGCCACCCGCACGCAGCCGCTCGGCCGCCGGGACCGGGCGTACGTCGGGCCGCCCGCCACGGGAACCCCCGTCCTGGGCGTGCCGATCGCGGGACAACAGTTCGCCGCGCGTGGTTTCAGGCTCCGTCATCGCTGCACCATCCTCTTCGTCCAGACCAACTTTACTCACCCTGGAGATGAGAAATTCTGTCCGATGGGCTACAACTTTAGGTGGGCGCACCGCCGGATCCGAGCGGTGCGTGGACCGATGTCTCCCAGTGCCGTGAGCGTGCAGGAAAGGAGAGCGCTGTGTCAGTTCAGGTCGAATCAACCCCGGTGATCCCCTCGCGCCGGAGCCCGGCGCCGGCCGTGCGCCGGCCGCGCGTTCCCAGCGCCGGCGGGCCGCTGCGGATCGGCGTGGTCGCCCCGCCGTGGTTCGAACTCCCCCCGGTGGGCTACGGCGGCACCGAGGCCGTCGTCGCCGCGCTGGTCGATCAGCTCGTCGAGCGCGGCCACGACGTGACCCTGGTCGCCTCGGGTCGGCCGGGGACCAAGGCGACGCACAACCACGTCGCCTTCGCCGCCCCGCCGTCGGACCTGCTCGGCTCCAGCGCGCTGCCGGAGGTCATCCAGGCCGTCGAGGCGGCCCACGCCTTCGATGGACTCGACCTCGACATCGTCCACGACAACTCGCTGGCCGGGCCGCTGCTGGCGTACGGGCGCTCGATCCCGACCGTGGTGACCATGCACGGCCCGGTGAACAACATGAACGGCGACTACTACCGGCGGATGGGCGAGGCCGTCGACCTGGTCGCGATCTCCGACGCCCAGCGCAGGCTGGCCCCGGCCATGCACTGGGTCGGCACGGTGCACAACGCGGTCGACGTGTCCTCGTTCCCCTACCGGGCCGACAAGGAGGACTGGGTGCTGTGGCTCGGCCGGTTCTGCGCGGAGAAGGGCGCCCACCTGGCCATCGACGCGGCCCGCGCGGCCGGGCGGAAGATCCTGCTGGCCGGCAAGCGCAACGAGGTGGCCGAGCGGGAGTACTTCGACGCCCAGATCTCCCCGCGGCTCGGCTCGGGGGTGGAGTACGTCGGCGAGGCCGACGCGGCGATGAAGCGCGAGCTGTTCTCCCGCGCGGCATGCCTGGTCTTCCCGATCCGATGGGAGGAGCCGTTCGGGATGGTGATGGCCGAGGCGCTGGCCTGCGGAACACCGGTGGTGGCGCTGCGGCGCGGCAGCGTCCCCGAGATCATCGACGACGGTGTCACCGGGTATGTCACCGACGATCCGGCCGACCTGCCCGGGCTGATCAATCGGGTCCGCGACCTCGATCCGGCGGCGTGCCGGGCCGCGGCGCGGGCGAAGTTCGACCTGCCGGTGATGGCCGCCGGATATGAGCGGGTCTACCGGCGGTTGATCGCCCGGTCGCAGGCGGGTGCGAAGGTCGGGACGGCCGCCTGAGGATCCTCCGTCGGGGAGTCGCCGGCCGATCGATCGGGGACGTCCCGGTGCCGGTCCTCACGGCCGACGGCGCTTGGCCTCCGGGAACGACGCCACGTACGCCGCCGCCATGTCCGCCGACCCGTGCCCGGCCTCGATCGCCCGATCCAGCCGGACCTCGTACGCCTCGGCGCCGTCCAGTTGCAGCCCATGCTCGCGGGCGACGGCCACAATGAGGTGCGCGTCCTTCGCCGCGGTCGCCACGGCGAAGGACGCGGGCGACGACTTCCCCTCGAGGATGAGGCCGCTCTTGAGCCGCAGGTAGCCCAGGTCGAGCCCACCGCCGCCGATGACGTCGAAGAACCGGGCCGGGTCGACGCCCAGGGCCCGCGCCAACGCGACCACCTCTCCGGCGGCATTGTTGGCGGCCAACACCCAACTGTTGACCACGAGCTTGAGCCGGGTGGACGGTGCGACTGCGCCATCCTCGCCCGTCCACAGGGTCCGCGCGCCGATGGCCTCCAGCACCGGCGCAACCACGGGCCGGGCCACTACCGGCCCCGCGGCGAGCACGAGGAGCTTGCCGGCCTCGGCGGGCGCACGCGTCCCCGACACCGGCGCGTCGAAGAAGATCCAGCCGTGCTCGGCGGCCGACGCGGCCAACCCGGCCACGTCCTCGACGCCGATGGTGGTGGACTGCAGCCACGCGGCGCCGGGGCGCAGGGCGTCGACCGCCTCGGCCATCACCGCGCGCACGGCCGCGGCGTCGTACAGCATCGTCAGGACGATGTCGGCATCGGTCACCGCCTCGGCAACCGTGTCGGTGACGGTGATGCCGTCGGCGACGAGGGGATCGGCCTTGGCGCGGGTCCGGTTCCAGGCGCGGGTCCGCAGGCCTGCGCGGGCGATGCTGCGCGCCATCGCCGCTCCCATGATGCCGGTGCCGAGGACGGCAACGGTCGGAGTGTTCTCTGTCATCGGATGACCTCCCGGGTCGAGGGCAGGACGGACAGGTCGATTGTGCCGCGCCCCGCCACCATCGGGCGCTGTCCCCGGCACCGGGTAAGCTCGTGGTCTGTGTCACACCGCCCCGTCGGGGCCGATTGACACCCACGGGTCGACGCCGACCCGGTGCACCCGCCCACGGCGGGTGACTCCGCCGACCAGTCGAGAACGGATCGCACCTCCATGACCGCCAGCAGTTCCGTACCCGCGGACTCGTCGTTCCCGGACGAGCCCGGCATCGATAGCACCACCCGCCCCACCGCCCCCCAGGACGACGGCGCCCGGATGAGCCGGCACGACTTCACGATCATCGCGCTGCTCCTGGTGTCGACCTTCGTCGTCATCCTCAACGAGACCGTCATGGGGCTGGCCCTGCCGCGCCTGATGGACTCGCTGGGGATCTCCGCCGCCCGGGGTCAGTGGCTCACCACCGCCTTCATGCTGACCATGGCGGTGGTCATCCCCATCACCGGTTTCCTCATCCGCCGGGTCGCCACCCGTACCCTGTTCATCCTGGCCATGTCGCTGTTCAGCGTCGGCACCGTGATCTGCGCCGCCGCACCCGGCCTGACCGTCCTCGTCGTCGGCCGGATCGTCCAGGCCACCGGCACCGCGATCATGATGCCGTTGCTGATGACCACCGCCCTCACCCTGGTGCCGATGCAGCAACGCGGCAGGGTGATGGGCAACATCTCCATCGTCATCTCGGTGGCGCCGGCGATCGGGCCGGTCGTCTCCGGCGCGATCCTCAGCGTCCTGTCGTGGCGCTGGATCTTCATCTTCGTCACGCCGATCGCCCTGGCCGCCCTGGCCGTCGGCGCGCTCCTCATGAAGAACGTCGGCGAAACCACCCGCGCCCGCATCGACTACGGCTCCGTCGTGCTGTCCGCCTTGGCCTTCGGCGGCCTGGTGTACGGACTCAGCAGACTCGGCGAGGTCTCCTCCGGCACGCCTGTGGGCCTCCCGCTCGGCTCGCTGGCCGTCGGCGTCCTCGCCTTGCTGGCCTTCGGCGTACGTCAGGTCAGGCTGCAACGTGACGACGCGGCGCTGCTGGACCTGAGAACCTTCGAGTTCCGGTCGTTCCGACTTGCCGTGGTCATGCTCGGGGTGAACATGATGGCGCTGTTCGGCACCATCATCCTCCTGCCGCTCTACCTGCAGCACGTGCTCGCGCTGGACCCGCTCACCACCGGCCTGATGATGCTGCCGGGTGGGATCGTGATGGGCGTCGCCGCACCGTTCGTCGGCCGGGCGTACGACCGGATCGGGCCGCGGCCCCTGTTGGTGCCAGGCGCGGTGCTGGTCACGCTGGCCTTCCTCGGGCTGGGGTCGTTCGGTCAGACCACGCCGGTGTGGCTCTTCGTCACCGTCTATCTGGTGATGAACCTCGGCCTGGCGCTCACCTTCACACCGCTGTTCACCGTCGGGCTCGGCGCGCTGCCGCCGCACCTGTACTCGTACGGCAGCGCGACCGTCAGCACCGCCCAACAGGTGTTCGGCGCGGCGGGCACGGCGCTGTCGGTGACCATCGCCACCGCGGTGCAGACGAGCCTGGTACGTACGGGTGCCGACCCGATTGCGGCGGAGGCCCAGGGGATGCGCTGGGCATTCCTGGCCGGGGCGCTGCTCAGCCTCATCCCGTTGGGGCTGGCCTTCGTCATCCGACGGGAGGATCCCGAGCCGGAGGGTGAGGCCGTGGAGGTGCCCGAGGCGGTGTGAGCCCGCGGCGGCGTGAGGCGGCCAGATCGACGTGGTGAGGATTCGTGCCGCTGCTCGGCGGTCAGGAGGGTGACCCATCGGATCGGGCGTCGAGTTCGGCCACCAGACGACGGCTCGCGGTCTCCCGGTAGGACGCCACGATGATCTCGGTGATCTCGTCCCAGTCGGTGTCAGCGGTCAGGTCGATGCCGATCCACCCGCTCGACGCCAGGTACGCCGGTCGATAGCTCCTGGCCTGACCGGCCAACGCCAGCACCTCCCCCTCGTCGGGGTGCACCATCACCGAACGGTCGTGCTGGACGTAGGCGCCGTCGACCTTGATCGAACCGCCGTAGTAGGCGAACACCTTCGTGGTGAAGAACGCCGGGCGGCCGTGGCTGATCTTCTCCGCCGCCCCCGGCAGCGCCAGGGCGAGGTCGCGGATCCGGTGCAGGTACGGGTCGTCGGCGTCGAACATCAGCGGATGCTCCATGTCCCGAGCGTACGGGAGGTCGAGCCGCACCGACAGGATCCGACGCGGCCACCGGCGAGACCGGCCCGTACGGCGGGCGAAGGCCTCCGCCGACGACAGTTGGGGGCGCCATCTCCGGTCCGTCCCACCCCGATGGCAGACCTGTCAGCAGAATGTCAGGGCAGTTCCGTACGGTTCTCCTCAAGGGCACCAGCTCAAGGAGGAACCGCCGCGATGCCGCAGGAGACCACCGCCCGGGGGGAGATCCGGGATATTTCCGCAGCAGGCCGACACCGGCCCAGGTGGAGTCTTCGCCGCCTGTTCGGCGTGAGGCGCGGTGAGCCACCACAGCCGGTGAACCGTCGGCCGGCGCAAGCACGTGCCGCCGATGCGCCGGTGCCGTCGGGTGAGGATCGGAACTCGGCTGAGCGCGTGCGCGATCTCGAGTCCCGCATCACGGCATTGAAGGATCAGGTCACCCGGGCGCAGCAGCAGATCGCGCAGCTGCAGCAGCAGTTGCGCGATCGGCCGGACGCACCGGCAGTGACATTCGTGTCACCGCCCGAATCGCCGCCCTCTCCCCGGCCGCCCGCCGCGAAGGAGGGGCCGGCCACCGATGTGCCAAGGTCCAGCGATCCGCGCCCGGTCCGTGACGCCGCGGAGGGCGACCAACCGTTGTACGCCTGGCAGCGCGACGCGTTGGGTTCCTGGCGAGAACACCAGCACCGCGGGATCGTCCAGGCAGTGACCGGCACCGGCAAGACCCGCGTCGGCCTGGCCGCCATCGACAGCGCGAGACGGGCCCGACGCCGGGCGGTGGTCCTGGTCCCGACCCTGGCGCTGAAGCAGCAGTGGGAGCTTGCCATCGTCCAGCACCTGCCGAGCGCCGAACTGCGCGGTCCCGGCGGCACCGGGCGGTGGGACGTCAGGGTGGAGACCATCCAGTCGGCCTTGCGACGCCCGCCCTACCTGGGTCAGGGCGGGCTGGTGGTCGCCGACGAGTGTCACCGCTGCGGCGCGCCCGCCTTTTCCCGAGCGCTGCACGAGGAGTACGCATGGCGGCTCGGTCTGACGGCCACGCTGAAGCGCGGTGACGGCGGCGACGATGTCGTCGCGGGATACTTCGGGGGCGTCTGCTTCGACCTCGGGTACCAACGGGCGGTGGCCGACGCACTGATCGCCCCGTTCAAATTCGCTCTCGCCTCGGTGCCCCTGACCGCCGCCGAACGGGCCGAGTACGACGATCTCGCAGCCGACCTCACGTCCGCCCGGCGGAGCCTCGTCACCAAGTTCGGCCTACCCGAGTCGCCCGCCGCCGACTTCCTCACGGCCGTCGGTCTTCTGGCTCAGGACCGGACCTACGGCAGCGGGGGCGGACTCGCCCGCAAATATCTGGCGCAGTTCACCCAGCGCAAGAAGCTCCTGGCCGAAACCCCGGCAAAGACGAGGGTCCTCGCGGCCCTGGCACCTGTCGTTCGAGCGTCCGGCGGGACCATCGTGTTCACCCAGACCACCCAAGCCAGCAACGAAGCCGCAGCAGCACTGAGCGATGAGGGGTGTATTGCCGCCGCCGTCCACTCCGGGCTCGACTCCGACGAACGCGACCAGCGGCTGGAGCTGCTCAGGTGTGGGGCGGGGGTCGCGGTGTCTGCTCCGCGGATCCTCGACGAGGGCATCGACGTCCCCGATGCCGATCTTGGGGTCATCATGGCGTCCAGCCGCAGCCGGCGGCAGTTGATTCAGCGCCTCGGCCGCGTGCTGCGCCGGCGGCCGGGCAAGACCGCACGATTCGTCGTCCTGTACGCGGAGAACACGGTCGAGGATCCCCACGCCACGGGGTATATGCCCGACTTCTACGAGGACTGCCTCCCCTGGGCCCGCGATGTGGGGCACTTCGAGCTCGGGGCGGGCGACCTGCCGAAGCTGTTGGCGTTCCTCGGGGTGGGAGCGGGAGAAGGGAACAAGAGATCGCCCGCCGAACGGAGCGACACCGGACTCCTGGAATCCACGCGTGGGCGTCGAGCCGGATACCCGCGAGAGAGGTCACCGCGCCGATCCGTCACGCTCGTTCACCGACCGGTGGTGCGGGCGCAGCCCGCCGGGGCGGGCGCCACCGTCGACCCGGTGACGTGCTACCTGACGCAGATCAGCAGGGTGCCACTGCTCACCGCAGCCCAGGAGGTCGAACTCGCCAAACGGATCGAAGCCGGCCTGTTCGCCGAGCACCGGCTGGAGACCGAGGAGGCGCTGTCCCCCGCCGACCTTCATGACCTCCGCTGGATTGCAGGGGACGGCCGCGCAGCAAAGAACCGCATGGTCGAGGCGAACCTGCGCTTGGTCGTATCGCTGGCCAAGCACTACAGGACTCGCCGGATGGAGTTCCTCGACCTGATCCAGGAGGGCAATATCGGACTCATCCACGCCGTGGAGAAGTTCGACTACACCAAGGGCAACAAGTTCTCCACGTATGCGACCTGGTGGATCAAGCAGGCCATCACACGGTCGATCGGCGATCAGGACCGGACGATCCGCATCCCGGTGCATGTGGACGAGGTCGTCGGTCAGATCACCAGGACTCAGCGCCAGATGTTTGAAGACCTGGGCCGCCCGCCGACAGCGGACGAGCTGGCCGAGCACCTGGGCCTGACCCCGGAAAAGATTCATGAAACCCTCGACCGCGTCCGCGATCCCCTCTCACTGGACGCGCCGGCCGACGCCGACGGCACCGCGCTCGGTGAGTTGCTCGAGGGCTCCGACGCGCAGGATCTCGAGACGTCGGTTACCTTCACGTGTCTGCGGGACACCCTTCGAGCAACGCTCTCCACGCTACCGAAGCGTGAGGCCGGGATCGTGGCGATGCGTTTCGGCATCGACGGCGGGGGTCCCAGGACTCTGGAAGAGATCGGCAGGAATTACGGGGTGACCCGCGAGCGAATCCGCCAGATCGAGAGGGATGCGCTGGCGAAGCTCGCCCAGCCGGCGCTCAGTCAACCCCTGCGCGACTACCTGGATGAGCTCGCGCTGGTCTGAGCCCGTCGTGGGCGCCAGCGCCCCACGCCCACCGCGGCCGCCACCTACCCTGGATCCATGTGCCGGAGCATCCACCAACTTCACAACTTCGAGCCGCCGGCGACCGATGACGAGGTGCGGGCCGCGGCCCTCCAGTACGTCCGCAAGATCAGCGGCTCGACGAGACCATCACAGGCCAACGCAGAGGCCTTCAACCGCGCCGTCGACGAGGTCGCCGAGGTCACCCGGCGCCTCCTCGACGAGCTGGTCACCACTGCACCCCCGAAGAATCGCGACGCCGAGGCCGCCAAGGCCAGGGAACGCGCGCGCAAACGCTACGACCTCCCCGCCTGACCACGGGACTGCCCGCGCACGAGCAGAACCGCTGCCGAGCGCCTGCAACCGCACTGCCGTCCCCGTCACCGCGCTGTCCCCCCAGCACATCCCCCAACACACCCCCAACCGCCCCCGCACAGGCGCCGGTGGATCTACCCTCGATTCCATGTCCGAACAGGATGGGTACGTCACCCCCCTCGCCCAAGCCGGCGGAGTGGGCGAGGCCGGCGGCAAGGGTGCCAACCTCGGCGAACTGACCCGGGCCGGCTTCCCGGTCCCCGACGGGTTCATCGTCACCACCGCCGCGTACGACCGGTATGCCGCCCATCACGACCCCGCCGACTACTCCTCCACCGACCACTCCTCCGGCGACCACGACCCCGCCGACCGCTCTCTTGCCCCGGAGCTGGCCGTCGCGATCGGCTCCGCGTACGCCACGCTCGGCGGCGGCCCGGTCGCCGTCCGCTCCTCCGCCACCGCCGAGGACCTGCCCGACGCCAGCTTCGCCGGCCAGCAGGAGACCTACCTCAACGTGACCGGCACCGATCAGGTCATCGACGCGGTCGAGCGTTGCTGGGCCTCGCTGTGGACACCCCGCGCGATCGCCTACCGGGCCCATCACGCGCAGACCCGCGGCCCCCTCAGCATCGCCGTCGTCGTCCAGCGTCTCGTCCCGGCGGATGTGTCCGGGGTCATGTTCACCGCCAACCCCACCACCGGGCGCCGCGACGAGACCGTCATCACCGCGGCCTGGGGGCTCGGCGAGGCCATCGTCGGCGGGCGCGTGGAGCCGGACGAGTACGCGATCCGGAGCACCCCCGACGGGCCACGGGTCAGCGCACGGGTCAGCGACAAGGCGCTCGAAACGGTGACCACCGACGCCGGCACAACCGAGGTGCCCACGCCGGCCGATCGCCGCCACGTACGAACCCTCTCCGACGCCCGGGCGCTCGACCTCGCGGCTCTGGGAGCCGAAGTCGCCGACCACTTCGGCGTCCCGCAGGACATCGAGTGGGCGCTGCACGACGGCAGCGTCCACCTGGTCCAGGCCCGTCCGATCACCGCACTGCCCGAACCCACCGGAGACATTCCGACCGCCTGGCCGACCCCGCGGCCACACAGCCTGTACTTCCGGGCCAGCATCACCGAACAGATGCCCGACCCGCTCAGCCCCCTGTTCGCCGATCTCGCCCGCACGGCGGTCCCGCGGGGACTGGACGGGCTGATCGCGGACCTGGCGCCGTGGGCCGGCAGCTTCGACGTCGACTTCCCGACGATCAACGGCTACGCCTACTACGACTACTCGCGCCGGGCCTTCGCCCGCATGCAGGCCCTCAGCCCCCTGCTGCTCCGGGCGGTCGGCAAGCCCGGATTCGTCTTCCGCCGCTGGCACGACCGGGAACTGCCCCGCTATCGGCGGGCCGTCGATGTCTGGGCCGACCGCGACCCGGCCTCCCTCAGCTCGCCCGACCTGGTCCGCGGCGCCCAGGAGCTCACCGACGCCGGGTGCCTGTACTACACGACAGTGCAGACGATCATCCCCGAAGCGGTCATCGCCGAGACGGCCTGGACCAAGCTCTACGACGCCACCCTGCGCAGGCCCGGCAACCCGCCCGCCACCGACTACCTCCTCGGCTTCGACTCCACCCCGATCGAGGCGGAGAAGTCGGTCGCGCGACTGGCCGCCTGGTGCCGTACGGCCGGGCTCGCCGCCGTCCTGCTCGACCCGGACACCGATCCCCTGGCCACCGATCCGCCCGCCGGTGTGGACGCCGCGACCTGGCGGGACTGGCACGAGCGGCTGGACGCCCATCTGGCCACCTACGGGCACACCACCTACAACCTCGACATCGTCAATCCCGTGCCGGCCGACGACCCGACGCCGGTCCTGCAATCCCTGCGCTACCAGCTCAGCGGCGCCGCGACCGACCCCATCGAGCGGCAGCGTCGGCTCGCCGCCCGGCGCGAGGCGCTCTCCCGTACGCTGCTGGCCCGCCTCGACCCGGTCCGCCGGGCCCTCGCGCGCCGCGCCCTGGCTCCCGCCCAGCGCTGGGCGCCGATCCGGGAAGACGCCCTCGCCGCCGTGGGACTCGGCTGGCCGGTGATCCGGCGCCTGATCCGCGAGGCGGGTCGTCGGCTGGTCGACGCCGGCGCCCTGGCCAGCACCGACGACGTGTTCTGGCTCACCCTCGCCGAACTCACCGACCTCGGGCCCCGCGCCGATGCCGGCGAGCGGCTGCCCGACCGGTCCGCGACGATCGCCGATCGGCGCGCCACCTGGCGGGGTCAGGCGTTGGCGACACCGCCGCAGTACCTGCCCGAGAGCCTCGCCATGCGGATCTGGGAGCGGTATCTTCCTGCCCGGGACCAGACCGCGGGCCTGGTGCTCAAGGGTGTCACCGGTACCGGCGGGCGGGTCACCGGCCATGCCCATGTGCTCGCCGGGCCGGCCGATTTCGCCTCGTTCGTCCCCGGGGAGATTCTCGTCGCCTCGATCACCACCCCCGCGTACACGCCGCTGTTCGCCCAGGCGGCCGGTGTGGTGACCGACGTCGGCGGCGTGCTGAGCCACGGGTCGATCGTCGCCCGCGAGTTCGGCATCCCGGCCGTGCTGGGCACCGGTTCGGCGACCAAGCGGATCGCGACCGGCGACCGGATCACCGTGGACGGGGTCGCCGGCGAGGTCCGGCTGGAGGGTGCGCCGTCCGGCACGGCATGATGACCCCCAGGAGGTGGCCCGATGCTGACGACGGTCCGACTGATCGCCGGTCTTGTCGCGCTGATCGTGGGCGCCGAGGTCATCGTGCGGTACGGCACCCGGTTGGCCGAGCGGCTCCGCATCTCACCGCTCCTCATCGGCCTGACGATCGTCTCCATCGGCACCTCCGCCCCGGAACTCGCGGTGGGCATCGATGCGATGATCCGGGACCAGGGGTCGCTGGTGCTCGGCAACATCACCGGGACCAACATGGTCAACCTGCTGCTCATCCTCGGCCTCGCCGCGGCCATCCGGCCGATCGAGCTGCCCCGCCACACGTTGCGACTCGACCTGCCGGCCATGGTGATCTCCTCGGTGCTGCTGCTCCTGCTCACCCTCGACGGCGGCCTGGCCACCTGGGAGGGCACGGTCCTGCTCGCGGTGGCCATCGGCTACACCCTGCTGCTGGTCCGGGCGGCCCGCCGGGAGAGCGGCGCACCGGCCGCGGAGCAGGCGGCCCAGCAGGCGGCGCTGGACGCTCTCCCGAGGAACGGACGGCGCACGGTCGCCCTCGAGTTGGCGCTGCTGCTCGCCGGCACCGTCATGGTGGTCAAGGGCGCCGACTGGCTGGTCACCGGCGCCGTCGGCATCGCCGCCCAGCTCGGCGTGTCGGAGACCCTGATCGGCCTGACCATCGTCGCGATCGGCACCTCCCTGCCCGAACTCGCCACCACCCTGCTGGCCACGATCCGCGGCAGTCGGTCGATCGCGGTCGGCAACCTGATCGGCTCCAGCAGCTACAACCTGACCTTCATCCTCGGCACCTCGATGCTCTTCGGGCCCCCGGTGGTCGGCGTCGACCGGCAGCTCGTCCTGGTCGACCTGCCGTTCATGGTCGGCGCGGCGCTGCTGTGCATTCCGGTGTTCCTCACCGGCAGCCGGATCTCGCGCCGCGAGGGGATCGGGTTCGTCGTCGCGTATGCGGCGTACCTGACGTACCTGATCCTCCTGCGGGCCTGAGGCGGGCTCGTCGGAATGGGGACGGACACGGAACCGACAGGGGGGGACCCCGCGGGACCCCCTCCACGCGACACGCCCGGACCGTACGAGGCCGCACCGCGGACGAGCGGCCACCGCGGCATCCCGGCAGACTCCTGGCGCAGGCGCTGGGCTACTCCGTGCTCGGCCCCGAGGGCGCGGCGAGCGACACCACCAGCCAGACCAACAGCGCGGTGAGGACCAGGGTGAGCGGCCCGATGACGGCGGCGGCACCCCACGCGGCGGACTGGCCGATGGCGTTCTGCACCACCGGGGTGATCAGGATCGGCACGCCGGTGAGGATCAAGAAGACCAGTGGTGCGGGCGTCACGGCGATGGCGTACGGGTGTCGCCGCAGGGTCCCCACGCCGGCCCCGATCACCGCGGGCAGATAGATCGCCAGGTCGAGGACGTGCACCGGGTTGGTGGGGACCCCCAGGTCCGCCACGCTCGGCGGCGTCGTGCCGCCCACCAGCGACGGCACGTCCTCGCTCAACCACAGCAGCGCGAACAACAAGCCGACGACGATGAGGGCCCAGCCCACCACGGTGACGACCCGGTGCGCGGTGAACCGCCGGGCGATCGAGGGGTCCAGCGCGACGAGGCCACCGAGCAGGGCGTACGTGGACAGGCCGAGGACCGCGACCCACAGGAGGAACAGCGGCCCGAACGGCACCGCGACGGTGTAGATGACGTAGTTGTAGACGGTGAAGGACACGGTCCCGAGCCACACCAGATAGGCACGCTCCGACCCGCGCAGGGCTAGGCCGGCGCAGACCAGCATCATCGGCGAGATCAGAGCGAGGTTGGCGACGTCCTGGGCGTACGCCTGCGGGAGGAAGGCGGGAGTCAACTCGGCGTACAAGACCGGACGCGCCAGTGCGACGACGTTCCCGGCCATCGCCAGCACGGCGGCGACGACCGACAGCCACAGCCAGCGGGCGGCATCCGTGCGGACAGGGACACTCGGGCGGATCATCGGGAGGGTCCTTCGGTCGTGGTCGGCGTCATCGGGCCGGGGCGAGCCGCGGAAGCCGTACGGACGCGGCCCCGAGACATCCTGCCGCACGGCCGATCGCGGCAGACCCCGGGGGCACCTCCGAACCGGCCCCTGCTACGCCTCGGTCAGGTCGACGCCGGCGTTGCCGGAGATCACCTTGATGATCGACGACGCGTTCAGGTCGCCCAGACCGGACTCGACACCCTGCTCGGCCACCTGCTTGGTGATACCCACCACGGGCAGGTCGACGCCGACCTCCGCGGCGAAGTCCTGCATGAGGCCCAGGTCCTTCAGCAGGAGGTGGAGGGCAAACGCCGGCGCATAGTCGCCCGCCACGACGTTGCGTCCCACCGCCGAGTAGATCGGCGTACGGAAGTCGGTGACGTCGAGCACGCCGATGACGTCGCGGGGGTTGAGTCCCGACTTCGCCGCCAGCGTCAGGGCGTCGCCGAGCGACTGGAGCTGGGCGGCGACACACAGATTGCCGACGAGCTTCATCTTGTTGCCCGACGTGGCCGGGCCCATGTAGTGGAGGGTGGCGCTGATCGGCTCCAGCACCGGCCGCGCGGCCTCGAAGTCCTCCTCGCGGCCACCGACGACGACCCACAACCCGCCGGCAGCGGCCTCGGCCTTCGAACCAAACACCGGGGCATCCAGGAAGCGCAGTCCTCGTGCTTGCGCCGCCGCGTGTTCACGAGCGCCCAGCTCGGGCGAGACGGTGGACAGGTCGATGACGATCGCCCCGGCGGCGGCGTCGGCAATCACCCCGCCCTCGCCGAGCGCCACGGCCTCGACCGCGGCATCGTTGGCCAGGCAGTACATGACGAAGTCGGCGCCGGCGACGGCCTCGGTCGCGCTGCCGGCGACGGTGGCCCCTCGTCGGGCGAGCGGTGTCGCCTTGTCGGCCGTCCTGTTGTACACGCTCACCTGGTGCCCGGCGGCGAGCAGACTGCCCGCCATTCCCGACCCCATCGTTCCCAGACCGATGAATCCGACCTTCGCCATGACCGCGTCCTCCTTCATCCGAGCCGGAATTCACCCTACTCGGGGTCGCGGGGACGTCGCCTTGCCCCCGGATGGCCCCTTGTCGCCGTCGAGGGCGTGCTGGCGCGGATGGTGCCGACGACCCGTGCCGGGCCGGCCTCACCGCATCAGGTGTTCCAGCAGGATCCGCACTCCGATGGCGATCAGCGCCAAGCCGCCGAAGACCTCGGCCGGCCGGCGGAACCACACCCCGATCCGGTGACCGATGAGCACCGCGACAAACGACAACGCCAGCGTGGTCGCCCCGATGATCCCGGTTGCCAGCATGATCGACACGTCCAGCACGGCGAACGAGACGCCGACCGCGGCCGCGTCGATGCTGGTCGCCAGGCCGAGCAGCAGCAGGCGGCGGAGGCTCCTGGTCCGGTCGGCGACGGTCCGGTCGGCGACCCCGGCGGAGTCGTCCCGGAAGGCCTCACGGATCATGCTCGCCCCGACGAGGGCGAGCAGACCGAAGGCGATCCAGTGGTCCACCGGAGCCAGCAACCGGGCGAACTGCGACGCCAACGCCCACCCCAGCAGAGGCATCACCGCCTGGAATCCGGCGAAGGTCAGCGCGATCACGGCCGCGTGGCGCAGATCCAGGCGCCGCATCTTCAACCCGCTGGTCACCGCCACCGCGAAGGCGTCGGCCGAGACGCCGAGACCGACGAGGAAGACCGACCACAGTGGCATGGCTCATGACCTTTCGGGGGGACGACATCGGGGCAGCACCCGCACCCGGAGCAATGCTCGTGGGCACGGGAAGCGGCGACGTCGGCGCAAGGATCGGGGCGCGGCCGGTCGTGACGGACTCGCCGGCCGTACGTGTCGGCTGCCGGTCCGGACCCCGCTGGGCCCCTTCGACCCCCATCCTGGCGGGCAGGGATCCGGTGTGTCTACGCGCAGGCCAAGGTGTCACTCGTCAAACATCGGTGTCAACGGGGTCACATCACCGTGACCGGCCCATGTCGACCCCGGGCGCCAGATGACCGTACGTCGCCCGTCGGCGCCGTTTGGAGCAGGATGGGAGTCTGGCGAGGCGGTGAAGGAAGCCTTGCCTGGTGGGGACGGAAGCCGCGGCCTGCGAGGGCGAACGACGACACGAAAGGACGGCGATGGTGGCCACGCGAACCACTCGTGTTGCCGAGGACTACCTGACACTCATCTGGAAGGCGTGCGAGTGGCCCGACGACGGGCGCCACCCGACCACCAGTGGCCTGGCCACCGCGCTGGGCGTCACACCGTCGACGGTCTCGGCGAACCTCAAGCGGCTGGCCCGCGAGGGGATGATCCGCTACGAGCCGTACGGTGCCATCGAACTCACCGCCGACGGCGAACGGATCGCCCGCGACGTCGTCCGCCGCCACCGCATCCTGGAGACCTTCCTGGTCGAACACCTCGACATGGCCTGGGACGAGATCCACGACGAAGCCGACCAACTCGAACACGCCGCCTCCGACCGGCTCATCGACCGGATGGACGCCATCCTCGGCCGCCCCGCCACCGACCCCCACGGAGACCCCATCCCCCGGGACGGTACGAACGCCACGGTCCCCGCCGTCGTCCTGGCCAGCCGTGCCGCCGGGGAACGCGTCCGGATCGTACGGGTCTCGGACACCAATCCCGACATCCTCAGGTTCCTCTCCGAGCACCGGATCGTCCTCGGCACCACCATGCGCGTCATCACCGCCATGTCCCCCACCGGCCTGATGTCCGCCCGCCGCGACAACCAACCCGATGGCCACCCCATCGAGCTCAGCGACCCGATCGCCTCGGCCATCCACGTCACCGTGGTGGCGTAGCCACCGATCCTCCACCGTCAAGGGGTTCTCGCCAGGCAGGTCGTACGGCGCGCTCCCCCATCGGTGTCCGCAGGTTTCCCTCAGGCGGGCCAGCACCGGCTCCAGCGACCCGACGATGGCCCGAAGGTCTCGCATCTCCAGGGTCACCTCGGCAAGGACTTCCGGACCACACCCGGGTCAACAATGTCACTCATCTGGCCGTTCAGGGACATTGTCTACCGACATGTGTCCTTAAGGAACGATCACGCAGGCCGCATCGCGCCCGGTGCCCGGCCTGCCGCATCGCGCCCGGCCTGCCTCATCAAGAGCCGGTGGTCAATACCTCCAGGACCCGAGGCGCGAAGAATCGTCGCTTGTACGCCTCAGGATCCAGCACGGCCAGCACGCCCAGATCAACCAGCTGGCCGACCAACTTGTTCGCCCGGGTGTAGGAGATACCGAGCGCGTCCTCCACTCTGCGGACACTGAACGACGGGTTGGCCACCGCCAGGTCGACCAATCGGAGGGCGCTGTCAGCCCGCAGCGTGGAAGCACGAACGCGTTCCTTGAGTTCGATCTGGACAGCGGCCAGGGCGACCATGGCCTTCTGGGTCGACTCGGCCGACTGAGTCAGTCCAGCGACGAAGAACCGGATGAACCCGTTCCAGTCGTTGCGGGTGCTCACGGCCAGCAGGCTGTCGTAGTACTCTGCCCGGCGCGCCTCAAACCAGGGCGACACGGTCAGCGTCGGCTCGCTGAGCACCCCGGTCGACTGCAAATGCAGAACTATCAGCAGTCGCCCGACACGACCGTTCCCATCGGTGAACGGATGCAGGGTCTCGAACTGGTAGTGCGACATCGCTGCCGCAATGACCGGATCAATGTTCCCCCGATGGTCGCGACGCATCCAGTCCGTCAGATCCCTCAGCCCGGTTTCGAGTGGCAGTCCAGGCGGAGCCGGTACGAACCGGGCGCCGATGATCGGCATCCCACCATCTGCCAGGTCTGCTCGCCTGCCGATGACCACCTGCTTGTCCCGCAGGTGACCCGATTCGGCCCGAAGCGGCGTGCCTTGCATCAGCAGCCCCTGCAACTCGCTGAGAAAGCCGACGGTCAGGGGTCGCCCCTCGGAGACATGAGCGAACCCGAGATTGGCCATCCGGACATAGTTGAGAATCTCAACCAGCTCGGATGTCGTGGGCGCATCCTCGTCGGCGGTCAACACCTCCGCCAGCGGCGCGTAGGTTCCCTCGAGAGCCGACGTGCTCTGAGCCTCGCGTAGTAGTGCCCCTTATGGTGGTGTAACCCGCTGGTGACCAGCCCGTCGGCCTCCGC
>CAZGWN010000062.1:0-11099 GCA_964528755.1 uncultured Propionibacteriaceae bacterium
ACGTGCGTGCGGCACTCCTGGTGCCCCGACCAGAAGCCTCCCGCCCCGGAGCACCCGCGCGGCATCACCCGCGGCGCCGGATTCGGCCGAGCACCACCGCCGATGCGATACACTGGTGTATTTGCCCCTGGATCCCCAACTCGTCACGCAGTGTTCACCCGGTGTTCGCGTGCTGCTCGACTCACGCTCTCCCGACGCTGGCAGGAATAGGACAGGCCCCCTAGGAGGATCATGTTCTCCCTGCCCGAAACGGAGTCGCCCACCTCGCTCCGGACATCCGCCCCGCTCGCCGACGATGATGCGCTCACGCAGGTCACCGCCGCCCCATTTCGCGCCCACGTCGCCCTCCTCGCCGGCCAGTGCGCGGTGCCCCTCCTGGCCGTCGCCGCTGCCGCAGGTGTGCCGTATGCGGTCGTCGAAGCCCTCTTCACCCCCGACCCGCCGCCGACCATCGCCCGCCGTTGGGCTCGCAAGCTGCTCGACGCCGACCAGGCCACCATCCTGCGCCTGCACCGCTCTCCCGGCGATCCCGCCGAGCTGGCCACCTGTCTGCGGCAGCTGGCCAGCCTCGGGTGGACCTTCACCGACATGGTCGGCCATCTCGGGATCTCCCGCTGCTACGTCGAACGGGTGCTGTCCGGCGCGCGGCCGCGCTGCACCGCCCTGCTGGTGATGATGGGCCGGGCCGCCTCGCCGGCCTGGCTGCCCGCCGACGCGCCCCGGTGAACCCCGGCCTGCTCCTCTCCGCCCTGGCCGGAGCGGTTGCCGCGGCCCTGATGGGTCTCGCTGCTCCCCCGGTCCTGCGACACCTGCCGACCCCTGCGCACCCGGCCCCACCGGGTTCGGGCAACCGCGCACCCGGCGCTCGGGCTCCCGACACCCGGGCCCCCGACAACCAGGCTCCCGACACCCAGGGCCCCGAGGCGCCGGGGCCCGATGACATCCCGGACTACTCGGCGCTGGCCCGGGTCGGCTGGGTCGCGCCGCTTGCCATCGCCGCCGCCGTCGCGACGGCTCTGGTGGTTCTGGTTGCGCCCGCCCCCTGGCTGCCGTTGTGGCTGACCTGGTCGTCCGTACTGGTCCTGTTGGCCGCGATCGATGCCGCGACCACCTGGCTGCCGCTGCCTCTGACCCGGATCGCCTGGCTGGCCTGCGCCCTCGCGACGGTGGTGGCCCTCCCGCTCGGGGCGCCGATCGCCCAGGTGGGCCGGGTCGTCACCGGCGCGGCGATCTGCGGCCTGGGCTACGTGGTGCTGTGGTCCGTGGGCCGGGGGCTCGGCTTCGGGGACGTCCGGATGGCACCGATGATCGGGGCGTTGGGAGCGAGCCTGTCGTGGGACGCCTGGTGGCTGGCGATCCTGGCCGGCAGCACGCTCGGCGCCTTGTGGGGTATCGGCCGACACCTGACCGGCAGAAGAGGCTCCTACGCGTACGGTCCGTGGCTGTGGGTGGGGCCCGGCGTCGCCCTGGCCGCCGCGGCGCTCGTCCCCTGACCCACCCGCCGAGCCCTCCGGCCCGGCCGAATCAGTCCCGCCCGGCCAGCCGGCGGGTTGCCGCGATCCACAGGTCCAGCGTCGCCGTCGCCCGCCCCGAGTCGATGACCTCGCGCGCCCGCTCGATCTGCGGCCGCAGCTGCTCCGCCGGGTCCACGTCCGGGTCGGGGCCGTCGTAGGCCAGCAGGGTCGCGGCGGAGTTGAGCAGGACGATGTCGCGCACCGGCCCGGTGACCCCGGAGAGGACCTCACGGGCGATCCGCGCATTCACCGCCGGCTCGCCGCCGACAAGGTCGGTCTTCGAGGCTCGTGGCAGGCCGAGGTCGAGCGGATCCAGCTCGGCCCGGACGACCCGCCCCCCGTTGACGAGCCACAGTTGGGAGCCGCTGGTCGTGGTGAGCTCGTCGAGCCCGTCGGTGCCGTGGAAGACCAGCCCACGGACCCCTCGGTGGGCCAGCACGCCGGCGACCAGCCCGGCCATCCGCTCATCGGCGATGCCGATCGCCTGGGAGACGGGGCGGGCGGGGTTCGTCAGCGGGCCGAGGAAGTTGAACACCGTCCGGATGCCCAACTCGCGGCGCGGACCGGCCGCGTGCCGCAGCGACGCGTGGTAGAGCGGCGCGAAGAGGAAGACGATGCCGACCTCGTCGAGCACCTGCTGCTGCAGGTCCGGGTCGAGGTCGATGACCACCCCGAGTTCCTCCAGACAGTCGGCGGTGCCGCACAGCGACGAGGCGGCCCGGTTTCCGTGTTTGGCGACCTTCGCACCGGCGGCCGCCGCGACGATCGCGGACATGGTCGAGATGTTGACGGTGTTGGCCCGGTCCCCCCCGGAACCGACGACGTCGACGGTCGGGGCATCGATCGGGACCGTACGGGCCCGCCCGAGCATGACATCGGCGAGAGCGGCGATCTCCTCGACCGTCTCTCCCTTGGCGCTGAGCGCCACCGCGAAGCCGGCGATCTGGACCGGGGTGGCGTTCCCGCCGAGGATCTCCCCCATCGCCCAGGTGCCGGCCTCCGTCGACATGTCCTCGCCGTTGACCAGCCCGGTCAGCACCTCGGGCCAGGTGAAACTCCCCACCATTGCCGTCCTCCCTTGTCTGTCATCGTGCGACGTCTGTCATCGCCCTGACGCGTGCGCCTGGTCCGGACCCGGACCGTACGCCGGGCTCCCGGTCGTCGGGTCAGCCCCGGGCCGGCACCAGCCGGCTGCGCAGCAGCGCGGCCACGGTCCCCGGCAGCGACAGCGGGTCGACCGGGTAGCGCTCGACCGCGTCGCACAGCGACCAGGCAGCCAGCCACGCATCGTCCTTGCGGATCACCAGCAGCAGGATCGGAGGGCAGTCGGCGATCTCCTCCTTGAACTGCTTCGACATCCCCATGCCGCCCATCGGCGCGGCCTCGCCGTCCAGGATCGCCAGGTCGATGCCTCCGGCGTCGATGACCCCCTGGGTCGCGGCGTGGGTCGCGGTCTCCACGATGGTGATCTCCGGCAGGTCCGCCGCCACCCGACGGCCCAGCGCGAGCTTCACGTTCTCGCGGACCAGGCGGTCGTCGGAGTACACCAGCACGGTGGCCCCGTCACGGTGGTCGGACGCTGCTGCGCTCATGAGGCTCTCCTGCGGATCGACTGCTCGACGACTGACAGCATCGTAGCGCCCGGTCTCGCGACGCTGGGTCGTGGACCGTCGACGTCCCGTCCGGGCCCGAGCGTTCCGTACGATGGCATCCCCACTGGCCCCCCAATGTGACCTGTACGACATGCGCCGCCCGTGAGCGCCCGCGTGCGTACAGAAGGGGGGAGAGTCCGCCGGGATCTGTCGACCTGCCGACCCGGGGGCCGTGACAGTCAGCACGAGCGGCCGATTCCGGCCATAATGCTGACGTGGCTTCTTCATCTGACTCGATCGGCGCTGGGCGGGCGATCCCGACCGGAGCCCTCCATCCCATCGCGACGACCCGACTGAGCGGCATCCCGGGCCGCCCCGACCCGCTCGCCGTCGGCGTGATCATCTGGCTGGCGTCGGAGTTGATGTTCTTCGCGGCGATCTTCGCGGCGTACTTCAACATGCGCAATATCCACGCCGCCGCCGGAACCGGTGGCTGGACCCCGGCCGAGTGGCTGGACGTGCCGAAGGCGGTCCTCGTCACCGCCGTGCTGGTGCTGTCGTCGGTGACCTGCCAGCTGGGTGTCCACGCCGCCGAGCATGGCCGGGTGAGCCGGACCGGTGCGCTGACCAACATCGGCGGATGGGGGATGCGTGAGTGGTACACCTTGACCTTCGTGATGGGCGCCTTCTTCCTCTCGGGTCAGGTGATGGAGTACGCGACGCTCTACTCGGACGGGTTGACCCCTCAGGCGTATGCGTACGGCTCGGTCTTCTTCTTCGGCACCGGCTTCCACGCCCTGCACGTGTTGGGTGGCCTGGTCGCCTTCCTGTTCGTCCTGGCGCGGACGTACTTCGCCCGCACCTTCACCCACGAGCAGGCGGTCAGCGCGGTGGCCATCTCCTACTACTGGCACTTCGTCGACGTGGTGTGGATCATCCTCTTCTCGGTGATCTACTTCCTGCACTGACGAGCGCGTCCGACTACCACAGAGAGGCACTGCTGTGAAGTACCTGTCCATCCGGAGGCGACACCCCGTCGCGAAGCCACTCATCCTGGTGCTCGCCCTCTTCCTCGTCGGAGCCGTCTACGCGCTCGTCGTCCCGACCACCCAGTCGACCGCCGCCCCGGGACTGTCCCAGCAGGAGGCCGACGGGCAGGCGCTGTTCCAGGTGTCCTGCTCGTCCTGCCACGGCCTCAACGGCGAGGGCACCAGCCAGGGGCCGTCCCTGGTCGGTGTCGGTGCCGCTGCCGTGGACTTCCAGGTCGGCACAGGCCGGATGCCGATGGCCAAGCCGGGCGCCCAGGCCCCGCGCAAGAAGTCGGAGTTCTCCGCCGAGGAGACCGCCGCGCTCGCCGCGTACGTCGCCACCCTCGGCCCCGGCCCGGCCGTCCCGGATGCCTCGGTCGTCGACCCCAGCAACCTCACCGAGGAGGAGATCGCCCGCGGCGGTGACCTCTTCCGGACCAACTGCTCGGCCTGCCACAACATCTCCGGACAGGGCGGTGCGCTGCCGGACGGCAAGTACGCCCCTCCGCTGACCGGCGTCGAGCCCACCCACGTCTACGAGGCGATGCGCACCGGGCCGCAGCAGATGCCGGTCTTCTCCAAGAATGTCATCACCGATGAGGACGCCCAGCAGATCATCGGCTACCTGCAAACGGTCAGCAAGGAGAACCAGGGTGGCGGGCTGTCCCTGGGCAACCTCGGGCCGGTCACCGAGGGGCTGTGGGCCTGGGTCGTCGGCATCGGCGGCCTGGCCATCCTGGCCGTGTGGGTCACCTCGAAGGGAGCGCGATCCAAGTGAACGACAACTCGCCCAACGAGCTTCGGCGGCCGCCCGTCGACGATCCCGGCCCGGAGACTCCGACGCCGAGCTGGGTCTCGGCCAATCCGGAGCTGTCCAAGGCGGCCCAACGTCGGGTTGTCGGCGCGTTCGGCCTGTCCGCCCTGTCGGCCCTGATCTCCGTCGTGGCGTACTTCGCCATCCCGCTGCACATCCAGGTCGAGCTCGGTTCGTTCCGCGCCGGACTCCACAACGTGGTCTTTGGCACCACGATGGGTCTGGCGATCCTGCTGATCGGGATCGGCTCGGTCACCTGGGGACGCAACCTGATGAACGACGACGAGATCGTCCAGGAACGGCATCCACCCCAGTCCTCCGATGAGGATCGCACCGAGGCGCTCGCACAACTGAGCGAGGGGGTCCGCGACTCCGGTGTCGCCCGGCGTCGGTTCATCATGGGCAGCCTGGGTGGAGCGCTCGGGCTGTTCGCCCTGCCGCTGGTCGTGACCCTTGCCGGGCTGGGCCCGTGGCCGGTGCCGAGTCGGCGACGCGCGACGATCGAGCGGACCCTCTTCGCCGAGGCCACCCCCCAGGCGCCGATCCGCCTGGTCAACGACGTCACCTTCCGGCCCGTGAAGGCCTCCGACATCGAGATCGGTCAGCTCGTCAACGCCCAGCCGGAGAATGTCCAGCACCTGGAAGGCGTCGAGCTCCAGCAGGCCAAGGCCAAGTCGTCGATCATCCTGGTCCGGATGGACCCCGAGACGATCCAGGTTCCGGAGTCCCGGCGCGACTGGCAGGTGTCGGGCATCCTGTGTTATTCCAAGATCTGCACCCATGTCGGGTGCCCGATCACCCTGTGGGAGCAGCAGACGCACCACCTGCTGTGCCCATGCCACCAGTCGACCTTCGACCTGGGCAACTCCGGCGTGGTGGTCTTCGGGCCCGCCGCCCGCTCGCTGCCCCAGCTCAAGATCGGCGTCGACGACGAGGGCTACCTGATCGCCACCGAGGACTTCCGGGTGCCGGTCGGGCCGAGCTATTTCGAACGCGATTCGCGCAACGACTTCCAGGAAGGTGACGCGTGATGGCCACACCTGCCCGCATGGCCGAGCCCACCGATCCGAGCAGCGCGGCAACGTCCACCCGGACCGCACTGCGCTCCGACCAGGTCGATCTGCCACCCGCTCTCACGAACCGTGCCAAGGAGGCGAAGTGGCTCGACGAACGCCTCGGCATCGGCGGCGTGGGCAAGGCCTTTCTGCGCTACGCGTTCCCCAACCACTGGTCCTTCCTGATCGGCGAGATCGCCCTGTGGAGCTTCGTCGTCCTGCTGATCACCGGCGTGTTCCTGACCCTGTGGTTCAAGCCGTCGATGGCCGAGGTCGAGTACAACGGCTCGTACCAGTTGATGAAGGGGATGATGATGTCGCAGGCCTTCGCCTCGACGGTCGACATCTCCATGGACGTCCGCGGTGGGCTGCTGCTCCGCCAGATGCACCACTGGGCGGCGCTGCTCTTCGTCTCGGCGGCCTTCGTCCACGCCGCGCGGGTCTTCTTCACCGGGGCCTTCCGCAAGCCCCGTGAGGTCCAGTGGCTCCTCGGAGTGGGATTGCTGTTCCTGGCCACCATGGGCGGGTTCTCCGGCTACTCGTTGCCCGACGACCTCCTCTCCGGCACCGGGCTACGGTTCGCCGACGGCCTGATGCGGTCGATCCCGCTGGTCGGCACCTGGGTGGAGTTCTTCGTCTTCAACGGCGAGTTCCCCGGGGATCTGATCATCTCCCGGCTCTACATGGTGCACATCCTGCTCATCCCGGCGCTGATCCTGGCCTTGGTCGCCGCACACGTGGGGCTGGTGGCCTACTACCACCACACCCAGTACCCCGGCCCCGGGCGTACCGAGCACAACGTGGTCGGCGAGCCGGCGTTCCCGGTCTACATCGCCAAGGCCGGCGGCCTGTTCTTCCTCACCTGGGGCGTGCTCGCCCTGTTCGGCGCCCTGGTCACCATCAACCCGGTGTGGACCTACGGGCCCTACAACCCCGCTCAGGTCACCGCCGGTTCGCAGCCCGACTGGTACATGGGATGGGTCGAGGGCGCGGTCCGGATCATGCCGGGCTGGGAGTCCCACTGGGGGCCGACCACCTGGTCGTGGAACATCTTCATCCCCGGGGTGATCCTGCTCGGCGGGTTCTTCACCGTGATGGCCCTGTGGCCGTGGATCGAACAGTGGTTCACTGGTGACACCCGCTCCCACCACCTCCTGGAGTTCCCGTGGCAGAACGCCACCCGGACCGGGATCGGTGTGGCCATCATCACCTTCATGCTGCTGCTGCAGTTCGGCGGCGCGAACGACCTCATCGCCACGCACTTCGCGCTGTCGCTGAATGCCATCACCTGGTTCCTGCGGTTCGCCGTCTTCCTGGGGCCGATCATCGCGTTCTGGGTGACCAAGCGGATCTGCCTGGGGATCCAGCGTCGCCGCGAGGAACGGCT
The DNA here is from genome assembly GCA_964528755.1 of uncultured Propionibacteriaceae bacterium. Lineage (GTDB taxonomy): Bacteria > Actinomycetota > Actinomycetes > Propionibacteriales > Propionibacteriaceae > Raineyella. The sequence goes on from CAZGWN010000062.1 coordinate 7,391, forward strand.
GGTGCACGGCTCGCCCTCGGGCCACATGCATCGCAACGCCGACGGCGCCTACCACGAGGACGACGTGCCGATCGGTCGCGACGAGGCCTTCACCCTCACCTCCACCCCCGGCCCCGACCCGCTGGAGGCCGGTCCCGGCACGGATGCCCGCGGTGTGCACCGCAACGAACCGGTCTCGACGAGGCGCGCCCGCGCCTCCCGGTGGTGGCTGGGGGACAACATCGCCGCACCGACCCGCGAGGAGCTCGAGGCCGGGCACTCCGGCGACGGACACGAACTGGAGCCGTCGAAGAAGTAGGCTCTGGCGCCACACGAGGGGGTCCTGCGGGATCCCCTCGTCGCGTTCGGCGGCGGGGGCCAGGCCGACGTCGCACGTCGGGCTCACCGCCCGGTCGAGCCCAGCGGCGTGTGCGCCGGATCGACCTCCTCGCCGGGGCGCACCGGGGCCGGGGCCGTCCCGCCGCCCCAGGTGTCGGTCGGCAGCGTGTCCCGCCCGTGCGGCTCCAGCCAGTTCGACAGGTCCGGCCCGGCCGGGATGATGCGGGTCGGATTGATGTCGGCCTGCACCACGTAGTAGTGGGCCTTGATGTGGGCGAAGTCGATGGTGTCGCCGAACCCCGGCGTCGTGAACAGGTCGCGGGCGTACGCCCACAGCACCGGCATCTCGGCCAGCTTCTGCCGGTTGCACTTGAAGTGCCCGTGGTAGACGGCATCGAACCGCACCAACGTCGTGAACAGCCGGACGTCGGCCTCGGTGATCCGCTCCCCCATCAGGTAGCGCCGGGTGCTCAGCCGATCCTCCAGCCAGTCCAGGGCCGTCCACAGGCGCCGGTAGGCGGCGTCGTACGCCTCCTGGCTGCCGGCGAACCCGCACCGGTAGACGCCGTTGTTGACCTCGGTGAAGACCCGCCGCATCACCTTCTCCTGTTCCTCGGCGATGTCGGCCGGGAAGAGGTCGGGGGCACCGGGCCGCTGGTAGGCCTTCCACTGCGAGGACAGGTCGCGGGTGATCTGGTCGAAGTCGTTGGTGACGAGCTTGCCGTCGGTGGTGTCCACGATCGCCGGGACGGTGATGCCCCGTGGGTAGTCGGGGAACCGGGCGAAGTACGCCTCCTGGAGCCGCTTGTAGCCCAGCACGGGGTCCTTGCCGCCCGGGTCGAGGTCGAAGGTCCACGACCGCCGGTCGTGCACCGGACCGCAGATCCCCAACGAGAGGACATCCTCCAGACCCAGGAGACGCCGGACGATGATCGCCCGGTTCGCCCAGGGACAGGCGCGGGCCACCACCAGCCGGTAGCGGACCGGCTCGACCGGGTAGCCGTCCCGACCGTCGACGGTGATGCGGCTGGTCACGTAGTTCATGTCGCGGGAGAACTCCTGGCCGGCGGTCACGTACGCTCCGGTGGTTGAATGTTCATCGGTTTCGGTCATGGCTCCACCCTAGGCGCCCGGGGCCGGACCCTGCGGCCGTCGCGGTGGCCGCGTCCGGTCGCGGTCAGGGCACATTTCGCGCATCGTCCACAATGGACGAGTGCGATTCCTGACCAGTCAGCCGACCTATGACCTGACCTACAACGACGTCTTCATGGCGCCGAGCCGATCCAACGTCTCCTCACGTTTCGACGTCGATCTGACCAGCGTCGACGGGATCGGGACGCCGCTGCCGATCGTCGTGGCGAACATGACCGCGATCTCGGGCCGGCGGATGGCCGAGACGGTGGCGCGCCGGGGCGGCATCGCAGTGTTCCCACAGGACATCCCCACCGACCAGATCGACCGGTCCATTCACCGGGTCAAGGCCTCGCACGCCGTCTTCGACACCCCCGTCCGCGTCGCCCCCGAGACGACCATTGGGCAGGCGATGGCGCTCATCCAGAAGCGCGCTCACGGGGTCGCCGTGGTGGTCGACGCGGACCGCCCGATCGGTCTGGTCGAACCGCAGAACTCCACCATGGTGGACCGCTTCGCCCAGGTACGCGACGTAATGCGGACCGATTTCATCGCGCTACCGGTCGACACCACCCCCATGGACGTCTTCCGGACCCTCGATGACGCCCACCTCGACGTCGCCGTCATCGTCGAGGATGACCGGCTGATCGGGCTGATGACGCTGAAGGGTGCGGTCCGGTCGACCATCTACCGGCCGGCGCTGGATGCGCGGGGTCGGCTGATGGTGGCCGCTGCGATCGGGATCAGCGGCGATGTCGAGGGGCGCACAGCGGCCCTGCTCGACTCCGGAGCCGACGTCCTGGTCGTCGACACCGCCCACGGCCACCAGGACAAGATGGTGGAGGCGCTGCACGTCGTGCGTACGGTGCGGGACAAGGTCGCCGAGGCGACCGGCGTCCGAGCGCCGATCGTGGCGGGCAACGTCGTCACCTCCTCGGCGGTGCTGGACCTCATCGAGGCCGGCGCCGACGTACTCAAGGTCGGGGTCGGGCCGGGGGCCATGTGCACCACCCGGATGCAGACCGGGGTCGGTCGACCGCAGTTCAGCGCCGTCGTCGAGTGCGCCGAGACCGCCCGTGCCGAGGGCCGCTCGATCTGGGCCGACGGCGGGATCCGGCACCCCCGCGACGTCGCCCTCGCGCTGGCCGGCGGAGCAGGGTCGGTGATGATCGGTTCCTGGTTCGCCGGCACGTACGAATCCACCGGCGAGATGATGGTCGACCCGCAGGGCCGGTTGTACAAGGAGAGCTACGGCATGGCCTCCTCGCGCGCGGTGCGCCAGCGGACCCGGGATTCCAGCGCGTTCGCCCGGGCGCGCGCGGGCCTGTTCGAGGAGGGCATCTCCAGCTCCCGCATGTACCTCGATCCGCGGCGACCCGGCGTGGAGGACCTGTTGGACTTCATCACGTCCGGCGTACGGTCCAGTTGCACGTACGCGGGCGCGCGGACGCTGGAGCAGTTTCACGAGCGGGCCGTGGTGGGGGTTCAGTCGACCTCCGGGTACGACGAGGGGCGTCCGCTCGACGTGTCCTGGTGACCGATGGGCCATCCGGCGGCTCCATGCACCTTGTAGCGGAGCACCGCGTACTGCCCGACCCGTTCCACATCGGTGAGTTCCAGACGGTTGGCGGGCACCATGCGGGGCAGGACGGGCGCTCCGCCGGCCAGGAAGGCGGGAGCGATCGACACCTCGATCTCGTCCAGGGCGCCCGCGTCGAGGAACTGACCGGCGAGGTCACCGCCACCCTGGACCCACACGGTGCCGCCGTCGACGGCTCGCTCGATCTCCGGAAGTCGCTCGGCGACCGGCCCGGCGACGAGGCGTACGTCGGCGCCGTCCGGCACCGGAAGGTCCCGGGTCGTGAAGACGAACATCGGCCGCCGCTCGAAGTAGTCGGCCCACCGTTCCGGCTTGTCGAGGAGGTGTTCCTCGCGCAGGATTCCCTCGTACGTGGTCGCCCCGCACACGATCGCGCCGACGCACTCGACAAACACGTCCCGGTCCGGCGCCGGGGAGTCGACCGCGAAGAGCCACCCCAGCGAGTCGGCCTCGTCGGCCGTGTAGCCGTTGGCCGAGACGGCGGTGTTGTACACGATGCGCATGGCCCCAGCCTGCCCGAGCGTCCCGGCACATGCCACCGTTCGAACCGCAGAATGGCCCAGAACCGGGGGAAGCAATGTGGCCCGAGTCACCCCCGCGAGCAGGGGGTCCGGACCGTCAGGCCCGGACCCCACAAGCTCGGCAGCCGCAGGCGCTCAG
>CAZGWN010000062.1:11199-24253 GCA_964528755.1 uncultured Propionibacteriaceae bacterium
TGGGCCCCGCGCCGCAGGCGCTCAGTGGGCCCCGCGCCGCAGGCGCTCAGTGGGCCCCGCGCCGCAGGCGCTCAGTGGGCGTAGTCCCCGCGGTAGAACTGCAGCGCCCACCCGGCGGTGGCCCACACGCCGATGCCGGCCGCGATAATGGTCAGCCAGTATCCGAAGATCCAGCCGAGGAACATCAGCGCGATCACCAACGCACACCAGAAGGGCCAGATGCTTGCCGGCGCGAAGAAGCCGTAGTGGCCCGCCCCCTCGGCGATGGTGCCGTCGGGCCGGTCCTCCAGTCGCGGATCCATCCGTGAGCCGGTGAGGGTGATGTAGCCGGCGATCATCAGACAGAACAGCAGGGTCAGCGCGATCATCACCGTGCCGACGATCTCCACATGGCCCTGGCTGGCCCAGGTTGCCCAGATGTAGATCGGCGTCATCACACCCATGTAGATCCCGATACCCCAGAACACCCAGGCTTCGGCCTTCACTTCGTGACCTCCTTGGTGGCAGTGTCGCCGGGTTCCCGGCCGGCGCCGACGCTCTCCCGTTGGGTGGCGTTGGTGGAGTCGAACTCGTACTCACGAGATGTCGGCACGATCTCGGGGTGGTGCAGGTCGAAGGCCGGCGACACGGAGCGGATCTTCGGCAGCGACGTGAAGTTGTGCCGCGGCGGCGGGCAGGAGGTTGCCCACTCCAGCGACCGTCCCCAGCCCCACGGATCGTCAACCGTCACCCTCGGGTTGTTCCGCGAGATCCACACGTTCCACAGGAATGCGAGCAACGAGATGCCGGTGATGAAGGCGCCGACCGTCGACACCTGGTTGAGCGTGGTGAAGTGGTCGGCCACCAGGTAGTCCGCGTACCGCCGGGGCATTCCCTCCACCCCCAGCCAGTGCTGGACGAGGAAGGTCGTGTGGAAGCCGATGAACGTGAGCCAGAAGTGGATCTTGGCCCAGGTCTCGTTGAGCATCCGGCCGAAGAACTTCGGCCACCAGAAGTAGAGCCCGCCGAAGAACGTGAACACCACGGTGCCGAACAGGGTGTAGTGGAAGTGGGCCACCACGAAGTAGGAGTCCTGCATCTGGAAGTCCAGCGGCGGGGAGGCCAGCATGATGCCGGTCAGGCCGCCGAAGAGGAACGTCACGATGAACCCGACCGACCACAGCATCGGGCTGTCGAGCGAGATCGACCCGCCCCACATCGTCCCGATCCAGTTGAAGAACTTCACCCCGGTCGGCACACCGATGAGGTAGGTCATGAACGCGAAGAAGGGCAGGCTCACCGCGCCGGTGGTGAACATGTGGTGGGCCCAGACGGTGAACGACAGGCCGCCGATGGTCAGCGTCGCGATGATCAGGCCGATATAGCCGAAGACCGGCTTGCGGGAGAACACCGGGATGATCTCCGAGGCGATGCCGAAGAACGGCAGCGCCAGGACGTACACCTCGGGGTGGCCGAAGAACCAGAACAGGTGCTGCCACAGGATCGGGCCGCCGTTGGCGGCGTCGAGGATCGTGGTGCCCAACGTGCGGTCGGCGAAGAGCACCATCAGGCCGGCAGCCAGCACCGGGAAGGTGACCAGCACGAGAACGCCGGTGACCAGCACGTTCCAGGTGAACACGGGCATCCGGAACATGGTCATGCCGGGGGCCCGCATGCACACGATGGTGGTGATGAAGTTGACCGACCCCATGATCGACGACAGGCCCAGCAGGTAGAGGCCGGCGACCCACAGGTCGCCGCCGGCGCCCGGGGTGTTGATCGAGTTGGACAGCGGGGCGTACGCGAACCAGCCGAAGCTCGCCGCGCCCTCGGGGGTGAGGAACCCGAGGCAGGCGGTGATCGAGCCGAACAGGTAGAGCCAGTAGGAGAAAGCGTTGAGCCGCGGGAAGGCGACGTCGGGGGCACCGATCTGGAGCGGCATGAGCGCGTTCGCGAACCCGGCGAACGCCGGGGTGGCGAACATCAGCAGCATGATCGTGCCGTGCATCGTGAAGAACTGGTTGTACGTCTCGTAGTTGAGGTACTGCAGACCGGGGTGCGCCAACTCGGCGCGCATCCCCAGGGCGAGCAGGCCGCCGATCGCGAAGAAGGTCAGCGACGTGATGAGGTACATGTGCCCGAGCAGCTTGTGGTCGGTGGTGGTGAGCAGGTCCATCACCCACGAGCCGACGCTGATGCGGGGGTTCGCCGCGGTTTCGCCCCCGGAGGCAGTGCGCTCGACGGTCGACATGTCAGTTGCCCTCCTTGTCCTGCAGTTGCGGGTTGGCCTGGGTCGGGCCGTAGAAGGTGCCGACGCGGCCCTGCTGCTTCAGGCCGTTGAGGTAGGCGTTGTACTCGTCGACCGGAACGATCTTGACGTTGAAGATCATCGCGGAGTGGTAGGTGCCGCACAGCTCGGCACACTTGCCGACGAAGGTCCCCACCTTGGTCGGGGTGACGTCGTAGGTGTTCGACCGCCCGGGGACCACGTCGAGTTTGTAGTAGAACGACGGGATCCAGAAGGAGTGGATGACGTCGGGCGAGTACAAGGTGAATCGCACCGGCTCGTTGACGGGCAGCACCAGCGTCGGCGGCGATTCGATCGTCCCGACCGCGTTGACGTCGGCCCCGACCTCAGGGTTGGACTCCTCCAGGTAGTTGAACGCCCACGACCACTTGAACCCGGTCACGTCGATCTGGTGCACCGCGTTGTCGTCCGCCTTGGCCTGGACGAAGTTCTGCGTCTTCACCGTGTAGAAGAACAACGTGCAGACGATGACGATCGGCACCAGCGTGTAGACGATCTCCAGCGGCAGGTTGTAGGTGGTCTGCCGCGGCACCTCGTTGACGTTCCGGCGGCGGAAACGGATCAGGGCGAAGATCACCAGGCCGATCACCAGCGCGCCGACCGTGAACGCCGCGATCCACGAGCCCACGTACATCTGGCCCATGGCCGGGGCCCGATCACTGGCGGGCTCGGGCAGGCCCAGCAGACGACCCTGACCGGGGCCCTGCCGTACGTCGCCGCAGCCGGCCAGCGCCAACGCCACACCCGTGGCACCGAGAGCGGCCCACCATCGCGGTCGCCGCCATCCCTTCAGACCCACGTCACACCCTTCCGATCACGCGTCGGCGACACACTGCCGCCGCGCCCCCACTTCCGGACTTTCCTACCCTAACCGAGTTCACCCTCGGAAAGTGGCGCCGCGAGCCGACGGAGGCGCGCCCGAGTCCACGAACTCGGCACGGGCAGGGACCGTAGGGTGACGCCCGGCGGCCGGACCGGGAAATCCGCGGGCATACGCGACAAACCCGCCCTCCGGAGAGGGCGGGTGCCGTGCCGTGGTGGCGTCGCCGGACCGGTGCGACAGACCGATCGTGCGTGCCGAGTCGCGGCACGCACGCGCCGGTGGCCGGTCAGGCGATCGGGCGTCGGGGCCCGGAGACGATCAGTGGAAGCTGTCGCCGCAGGCGCAAGAGCTGGTGGCGTTGGGGTTGTCGATGGTGAACCCCTGCTGCTCGATGGTGTCCATGAAGTCGATCGTGGCGCCGGTCAGGTACGGGGCGCTCATCCGATCGGTCACCACGTCCACCCCGTTGAAACTGTTGACGATGTCACCGTCGAGGTGGCGCTCGTCGAAGAAGAGCTGGTAACGCAGACCCGAGCAGCCGCCGGGCTGCACGGCGATCCGCAGCGAGAGGTCGTCGCGGCCCTCGGTGGCCAGCAGGGACTTCACCTTGGCGGCGGCATCCCCGGTGAGGGACACACCCTGGATCGTGGTCTCGTTCTGGACGGTCATATCGGTCTCCTCGTGCCCACACGTACGGTCGTAACCCTGGCGCCTTCGGCGGCGGCAGGCGGTTGACGCAACAACTGTGGTCCGAGTCTAGGTGGCCGTGCCCGCTACGCCAACGGTGCCGTCTCTCGCGGACGCCGCCTCACGGCCCCCAGGTCCGAGCCAAGCGGTCCCCGAGCGCGATCAGGTCGTCGGCGTCGACCGGGGTCGGGGTCCCGGCCAGCGCCCCCGGGTAAACGGCGTAGGCCGCCTCCACTCCGTTGGCGCGAAGTTCCCGCGCCGAGATCGTCACCGTGCCGGCCGCCAGCACCACCGGCCGCAGGGCGTCGGCGGCCATGGACACGACGGCGTCGACCGCCTCACCGCCGCGGTGGGCGAACTCGTACGCGGTCACCCCGGTGACCACCAGGTCGGCCGCGGCCATCGTCCGGGCCAGCCCACTGCGCTGCGCGAGCCAGTCGGGGCCGGTCGTCACCTCGGCGCCGACCGCCGCCCACGCCGTCGCGGCCCCGCCGCAGGCGCCCGCACCCGGGGCGTCCACGAATCCCGGGTCCACCAGGTGCGCGAGCCGCTCCAGCGTCGCATCGGAGGCGAGCAGTTCGGCCGGGTCCCACGCGCCGCCCCGCTCCCGCGCCGCCGCCCCGCGCGCCGACGTGATCCCGCGCAACCCGAGCAGGAGCCGGCTCGCTTCGTCGGCCGGCACGAGTCCGACGAGCCGGACACCGGCCAACCGTTCACGAACCGGCGCCAGGTCGAGCACGCTCAGGCCATTCATCGCAGTCAGGCCCCGGTCGAGGGGGGCGTCGGCCTCCGCCCCGAGCGCGCCGAGGAGGCCGAGCCCCAGGTCGTGGGCGTGACAGCCGCCGAGGTCGAGCACCAGGGTCCAGTCGGCGGCCGGCGGGTCGGCGAGGACTGCGGCGACGGCCTCTCCCCAGGGCAGGCTGGAGTCGGTCAGCTCGGTCAGGCCGGCACCGGTCTCCGCCGCGGCATCGCCGGGGGCCACCGGGTCCTCGACCCCCACGACGACGGTGTCAGACCCGGTGGCGCGGACCGCGATCCGTCCGGCCGCCGGGCACACGCTCACCTCGGCGCCGAGCAGGTCGGCGTACGCCTCGACCCCTCCGGCGCCGGCTGCCCCGACCGGGACGACGGCGATGGCGTCATGGGGCCGGCGCTCCCGCCACCCGGTGGCGAGGGCCTCACCGGCCCGCCGCGCCGAACACGCACCCACCCGGTCGGTGGCGACGAGGACCCTCACCGTACGGACGGGCCGGAGCGGATCGGGGCCACCGGCTCCGTCTCAGTCGGGGATGAGACCGTCATCGGTGTCACTGAGCCACTCCCGCACCTCGGCAACGGTGGATTCGACATCCGGGAGGATGAGGTCGGAATCGGCGAGTTCCTCGTCGGGCACCGGCTCCCCGTGGGACCGCACCTCCGCCATCATCGCGGCCAGGACGGCCGTCAGGCCCTCCTGGTCGTCCGCGTTGACGGCCCGCTCGACCTGGTCGTCGAAGGCATTGAGCGCGGCCACGGCCTCGGCGTCGAGACGGAACTGGCCCTCGTTCAGGATCCGGACGATCACTGGTGGTCCTCCGGCTTCGGGGTCTGCGCACCGGTCGCCGACTGGCCGAAGTCGGCCTGCTGTCCCGGCCAGGATTGCTGAGGCGACTGGGGCTGCTGCGGGTACTCCGGCGCGGGACCCTGGGCTCCCGGCTGCTGGGGATACTGCGGAGAGGCAGGCTGCTGGGGCACCTCGGTCGCCTCCACCGGTTCGGACTGCCCCGTCCGCCCGGCGCCGCGGTTGAGGGCGGGCTTCTGGGTGGCCGGGCCGGAGCCGACGGCGAGCTGTTGCTTCATGGCCTCCAGCTCCACCTCGACCTGGGAGGTCGAGGCGAGTTGGTCGAGCTCGCGGGTGATGTCGTCCTGGACGGTACCGGTGGCGTCGTCGAGCGCACCGCTGGCGAGGAGCTCGTCGACCGCCCCGGCGCGGGCCTGCAGCTGGAGGGTCTTGTCCTCGGCACGCTGGATGGCCAAGCCGACATCTCCCATTTCCTCGCCGATCCCGGAGAAGGCCTCCGAGATCCGCGACTGGGCCTCCGCCGCGGAGTAGGTGGCCTTGATGGTCTCCTTCTTCGTCCGGAAGGCGTCGACCTTGGCCTGAAGCCGCTGGGAGGCGCGGACCAGCTTCTCCTCCTCCTGCTGGAGTTGGGCGTGCTGGGCCTGGAGCTCGCCGAGTTGGCCGGCGATGCCGGACTTGCGGGTGAGGGCCTCCCGGGCGAGGTCCTCCCGGCCGATCTCGAGGGCCCGACGGGCCTGCTGATCGAGTTTGTCCACCTGCTGGTTGAGCTGGTTCGCCTGGATCTCGACGCGCTTGCGGCTGGTCGCCACATCGGCGACACCACGACGGACCTTGCGCAGCAGCTCCAGCTGGCGCTCATAGGAGTAGTCAAGGGTCTCGCGCGGATCCTCAACACGGTCCAAGGCCTTGTTGGCCTTGGCACTGAAGATCGTCGAGATTCTGCTGAAGATGCCGCTCATAGACGGTAACTGGTCCTTCCGTGGGCACGCGTGCACATTCGTGTGGGTCAAGCCTAGGTCGTGAGGTGTCGCCCCGCGACCCTCGGGGCGACCAATCCGGGCTGACCGGGTGAGGTCACCCATCAACGCACCGGTGGTGCGCCCCGGCGACCGGGCGTGACGGCAGCCGGGACCGTGGGCGGCATCGGCGGGCATCCTGTGCCCGGCCCGATAGTCTGGTAGGAGCCGGGCGCACGTGCCCGCAGGAGTGCGAAAGGTCGACGTGGGACTGTTCAGCAAGAAGGATGAGGCCGCCCGGCCGGAGTCGGCGGGCCAATCGACGCCGGCGGCGGCGAGCGAACCCTCCCCGAGTGGGCACCGCCGCAAGACCGGCCCCACCCCCACCCGCAGGGAGGCCGAGGCCGCGCGCCAGGCCCGGGTCAATCCGACGTTGTCCAGGCGGGAGCGGCGCCGCCGGGAGGCCGAGCGCAGCCGCCGCGAGCGGGCCGAGGAGTTGGGGCGCCGGGAGGCCGATCCTGTCCGGACGCTGGCCCGCGACGTCGTCGACTCACGGTTCCGGCTCGGCGAGATCATCATGCCGGTGCTGCTGGTGGTGCTCGGCAGTAGCATCGTCACCGGCCAGCAGACCCAACTCGCGATGCTCACCCTCGTTCTCTTCTATGCGATCGTCGCCGCCGAATCGGTGGAGTTGCTCCTCATGTGGCGGTCCTTCGTCAAGCTCGCCGACACCCGTTTCCCGAACCACCCGCGCCGCGGGATGTTCATCTACATGATGAACCGCACCCTGCAGATGCGCCGGTGGCGCCAGCCCGCCCCGCGCGTCAAGCGTGGCGACAAGATCTGAGGACCCATGACGTACATCTGGAAAGCCGCCCCGGCACCCGCACCCGAGACCGCCGAGCACCTCGGCCTGACCGCCGAGTTCGGTTCCCAGGCCGCCGCGGAGGCCTGGTTCGCCGGAGTGTGGCCCGAGTTGGCCGACGCAGGGGTGGCGTCGGTGAGCCTGTACGCCGACGGAGAGCTCGTGTACGGCCCGATGCCGCTGAGCGATTGAGAGCCGTTCTCCCGTAGCGCGGTCATCTGTCGGCGACCCGGCGTAGCGTGGTTGGACAGTGCGGGCGAGCGCTCGTACGGTCCGAGAGGAGTTCCCGGTGATCACCACCACCCTGCCCAGTCTGACCTTGCGTGCCGACCTGCCACCCGACGCCGATGTCCTCGTCGTCGGCAGCCGGCTGTCCGGAGACCGCGGCACGATCTACGGCCTGCCGCAGGGGGTGGACACGGCGTCCCTCGACCTCGACCTGTTGTCGGTCGGCGCGCCGGCCCGCACCGAGCTCGGCACGGTCAGTCTGCTGGGGCGGCTGGCCTCGGGAGCCCGGGTGTTCGCCGTCGGCCTCGGGTCGAAGGCGCTCGAGGCGACCGTCCTGCGCCGGGCCGCCGGGGCGGCCCTGCGTCACCTCGCCGGGCAGGCGGGCGACGGCGCGGAGCTGCGGGTGGCGATCAGCCTGCACGAGGCCTCGGTGATCATGCCGACGTCGGTCTATGACATGGTCCGGGCCGTCGGCGAGGGGGCGTTGCTGGGGACGTACGTCCCGGTGAAGGCCACCGGGCAGCGCCCGTCCGGTGCCCGGATCGGGTCGGTGACGATCATCGATCCGGCAGCCGAGGAGCATGCCGGGCAGGCACGACTGGCGGGCATTCTGGCCGGAGCGGTCGCGCGTACCCGTGACCTGGTCAACCTGCCGGCCAACGTGCTCTATCCGCAGACCTTCGCCGAGGAAGTGACGTCGTGGTTCGCCGGCCTGCCGGTGGAGATCGACATCCGGGACGAGCACCAGTTGGCCGCCGAGGGGTTCGGCGGCATCGTCGCGGTCGGCCAGGGTTCGGTGCATCCCCCGCGGCTGGTCCGGGTGGCGTACTCACCTGCCGATGCCACGCAGAAGCTGGTGCTGGTCGGCAAGGGCATCACCTTCGATTCGGGCGGCCTGGACATCAAGCCGTCGTCCGGGATGCTGGAGATGCGCTGCGACATGGGTGGGGCGGCGGCGGTGCTGGCCGCCACGCACGCCATCGCCGAGCTCGGGCTCAACGTCGCCGTGGTGGCGTACGCGGCGATGGCGGAGAACATGCCGTCCGGCAGCGCCTACCGACCCTCCGACGTGATCACGATGCACGACGGGACGACGGTGCAGGTGTCCAACACCGACGCCGAGGGTCGACTCGTGCTCGCCGACGGGCTGTCCGCCGCGCAGCCGGATGACCCCGAGCTCGTCATCGACGTGGCCACCCTGACCGGCGCCTGCATCCGGGCTCTCGGGCCGCGGACCATCGGGCTGGTCGCCAGCAGCGAGTCCGTCGCGTCGCGGCTGACCCACGCCGCCGAGGTGGCCGGGGAGCCGATGTGGCAGCTTCCACTCACCGATGAGGCCCGCGACGCGTTGCGTACGCCGTGGGCGGACCTGCGCTCGGCGCACAACGAGCCGCACCTGGGCATGCAGGTGGCCGCGGCCTTCCTGGAGCACTTCGCCGGCGAGGGACGCAACTGGGCCCACCTCGATATCGCCGGCCCCGCCTGGCACGCCGGGGCGGCCGAGGACATCTTCGCGACCGGGGCCACCGGGTCGGCGGTCCGCTCGCTGGTGGAGGTCGCGCTGACCATGGAGTGAGGGGCTCCATCGCGTGCCGTACGGGGGCTCGAGCCATCGCAGCAGCGGTGCCGGGGCCGGTGTTGACAGGTAGGGTGTCGATGTACTCGACTGCGTTGTCACCGTTTGAAGGAGTCCAATCCCATCATGTCGACTTCTGTAGAGCTCCCCGCACTGGGTGAGTCCGTCACCGAAGGCACCGTCTCCCGCTGGCTGAAGAAGGTTGGCGACACCGTCGAGGTCGACGAGCCCTTGGTCGAGATCTCCACCGACAAGGTCGACACCGAGATCCCCTCCCCCGTCTCCGGCACCGTCCTGGAGATCCGCGTCGCCGAGGACGAGACAGTCGAGGTCGGGGCCGTCCTGGCCATCGTCGGTTCCGGCGCGCCCGCCCCGGCCGCACCCGCCGCGCCCGCTGAACCTGCCGCTCCTGCCGCTCCCGCTCAACCCGCCGCTCCGGCCGCACCCGCTCAACCGGCCGCACCTGCCGCACCCGCTCCTGTGGCGCCGGCAGCTCCCCCGGCGCCGCCGGCTCCCCCGGCGCCCGCGCCCGTCGCGCCTGCGCCGACCGCACCCCCCGCACCGCACGTCGCTGCTCCCCGGGCCGCGGGCGGCGAGGCGGCCGAGGCCGCCTATGTCACCCCGCTGGTCCGCAAGTTGGCCGCCGAACACAACGTCGACCTGTCCGCGCTCAAGGGCACCGGTGTCGGCGGCCGGGTTCGCAAGCAGGACGTCCTGGACGCGGCCGCCCGGGCTGCCGAGGCCGCGGCTGCTCCCGCCCCGTCTGCGGCACCCGCGCCCACCAAGGCCCACGGCGAGGTCTCGCCGCTGCGCGGGACGACCGAGAAGATGTCCCGGCTGCGCCAGACGATCGCCCGCCGGATGCGCGAGTCGAAGGACGTCGCCGCACAACTCACCACCACCGTCGAGGTCGACCTGACCCCGATCTCGTGGCTGCGCGACAAGACCAAGGCCGACTTCCGGGCCCGGCACGGGGTGGGCCTGACCTACCTCGCCTTCATCGCCCGCGCCGCGATCGAAGCGCTTCAGCAGTACCCGATCGTCAATGCCCGGGTGAACATGGACGACAAGACCATCACCTACCCGGCGCAGGAGAACCTCGGCATCGCCGTCGACACGCCACGCGGTCTGCTCGTCCCGGTCCTCAAGAGCGCCGGTGGCCTGTCCGTGACCGAGCTGGCGAAGGCGATCGCCGACCTCGGCGCCCGCACCCGGGAGGGCAAGGTCGGCCCCGACGAGCTGTCGGGCGGGACCTTCACCATCACCAACTACGGGTCGGTCGGCGCGTTGTGGGACACCCCGATCATCAACCAGCCCGAGTCGGCAATCCTCGGCACCGGCGTGCTCGTCAAGCGGCCGGTCGTGCTGACCGACAAGCGACTCGGCCAGACCATCGCGATCCGCGACATGATGTTCCTCAACCTGTCGTACGACCACCGGATCATCGACGGTGCCGACGCCGCCCGCTTCCTGGTGGCCATCAAGGACCGCCTCGAGGACGCCGACTTCGGCGCGGAGTTCGGCCTCTGAGCCGGCACCTTCCTCCCGCATGACGCGCGACGGCCCCCGGCAGCACCGGGGGCCGTCGTACGTCACGGCGGGCCGGTCGCGATGCCGGGGGTGGGCGGACGCGATCCACCCCACCATCCGCGACGCGCCGACGCCGAGGCCGACATCTGCTCCGACCGCCGACGCCGTCTGCATCGACCACGGACACCCGGCACGGACACCGCCCGCCCCCTTGACCCCCGCCCCTCCTCATGATTCTATATAAGTATCCACTTATCCAGGAGGAACCATGACCATCAGCCCCACCGACACCGCGGAACTGGTGACCCGCGAGGTCCGTTCCGGCACCCGCGACGGGGTGCCGACCAAGATCGTCGTCGCGCGCCGTACCTACCCGACCAGCCAGGCGGACCTGTGGGACGCGCTCACCAACCCCGAACGCCTCCCTCGCTGGTTCCTGCCGGTCAGCGGGGATCTGGTGGTCGGCGGACGCTACCAGTTCGAGGGCAACGCGGGCGGGGTCGTCGAAAGCTGCGAGGCTCCGGACCGGTTCGCCGTGACCTGGCAGATGGGCGACCAGGTCTCCTGGCTGCGCATCGACCTGACGCCTGCACCGGATGGCACCACCGTGCATCTCGCCCATGAGGCCGCCATCGCGGATCGAACGTTCTGGGACCAGTTCGGCCCGGGCGCCGTGGGGATCGGCTGGGACCTCGGCCTGGTCGGGCTCGGCCTGCATCTGGCCGACGGGAGCGCGCTCAACGAGACGTCGACCGACGATTGGGCCGTCACCCCCGAGGGCACCGAGTTCGTCCGGCACGCCGCCGCCGACTGGGCCCGGGCCGCCACCGCCGACGGTGATGAGGAGAGCGCGGCCCGGGAGGCCGCCGAGCGCACCATTGCCTTCTACACCGTCGCACCGGAAGGTGACTGAGACGCCACCTGCCGTCGCTCCCGCCGTCACGGGTCGCACAGCCATGGCCGACCGGGTCTTCGCCGCCCTGGGCGATCCCGTCCGCCGCACGATGATCTCCCTCCTCGCCGAGGGCGAGCAGTCGGCCGGCGGGATCGTCGCGGCCCTGCGGGTGAGCCGGCCGATCTCGCAACCGGCGGTCTCCCAGCACCTCAAGGTGTTGCGCGAGGCCGGTCTGGCGACCGTCCGTGCCGAGGGAAATCGTCGCTTCTACTCCCTCGACGCGGCCGGCGTGGACGTGGTGCGGGAATGGCTCGACGCGCTGGCGGCGGGAGCCACGGTCTTCACCCAGCCGCTCGACGCGTTGGCGACCGAGGTGGCCCGGGGCAGGCGGGCCCGGCGTCGGTCCACCGGTGGGCCCGACCGGAAGGCCACCGGCGAGCCCGACCGGAAGGCCGCCGGTTACGACCGACCGGCATGAGCTGACCCACCCGTTCTTGCCTCCGCGGCGGCCAGGCGGACGATCGCCGGTCGGCCGGGATCACACCACCACCGCTCGGCCTCCCCACGGTCGCCCGGCGGGTGGCCCAGCCCGTCCAGCGCCGCCCGGACGTCGGGCCGGTCCGCGTCGGCCGCCGTCGGCAGGCCGACCCGAAGGTCCAGCAGATCCACCGCGGCGGCTCCCACCTCGGCCGTCGCGCCGACGTGATCGTACGTGGCGCCCTCCCCCAGCAGCGGGCCCAATCGGTGCCGCAGCCGGGCCAGCGCCCGCGCCGCCTGGGCGGGCCAGCTCGGGTCGTACGGCACCGGCCCGCCGGCATCGGCGGGCCGGAACGGGTGACGTTCCCGCAGCCGTCCCTCGAACTCCGCCAGCCGCACCCACAACAGATCAACCGCCGCGGCGAGGTCGTCGGGGGTGCCGTTGTTGTCGAGCACCACGTCGGAGACCGCCAGCCGCTCCGTACGGCTCGCCTGCTGCGCGATCCGGGCCCGCGCGTCCGTCCCGGACAGGCCGCGCAGCCCCACCAGCCGACGCACCCGTACGTCCTCGTCGGCGTCGACGCTGACCACCAGGTGGTACGTCGGCGCCACGCCCGTCTCCACGAGCAGGGGGATGTCGTGCACGACGATCGCGTCGGCCGGCGCGGCGGCGATGAGCTCGCGGGTACGTCGGCGGATCATCGGGTGGGTGATCGCCTCCAGCTCCCGGCGGCGTGCCGGGTCGGCGAACACGATCGCGCCGAGGGCCCGCCGGTCCAGCCTTCCGGCTCCCGCCAGCACCTCGGGACCGAAGGCCCCGACGACCGCGGCCAGCCCCTCGGTGTCCGGCCCGACCACCTCGCGGGCGATCCGGTCGGCGTCGACGACGATCGCTCCGCGCGCCGCGAGCAGGGCCGCGGCCGTCGACTTGCCGGACCCGATGCCCCCGGTCAGTCCGATGATCAGCATGAGGGCAGGCTATGCCCGCGTACACTTCCCGGCATGTCCCCGATCAACGTTCCCGACGCCGACGTCACGGTGACCTCGCGGTCGGGCATCCGCTACCGCACCCTCGGACTGTGGCCCGACCGGACCGAACGCACCGACTACCGGGAGGCGTGGGACCTGCAGAAGCGACTGCACCAACGGATCGCCGCCGGCGAGGAGCC
>CAZGWN010000063.1:0-23749 GCA_964528755.1 uncultured Propionibacteriaceae bacterium
CCGGATGCCCTCCGCGGTGGGCTACCAGCCGAACCTGGCCGACGAGATGGGCGCCCTGCAGGAGCGGATCACCTCGACCCGCGGTCACTCGATCACCTCGATGCAGGCCATCTACGTGCCGGCCGACGACTACACCGACCCGGCGCCGGCGACGACCTTCGCCCACCTGGACGCGACCACCGAGCTGTCCCGCTCGATCGCCTCCCGCGGCCTCTACCCGGCGGTGGATCCGCTGACCTCCACCTCCCGGATCCTCGACCCGCAGTACGTCGGTCAGGAGCACTACGATGTGGCCACCCGGGTCAAGCAGATCCTCCAGCGCAACAAGGAGCTGCAGGACATCATCGCGATCCTCGGCATCGACGAGCTGCCCGAGGAGGACAAGGTGACCGTGAGCCGGGCCCGCCGGTTGCAGCAGTTCCTGTCGCAGAACACCTACACCGGCGAGAAGTTCACCGGCGTGCCCGGCTCGACGGTGGAGATGCCCGAGATCGTCGAGTCGTTCCGGATGATCTGCGACGGCGAGGTGGATCACATCCCCGAGCAGGCGTTCTTCAACGTCGGCGGTCTGGAGGATGTCTACCGCGCCTGGGACAAGATGAAGAAGGGGAACTGACCCATGGCCACGAGCACCCTCCACGTCGAGGTTGTCTCGGCCGAGCGCGCGCTGTGGTCCGGCGAGGCGGTCAACATCATCGCCCGGACCGTCGAGGGTGACATCGGCATTCTGCCGGGGCACGCACCGGTGGTCGCACTGCTGGAGCCGACCGCGGTCGAGATCTACACCCCCGACGGCAACCGGGAGGTGGTGGCCGTCGACGACGGATTCATCTCGGTGGCCCAGGGACGGGTCTCGGTGCTCAGCTCGTTCGCCCGGATGGCCAGCGAGATCGACCTGCGCGAGGCGGAGAAGCAGCTCGGCGCGGCCCGAGAACGGCTGGAGCACGTTTCTGACGATCTGCAGACCCGCCAGGAGTTCACCCGGGCGAAGGCACAGGTCCGGGCCGCGGAGAAGTACACCGGCCGTGCCAGCAGCCAGCTCGACTGAGTCGACCGGGATGGGGCGCCGCGACGGAGGAGCGCGGCCGTCCGTGGGCGTTCCGGCCTGTCCGACGTCAGTAGACTGACGCCATGCTTCAGGCCGTCGTCAGCATCGTCGTCGTGGTGCTGGTGGTCGCGGCACTGCCGGTGGTCCTGCTCGTCGCGCGGCGGGTGTGGCTGCTGCGGCTGGCGGCCGCATTCGAGTGCAGTGTTCTGATGGAGGCGACTCCGGGGGCCCGATGGGTCCCCGGAGTCGGTCGTTTTCGGGGCGAGGAGGTCTGGTGGTACCCGATCCTCGGATGGACCTTCGCGCCGGTGCTGCGCTTCCCGCGGGATCGGACGACCGCCCTTCCGGGGCGTGATCTGTCGGTGGCGGAGACCGGGCAGGTCTACGCCGGCTTCCGGGTCATCCCGCTCAGCCGTCAGATCGGCGGCGGTCGGGCGGTGTGGGACCTGGCGATGGCCCCCGCAACGGTGACGGCGATGCTGAGCTGGCTGGAGGCGGCACCGCCGGGGATGGGACATCGGCGTCGCCCGGAGATCCCGGGCGGTCGCTGACCGCCGGTCAGTCGGCCTGGGACGCCTCGTCGGCGCCGCCCGTGCGACGGTTGGCCCGCAGGATCTTCTCGCGGCGCCGCGCGGCCCGGGGATCACTCGGCGTACGCTCCCCGCCGGGCAGCCACAGCACGTCCCCGTCGGAGCCGTTGACGACCCGGGCGAGGATGAACAGCAGGTCGGAGAGCCGATTGAGGTAGTGCACGGCCACGATGTTGATCCCGCCGGCGTCGTCGGGGGTCCGGCCCGGCTCCGTACCGTAGGTCTCGATCGCCACCCACGCGCTGCGTTCGGCGCGGCGGGCAACCGTACGGGCGTGATGCAGCAGGGCGGCACCCGGGTGACCGCCCGGCAGGATGAACGACATCAGTGGCGGCACCTGCTCGGTGAAGCGGTCGCACCAGCCCTCGAGCCGGTCGACGGAGGACTGCTCGATCCGCAGCGGAGGATGCACGGGCTCGGCGGCGAGCGGGTTGGACAGGTCGGCGCCGACGTCGAACAGCTCGTTCTGCACCAGGGTCAGCACCTCGGCCACCTCGTCGGGGAGGTCGCCGGCGGCCAGGGCCATGCCCAGCACCGCATTCGTCTCGTCCACGTCCCCGTACGCCTGCACCCGGGGATCCGTCTTGGACGCCCAGGACATGTCGGACAGCCGGGTTCGGCCGGCGTCGCCGGTGCGTGTGTAGATTCTGTTGAGGTTGACCATGAGGTCAGCGTACGTGGCGGGCCGGCCGGGCGTCGTGGTGTCGCTCGCGGCTCATCGACCCGCGCGCAGGAACCGCTCCAGCACGGCGGTGAACACCTGCGGCTGCTCGGCCTGCACCCAGTGACCGGAGTTCTTCACCACGATCCGGCGGGTGGCCGGGAAGTAGCGCTGCATCGCCGGGGCGTACGCCGGCGTGACGAAGTCGGAGTCGCCGCCCTTGACCCACAGCACCGGTCCGTCCCACCGGCCCTCGACCTGCGGCCACCCGGCGATGCGGTCGAGGTTGGCGGCCAGCAGCTTCAGATTCATCGTCCAGTGCCACCCGCTCGCGTCGCGGACGAGGTTGGTCAGCAGCCAGGACCGGATGACCTTGTCGGGGATCCCGTCGGCGAGGCGGATCGCCGCTTCGTGTCGACTGGTCAGGGTGTGCACGTTGAGGGCGGATGCCGCCCGGGCGATCTCGGTGATGTTGTCGTGTCCGTGGTAGGCGACCGGGGCGATGTCGACGACGCACAGTCGGGCAACCAGCCCGGGATGGCGCAACGCCAGCAGCATGGCGACCTTGCCGCCCATCGAGTGGCCGACGAGCCGGACCGCCTCTCCGGCGACCTCGGGCGAGGCGGCGAGCCAGGCGGCCACCATGTCGGCCATGCCGAGGTAGGAGAAGTCGTCGGTCCAGGCCGACCGGCCGTGGTCGGGCATGTCGAGCAGCAGCGTACGGAAGCCGTTCAGACCCAGGTGCTTGGCGATCTGGGCCCAGTTGCGTCCCTGGCCGAACAGACCGTGGCAGAACACCACCAGGGGGCCGGTACGCCCGAAGGGGATCGAGTAGAGGTCGGGCACGGGGGGAGTGAGGGTCATCGGTGGCGGTTCCAGCAGGCCGTGTGCCAGTGACGGCGCAGCGCAACGGCACTGTCCTGGCCCGGGCCGGGATCGTGGGGCCACACGACCAGGTGCGGGGTCCCCGGGCGGATGTCGTGGTTGCAGCCGGGGCACCGGTAGGCCTTGACCGCGTTCTGGCCGGTCATGGCCTGGACGACCCAACGGCCGTCGGACTTGTCCTCGGCGTGCCGATGGGTGGTCAGCAGCGGCCGCGGAGCACGCAGGTGCTTGCTGCGTCGCTTCGGCATCCGCCCTCCTGCCCCCGTCCCCGGGATGGTCCTCGACCCGGGTGGCCTGATCTGCCGTCCCAGGATAGTCGGCTAACGTGGCGGGGTGCGTTTGGTGATTGCCCGTTGTCAGGTCGACTACTCGGGGGCCCTGACGGCTCATCTGCCGATGGCCACCCGGTTGATCATGGTCAAGGCCGACGGTTCGGTCTCCGTCCACGCCGATGACCGGGCCTACAAGCCTCTGAACTGGATGAGCGCCCCGTGCACGTTGACCGTCCGACCGCCGGACCCGGACGAGGCCGCGGTGGTCGGCGAGCTGGATCCGCAGATCCGGGAGGTCTGGGTCGTGCGCAGCGCCGGCCGTGACGGGTCGATGCTGCAGATCGCGATCGCCGAGATCCTGCACGACACCAGTCACGACCTCGGGGTCGATCCCGGCCTGCGCAAGGATGGCGTCGAGGCCCACCTGCAGGAGCTGCTGGCGGAGAATCCGCAGGTCCTCGGAGACGGTCTGGCTCTGATCCGTCGCGAGTTCCCTACTCCGATCGGCCCCGTCGACCTGCTGTGCAAGGACGCCGGCGGGGCGTACGTCGCCGTGGAGGTCAAGCGGCGCGGCGAGATCGACGGGGTGGAACAGCTCACCCGCTACCTGGATCTGATGCGCCGCGACCCGCTGCTGGGCCAGGTCGAGGGCATCTTCGCCGCTCAGCAGATCAAGCCGCAGGCCCGGGTGCTGGCCGAGGACCGAGGCATCACCTGCGTCACGGTCGACTACGACGCCCTGCGCGGGATGGATCACCCCGAGCAGCGATTGTTCTAGCGGGGGGTCTGGTCCCGGGCGGCCGGCTGCCGGCCGCCGTCCTGCTGCGGGTCGGCCGCGGCGTTCTCGGCGTCGAAGGGCACGTCGGCCGTCGGCGGCACCGGGACCGGACTCCGGTCGGGCCGATCGGCCGACGGCCGGTCCTGGGTCGAGGCCTCGTCGGAGTCCGTGGCGTCCGCGGAGGGCTGGGGCAGCGGCTTGATCTGGGTCGGGGTGTCGGCGGCGAGCCGTTCGGCCTGGTCCCGGTCGATCACCACGGTGGCCTCCTCGGCGGCCTGCTCGTCGGCGGGCGGCTCGTCCTCGGGTCCCTCGGGCAGCGCGGCGATCTCGGGCTCGCGTGACAGCTTGTCCAGGGCG
The DNA here is from genome assembly GCA_964528755.1 of uncultured Propionibacteriaceae bacterium. GTDB lineage: Bacteria > Actinomycetota > Actinomycetes > Propionibacteriales > Propionibacteriaceae > Raineyella. The sequence goes on from CAZGWN010000063.1 coordinate 4,592, forward strand.
CCGAACTCCATGTCGGGAAACTCCTCCAGGCTGTTGCCCGCCAGCGTCGACAGATTGGAGAGCTGGGCGAGGATCGCGTGTTTGCGCTGGGTCAGCATGTCGATCTCGCGGCGCAGCTTGGCCTGCCGCTCCGCCCACCGCTCGGCGATGAGCTGATGCGCCCGTTCGGCCTCCTGCTGGGCCTTCCGGACCAACTGCTGGCCCTCACGGGTGGCCAGGACCTTGGTCCGCTCGGCCTCGGCCATGCTCTGTGCCCGCAGCCGCTGGGACCGCTCGGTGTCCTCGGCGATGGCCGAGGTGAGGGCCGCGTGCTGTTCCGTCGCATCCTTGAGCAGTGCCGCGGTCCGCGCCTGGATCGTGTCCTTCTCCCGGCTCAGGTCGCCGAGCACCTTCTCGCGTTCCTCGGCCACCTGGGCCCGGATCGTCCGGGCCTCGTCCTCGACCTTCGACTGCAGCGCTGCGGCGTCCTGCTGGGCTCCGGTGACCACGGCACGGGCCTGCTGCTCGGCCTGGGCGATCAGCGTCCGGGCCCGGTCCTCGGCGGCGGTCACCAGGGCCCGGGCCTTGTCCTCGGCGGCCGCGACGGTGGTCCGGGCCTGCTTGTCGGCGGCGTCCAGCACGGCACCGGCCCGTTGCTGGGCGTCGGCGGTGGTGGCCGCAGCCTCCTCGCGCGCCTTCTGTCGCAGGGTGGTCGCCTCCGTCCGCGCGGCGTCCCGGGCCTCCTGGGCGGCCTTGTCGGCCTGGGCACGGATGCGCTGGGCGTCCACCTCCGCGTTCGTCCGCACGGCCTGGGCCTGGGCATCCGCCTGTCCGGTGACGTCGTCGGCGTGTCGCTTGGCGGCGCTGACGAGTCCCTCGGCCTCACCGCGGGCTTTGTTGATCAGGTCGCTGGTCTCGGTGTCCCATCTCTCGCGGAGGGCTCGTGCTTCGGCCAGCGTGGTCGTGCGCAGGTCTTCCGCGTCGGTCTCCGCCGCGTTGCGGATGTCGGCGGCCTGCTGGCGGGCCGCGGCGAGCGTCTGCTCGGCCTGGGAGGTGGCCCGATCGGTGATCTCTCGGGCCTGGGCCTCGGCGGTGGCGAGGATCTGGGTGGTGTGGCCGCCGAGGTTGGAGAAGTCCACCGTCGAACGCTTCTCCACCTCCAGCCGCAACTGGGCGATCGTCCGGTCCTGGTCGCGGTGGCTGCGCTTGTAGCCGGCGATCTGGCGCTCCAAGTCCCGCAGGTAGTCATCGACGGAGGTCTTGTTGTAGCCGCCCCACGCTGCGGTCGGGAAGCTCCCGACCGCGCTGGCGGTCTCGTCGAAGAGGTCCAGTCCCTCATTGTCCGAAGCCACTGACATCTCCTGTTCCTGGTCCGCCCGGTCCTGCCCGGCCACTCCTCCAGGCTACCCAGAGCAGCGGACAGAAAAACGGACCGTCGCCGGTGCGCCCGGAGACCGGGCGACGGCGACGGACCGCTGGTGACGAAGGTCTCACTCGATGGGGAGCAGGCCCTCCGGGTGCTCGGGGCGCTCGACGAGCTCCAGCAGCACGCCGCCGGTGCTCTTCGGGTGGCAGAAGTTGATCCGGGAACCGTACGTCCCGTGCTTCGGCTGGTCGTAGAGCATCCGGACGCCGCGCTCGCGCAAGGTGGCGGCGGCCTTCTCCACATCGGCCACCCGGTAGGCGACCTGCTGGATGCCCGGGCGGTTGCGCTCGATGAACTTGGCGATGGTGGACTCGGGGCTCAGCGGGGCGAGCAGCTGGATCTCGGCGTCCCTGTCGGTGAACCGGTGTCCCCGGCAGGCCAGCATGACCTCTTCGACGCCCTGCTCCTCGTTCTTGTCACGGTAGACGACGTGCCACCCGAAGACCTCGGTGTGCAGCTTGATCGCCTCGTCCATGTCCGGCACGGCGTACCCGACATGGTCCACACACAGGAACACGTCCTGGTTGTCGTTCACTACAGATGACTCGGTCATGACCCCAGCTTTCCACAGCGGTACGGGCGGCCGCAGGCGGGGCAGCGGGAAGTTCCCGGAGGCGGCGCACTAGGCTGGGTGGAACCGTGCCGATGTCCACCGACCGAATCCCGTCCGACAATCGAAGGAAGTCCACCGTGACCATGTCGTCAAGTGCTCCGGATGCCCCGGCAGGGACGTCAAGTGCTCCGGATACCCCGGCAGGGACGCCAAGTGCTCCGGACACCGCGGCAGGAACGTCGCCGGAGCGCAGCCGGATCGTCCACGACCTGATCGACGGCGCCCGGGCCCGGCGGCCCCGCGCCCTGGGACGGCTGATCTCGCTGGTGGAGAACAACTCGCCGGTGCTGCGTGAGGCGATGGAGTTGATGGCGCCCGACACCGGTCACGCCCATGTCGTCGGGATCACCGGATCCCCTGGTGTCGGCAAGTCGACGATCACCTCGGCCCTGATCACCGAGCTGCGCGCCCGCGGGCAGTCGGTCGGCGTGTTGGCCGTCGACCCGTCGTCCCCGTTCTCCGGCGGGGCGGTGCTCGGCGACCGGATCCGGATGCAGAAGCACGCCCTGGATCCGGAGGTCTACATCCGGTCGATGGCGACCCGGGGTCATCTCGGCGGCCTGTCGGCGGCGGCGCCGCAGGCCCTCCGGGTGTTCGACACCGCCGGCTTCGACACGGTGATCGTGGAGACCGTCGGGGTGGGCCAGTCCGAGGTGGAGATCACCCGCACCGCAGACACCATTCTGGTGCTGAATGCGCCCGGGATGGGTGACAGCATCCAGGCGGCGAAGGCGGGGATCCTCGAGATCGCCGACATCTTCGTCGTCAACAAGGCCGATCGGGACGGCACCCAGCAGCTCATCCGCGAGTTGCGGAACATGGTGGCGCTGGCGCACTTCGCCCCCGAGGACTGGAAGCCTCCGATCGTCAAGACCGTGGCCAGCGCGGGCGAGGGTGTTCCCGAACTCGTCGATGAGATCGCCGCCCACCGGACCCATGCCGAGAAGACCGCCGCCTGGCAGGCGCGCCGACTCGCCAGGGCCCGTGCCGAGGTCGAGGCGCTTGCCCTCGGTGTGGTCCGGCAGCGCTTCCTGGCCCGTGGCGAGGACCACTTCGAGGCCATCGCTGCCGACGTCCGCGACGGTCGGATCGATCCGTACGCGGCCGCCGACCTGGTGCTCGCGGATCTGTGAGCCGGGCTCGACGGCCCGGCGCGTGATCAGTACGGGTGCTCCCGACGATCACAAACCCACGACGGGGACGGGTTTCCCACTCGATCCCACGCCCGGCACGACCATCTCCACAAAGATCCGGACGCGCGGCCGATCCGGACACGAAAAAGACCCGCGACATCGCGGGCCTTGACGCCTCGCGCCACGCTCCCGGGAGCCGGGAACGGATCCGGGGAGGGCGTGGCGCGGGTGAGGTCGGTGGGTCAATCGAGCAGGTAATGGGCGACCTGGTCCAGGGTCATCCCGCTCTCGGACACGGCGAGGAGCCGGTTGGTCCTCACGTTGTACAGGAAGTACGGCGCGGCGACGGTCGAGACACAAGTCTTGGCGAGCCGCAAACCCTGCCGGGTCGCCTCGTGGGACAGTCGCTGTTCGACGAGACGATCCCACGAGCCGGGGAGGGAAGGCCGAGGCCTGGTGGACGGGGCCCGGGTGGGCCGGGTGCTGACGGATGCGGTAGATTGGGGCGCGGCTGCCAGAGTCATGGATAAAACCCCCTTGCTCTATCAGACTCTCGGCGGGGGACACGTGGTTTCCCGGGGGTGATATCAAAATGTTATCACCGCCCTCGCGCCCCCGACAGAGTCGGCAGGGGCTACCTGGACCGTAGTATTCAGTCTACGACGGCGTGTCGGGTCGTCCAGGCCGGGCCGGTGCGGTAGACACGTCGTGACACGTGCCGTACTTCCCCCCGATCGGAGGCAAGCGTGTGGAACTGGGTCAAGAAGGCCCTGCTGGTCCTCGTGGTGGCGTTCGCCGTCTTCTACCTCTTCACCAACCCGCAGGGGTCGGCCGACGCGGTCCGCGGGTTCTTCGGACTCTTCGGGTCCCTCTTCACGTTCTTCTCGTCGCTGGCAGCGGGTTGAGCCGGCGCCGGGGCACGGAGTGAGCGGTGGCCGGCGCGCTGTTCGACCGGTGGCTCGATCCGAGGGTCGATGACCACCTGATCGTCGATGAGGGGGAAGTGGTCATCGACGAGGTGACCCGTCACTGGGTGGTCCGGGTCGTGCCCGCGATGGCCGTCCTGGCGGGGGCCGGTCTGCTCGTCATGATGCCGCTGGCCGGGATCGCCTGGTGGTTCATCGGCCTGGTGGCGTCGGTGCCGATCGGGTGGGGGCTGTATCGGATCCAGGTGGAGTACATGGACCGGTTCGTCATCACCAACATGCGCGTCTTCCGCGTGCACGGATTGTTCAACCAACAGACGGCGACCGTGCCGATCTCGCGGATCCTCGACATCAGCGTGCGCAAGCCGCTGCTCGGCCGGATCTTCGGCTACGGGCATTTCACCTTCGAGTCTGCCGCCCAGGACCAGGGACTGCGCGACATCCGCTACGTCGGCCGACCCGATGAACGTGACCTCACCATCCAGCGGGTGATCCAGCGGTCCGGCCTGCGCAAGGACATCGAGGTCGTGGTCGACGCCAACGAGGCCGACGGCTTCTGACCGCTGCTTCACCCGCGACGGCGCTCCTCCTCGGCCGCCCGACGGTGGCGGGCGCCCTCGCGGACGAGCATGTGCCGCCGTGCGGTGAAACCGACCGATCGCCGGATGTCGATCGGCGGGGTGAGCTGGTCGTCCTCGGCCGGCAGCCCCGCCGCCAGCCGACGGGCCCGCGCCAGTTCCGCATTCAGCACGGCCCCGATGACCAGCGCCAGATTGCACACCCACAGCCACATCAACAGCACGATGAGGCCCGACAGGGTGCCGTAGTTGAGGTCCAGCCGCGGATAGAGGCGGGCGAGGTAGAACGTCAGCGCCCAGGAGGCGCCGACCCCCAGGGCGACCGCCAGGACCGCACCGGGGATCAGCCAGCGGACCCCCTCGGGCCGGCTGTTCGGGGCCGTCCGGTAGACGACTGCCACCACCACCATGGCAAGTGCGATGAGCACCGGCCAGCGCAACGTATTCCACAATTGCACGGCTGCCCGATCCAGGCCGATCGCCCCGCCGGCGGCCTCCATGATGGCGGGGCTGGCGATGAGGGTGACCATCATCGCGCAGCACCCGAGGATGAGCAGGGCCGTCGTGAGGTACTGCAGCGGTGGCAGCAGCAGGAGCGGGCGGCCCTCCATCACCTCGTACACCCGGTTCATCGCCCGGGCGAGGGCGCCTTGGTAGAGACTGGCGGTGCCCAGGGTCACCACCACCAGCGCGGCCAGCGGCACCGGGGCGAGGCTGATGGCGGTGAACCCGTACAGCGGGCCACGCAGCGCGTCCGCGACGCCGGCCGGTGCGACCGCGTGGAGGACGTCGAGAAGGAACTCCACCGTGCTGTCGTCCATCCCGATCAGTCCCAGCAGCCCCACCAGCACCATGAACGCCGGGACCAGGGCCAGCACGGCGTAGAAGGTCAGCGCGGCGGCCATGTCGACGCACTGCTGGCGCAGGAAGGTGTCGAAACCGCGCCGGAGCGCATACCACCACAGTCGGCCGTTGAGGTCACGCCACCGGCGCGGCCTGGGGGTGGGGGGGGGCAGGCCCCGCCGCCGCCCGGAACCGATGGGCCCCGCGCCGGGCATGTGCACCATGGTCACTGTCTACCACGAGGCCGCCGGACGGGCCGTTCCCCGGGGAGGCAGCCCCTCCCCGGGGCAACCGGTCGGTCTCGGTAGGTCGACGCCACGCGGATGGCGCCTCGGGCCGCGTTCGAGCCTGTGCCGACGGTTCAGTCCAGCACCCCGGCGACGACCTTCTGGGCCTCGGCCTGCACCCGGGCCAGGTGGTCCTCACCGAGCAGGGACTCGGCGTAGATCTTGTACTTGTCCTCGGTGCCCGAGGGGCGCGCCGCGAACCAGGAGTGCTCGGTGGTGACCTTCAGCCCTCCGATGGGGGCGCCGTTGCCGGGTGCGGAGGTGAGGATCGCGGTGATCGGCTCCCCGGCCAGCGTGTCGACGGTGACGTCGGCGGGACTGAGTGCCTTGAGCCGGGCCTTCTGCTCGCGGGTGGCCTCGGCGTCGGTCCGGGCATAGTAGGGGCGGCCGTTCTCGGCCACCAGCTCCTCGTACAGTTGGGAGGGCGTCTTCCCGGTCACCGCGAGGATCTCTGCGGCGAGCAGGTCGAGGATGATGCCGTCCTTGTCGGTGGTCCAGGTATGGCCGTCCAGGGTGAGGAAGGACGCCCCGGCCGACTCCTCGCCGCCGAAGCCGATCGAGCCGTCGCTCAGCCCCGGCACGAACCACTTGAACCCGACCGGCACCTCGACGAGGGTGCGTCCGATCGATGCGGCGACCTTGTCGATCATCGACGAGGACACCAGGGTCTTTCCGATCCCGGCCCCGGCCGGCCACTGCGGCCGGTGGGTGAACAGGTAGCGGATGGCCACCGACAGGTACGCATTCGGGTTCATCAGACCGGCGTCGGGGGTGACGATGCCGTGCCGGTCGGAGTCGGCATCATTGCCGGTGGCGATGTCGTACGCCGACCGGTTGGCGACCAAGGAGGCCATGGCGTACGGCGAGGAGCAGTCCATCCGGATCTTGCCGTCGGAGTCCAGCGTCATGAACCGCCAGGTCGGATCGACGACCGGGTTGACGACGGTGAGGTCGAGTCCGAGGTTCTCGGCGATCCACTGCCAGTACTGCACCGAGGCCCCGCCCATCGGGTCGGCCCCGATCCGGACCCCGGAGCGGCGGATGGCGTCGAGGTCGATGACATTGCCCAGGTCGGTGCAGTACGGCGTGCGGTAGTCGAACCGGACGATGGCGTCGGCGATGGAGTCGTACGGGTGCCGACGGATCGCGGACGGATCGGCGATGAGCTCGTTGGCCCGGGCCGCGATCGCCGAGGTGGCGTCGGTATCGGCGGGACCACCGTGGGGCGGGTTGTACTTGAAGCCACCGTCGCGGGGCGGGTTGTGCGACGGGGTCGCCACGATGCCGTCGGCGGGCGGTTCCCCCGGCCCGCGGTCCCGGTTGTACACCACGATGGCACGGGAGACGGCAGGCGTCGGGGTGTACTCGTCCTCCCGCTCGGCGCGTACGTCCACCCCGTTGGCGTGCAAGACCTCCAGGGCGGTCCGCCACGCCGGGAGCGACAGCGCGTGGGTGTCCTTGCCGAGGAACAGCGGGCCGGTGATTCCCTGGGCGCTGCGGTACTCCACGATCGCCTGCGTGATGGCGGCGATGTGGGCGTCGTTGAACGCACCGTCAAGGCTCGAGCCGCGGTGGCCCGAGGTGCCGAAGACGACCTGCTGGTCCGGATTCGACGGATCCGGGACGATGTCGTGGTACGCGGACAGGACGGCGTCGACGTTGATGAGATCTTCCGGAAGGGCTGGTTGACCAGCACGTGGGTGAGCCATGCCCACATCATGCCCCGGGTAGGCTGTGGGCGGGTGAACACCTCCCGAACCGGAGGTGCGACGCCTCCCGTACGACCCGAGGAGTTGATTGCCGCGATGACCAATCCCACCTTTTCCCGTCCCGGTGCCGTGGACCTGTCCGGTCTCGCCCAGGGAGCCCGCCAGGGCCACGGGAGCCGGAGCGGTGGCGCCGGCGGTGCCACCGCCCGGAGTTGGGTGCTGACGGACGTGGGGGAGGCGGACCTCGAGGACCTGATCCGTCGGTCGGTCCAGTATCCGGTGGTGCTGGAGTTGACGTCGGCCCGCGCCGGTGGCGCCGATCAGTTGTCCCGGACGCTGGCCGACCTGGCGAACGCGGCGCAGGGCCGGTGGCTGCTCGCCCAGGTCGACTGCGACGCCCACCCGCAGATCGCCTCGGCCCTGCAGGTGCAGGCGGTGCCGACCGTGCTGGCCCTCGTCGGCGGTCAGGCGCTGCCGTTGTTCCAGGGTGTGCCCGGCCACGACGACGTCAAGAAGGTCATCGACCAGGTGCTGCAGACCGCGCTGGCGAACGGGATCGCCGGCCACGCCGAGCCGGTCGCCGTCGAGGAGGCGCCGCAGGCCGCCGCGCCGCGCGATCCGCGCTATGCGGCGGGGGACGCGGCGCTGGCCGCCGGGCGCTACCAAGAGGCCGAGCAGGCCTACGACGCACTGCTCGCCGACAGCCCCGCCGACGCCGAGGCCCGCCGCGGCCGGGCCCGGGCCGCCCTCGGGGCCAGGGTCAGCACCCTGGACGTACGTGCGGTGGAGGCCCGGATCGCGGCCGACCCCGAGGATCCGTCGGCGGTGCTGGACCGGGCCGACCTCCTGCTGGCGTCGGGGCATCCCGACGAGGCCTTCGCCGGGATCACCGCCCTGCTGCGCCGCAGCTCCGGTGAGGCGCGGGAGACGTTGCGGGTGCGACTGGTGGAGCTTTTCGACACCCTCGATCCGGCGGATCCGGCCCTGGCGAAGGCCCGCCGGGACCTGGCCACCGCCCTCTTCTGAGCCCACGAGGGCCGGACCCGGTGGCCGCGGTCGGCTATCGGTCGATCGACTCGCCGGCCTCCAGGTAGCCGAAGCCGTCCAGGGCCAGGATGGTACGCAACCGCCGGGCGGCGTGCGGGGTGAGGTGGGCGACCGCCTCGTCGGCGTCCACCCAGTGCGCGGCGAGGATCTCGCCCTCACCGAGCCGGATCTGTCCGATCCGCGCCTCGTCGAGCACACCGCCGTCGAAGATCAGTTCCAACGCGTCGTACCAGCCGAGGTAGTCCGGCATCCAGTCGGCGACGAGGACCCGGCGGACGTCGAGGTCGAGCCCGATCTCCTCGATGCACTCGCGCCGCGCGGCGAGTCGGGGGGACTCGTGCGGCTCCACCACGCCCCCGGGCAGCTCCCAGTCGGGCTTGTAGGACGTGGTCAGGAAGAGCAGCCGACCGGCCTCGTTGCGGATGAGGACGTGCGCGATGAGCCGCTTGGTCGGCAGCACCGTGTTCAACACCGCGGTGAACGCGCCCGGACCGTCGATGCCGTCGCCGGCCAGCCGGGCATAGACGGCCTGGTCCCGCCACCCATCGTCGGTCCGGTGGGCCTGTCGGCGGATGCCCTCCATCCGGAAGGCGCAGCGGTGCAGGGCACGCCGGGACACCCGGTCGGTCACGTCGACGACAACCTCGACCCGGTGCAGGCCTGCCCCCACCAGTGCGTCCCCGGCGGCCAGCCCCACCGCATCGGTGAGTCCGGGCAGGTCATCGGTGGACGACCAGGTGAGCCGGCCGACCCCGTCACGGACGATCCGCAGCGACACCTCGATCCCGCTCATCCCGGGTCGTCCCTCTCCGCGTGCTCGCCGCGCACGAGGATCCGGCTCAGGCCTGCGCGGCCGCGGGAGCGGGGTGGGTGAACCAGACGGCACCCAGCGGCGGGACGACGACCGTGGCGCTCTGCGGCAGTCCGTTGCCGGCGATCGGCTCGGTCTCCACCCGTCCGAGGTTGCCCCACTGACCCGTCCCGTCGTACGTGTCGGCGTCGGTGTTGATGACCTCGGTCCACTCGCCGGCGTACGGCAGCCCGATCCGGTAATTCCCATGCGGCACCGGGGAGAAGTTCACCACGCACGCCAGCGCGTTCCCCGCCTCGTCGAAGCGCAGAAAGGAGTAGACGTTCGCCGAGGCGTCATCGGCGTTGATCCAGCGGAATCCGGCCGGCTCCTCGTCCAGCTCCCACAGCGCCGACGTGACCCGGTAGATCCGGTTGAGATCGCGGACCAGGGTCTGCAGCCCGTGGTGGCCCCAGTGCGGCTGGGCGAGCCAGTCGACCCCCTGGTGTTCGTTGAACTCCCCACGTTGGCCGATCTCGCAGCCCTGGAACAGCAACTGCTTGCCCGGATGGGACCACATGAAGGCGTAGTAGGCGCGCAGGGTGGCGAACTTCTGCCAGTCGTCGCCCGGCACCTTGCCCAGCATCGAGCCCTTGCCGTGCACGACCTCGTCGTGGCTGATCGGCAGGATGAAGTTCTCCGAATACTGGTAGACCATCGCGAAGGTCATGTTGTTGTGGTGGTACTGCCGGTGGACCGGCTCGTGCTCGACGTAGGCCAGGGTGTCGTTCATCCAGCCCATGTTCCACTTGAACCCGAACCCGAGCCCGCCCTGGTCGACCGGCTTGGTCACCCCCGGGAACGAGGTCGACTCCTCGGCGATCATCACGCAGCCGGGCTCGCGTTCGTAAAGGTGCCGGTTGACATATCGGAGAAAGTCGATGGCGTCGAGGTTCTCGTTGCCCCCGTACCGGTTCGGCACCCACTGGCCCTCCTCGCGGGAGTAGTCCAGATAGAGCATCGAGGCGACGGCGTCGACGCGCAGCCCGTCGACATGGAACTCGCTGAGCCAGTAGAGGGCGTTGGAGACCAGGAAGCTCTTCACCTCGTTGCGGCCGAAATTGAAGATGTACGTTCCCCAGTCCGGATGTTCGCCCAGTCGGGGGTCGGCGTGCTCGTACAGGGCGGTCCCGTCGAAACGGCCCAGAGCCCAGGCGTCCTTCGGGAAATGCCCGGGCACCCAGTCCATGATCACTCCGATGCCGGCCTGGTGGAACCGGTCGATGAGGAATCGCAGATCATCCGGGGTGCCGAATTTCGACATCGGCGCGTAGTAGCCCGTGACCTGATAGCCCCAGGACCCGGAGAACGGATGCTGGGCCAGCGGCATGAACTCGATGTGGGTGAATCCCTGCCGGCGCACGTAGTCGACCAGCTCGGTGGCGAGCTCCTGGTACGTCCGGCCGGGCTTCCACGAGCCCAGGTGGCATTCGTAGATGCTCATCGGTTCGCGCCACAGGTGTCCCCGGGCACGGGCCTCCATCCAGCCCTGGTCATGCCACGGGTAGTTGTCGACCGCGACGATCGAGGCGGTATTCGGGGGGCCCTCGGCCTTGCGGGCCATCGGGTCGGCGCGTTCCGTCAGCCGGCCGTCGGCGCCGAGGACCGCGAACTTGTACAGGGCCCCCTCACCGATCCCCTCGACGAAGCAGCCCCAGCAGCCCGAGCCGGGAATCCGGCGCATCGGATCCGCGCCCACGTTCCAGTCGTTCCAGTCTCCGACGAGGTGGACCTCGCGTGCGTTGGGGGCCCACACCGCGAACCGGGTCCCGTGCAGTTCGCCGCGCTCGTCGTCGGTCACCGTGCAGAGGAACGCCCCCAGCCGGCGCCACAGCTCGGTGTCGCCGCCCTGGTGGAACCCTTCGAGGTCCCAGCCCGTCAGGCCTCCGAAGTAGTCGTGCATCAGTCCTGGTTCTCCTCACCGGTCGGTGTCGGGCCGTCGCGCCTCGTCGACGGCAGTTGAAAATCTCGATCCCCCCGGGAGCCGGCCAGCTCGGCGACGGCCCGCAGGGGGATTCCCGCCCAGGCGGGGCGGTTGCGCACTTCGTAGACCACCTCGTAGACCGCCTTGTCCACGATGTAGGCACGCAGCACGTCCAGGTCGTCGGGGTCGGGCGCGCCATCGCAGTACGCGGCCAGGAAGGCCTGCTGGGCGCGATGCGCCCACGCCTCCCGGGCCGGGGCATCGGAGTCGCCGGCGGGCGCGGAGGAGGCATACCGGATCGAGCGGATCAGGCCGGCGACGTCGCGCCAGGGTGAATCCGGGCGCCAGCGCTCCGCCAGCGGCACCATCGGTTCGCCCTCGAAGTCGATGATCCGCCAATGGGTGCCATCCTGTGCGTCCGAGACCCGGAGGGCCTGACCCAGATGGAAGTCGCCGTGAATGTGCTGGATCGGCAATTGCCGGTCGGTGGAGGCCGTGAGGATGTCGGTCAGTCCCGGCGCGTACGGGGCCAGTTCCGGCGCCATCCGGCAGGCCCGCTCCAGCCGGGCGACCATGGCGGCGGCGACCCGGGAGGCGGGTTCGGTGGCGGTGGGGAAGCGGGCGGCCAACCCCGCATGCACCCGGCGGAGCGCTGCGCCGAGTTCGGCCGCCTCGGTCGAGAAGTCCTCCCCGGCGCGGCATCGGGAGCCGGCCAGGTCCCAGCCGTCGCGGGCGCCGGGGAAGCGCTCCACCAGCATGGCCAGGTCGGCGCTGAGCTCGGTGCCGTCGTCTACCCATTGGGCATCGGCCCACCCGTACAACCGCGCCACTCCCACCCCGGCCTCGCGGGACAGCGCCGCGTGTACGGCGATGTCGGGATTGCGGCCGATCCCGAGCCGACGGAAGACCTTGAGGACGAGGTGGTCGCCGAAGAAGACCGAACTGTTCGACTGCTGTCCCTCGAACGGGTGCGGGGTGAGGTCGACCTGGGGCAGGGGGAACAGCAGATGGTCGTGCACGGTCCCCGTCCGGGCCGGCGGCGAGGGCGGCGCGTCGCGCCGGTCACCGCCGGCGCGGGCCAGTGCCTGCAGCGCGACCCGCATCGCCTCGGGGTCGCGGGTCGCGTCGACCACCAGCACCTCCTCGCCGGAGCCGGTGACGTCGGGATCACGGCACGTCCCCAGTGCTCCGGCGGGGTCGTCCTGGCCCCCCGTAGGCCGGAACGTGACCAGGAACTGGTAGATGTCGATGTCGGGAGGGTCGACGTCGTCGTGCGCAACCGTGACGAGCACGGGCCGTACGCCCCGCAGCCCGGCGGGCAGCGCCGCGTCACCGGGTGCGGCCGTCCAGGCCAGGGGAGCGATCCCGACGAGTCGGACCGGCCGCCCCTTGCCCGCGTACCAGCGGGCGCCGGTCAGCGCGGCCACGGCCAGGTCGGCGAACAGCCCGGTCACGATCACTCCCCCTCGGTAGTCGGTCCCATCATCGTCGTTCCACCCGGATCCGATAGCGGCGCGAAACACGTGTGTTTCTCGCGACACACCGCTGACGACGTGTCGCGAGACGTCGGCACCGGCGTCAGTGCGCCGGTACGGTGCCGATCACCGCGAGGACGTGCGCCGGCTGCTGGGGGCCGAGCTTGACGTACGGTGTCGCCCGCCACTCGAACTCCTGGCCGGTCAGCTCGTCGCGGACCAGCAGGCCGTCGTCCGGACCCAGCCCGAACAGCCCCATGTCGAGGTGGATGGTCGACTCCTGGGTGTACTCGCTGTCGAGGTTGACCGCGACAACGACGGTGTCGGAGCCGGTGGTCTTGACCCAGGCGATCACCGCCGGATTCTCGGAGTTCAGGAACGAGATGTTGCGCAGCCGGTGCAGCGCCGGGTGATGCCGGCGGATGGCGTTGAGCTGTCCGATCAGGCCCTTGAGATTGGGCTGCCGATCGAAGTCCCGCGGCCGGTATTCGTACTTCTCCGAATGCAGGTATTCCTCCGAGCCGGGTCGCACGGGCTCATTCTCGAAGAGCTCGAAACCGGAGTACATGCCCCAGCTGGGGGACAGCAGCGCGGCGAGCACGGCCCGGACCGCGAAGGCGGAGGGTCCGCCCTCCTGGAGGTAGGCGTGCAGGATGTCGGGCGTGTTGACGAAGAAGTTCGGCCGCACCCACGCGTCGGTGTCGTAGGCCAGCTCGTTGACGTACTCCTCCAACTCCCAGCGCTCGGTCCGCCAGGTGAAGTACGTGTAGCTCTGGTGGAATCCGATCCGGCCCAGCGTCTGCAGCATCGCCGGCCGGGTGAAGGCCTCGGCCAGGAAGACCACGTCCGGGTCGGTGCGGCGTACCTCGGCCAGCAACCAGGCCCAGAAATTCAGCGGCTTGGTGTGCGGGTTGTCGACCCGGAAGATCGTCACGCCGTGCGAGATCCACAACCTGACGATCCGCAGCACCTCGGTGTAGATACCCTCGGGGTCGCGGTCGAAGTTGATCGGATAGATGTCCTGGTACTTCTTCGGCGGATTCTCCGCGTAGGCGATGGTGCCGTCGACCCGCTCACTGAACCAGTGCGGGTGCTGCGTCACCCACGGGTGGTCGGGGCTGGCCTGGAGAGCCAGGTCGAGGGCGACCTCCAGACCGAGCGAGTGCGCCTTCTCCACGAAGGCGTCGAAGTCGTCGAAGGTGCCCAGATCCGGGTGGATCGCGTCGTGGCCGCCCTCCTCCGAACCGACCGCCCAGACCGACCCGGGGTCACCGGGTTCGGGGGTGAGGCTGTTGTTGCGACCCTTGCGGTAGGAATGCCCGACGGGGTGGATCGGGGGCAGGTAGACCACGTCGAAGCCCATCGCGGCGGCATCCTCCAGCCGGCCGTAGGAGGAGGCGAAGGTCCCGGAGTGCCATCCGCCGGCGTCGTCGCGCCAAGCTCCCTGGGAACGCGGGAAGAACTCGTACCAGGCGGAGAAGAGCGCCCGTTCCCGGTCCACCCACACCGGGTAGGACGGGCTCGTGGTGACCATCTGGCGCGGCCCGTGGGCCTCCATCGCCCGGCGGACGCCGCGGGACCCGATGAGTTCCAGCAGTTCCTCGGCAGGCCGCTCCGGCAGCAACTGGATGGCGGCCCCGTTGAGCACGGCCGCGTCGATGCGGACGTCCGCCCGGTGGGCGCGCAGGCCGGCCCCCTCCAGCAGCAGCCGGCCCTCCGCGCAGACGAGGTCGACGTCGATCCCGGCGGCGAGTTTGATCTCGGCATTGTGCCGCCAGGTGTGCCAGGGATCACTCCAGCCCTCCACCCGGAACTGCCAGGGTCCCTCCGTCGGCAGGCTGACCCGGGCCTCCCACTGGTCGAGTCCGGGGGTACCGGCCGGGTGCATGACGTGGCGCAACTCGGTCCCGTCGGCGCCGGTGAGGACGACAGACGCGTTCACCGCATCGTGCCCCTCGCGGAACACGGTGGCCCGGATGGGGAACTCCTCCCCGACGACGGCCTTGGCGGCGTACGCCCCGCCCAGGATGACCGGCGAGACGTCGACGATGCCGATCCGCCCGACCCGCGCCCCCAGCGCGCGAGCGCCCGGATCCACCGCAGGCACGGGCAGCACCGGGGCGGCCGGCGCGGGGACGTCGTGGGAGAACTCCTCGGGCAGGTGACCCGCCGGAAAGGCCGGTTGGTCGATCCCCGGCACCGGCCCGCCCGTGCCGGTGGACGGCATGGCCGGGTGCTGGGGGCCGTTCGTGCTTGCGGAGATGGGGGCAGGACCGGGTGAGACGGGCGCGGGTGAGGGCTGGGTGGGCGTCACGGGACC
Source organism: uncultured Propionibacteriaceae bacterium (assembly GCA_964528755.1). Classification (GTDB taxonomy): domain Bacteria; phylum Actinomycetota; class Actinomycetes; order Propionibacteriales; family Propionibacteriaceae; genus Raineyella. The sequence goes on from CAZGWN010000063.1 coordinate 19,702, forward strand.
AACCTAGCGAGCTTCGGCCCGGCGTGTCGTCACCCGGGGTGGATACCGTAGCGTCGTGCGAGCAATTCGACGTTTCACCGTTCAGCCTGTGCTCCCCGATCCCCTCAAGCCCCTCGATGAGCTGGCGCTCAACCTGTGCTGGTACTGGAACGAACCGACCAAGGAACTGTTCCGCGCCATGGACCCCGACCTGTGGGAGGCCACCGGCCACGATCCCCGCAGGCTCCTCTCCCGGATCGACTCCGGCCGCCTCGACGCCCTGGCCCGTGACCCGCGCTTCACCCGTCAGGTGGAGTATGCGGCCCGGGATCTGCATGACTACCTGACCATGGACCGCTGGTACCAGCGGTCCGTCGCCGGAACCGAGGGTGCGCCCGAACGGATCGCGTACTTCTCCGCCGAGTTCGGCGTCGCCGAGACCCTGCCGCAGTACTCCGGCGGCCTCGGCATTCTCGCCGGCGACCATCTCAAGGCCGCATCCGACCTCGGCGTCCCGCTCATCGGGGTAGGTCTGCTCTACCGCCACGGCTACTTCCGCCAGTCCCTGGACGGCAACGGGTGGCAGCAGGAGCGCTACCCGATGCTGGCCCCGCTCGACCTTCCGGTCACGCTGCTGCGCGACTCGGCCGGCGAACCGGTCACCGTCGAGGTGCCGCTGTGGGGCGATCGCTACCGGGCCCAGATCTGGGTTGCCCAGGTCGGCCGGGTGCCGTTGCTCATGCTGGATTCGGTCGTCGACGGCAACTCCGAGGCCGCCCGGGCCGTCACCGACCGGCTGTACGGCGGCGGCGTCGAGCACCGCCTCGCCCAGGAGGTGCTGCTCGGCATCGGCGGCGTCCGCGCGCTGCGGGCGTACTGCCGGGTGACCGGTGGGCCGGCCCCGACGGTCTTCCACGCCAACGAGGGCCATGCCGGGTTCCTCGGCCTGGAGCGGATCCGCGAGTACATGAACGACGGCATCGACGTCGACACGGCCGTCGAGTACACCCGGGCCGGGTCCCTGTTCACCACCCACACCCCGGTGCCGGCCGGCATCGACCGGTTCCCGCGCGACCTGGTCTCCCGCCAGTTCGCCGACTTCGCCCCGCTGCCACTGGACCGGATCCTGTCCTTCGGCGCCGAGGACTACGAGGGCGGCGACCCGGTCCTGTTCAACATGGCCGTCCTCGGTTTCCGGCTCGGGCAGCGCGCCAACGGCGTGTCGCAGTTGCACGGCGAGGTGTCGCGGCAGATGTTCCAGGGGCTGTGGCCCGCCTTCGACGTGTCCGAGGTGCCGATCGGATCGGTCACCAACGGCGTGCACCACCGGACCTGGATCCACCCCGAACTGCTCGAACTGTTGCAGACCCCCACCAGCGACGGCGACTCGGTCATGGACGGGTACGACTGGTCGGCGCTGGACAGGGTCGACGACAACACCATCTGGACCCTCAAGCAGCGGATGCGCGGCGACCTCGTCTCGATGGCCCGGGCCCGGCTCGTCCGCAGCGTCCGTGACCGGGGTCTGACCGGCAACACGGAGTGGATCGACCGGGCCCTCGACCCGAACATCCTCACCTTCGGCTTCGCCCGGCGGGCGGCGTCGTACAAACGGCTCACCCTGATGCTGCGGGACCCCGATCGGCTCAAGCGCCTGCTGCTCGACGCGGATCGACCGATCCAGATCGTCATCGCCGGCAAGGCCCACCCGGCCGACAACACCGGCAAGGGACTGATCCAGCAGATGGTCCGCTTCGCCGACGCGACCGAGGTGCGGGAACGGATCGTCTTCCTGCCCGACTACGACATGTCGATGGCCCGGCTGCTCTACCCGGGCTGCGACGTGTGGATCAACAACCCGCTGCGTCCGATGGAGGCGTGCGGCACGTCGGGCATGAAGGCCGCGATGAACGGCGCCGCGAACCTGTCGGTCCGCGACGGTTGGTGGGACGAGTGGTTCGACCCGGCGTACGGCTGGGAGATCCCCTCGGCGGAGAACGCCGGCAATCCCGACCAACGTGACGACCAGGAGGCCGCTGCGCTGTACGCCATCATCGAGAACGAGATCGTGCCGCGGTTCTACAACCGGGACAGCAACGGACTGCCGACCGAGTGGATCCGGATGATCCGTCGGATCATGTCCGGCCTGACCCCGAAGGTGCTCGCCTCCCGGATGGTCCGCGACTACACGACCACGATGTACCTGGAGACCTCCCGGGCCACGCTTGCGCTCGGCACCGACGACACGGCCGCCGAACTGGCGGCCTGGAAGCAGCGGGTCCGGTCGGCCTGGCCCGGCGTGCGGGTCGAGCACGTGGAGGGCCTCGGCGACGAGCAGGTGGCGCTGGGCAGTGAACTGGCCCTGACCGCGGTCGTCCACCTGGGAGACCTGACCCCCGAGGACGTGGAGGTCCAGTTCATCCTCGGGTCGGTCGACGATGACGACGAACTGCACGGCATCCGCATCTGGGCCGCCGATCCGGTCGCCACCCTGGACGACGGCGTGCGTTACCGTGCCTGCACCCGGCTCGGCCTGGCCGGACAGGTCGGGGCCACCTGCCGGGTGGTGCCGCGACACGCCGGGCTGGCCAACGTCGCCGAGATGGGTCTGGCAGCGCTGTCCCGGTCGTAGACGCCCGCGGGCCGGGTCGGTCAGTCCTCCTCGGGGACGCCGACCTGGCCCTCGGCACCGACCGGCTCGATCATCGGCGACTCCGGCCCGGCCCCCTCGGGTTCCGGCCCGGCGGCGTCCTCGGTCAGGTCGGGCAGCTCGACCGCCAGCACCGCCACCGTCCGGGGCGGCAGGGTGAGGGTGGAGGTCTCCGGCAACCGTCCGGTCGGCAGCTCCCCGGGCTCGCCGGTGTGGGCGACCACCGTGTAGCCGGCGGCCCAGCCGTCGCCGGGCAGGGCGACCGTGGCGGGCTCCTCGCCGCCGTGCACCCAGATGAGAAAGGCCTCGTCCGCGTCGGACACGTACATCCCCAGGGTCCGCCGCCGACCGTCACGCCAGTCCGCGTCGTCCATCTCGACCTCGTCACCGTCGAACCACGCCAGGTTGCGCCGGCCCAGTTCCCGGCCCTGCTCGTCGAGCACGATCTCGCCGTTGCGCCAGGCGTGCGGCCGCAACACCGGGTGGTCGGCCCGCAGCCGGGTCAGCGTGGTGGTCAACTCCGTGACATCGGCCCACGTCTCGGCCGTGTCCCAGTGCACCCACGAGATCGGCGAGTCCTGGCAGTACGCGTTGTTGTTGCCGCCCTGGGTCCGCCCGATCTCGTCCCCGGCGGTGAGCATCGGCACGCCGGTCGACAGCAACATGGTGGCCAGCATGTTCTTCACCTGGCGGTGCCGCAGCGCGTTGATCTGATCGTCGTCGGTCTCACCCTCGACGCCGCAGTTCCACGACCGGTTGTCGTCCGAGCCGTCCCGGTTGGACTCCCCGTTCGCGCTGTTGTGCTTGACGTCGTAGGTCACCAGATCCCGCATCGTGAACCCGTCGTGAGCGGTGACGAAGTTGACCGACGACTCCGGTCGCCGGCCCGAATGCTGGAACAGGTCGCCCGATCCCGACATCCGGGTGGCCAGCTCCTGCACCCCGTGCACCGCGCCGCGCCAGAAGTCGCGGGTGTGCCCGCGGAACCGGTCGTTCCACTCGCTCCAGCCGCTGCCCCAGGCGCCGACCTGATAACCGTACGGACCCAGGTCCCACGGCTCGGCGATCATCTTGATGCCGTCGAAGATCGGATCGGCGGCGATCGCCGCCTTGAACGGGTGGTCCTGGGCGACGTAGTGACGCTCGTTGCGGATGAGTTCGGTGGCCAGGTCGAAGCGGAACCCGTCCACGCCCATCTCGGTCACCCAGTAGCGCAACGAGTCGAGGATCATCCGCAACACGCCCGGTTGGGAGGTGTCGACGGAGTTGCCGCAGCCGGTGACGTCGTAGTCCGTACGCATGTCGGAGGTCAGGCGGTAGTAGCCGCCGTGGTCGAGGCCCCGGTAGGCGAGGGTGGGGCCCTCGTGGCCGCCCTCGCCGGTGTGGTTGTAGACCACGTCGAGGATCACCTCGATGCCG
>CAZGWN010000064.1:0-23671 GCA_964528755.1 uncultured Propionibacteriaceae bacterium
CCGGCATCCATCGAGGAGTCACCGGTCGCGCCGGCGCCGATCACGGTGTGGATCTCGTCGATGAAGGTGACGATCTGCCCCTCGGCATCCTTGATCTCGGTCAGCACGGCCTTGAGCCGTTCCTCGAACTCCCCGCGGTACTTCGCACCGGCGACCATGGATCCCAGGTCGAGGGCGATCAGCCGGCGGCCCTTGAGCGAGTCGGGGACGTCGCCGGCCACGATCCGCTGGGCCAATCCCTCCACGACGGCGGTCTTGCCGACGCCGGGCTCGCCGATCAGCACCGGGTTGTTCTTGGTGCGGCGGGCCAGCACCTGGATCACCCGGCGGATCTCCTGGTCGCGCCCGATCACCGGGTCGAGCTTGCCTTCGCGGGCGGCCGCGGTCATGTCGTAGCCGTATTGTTCCAGCGCGCTGGACGTGGCCTCCTGGCTCTCCGAGGTGACCCGCTTGGAGCCGCGCGCCTGTTGGAAGGCCTCGGTCAGCGCATCGGCGGTCGCTCCGGCGTCGGTGAGGATCCGCTTGGCGTCGGAGTCGACGGACGCCAGCGCGATGAGGAAGTGCTCGGTGGCGATGTAGGCATCACCGAGCGACCCCGCGCGGGTCTCGGCGTCGGCCAGGACGCGGGCCAGGGCGCCCGACAGGGTCGGCTGGGACACCGACGCACCGGAGGCCGCCGGCAACTTGCCGATCGCCGTCTCCGCCTCGGCGTCGATACCCTTCGGGTCCGCCCCCACCGAGGACAGCAGCGGTCCGACGGTGTTGTCCGGCGTGATCAGCAGGGCGTGCAGCAGATGCACGGCCTCGACGTTGGGGTTGCCGTTGGTCAGGGCGATGCGTACGGCCGTCGAGTACGCGTCGCGGCTCTTGGTGGTGAGCTTGTTGACGTCCATGTGTCCTTCTGTTCCGGGCTCGAGGGTGGCTCAGCACTGAGCCTGCCACGCGAGCGTGCCACTGGGGGTCACTTCGCAAAGTTGAGCGACACCGACTCAACCCTGACCCGGAGGTGATTATTCCGAGGCGCGGCCGACCCAGATGCCGGCCGATCCCACCGGCGCCTAGGCGGACCGGCGCCGCAGCTCCTGGACGTTCCCCCCGGCCGCCACCGGCTTCCTCCGCTCGGCGGCCTTCCGGTCCACCGCCACCCGGGGGACGGTGACGCCGGCGCGGACGGGTCTCCTCGCCTCGACAGCGGTGATGTGCTCGGCCATCCGCTCCGACCACGTGCGGACATCCGCGGGGGTCCGGGCGACCTGCATCCGGACGTCGGGGAGAAGATCGCGCAGCTTGTAGGAGGTGGACAGCGGATGGGAGGGGTCGTCGATCCAGCCCAGGATGAGGGTCGGGACCTTGAGGCCGGCCAGGTCAGACGGTGACGGCAGGTCGGTCTCGGCGGCACCGCGGTAGAGGCTCGGGAGGATCCGCTCCTCCACGTCGGGCAGGGTGAAGGGACGGTCCGGGTTGACGGCCGGCGGATACGGCAGCCGCCGGTCCAGCGAGGCCCAGTAGTCCATCCCCCGCTTCTCGATCAGGTCGGCGTTGCGCAGATAGTTGTCGTGCTGGGCGAGCCGCGTGGCCCAGGCCGTCGGCGGGATCACCAGCACGAGACTGGCGAACCGCTCGGGGTGACGCAGCGCCGCATGCAGCACGGTCCCCACCCCCATCGACTTGCCGACGGCGTGCACCCGTTCCCCGGGAGCGACCCGGTTGAGCAGGGCCAGCAGGTCACCGGCCAGCCGGGGCCACACGTAGGCGGCCGGGATGGCCGGCCCGGTGGAACGCCCGTGCCCGCGTGCGTCGTAGCGGATCAGACGATGTCCGTCGATCGCTTCGATGAAGTCCAGTCCCAGGCGGCGGTCCCGGAACCGGCTCGACGTGAGTCCGTGCAGCTGCACGACCGGGGTCCCCTCCCCCTTGATGTCGTAGTCCAGCGTTACTGTCACGCCGATATCGCGATCGGCCACATCCATTTTCGCCACGTTCACTCCCGTTGCGGAGGCTGTTACATTTGGTCACCTAGGGTACGTGACATGCGCCAGACGAGCATCACGAGCCTTCCGCTGCCGGAAGGTCGGGTGAACAGTTATGCGGTCCATGTCCCGGGGTCCGACGGCCCCGCGGTCCCCGTCTCGTTCGATCAGGCCCGCCATGTCGCGGTGGGCCCTCGCCCCGGATCCTGGATGGGCGTGTCGATACGTCCTGCCACCCGGGTCGATCGTGATGACCTGGCTCGCGCCTGGCTGGCGGTCATCGCCCGGCACGAGACCCTTCAGACCGTCTTCTCCTCCGGTGAGGACGGCTCGGTGCGGCTGCACCGGGTCGATGTCCTCCCCGGGGGCTGGGTGGACCATCCCCGCCAGAACGGCGAGTCCGCCTCGGCCGTCGTCCACCGGGTGCTGGATGCGGCCTGCTCCCCGTTCGAACGGCCGTCGTACCGGCTGGTCCTGGTCGAGAGCGCCCTGGAACGCCCGGCCATCATCCTGGGGTCCGACCACGCGCATGTCGACGCCTGGTCGTTGCTCGTGCTGGTTCGCGACCTGATGACCTGCTACGCCGACCTGTCCGCCGGCCGCGAGCCGGGGATCGACCTGCCGGCCGTGCCGTCGTTCGGCGAACACACCGCCGAACTTCTCACCCGGCCGGCGGCGCCCGAGGACGTCCACCGGCGCTGGGCCGAGATCCTGGACCGGTCCGGCGGGGTGATGCCTCGCTTCCCGTTGCCGCTGGGTGACGTCTCCGAACCGCGCCCCGACGTCGTCGACATCGTCGACATCCTCGACGCCGACGAAGTGGGCTCGTACAACCAGCGGGCCACGGATCTGGGCGTACGGATGCTGCCGCTGACCGTGTCGGTGATGGCCCGGGTGACCGCCGGCCTGACCGGGCTGCCCTTCCGCGCGGTGATGCCGGTGCACAGCCGACACGACCGGCGCTGGCACGACTCGGTCGGCTGGTTCATCACGAACTCGGTCATCGAGGCGGACGATCCCGACCCGCACTCCTGCACCACCGCGGTGCGCGAGGCCGTCGCGCTGGGGTCCCATCCGCTCGCGCCGATCATGGCTCCCTACGGCGGCATGCCCGCCTCCACGGGCATGTTCGCGGTGAGTTGGCTGGACGACCGGCGGATGCCGATCCAACTGCCGGCCGGGCTGAACCCGTTGCAGATCTCGGCGATGGTGCCGACGACCGGGGTGATGGTGTGGTTCGTGACCAACGACCACGGCATGCACCTGCGGGTGCGCTATCCGGACACACCGGAGGCGCATGTCTCGGTCGGGACCTGGCTGGCCGCAGTCAGCGGCGGCATCCGGGCGCTGGTCGGGTTACCACCGGTGCACTGCGAGGCCGCCTGAGGTCCCCCGGGAGCGACACGCCGGAACACCCGCACCCGTCATTGTGGAACACCTGTACGCTTTTGCGTGTCCCGGAACCACGGAACCGTACGGGTGATCGAAGGAGTGGCATGTCGGTGATGGAGGCGCTGTTCCCCGCGGATGTGGTGCCGCGCTCGACGCACCGGGTGGTCCCGGGCGTGGTCCACCTGCCCGATGTCCTGAGCCTGGCCGACCAGCGCCGACTCGCCGCGGGGTCGCGCGACTGGCCGGGCACGTCGATCACCGGCTACGGCGCGAGCAGGCGCCGGCACGTGACGACGATCCCGGACTGGGTGACGGACCTGGCCCACGACGCTCTCGCCGATGCGGTCGGTCGCGATGACTCCCTCGACGAGCGGTTCGCCCCCGACGGGCTGCTGATCGCCGGCGTCGACCAAGGCGTGGCACGCCGCCCGGCGCTGCGGATGCACCGGATCAGCGGGGCCGGACCGGTGGTGCTGCTGTCGGTCGGGGATGCGTGCGAGTTCCGGATCGGCGGTGTCGCGGGCACGGCCCGGACCCACCACGACATCCTGCTGGACTCCGGAGACGTGCTGGTCTGGGGCGGCCCGGCGCGGGAGGCGCACGTCGGCGCACCCCGAACCCGCCCCGCGACCGCGCCGGAGTGGTGCGGCCTCACCGGAGGCTGGATCGGGGTCGCCGTGACCAGGGCGGGCTGACCCTAGACCTTCGGCTCGGCCGGGGGCCGGTCCTCCGGTCCGAGGTAGGGCATGCCCGCGGTCGGGTCGTTCTCCTGGGCACGGGTGGTGCGCAGGGTGTCGACGCGCTCCCGGTAGTCCTCCGAACTGATGTCGCCCTTGGCGAGTCGCTCGGCCAGGATCCGGAAGGCCTCGTCCTCCGGGGACCCCTGCCGGGGGCCGCCGGGCCGGGGACCGCCGAACCCGGGACCGTCGTGGTGCGGGTGGCCGGCCCACCGCGTGGCCGGCGGACCGAAGAACGGTCCCCCGTGGCGGTCGGCGCGGGACAGCAGGATGACGACCACCAAGAGGAAGATGAGTGGGCCGATGAACATGAACAGACCTCCGAACAGATGGTGCATCCCGTGACCGAGGGCACCCGGCCCCCACATCCCCGGGATGAACAGCGGCAGCAGCGAACCGGACATGCTTCCAGTGTGGTCGGGTCCGCCGACATTTCCATCGGCCCACGGGAGGCACCTCGCGTACGCCCGTCGACGTACGCCACGGGTCCGCGGCTACACCCACGCGCCGATGGTGCCTCGCGGGCCGGGTACGTACGATCGGGGGCATGGATCGTCCCCTCGGGCCGTTCCCGACGGCATCGGTTCTCGGGGCCGAGCGGGTGCACACCGTCGTCGGCGCGCTGGGGTCGCTCGCCGTCGTGTGGGTGATGTGGATCGCCGCCCGTGCGGTCGGGTACGGCCGGACGCACCACCGCATGTGGGAGCCGGCCGCCCCCGGCGAACCGACGGCCGTCCCCACCGGCACCCCGCTCGATCCCTCCTCCGCCTGGACCCTGGTCCTCCTCGCCGGCTGCCTGGCCGTCGCCGCCGGGCTGCTCGGCCGGCGGTCCTGGCCGCGGGTGGCGTACCTCCTGGTGGCGGCCGGCGTCGCGGCGTACCTGGCGGCCGGCGGGCCGGTGCCGTTCGCGCTGCCGGCACCGGCGATCGCACTGGTCTCCCTGTCGGCCGCCCGGCCGGGCACCGGCTGGCCCCCGTGGCTACCCGTCCTGGTGCCGATGCTGACCGCGACCGGCTGGCGCGAGCCGTACCTGGGGTTGACCTCGGCCACGCTGTGGCCCACGGTCCTCGTCGGGGTCGCGGCGATCATGGTCCCGACCCTGATCGCCGAGGTTCGCCGGGATCGCCAGGCCGCGATGACCCGCGCGTACGCCGAGGAGATGCGCCGCGTCGCCTACCGCGAACGGATGCGGCTGGCCCAGGACCTGCACGACGTCGTCGGCCACAGCCTGTCCACGATCTCGCTCCAGGCGGGGGTGGCGCTGCGTTTCCTCGACCAGGATCCGGCGCAGGCCCGGGCCTCGCTGGAGGCGATCCGGACCAGTGCCCGCGACTCCCTCACCGATGTCCGCCGGACCATCGGGGTCCTGCGCGATCCCGCCGAGGGCGCGCCGCTGGCCCCCGGTCCGACGCTGGATCGCCTCGACGACCTGATCGACCCGCTGATCGCCGGCGGTGCGGACATCGCCGTTCGGGCGGATCCGGCCCTCGCCCGGACCGTCCCGACGCCTGTGCAGCAGGTCGCCTACCGGATCGTTCAGGAGGGCCTGACCAACGCCGTCCGGCACGCGCCCGGCGCTCCCGTGGAGGTCGTCGTCGTACGGCGGGCCGACCACCTGAACGTACGGGTGGCCAACGGGGGCCCCGCGCCGACCCGACCGCTCGTCGAGGGCAACGGCCTACGCGGCATGCGCGAGCGAATCCGGGCGCTGGGCGGCACGCTCGACGTCGATGCATCCGGGCCGGGCGGCGTCGTGCTGTCCGCCGACCTGCCACTGGAACCCGCACCGGCCGACCTGACCCCCGATCCCGGGGGCGGGCGATGACGGATTCCCCCATCACCGTGCTCATCGCCGACGACCAGCCGCTGGTCCGGATGGGCCTGCGTGCGCTCGTCGACGCCGAGCCCGACATGACCGTGGTCGCCGAGGCCGGCGACGGGAACGAGGCGGTGGCCGCGGTGCGGGCCCACCATCCCGACGTGGCGCTGATGGACATCCGGATGCCGCATCTGGACGGGATCGCCGCGTTGCGCCGGATCGCCGAGAGCCCCGGCGGGCCCGCACCCGACACCCCGGTGACCCGGGTGGTCATGCTCACCACCTTCGAACTCGACGAGTACGTCTTCGCGGCGCTGCGGGCCGGGGCGGCCGGCTTCCTGGTCAAGGACGCCGAACCCGACGACATCCTGCGGGGTGTCCGCCTGGCCGCCTCCGGGGCATCGATGCTGTCGCCGAGCGTCACCCGTACGGTCATCGCTTCCTTCACCGGCAGCGCCCCGCCGGCGGTTCCCGACGAGCGGCTGGCCGCCCTCACCGACCGGGAACAGGAAGTGTTGGCCCTGGTCGGTGAGGGCCTCAACAACGCCGAGATCGGCGACCGGCTGGTGGTGTCCACGGCCACCGCCCGGACCCACGTCAGCCACATCATGGCCAAACTCGGCGCCCGGGACCGGCCCCAGCTCGTCGTCATCGCCCACCAGACCGGGCTGGTCCGCTGATCCGGGTGCGTCACCTGGCCGCCGACCCTGGGTGGCGCGTCGGCCTGAGGTCGGTGGCGCGAAGCGGGACGGCCGGGCGTGCGACACGGGCCGGTCCACCCCGGGCGTACCCTCGGACCCCGGAACGGCATCCGAGGAGAGGCAACCATGGGCACCGATGTGCGCGTCTGTTTCGTCGGGGATTCGCTCACCCTCGGGGTCGGCGACCCCGCCGCGTACGGCTGGGCCGGTCGCCTCGTCACCGAGCACACCCCGGGTGACATCAGCCTGACCTCCTACAACCTGGGCGTACGGGGCGAGACCTCGACCGACGTCGCGGCGCGGTGGCGGGCGGAGGTCACCCCGCGGCTGGCGGGCCGACGCCATCGCGGGGTCGTCCTGTCCGTCGGGGTCAACGACACCCGCGGGGAACACGGGCCCGCCGTCGGGATCGACGAATCCGTGGCCACCCTGTCCGGCCTGATCAACGAGGCCGGTTCCCTGTCGCTGCCCCTGCTGGTGGTCGGCCCGGTGCCGGTCGCCGATGCCGAGCACAACGAACGTACGCGGGCCCTGGACGCCCGGTTCGCCGAGGTGTGCGCGGGAGGGGGCGTCGACTACGTGCCGGTGTTCACCCGCCTGATCGCCGACCCGATCTGGCTCGGCCAGGTGTCGGCGGTCGACGGCCTGCACCCGCAGCACGCGGGATACGGCCTGCTGGCCGGGCTCATCGCCCCCGCCTGGCAGGGCTGGCTCGGCCGCGTACGTCATCACGAGGGCCAACACCGTCGCTGACGCCGAGCCCGCCTCGGCGGACCTGTCGCGTTGGCGTCTGTCAGACCCCTGGGGGAGACTCGTTCGGTGACCACGACCGACCCCACCGAGACCGCCGACCCGACCGCGACCGCGGGACGGCCCGGCTCCCGCCTGCCGGCGCTGGTTGCGCCGTTTCGCTCGCCCGCCTACCGGCGACTCGCGGTCGCGCTCGTCCTCAGCCTGCTCGCGCAGGGGATGTGGGCGCTGGCCCTGGTCTGGCAGGTGATCGGCATGGGCGGCGGCCCACTGGAGTTGTCGATCGTCTCGACGGCGTCGGCGGTCGGGATGTTGCTGCCCGGACTGGTCGGCGGGGTGGCCGCCGACCGGATCCCGCAGAAGCGGATCCTGTTGGCCGTCGGCGCGATCGAGGCGACCGGGATGGGATTCGTCGCCGTCGTCGACGCGCTCGGCCGGGGATCGGTCCCGCTGCTGGCCGCGGTCGCCTTCGCCCTGGGCGTGGCGATGGCGTTCTACTACCCGGCGTACAGTGCCTGGCTTCCGGCGCTCGTGCCCGAGGAGGACCTGCTGGCGGTCAACGGGTTCGAGGGGATGGCCCGGCCCTCGATCGCCCAGGCGCTCGGCCCGGCCGTGGCCGGTGCGGTGATCGCGGCCGGCTCGCCCGCGTGGGCGGTCACCCTGGCCGCGGTCTCGTCGGCGCTGGGGCTGCTCGCCCTGCTACGGGTGCCGGAGACGCCGCTGCGCCACCGGCCGAACGGCGCGGGGACCGACGGGGATCGGCGCCGTGTCCTCCCCTCGGCCCTCGGCTCCGCCTGGCACGACGTCGCCGAGGGTTTCGCCTACATGGTGCGGACCCCGTGGTTCCTGTGGACACTGCTGTTCGCCTGCCTGATGGTGCTGCTGACGATGGGTCCGCTGGAGGTGCTGATGCCCTTCGTGTTCCGCGACCGGCTCGAGGCGGGCCCGCGCGAGCACTCGTGGATGCTGGCCGCCTTCGGCATCGGCGCGGCGCTGGCGTCGTTGGGGGTCGGGTCGATCCGGATGCCGCGGCGCTACCTCACGGCGATGGTGCTGGGCTGGGGTGTCGCGGGCCTGCCGTTCGTCGTCATCGCCTTCGCGGACCGGGTGTGGATCGTCATCGCCGCCGGCCTGCTCCTCGGCGCCATGTACGCCGCGCCGGGCGTCATCTGGGGCACCCTGCTCCAGCGGAGGGTGCCGCCGGCGTTGCTCGGCCGTGCGGCATCCCTGGACTTCTTCGTGTCGATGGCCCTGTTGCCGGTGTCGATGGCGTTGGCCGGTCCCGCGGCGCAACTGTTCGGCCTGACGCCGACCCTCATCGTCGCCGGCGCCGTCCCCCTGGCACTGGCCGTGCTGACGCTCTTCCTCGGCCGGATGCCCCGAGACGAGATCGACCATCCGCTGCGCCCCGCGAACGACTGACCTCCCGGGCCGTCAGTCGTACCACCGCAGATAGTGCTCGAGGCGCCGTACGCCGTCAGGGTCGGGCGCCTCGGCGGGCGCCAGGGCGGAGGCGACCCGCTCCCGCACGGCGTCGGTGTCCAGGTGCGGTCCGATGGCGACCAGGCCCTCGTCGCCGGTCCGGTGTGCAGCCTCCGACACGTGCACGTCACGGCCGACGACATCGGCGACGTACCGGCCGGTTCCCTCACCCGTGCGCAGGGTGAGGCTGCCCTTGAGCCGGTATACCCCGGCCGGCGGCCCCTCCAGCAGTTCGATGAGCCGGCCGGCGTCTGCCGGACCCGTGGCGGCCACCGTCACCGCGTCGGCGTGTTCGTGGTGTGGGTGCCCGTCCCTGGCCGCCGCGGCCAGCGGCAGTTGGTCGTCCGGATCCTCCCGGGCCCGCGCGTCGAAGACCAGCGCCGGATCGATCCGGCCCTCACTGGTCCGCATGATCGGGGCGTACGTGTTGCGGGCCCGGATCCGCCCCTCGATCCGACCCAGTGTGGCTTCCCGCCGGGAGAGCGGCAGCCGATCGACCTTGTTGACCACCACCAGCGAGGCGATCTCGAGGCGCACCGGTGGCAGGCGGCCGGTGTCGACCGTGTCGAACCATGCCGCCGCATCGATCACCTCGATCACCCCGCCGGGCCGGATCCTCGGCTCCCGGCTGACATGGATGAGCCGGGCCAACGCGGCCGGCTCGGCGATCCCGCTGGCCTCGACGACGATGGCGTCCAGCCCCAGCCGCGGCGCCGACAACGTGTCCAGCGCCTCGTCCAGTCTGCCGCCGTCGGGCAGACAGCACAGGCAGCCGCCGGCGATGGAGGCCGGCTTGTCGATCTGCCCGCTCACCAGCGCCGCGTCGACATTGATGTCGCCGAAGTCGTTGATGACCACGCCGACGCGCGCGCCCGGCGCGCTGAGCAGGTGATTGAGCACGGACGTCTTGCCGGCGCCGAGATAGCCGGTGAGGGCGATCACCGGGATCCGCGATACGACCATGGCTCGTTCCTTCCCTGGTTCGGCGGCCTGCCCGACCGGCCGAGTCACCGCCGGCGCAACCGCGCCACCCAATATTGACAACGATTACCACAAGCCGCCAGTGGTCGACCGCTCGCGACTGCCGGACACACGCGACTGCCGGCCACACGCCGGGGCCACGCCTACGCTGGAGAGCATGGCCCCCGATCCGGAGCAGGCGTTGCGCGCCGAGGCGCTTGCCCAGTACCAAGCTCTGCTCGCCCCCGACAGCGAGCTCACCCGGCTCATGCTGGCGTACCAGTCCGGCATCGACGAGGTGACCACCCGACTGGCGACGCTGCAGCGGGAGTTCGAACATCTGCAGGCCAGCAATCCGATCGAGCACGTCACCTCCCGGCTGAAATCCCCGCGCAGCCTGCTGGACAAGGCCCGACGACGCGGGGCCGCGCCCACTCTCGCCGGGATCCAGGAGGTCATCACCGACATCGCCGGGGTCCGGGTCGTCTGCTCCTTCATCAGCGACGTCTACCGGGTCAGCGACGCCCTGTGCAGCCAACCCGACCTGGGCGTGCGGGAGGTGGAGGACTACATCGCCGCACCGAAGCCAAGCGGCTACCGCAGCCTGCACGTGCTGCTGGAGGTGCCGGTCTTCCTGTCCGACCGGAGTGTGCGGGTGCCCGTCGAGGTGCAGTTCCGCACCATCGCGATGGACTTCTGGGCGAGTCTGGAGCACAAGATCAACTACAAGTACGACCGGGTCGTGCCCACCGGCCTCATCGACGGGCTCCGCGACGCGGCCCGGACGGCCGCCCAACTCGACCGGGACATGGAACGCCTACACCTGGAGGTGCAAGCACAGGACTCCGCCCGGGACCCGGATCCGCGCAACCCGACCAACATCGAAAACCTGTTGCGCCGTGCCCTGGCCGGTTCCCGGGATGGCAAGGCCTCGGCCGATCCCGCAGGACGGCCGCCCGCGGAGGCACACTGAGGGCATGGCCACTCCTCCGTACGACAGCGACCGCCTGCGGGCCCGGATCAGGACACCTCGACCCCCGGCACCCGCGCCGCGGCGACCAGCCGGGCGACGAGGTCCTCGTACGACACTCCGGCGGCCGCGAACATCCGGGGCACCTGGGACTCGGCGGTCATCCCGGGCATGGTGTTCACCTCGTTGAGCACCGGCCCGTCGTCGGTGAGGAAGAAGTCGACCCGGGCGACGCCGCCGCAGCCCAGTCCGTCGGCGACCCGCAGCGCCGTCCCGGTGAGGGCGTCGCGCTGCCGGGGCGACAGACGAGCGGGCACGGTAAACCGGGCGCTGCCGTCGTACTTCGCGATCGTGTCGAACACCTCACCGGCGTGGATCTCCAGCGGCGGCGGCGCCCAGCACCTGCCGTCGGCCTCGCGCAGGACGGCGACGTCGATCTCGCGGCCGGCCACGACGTGTTCGACGAGGATCCTGTCGTCGTAGCGGGCGGCGTCCCGCAGCGCCTCGGCGAGCGCCCCGGCGTCGCGGGCCAGCGCCACCCCGTAGCTGGAGCCTCCCGATGCGGGCTTCACCACGACGGGCCCGTCGAAGCCGACGCCGGCCACGTCGCGGGCGCCGACCAGCAGCCCCGGCGCGGTCGCGACGCCGAGGGCCTCGGCGACGAGTTTGGTCGCCCACTTGTCCATGCCCAGGGCCCCGGCGCGCACGCCGGAGCCGACCACCCGGATGCCGGCGAGGGCACACAGGCCCGCCAGGGTCCCGTCCTCGCCACAGGCCCCGTGGACGGCCGGGAACACCACGTCCGCACGAGCAACCGCGGTCAGTGCGCCGGCCAAGGAGTCGGCGACGCTGTCCCCGAGCGGTCGGCTCCCCTGCCGCCACCGGCCGTCGCGGCCGATCGTCAGGTGCGTGGTCGGGAACCCACCACCCCGCAGCGCAGCCCCGACCGCCGCGGCCGAGGCCAGCGACACCTCGTGCTCGGCATTCTGTCCGCCGCCGATGACGGCCACACGCGGCCTCATGCGATGCTCGCACGGCGCAGGGTGCCCGGACCGCTGCTCGGCGCCGGCGGTCCCGGGACGCTCCGCCGGGATCCGGTGTCGGGGCCGCCGACGACCGTGCGGCGCACCCGGGGGCCGATCCTGGTGACGATCGTGTGGGGGATCGTTCCGGCCCATCGTGCCCACTCGTGGATCGTCGGGGTCCGCCCGTCCCACGGCCCGAAGACGGTTGCCCGCGTTCCCAGCGGAAACCGCTCCGCGCCGGTGTCGACGACGATCTGGTCCATGGAGACCCGTCCGACCACGCGGTGACGCCTCCCGGCGATCTGCACCGCGGCCTCGGGGCCGATCTCGCGCGGGATCCCGTCGGCGTAGCCCAGCGGCAGCACCGCGAGGTGGGTCGGCCCGTCCGTGACGTACGTCCCGGCGTAGCCGACCGGGGTGCCGGCCGGCACCGCGGAGGTGTGCACGACGGGGGCGGTCAGTCGGCAGGCGCCGCGCAGACCGGTGGTGCCGGAGGGGTCGATGCCGACCAGCCCGGCGCCGAGGCGGACCAGGTCGACATGGGTGGCCGGGTCGGTGAGGATCCCCGCGGTGGCGGCCAGGTGGCGGATCGGAGGGTCGAACCCGGCGGCGGTCATCGCCCGGCAGGCGCGGTGCAGCCGGGTCACCGCGGGGACATTGGCCCCCGGTTCCGCGCGGTCGGCCCGGGGCAGGTGGCCCATCAGCCCGACGACCCTGATCTGCCCGCGGGCCTGGGCCTGCCGGGCGCAGGAGAGCAACATCTCCCACTCGTCCGCCGGGCAGCCCTCACGGGCCATGCCGGTGTCGACGTACAGGTGGACGCGCAGGCCGTGCGCACCGCCCGCCGTGAGCATCTCCAGTTCCTCGGCCGATCCGACGGCGACGTCGATGTTCTCCGCGACGGCGGTTGCGGGGTCCGGGCCGTCGGCGTTGAGCCAGGTCAGGATGGGCACCTCCAGGCCGGCCTGCCTCAGTGTGCACGCCTCGCCGAGCGATGTCGTGCCGAGCCAGGCCGCCCCGGCCGCGACGGCGGCGCGCGCGACGGTGACGGCCCCGTGGCCGTAGCCGTCGGCCTTCACCACCGCCATGATCGACGCGGCGGTCCGCGACCGGGCGATCGCCATGTTCGCCGCGACCGCTTCCGGGAGGATCTCCAGGGTGGGCGGGCCCGCCCGGAGGGCTGACGGCATCGGGTGTATCGAGTGGGTCATGCGTCCAGTGAACGGATCGCGACGTTGCAGCAGGATCACAGGATTCCGATACGCCGGTGATAGGGGCACGGCCGTAGCATCGGCGCATGCGCGTGTTGGTGGTCGAGGACGAGCTCTACCTGGCCGAGGCCGTCCGCGACGGACTGCGGCTGGAGGCGATTGCGGCCGACATCGCCGGGGACGGGGACACCGCCCTGGAGCTGCTCGGCGTGAACGACTACGACATCGCCGTGCTCGACCGTGACATCCCCGGGCCGTCGGGCGACGAGATCGCCCGACGCATCGTCGCCTCGGGCACCGGCATGCCGATCCTCATGCTGACCGCCGCCGACCGGCTCGACGACAAGGCATCCGGCTTCGAGCTGGGCGCCGACGACTACCTCACCAAGCCGTTCGAACTGCGCGAGCTGGTGCTGCGACTGCGGGCCCTCGAGCGGCGCCGCGGGTACTCCCGGCCGCCGGTGCTGGAGATCGCCGGTCTGCGGGTGGACCCGTTCCGCCGGGAGGTCTTCCGCGACGGGCGGTACGTGGCGCTGACCCGCAAGCAGTTCGCCGTGCTGGAGATCCTCGTGGCCGCCGGCGGCGGCGTCATCAGCGCCGAGGAGCTGCTGGAGCGGGCGTGGGACGAGAACGCCGACCCGTTCACCAACGCTGTGCGCATCACGGTCTCGGGGCTGCGCAAGCGGCTGGGCGAACCGTGGCTGATCATCACGGTGCCCGGCGCCGGCTACCGGATTGCCACCGGGGATGCGGATCCCGGGCGTGACTAGGGCTCCCGGTCCGAGTGTCCGGCTGCGACTGGCCCTCAGCTACGCCGCCTTCCTGATGGTGGCGGGCGGCCTGTTGCTTGCCGTGGTGTGGGTCTTCCTGCTGCGCTACGTGCCGCCGAACGCGATCGAGACGTTCGCCGGGTTCTTCCCCGGTCGCTACGACCTGATCCGGGCCTTCGCCCCGCCGGTGGCCTGGGCACTGGCGTTCCTGTTGGTGTTCGGACTGGTGGGCGGGTGGATCCTGGCCGGGCAGATGCTCGCCCCGCTGGGCCGGATCACCGCCGCGACCCGCCGCGCCGCAACCGGCGCCCTGTCCCACCGGATCGAGATGGAGGGCCGCCGCGACGAGTTCCGCGAACTCGCCGACAGCTTCGATGCGATGCTGGCCCGCCTGGAGGCCCACGATGCCGAACAGCGCCGGTTCACGGCCAACGCCTCCCACGAGTTGCGTACGCCGCTGGCCATCTCCCAGACCCTCCTCGACGTCGCCCTGCAGGATCCGGATCAGGACATCACCGCGCTGCTGGAGCGTCTGCGGGTGGTCAACGCCCGCGCGATCGAGCTCACCGAGGCGCTGCTGGTGCTCAGCCGCGCCGACGCCCGCTCCTTCACCCGCGAGCCGGTCGACGTGTCGCTGGTCGCCGAGGAGGCGACCGAAACGCTCCTCCCGCTCGCCGAGAAGCACGGGATCACCCTCGACACGTCGGGCGATGTCGCGCCCACCGAGGGCTCGTACGCCCTCCTCCTCCAGTTGGTGTCCAACCTGGTGCACAACGCCATCGTCCACAACGTGCCCGGCGGCACGGTGTGGGTGGCCACCGCGGTGCGCGACGGCTCGGCCGTGCTCACCGTCGACAACACGGGCGAGCGGCTCAACCCGCGCCTGATCCCCACGCTGACCGAACGGTTCCGGCGGGGCACCGACCGGATCCATGCCGACCATGCCGGTGCCGGACTGGGCCTGGCGATCGTGGCGAGCATCGTCCGGGCCCACGACGGGACCCTGCGGCTCGCGGCGCGGGAGGGGGGCGGCCTCCATGTCGAGGTCCGGCTGCCGGCGGGTTCGCTACCGGTAGTGCAGCGGTGAGGCGAAGAAGGCCCCGCTGACCAGCAGGGCCAGGGCGACGCCCAGCACCAGGAGCGGGGTGACCACCGCACGGGTACGACGCCCCAGCACCAGGCGGACCGCGGCGATCCCGGTCAGGCCGATCAGGCCCCCGGCGGTGTTGACGATCACGTCGGTGAGGTCGAGGCTGCCGACCGCCAGGAGGTACTGGGCGATCTCCAGAACCAGGCTCACCCCGATGATGTGACGCACCGACCACACCGGCCGGCGCGCGAGCATGCCGAGGAAGACCCCGAACGGCACGAACAGCAAGGCATTGGCCACGATCTCGGCCGGCTGACTGGGCCCGTGCGTGGCGGTGGCCACGAACGGCACCAGCTTGATCTGGCGCTGGGCCACGTCGCCGACGTACGGGATCTCGAGCTTCCACAGCACGATCCAGACGAGCAGCGCGAGGTAGATGGCGAACAGGCCGATCAGCACGGCGCGCCCGGCATCGCGGGCGGAGCCCCGCTCGTGGACCCCACGGGCCAGAGTCCGGTCCTCGGCCCTGCGGTCCGATGTCAGCAGGTGGGTCATCGCGGATCTCCTCATGCGCTCGTTGACGGTCCGCCCCTGTCTGCGGGGCGACTATCCATCCAGCATGCCGACCGGGTGGTTGCCGGGGCGTATGGGTGAATCGATAGGTCGGCGATATGTCGAGCGCCTACGATGAGACGCGATGGGCCATCGAACCGGCCGCTCCATCGTTCTCGACAATCCCGGAAAGGCCGTCCCATGTCGTACTCTCCGTATGCCGCGCCGCAGCCCGGCCCGGCGCCGACCTATGCGCCGCAGCCTTCCTCCGCGGATTCGGTCGGCAGTTGGATGGCCACGATCCTCGTTTCGGCGATTCCGCTGGTCGGATTCGTCTACGTGCTCGTGGTCGCCTTCGGCGGAAGTTCCTCCGAATCGAAGAAGAACTGGGCCCGGGCCACGGTGATCTGGATGCTGATCGGGCTCGCGGTGAGCGTCATCCTCGGCGTGTGGGCGGCGACGACCGGGGCGACCTACTTCAACGAGGTGTTCTCGGGCGGAAGCTACTGACCATCGCCCGGCCCAGGCCTATCCTCGGCGTCATGGTCGATCAGGACCTCCTCGTCCGTCTCCCGGCGCCGGTCGGGACGACGCTGCTGCACCGATTCGCCGTCAGACCGCACCACCTCGACCGTTACCTGGCGATATGGCCCGAGGAGGTGGCGCTGCGTCGTGCCCACGGCTACACCGTGCACCGGGCGTTCGTCGAGACCGATGCCGAGCCGAAGTTCACCTGGCTCTACAGCCACCCCGACCCGACTTCCGGTGAGCGGGCGGTGCGCGCCGATCCCTCGTATGCCGAGATCGAGGGGCGCAGAGCGGGGCATGTGTTCCGCAACGTCACGATCCGGCCCGTACGGGTGGAGGTGCTGACCCACGCGACACCGGCGACGATCGCGGGACGGATCGCCATCATGCGCCGCTACTCCATCACGGGCGGCTGGGACGGGTTCCTCGAGGTGTGGCACAAGATCGTGCCGGTGCGGGATCGGTACGGTTTCCGCTGCCTGTTCGCGGTGGCCGACGAGCCGAGGGACCTGTTCACCTGGGCGTTCGACTTCGCCGGGGAGTGGGGTGACTTCCCGGCGGCGCAGCGCGGTTACTACCACGACCCGGCGCGGGTCGAGCTGCGCGGGGTCTTCGACTACATGGCCGACTACTCGATCCATCCGGCGCGACAGCTGCTCGTTCCCGGGGAGTGAGGGGGGGCCGGGCGCGGTCGGCTTCGTTGGGCCGGCCCTTGCGAGGCGGCCACTCTGCCGGAGTGCCCCGTCGTGATTCGCTAAGGTGTCGGTCATGGCGACGGCACAGCGGCGGGAATGGGCCTGTCCGATTCGCGGCGTTCTCCCTGCGGGGGACGCGCCCGGGCCGCTGTCGGCCGGCGGACACGATGGGGGCGCCTTGATGACTCTGTGCCCACCACCCGTGCTCTTGGGGTCACACGAACGAACCAGGCGCTCAGGAAAAGGCGGACGTCGATGACTGCCCCCACCTGGGATCAGTACATGGCACCCAGCCTGCGGGTCCTGTCCGACGGCGAGATCCATCCCGCCCACGCCATCAAGGAGGCGGCTGCAGACATGCTGGAACTCACTCGGTCGCAACGGACGGAGACCATAGCGTCCGGTCAGCTCCGGTACATCAATCGCGCTTCGTGGGCCTTGTCGCATCTGGCTCTTGCCAAGGCGACCGAGCGCCCTGAGCGGGCCCGATACCGGATCACCGACATCGGCCGCGACTTGCTGGCTCGCCACCCAGAGGGCATCACCGAGCGAGACCTGCGCGACCTCCCCAGCTACGGCCGGTCGCGCCACGGCTCCGTCACGTCCGGCGCCGCGACCGTCGCGGTGCTTGACGGCCCGGCGGAGGCGCTTGATCCGATCGAACAGATCGAAGCCGGAATCGCCCGTATCCAAGTCGACGTGGCCGCGGATCTGCTCGACCGCCTGCACACGCAGTCACCGGCGTTCTTCGAACAAGCAGTGCTCGACCTGTTGATAGCGATGGGATACGGCGGAGCCAACGGGACCGCCACGCGTACGCAGCTGTCGAACGACGGCGGCATCGACGGGATCGTCGACCAGGATGCTCTCGGGCTGTCGCGCATCTACGTTCAGGCGAAGCGCTATGCGCCCGACACCAATGTGTCCAGACCAGAGGTGCAGGCATTCGTCGGGGCGCTGTCGGGAGCCGGAGCCGGACAGGGGGTGTTCATCACAACCGGGTCCTTCACCGGCGGTGCACTGACCTATGCCCACTCCATCGCCGCCCGGGTCGTCCTCGTCGACGGACAACGGCTCACGTCTCTGATGATCCGCTACGGCGTCGGGGTGCAGGTGAAGCGCACGGTCGAGATCGTCGAGACTGACGAGGACTACTTCGAATGATTCGCTGACACTCCCGGGTCCCGCTGCGGACCCGGATCCTCCTGTCCGGCCTCCCATGCAGAGTCCTCAACAACGCCGCGCGTACCGCTCAGTCGGCCGATGTGGCCCAGCGCGGTGAGCCCGCGGCGCCGGCTGCCGGCCTACGACGCCGTAGGCCGATGGGCGCGTACGGCATACTCCAACGGGAGCCGCTCGGGGTGCTCGGCCAGCATGGCGCCCCGCTCGGACTCCACCATCGCCGACGGCCACGGTGTCCAGGCCATGTGGTCGAACTCGGCCAGCTCGTCGATCACGAGCCCGGCCCGGATCAGGGCGGTGACCACCTCCCCGATCCCGTGGTTCCACTCGTGCTGGATGGTGTGGCTGATCACCGGCGCACCCTCGGGCACCGACACGTACGTGTGCGCCTCGTCCCAGGTCAACGGCTCGTCCTGCTCGAAGTAGGGGTAGGCCACCCGCAGCCCGTCGCTGACGTCGTCGGCGATGGTCGCGCGGAACGGGTGGTCCTCCCGCAGGAACACGCGCCCGCCCGGGCGCAGCAGGGAGGCCACCACCCGGGCCCATCCGGCCACGTCGGGAAGCCACGGCAGGGCTCCGATCGAGGTGTAGACCACGTCGAGGTCGCCGGCAATCGCGCTGCGGGCGTCGTAGACGTTGGCCACCACGAACTCCACCTCGGCACCACAGCGGGCGGCCACCGTACGGGCCCGCCGCACCGCCTCGGCGGAGAAGTCCAGCCCGACGACCCGTCGCGCGCCCAGCCGGGCGAGGCTGACCGTGTCGGTGCCGAGGTGACACTGGAGGTGGCACACGTCCAGACCGGTGAGATGCCCGATCCGTTCGATGTCGCGGGCCACCACCGGGCTGAGCGCCTGCGGGTCGGCGGCGAGCTCGGCGATGCCGTAGCCGGCGGCCTCGTGCACCGCGGCCCGGTCGTCCCAGTTGGCGCGGTTGTCGGCGAACCAGTCGGCGTGATCGGGCACACCCTCCCCTTTCCTGCGGTGGTGTTCGCACTCTAGCGGGACGGCCGGCCCGGGGACGGCGGGGAGGCGCGGCGCCACGCGACCCGCAGCGACAGGTAGCACAGCGCCCCCACCGGCATCGGCAGCCAGTACTCCAGCACCCTCCAGCCCAGCACCCCCAGCAGCGCGCTCGGCGCCGCTACCCCGAAGGCAACGAGGGCCGGGACGGTGACCCCCTCGACCAGCCCGAGGCCGCCGGGGGTCAGCGGCAGCAGCGCGATGATCGCCGCCAGGCCGTAGGCCGCCAACAGCGGTCCGGGCCGGATCGTCGCACCGAACGCGACGAGCATGAGCCACAGCGCCGCCGCGTCCAGCGCCCAGTTGACCGCCGCGTAGCCCAGCGCGGCGAACGTACGGCGCCGGTCGCCGAGCAACGACACCGTCTGGCTGGTCAGGGTCCGCGCCAGGCCGGTCAGCCCCTGCTCCACCGCGGGCGCGAAATGGGCCCCCACCCGGGCGGTCAGGTGCACCACGGCATCGCTGCGGTGCACGAGCAGCCAGATGGCCACCACGAACACGGCGATGAGGACCAGCCCGGTGCCGATCGCCAGGCCGTACATCTCGGCGTCGCCGGCCAGCGTGGTCAACGACAGCAGGATCCCGGCGAAGAACAGGGCGAAGAGCACGAGGTTCTGCACACCCGCCTCCAGCAACGACGAACTCAGCGCCTGCGCCGGGGAGACCCCCGACACGGTCAGCAGCCGGAAGCGGACGACCGCGGCGGTGGTCCCGCCGCCGGGAAGGGCGTGGTTCGCCGCAAGATCGGCCAGATCGATCCTCAGCGTCGACCGGTAGGGGATCTTCCACTCCAGAAGGGTGCCGGTGACCCCGCTGACCGCCGCGAGGGAGCCGGCCTCACAGATCAGCGCGGCAACCACCAGTCCCGGGGAGATCTGCCGGAACGCGGCCAGCACCGACGCGTTCTCGTTCTCGAACTCCGGGAGGAGGAAGCGTACGACGATCCAGGCCACAAGCCCCAGCGCTGCCGCCGTCGCCACGGCCCGTACGGCACGGCGCCACCGGTGCGGCGGACGATGCGGCGGACGCTGCGTGCTGTCGGCCATGCCGCCCTCCTCGCCCGGGACGATCCCAGGCTAGCGGTCGCGCCACGGGCGGACCGCCGCCGGCCCGGCAGCGAGTCCGATCCGACGACCTCACGAGGGGACCGGGCCCCTCACCCGCGGGGATTCCACCGCCCCTGGGCCACCGCGGGGACGAAGTCGTCCAGGTCGGCGGGCAGCGCGACCCGCTCGCCCAGCTCCGCCGACCGGTAGGCGGCCATCAGCAGCGCGATGACGTCCAGCCCGTTGCGCAGCGACTCGGCCGGTTGGCGCCCGGCGAGGAAGTCCTTCGTGAAGGCCTGGTCCTCTCCGGTGTAGCCGTAGCTGAGTGCCTCATCCGACAGCAGCGGCATCAGCCCCTGCTCGGCATTCTGCTTCTCGATCATGTCCTCGCCCTCGGACTGGACCAGGGAGCGCGACAGGAAGATGCGCGACTCGGTGGACAGGCTGTCCGACTGCATCGAGTACTCGGGGCCGAGCAGTTCGAAGGACAGCCGCAGGCCGGCCCCGACGTAGCTCCACGAGGTCGTCGCCTCCACGATCACCGGCTCGCCGTCCCCGTTGCGGAACTCGAAGACCGCGTGCGCATAGTCCTCACTCGGCGTCCTCGTGTAGTCCACCACCCCCGGGAACCGCTCGCGCAGCCGGGCCGCATAGTCCGACCGCCCCCACTTCAGCGACGCGATCGTGGCGGTCACGCCCACGGGGGTGAGCCAGCCCGCCGGGTCCTGCCCGGGAGGGGTGAGCAGGTGGCGGCCGGCCTCGACCGAGTGGCACATCATGTCGTTGAGCACACCCCCGCCCTCGGACGCCCCGTTCCAGAACCAGGTGTTGTGGGGCCCGGAATGTTCCTCGGCGGCACGGGCCAGGTACGGCGTTCCGGCGGGACCGGCACCCCTGGCCCAGACCAGCTCGTGGGCGCGGGTGATGCCCGGGGCGAAGACCTGGTTCTCCAGATAGCCGTGGAGCAGCCCGGCACCCTCGACCAGCTCCAGCACCCGCCGCGCCTCTGCGACCGTCCTGCCCAGCGGCTTCTCGACGGCCACCGACCGGACCGCCGAACGGCCGGCCAGCACCTCCTCGGCGATCGCCTCGACGACCTGGACCCGGGTGAAGTTCGGCGTCAGCACCCACACCGACTCCACCCGCGGGTCGCGCAGCAGGGCACGCACGTCGTCGTACGCCGCGACGTCGGCGCCGACGCCCAGCCGTTCGGCGGTGTCGGCCAGCTCGCGCGCCGAGGTGAGGTGGCGGGAGGCCACCGCGACGATGTCGGCGTCGCGCACCGCCTGCCAGGCCTTGGCGTGGAAGGCCCCGATGAACCCGGCCCCGATGATCCCAACTCCGAGGGTTTCCCGGTGAGCCATGACTATCCCTTTCCCTTCGAGTGACTTCCTGGGCTGACTTCGTTGGGCCGTGCGGGCGGCTAGGCCCGCAATCGGCGTTGGCGCCCGTAGACGGCGAGCAGCGACAGCAGCACGAGCCCCTGGATGATGATCCGCCAGGACTCGGGCATGTTCATGGTCGACAGCAGGCTGCTCAGGGCGGTCAGCACGAAGGCGCCGATCGCGGTCCCGGCGTAACTGCCGACCCCGCCCGACGCCAGGGTCCCGCCGATGATCACCGCCGCGACGGTCGGCAGGGTGTACGCGTCGGCCAGGTTGAGGAAGACCGATTCGGTGTAGCCCAGCAGCATCAGCCCGCCCAGGGCCGCGAACACCCCCGAGGCGGTGTACGCGCCGATGGCCACCCGGCGGACCGGGCGTCCCGACAGGCGTGCCGCGACCCGGTTGGTGCCGACCGCGTACAGGTCCCAGCCGACCGTGGTGCGGCGCAGGCTCCAGGTGACGACGACGATCAGCACGATCCACATGTAGACGACGCCGGGGATCTCGAGCAGCCAGCGCTGGTTGACCAGCCCGGTCAGCGCCGGGGCGCTGCGGCCGGCCGCGACGCCTCCCGTGTAGGCCAGCGCGATGCCCTGGACCACGCCCATCATCCCCAGGGTCATCACGAACGGCGGGATGCGCAGCAGCGTGATCCCCAGCCCGTTGGCCAGCCCGATCAGGCCGCCGACCAGCAGCGGCACGGCGATGCCGATCAGCACGTGGGAGTTGTCGCCCTGCATCAGGCGGGCGCCGATGATCGCGCCGAGAGTGGCGACCTTGCCCACCGACAGGTCGATCCCGTCGCCTCCGGCGAGGATGACGATGGTCTGGCCGATCGCCATGATGCCGAGGAAGCTCGCCACCCGGGCCAGGGACACGAGCTGGCCGTAAGAGGCGAAGCCCGGGGAGACGATCTGGCCGGCCACCACGATGACGACCGCGGCCAATCCGGCCAGCACGATCGGGTTGCGCAGCGCCCGGGCAGGCCGGAGGCGTTGTCGGCTGTCGGTGAGGGTTCCCTCGCTCATCGCCCGCGCTCCTTCGTGGTGGTGAGCACCGACATCGCCAGGGCGGCGATGATGACCAGTCCGCTGACCAGTTGCCGCCAGGTGGTCGGCACACCGAGGAAGGAGATCACGTTGCCGACGAAGGACAGGATCAGCGCGCCTCCGACCGCCCCGATCCCGCTGCCGCGCCCGCCCGACAACGCAATCCCGCCCAGCACAACCGCGGCGATGGAGTCCAGCGCCATGTTGGAGCCGATGAAGGGGTCGCCGGCGCCGGTGTTGGCCAGGATCGCCATCGCGGCGCACCCGACGAGTGTGCCGGCCAGCGTGTAGCCGGCCCACTGCGTGCGCGCCACCGGGACCAGCGAGGTGAACGCGGCCTCACGGTTGCCCCCCACGGCGCGTACGTGGCGCAACAGGCGGGTCCGTTCGAGGGCCAGCCAGAACACCAGTGCCGCCGCCACGATCAACATCGGCACCGGGATCCCGGCGACCCGGCTGCGGTAGGCCGTGGTCAGCGCGGCCGGGACGGCGCCACCGGGGCTGGGCAGCACGACGAGGGCCGCCCCGGCGAAGATCGAACTCGTGGCGAACGTGGCGATCAGCGGCTGCAGTCGTACGACGGCGACCACGAACCCGTTGAGCGCCCCGCAGGCCGCCCCGGTGGCCAGCGCGGCCAGCAGACCGAGCAGGATGCGGGAGTCGTCGGCAGCCATGACGTGCAGCGCGACCACGCTGGACAACGCGGCGATCGCCCCGATCGACAGGTCCAGCCCTCCGCCGATGACGATGACCGATTGGGCGACCGCGGCCAGCACCAGCGGGGCGAAGGTGGCGAAGTTGCTGGTCAGCGAGTAGGCAGTGAAGAACGTCGGCTGCAGCCAGGCATTGGCGGCCACGGCGGCCAGCAGGATCGCCAGGGTCACCCACGACGACAGGGAGGCGCGCAGTCGGGATTGCCAGGAGCCGTCGCGCAGCAGCCCGGACACGGAGTCGGTACTCATCGGCCCGCCTCCACGGTTTCGGCGGTGTCGACCCGCAGCGCGGCGGCAACCAGCCGATCGTGGGTGAGGTCGCCGCCGGACAGCTCGGTGACGATGCCGCCCTCGTAGAAGACCAGCACCCGGTCGGCGAGTGCGGCCAGCTCGGTGTCGTCACTGGAGTTGAGCAGCACGGCGACCCCCTGGGCGGTCAGCGTACGGATGATGGCGTAGATCTCGGCCTTGGCACCCACGTCGACCCCCTTGGTCGGATCGTCCAGCAGCGCGACCCGCGGCCCGGCCGGCAGCCACTTGCCGATGACAACCTTCTGCTGGTTGCCGCCCGACAGGGTGCTGACCGGGTCGGACAGGTCACCGATCTTGATCTGCAGGGCCT
>CAZGWN010000065.1:0-606 GCA_964528755.1 uncultured Propionibacteriaceae bacterium
CGGATGAGCGCGTTCCAGCGGGCCCAGATGTACACCCTGGACGACGACAACATCCACAACATCGTCATCGACGGCGTCTTCGACGACTGCCAGGACATGGTCAAGGCGGTCTCTGCCGACACCGCGTTCAAGGCGGAAGCGCACATCGGGTCGGTGAACTCGATCAACTGGGCGCGACTGGTCGCCCAGGTCGTCTACTACGTGGCCGGGTGGCTGCTGGCGACCGAGGCCGACGACCAGGAGGTGTCGTTCGCGGTGCCGACCGGCAACTTCGGCAACATCTGCGCCGGCCACATCGCGCGGGCGATGGGCGTGCCGATCCGCCACCTCGTGCTGGCCACCAACGAGAACAACGTGCTGGAGGAGTTCTTCCGTACCGGCGGCTACCGGCCGCGCGCGGCGAGCGAGACGCTGAAGACGTCCAGTCCGTCGATGGACATCTCCAAGGCCTCCAACTTCGAGCGCTTCGTCTTCGACCTGCTCGACCGCGACGCCGCCCGGGTCGCCGAGCTGTTCTCCGGGAACGGGTTCGATCTGAGTGGGGATCCCGCCTTCGGGCGGGCCTCGGGGACGTACGGGTTCGTGGCCGGCCGCTCCACCCACGCC
>CAZGWN010000065.1:616-23651 GCA_964528755.1 uncultured Propionibacteriaceae bacterium
TCAAGGACACCTACGAGGGCGACGGCGTGCTGATCGACCCGCACACCGCCGATGCGGTCCGCGTGGCGCGCGACCATGTCGAGGACGGCGTGCCGATGGTGGTGCTGGAGACCGCCCGGCCGGTCAAGTTCGCCGACACCATCGCCGAGGCGATCGGGCGCGCACCGGAGGTCCCAGAAGCGTACGCCCACCTGGCCGACCTGCCGCAGCACACGGTGGAGTTGCCGCGTGACGTGGCGGCGCTGAAGGCCTACCTTGCGGGGAATATCGGCTGAGCGGCTAGCTCTCGTTCCGCCGCTGCAGGAACCGCTCGAACTCGGCCGCGATCGCCTCGCCGGAGGCCTCCGGCTCCTCGGTCTCGTCCTTCTCCGACTCCAGCGCCCGGACGTACTGGGCGATGTCCTCGTCGGAGCGGACAAGCTGCTCGACGCCCTTCTCCCACTCGGTGGCGTCCTTGACGAAGCTCGACCAGTCGGCGCGCAGATCCAGCAGCGCCTCGACCCGTCGGGCCAACGCGAGCGTGCCCTTGGGCTGCGGCGCCTCGGAGACGTAGTGCGGCACCGACACCCACAGGGACGTGGTGTCCATCCCGACCGAGCCGACGGCCTGGGCGAGGACGCCGGTGATCCCGGTCGGGCCCTCGTAGTCGGAGACCTCCACACCCAGATTGAGCGCCTCGGCAGGTGTCAGGGGCGCCCCTGACACCGGGAAGGGCCGTGAGTGTGGCGTGTTGGCGAGCATCGAGCCGAGCACCAGCACCCGCCGGACGCCCTGGGCCAGCAGGATGGAGGTGATCGTGCGGGACAGCTTGCGCCACCGCAGGTTCGGCTCGGGGCCGGTGACGGTCACCACGTCGGACTGGGGCAGATGGGCCACGCCGATGCTGACCGACGGCCACATCGTCTCCCGACCACCGCGGTCATCGATCAGCGCGGTCAGCGGACGGGTCTGGGAATAGTCGTAGTACGCCTCCGAGTCCAGTTCCTCCAGCGTCTCGGAGGGATAGGACTGCAGCAGATGCTCGGCCACGGCACTGGCGGCATCACCGGCATCGCCCCAGCCGCCGAACGCGATGATCGCGACGGGGGACGGCTGCGAGGAGCACACGGGACCTACGGTCATGAGAGGGAGCCTACCCCGCGCGGCCAGCACGTAAAGTTGTGCGGCGTGACCGACACTGCACCCAGCCTGCTGACCGCCCTGTCCGAGCGAGTGATCGTGGCCGACGGGGCGATGGGCACCATGCTGCAGCGCCACGATCTGGGATTGGACGACTTCGAGGGGTACGAGGGCTGCAACGAGGTGCTGTCGGTGACCCGGCCCGACGTCGTCGAGTCGATCCACCGGGCCTACCTGGAGGCCGGGTCGGACTGCATCGAGACGAACACCTTCGGCGCCAATCTGACCGCCCTGGGGGAGTACGGCATCGCCGAGCGGATCGAGGAACTCGCCGGTGCCGCCGCCCGGATCGCCCGCCGCGCTGCCGACGACTTCGCCACGCCCGATCGTCCGCGGTGGGTGCTGGGCAGCGTCGGCCCGGGCACCAAGCTCCCCACACTGGGCCACATCACCTTCCGGGCGTTGCGTGACGCCTACCGCCGGCAGGTCTCGGCGATGCTCGGCGAGGGTATCGACGCCGTGATCATCGAGACCTGCCAGGACCTGCTCCAGGCCAAGGCCGCCGTCATCGGGGCCCGACGGGCGATGGTGCGCGCGAACCGTACGGTCCCGGTGATCGTGTCGGTGACCGTGGAGACGACCGGGGCGATGCTGGTCGGCTCCGAGATCAGCGCCGCGCTGGTCGCCCTGGAGCCCCTCGGCATCGACATGATCTCGATGAACTGCGCCACCGGCCCCGCGGAGATGCGCGAACACCTGCGCCACCTGGCCGGCCACGCCCGGGTGATGGTCGGCTGCATGCCCAACGCGGGTCTGCCGGAGATCAGCGCCGACGGTGCCCGCTACCCCCTCACCCCCGACCAACTGGCCGACGCGATGGACGAGTACACCCGCGACTTCGGGCTGGCGATGGTCGGCGGTTGCTGCGGCACCGGACCCGAGCACATCGCCAGGGTCGTCGAACGGGTCGGCGGGCGGCCGGTCGCCGACCGCCACCCCACCCACGTCCCCTCGGCGGCGTCGGTCTACACCGACGTGCCGTTCCGGCAGGACATCTCCTTCCTGGCGATCGGCGAACGCACCAACGCCAACGGGTCCAAGGCGTTCCGCGAGGCGATGCTGGCCGGCAACTGGAACGAGTGCGTCGACATCGCCAAGGCGCAGAACCGGGGCGGCGCCCACCTGCTCGACCTGTGTGTGGACTACGTGGGCCGCGACGGGGTCGCCGACATGCGCGAGGCCGCGTCGCGGCTGGCCACCGCCGTCACCCTTCCCATCGTGCTCGACTCGACCGAGCCGGCCGTGTTGGAAGCCGGTTTGGAGTGCCTGGGCGGACGGTCGGTGATCAACTCGGTCAACTACGAGGACGGCGACGGGCCGGACTCGCGGATCGCCAGGGTGATGCCGCTGGTGCAGGAGCACGGCGCGGCGGTGGTCGCGCTGACCATCGACGAGGAGGGCCAGGCCCGCACCGCCGACTGGAAGGTGCGGGTGGCGAACCGGCTGATCGACGACCTTACCGGGCGCTGGGGGCTGGACCCGGGCGACATCCTCGTCGACACCCTCACCTTCCCCATCGGCACCGGCCAGGAGGAGACCCGCCGCGACGCGCTGGAGACGCTGGAGGCGATCCGGCGGATCAAGGCTGCCCACCCCGACGTCAACACCACCCTGGGCGTGTCGAACGTGTCCTTCGGGCTGTCCCCGGCGGCGCGGGTGGTGCTCAACTCGGTCTTCCTGCACGAGGCGGTCGAGGCGGGGCTGGACTCGGCGATCGTGCACGCGGCGCGGATCATGCCGATGAACCGGATCCCCGAGGAACAGCGGCAGGTCGCGCTCGACCTGGTGTACGACCGGCGGAGCCCCGGCTACGACCCGCTGGCCCGGTTCCTGGAGCTGTTCGAGGGCGTGACGACCGCCGACCAGAAGGCCGAACGGGCCGCCGCACTGGCCGCCCTGCCGGTCGGGGAGCGGCTCAGGCAGCGGATCATCGACGGCGAGGCCAAGGGCATCGAGGTCGACCTGGACGAGGCGATGACCGACACCGCGCCGCTGGACATCATCAACACCCACCTGCTGGACGGGATGAAGGTCGTGGGGGATCTGTTCGGCTCGGGACAGATGCAGCTTCCGTTCGTGCTGCAGGCCGCCGAGACGATGAAGACCGCGGTCGCCTACCTGGAGCCGCACATGGACGCGGCCGCCTCCGGTGCCGGCAAGGGTCGGATCGTGCTCGCCACCGTCAAGGGCGACGTGCATGACATCGGCAAGAACCTCGTCGACATCATCCTCACCAACAACGGCTTCGAGGTGGTCAACCTCGGCATCAAACAGCCGATCGGCGCGATCATCGAGGCCGCCGAGGCCCACCGCGCCGACGCGATCGGGATGTCCGGGCTGCTGGTGAAGTCGACCATGGTGATGAAGGACAACCTGCTTGAGCTCAACAGCCGCGGCCTCGCCGGCCGCTACCCGGTGCTGCTCGGCGGGGCCGCGCTGACCCGCTCGTACGTGGAGCAGGATCTGCAGACCCTCTTCGAGGGGGAGGTCCGCTACGCCAAGGACGCCTTCGAGGGACTGTCGCTGATGACCGCGGTGATGGCCGTGAAGAAGGGCGAGCCGGGCGCCGCGCTGCCCGCCCCGCGGCCGCGCCGGGTCAAGCCGGTGGAACGGGTCGAGACGCCGGTCGTCGTGCCGGCGCGCTCCGACGTGGCGTACGACATCGACGTGCCGACGCCGCCGTTCTGGGGCACCCGGATCATCAAGGGCGTGCCGCTGCACGACATCGTCGGCTGGCTCGACGAGCGGGCCACCCTGATGGGCCGCTGGGGCCTGCGCGGTGTCCGTGGCGGCGCCTCGTACGAAGACCTGGCCGAGGCTGAGGGACGGCCGCGGATCCGCGCGCTGCTGGACCGGATCCGTACCGAGAATCTCGCCGAACCCGCCGGGATCTACGGCTACTTCCCGGTCTGGTCGTCAGGGGACACCCTCGTCGTCCTCGACCCCGACCACCCCGACGATCTGGACGCCGAGGTCGCCCGGTTCACCTTCCCCCGCCAGCAGCGGCCGCGGTTCCTCTGCCTGGCCGACTTCTTCCGGGACCGGGCCCTGGCCGAACGACACGGCCCCGACGTGCTCGGCATCCAGCTGGTAACGATGGGTTCGACCCTGTCGGCGGCGACCCAACGGCTGTTCGAGGCCGACGCCTACCGGGAGTACCTGGAGCTGCACGGGCTGGGCGTGCAACTGGCCGAGGCGATGGCCGAGTACGTCCACGCCCGGATCCGCCGGGAGCTAGGCTTTGCCGCGGACGACACCACCATCGACGCCATGGTGCGCGATCAGGCCTATCGGGGCTCGCGGTACTCGTTCGGCTACGGCGCCTGCCCGAACCTGGAGGACCGGGCGACGATCACCCGGCTGCTCGACGCCGGACGGATCGGGGTGGAGTTGTCGGAGGAGTTCCAGTTGGTCCCCGAGCAGTCCACCGACGCCATCGTGGTGCATCACCCGGAGGCCAAGTACTTCAATGCTCGCTAGCACCGCCCACGCCCGCCCCGCCGCCTGCCTGTGGGACTTCGACGGGACCGTCGCCGACACCGAACCCGTCTGGATCGGCTGTGAGTACGAGCTCGTGGCGATGCTCGGCGGCACCTGGAACGACACCCATGCGGAGCACCTGATCGGGTCGGACCTGCTCAACGCCGGCCGCTACATCCTCACCGTCACCGGACGCGACGACCTGACGCCGGAGTGGGTGGTGGAGTGGATGGTCGCCCGGGTCGCCCACCGGCTGGCCACCAGCGAGATCGCCTGGCGGCCCGGAGCGCTGGAGCTGCTCGCCGCCCTGGGAGAGGCAGGGGTGCCGTGCGCGCTGGTCTCGGCGTCCTACCGCAGCCTGCTCGACGCCGTGCTGGAGCAGTTGCCGGCCGGCACCTTCGCCACCGTCGTCGGCGGCGACGAGGTGACCGCGGGCAAGCCGGCCCCTGATCCGTACCTGCGGGCCGCGGCGGCTCTCGGGGTGGATGCCGCTGACTGCGTCGTCCTGGAGGACTCCCTGCCCGGCACCCGATCGGGCCAGGCCGCCGGGGCGTGGGTGATCGGGATACCCAATGCCGTCCCGCTGCCGCTGCACCCGCGCCGGACCGTCATCCGGACGCTGGAGGGGGTGACGCCGGGCGCACTGTTCGCGATGGTGGGTGCGCCGGTGGCGGACGAGCGGCTGGTGGGGGCCCTACGGTGAACCGGCCGCGACGGGCGGGAGCCGCGCTCGTCGCCGTTCTCGCCCTGGCCGCGTGCACCCAGCAGGCCCCCGACCCGCCGCCGATCCCGGTGGAGCCGCAGCCGACGGCGACGGCCTCGGCGAGCCCCACCCCGAAGCCGGCGCGCGACTTCACCGTCGCAACGACCGACGCCATCACCCAGCTCGACCCGGCGGCGATGACCACCGGCGGCTCACAGGCGGTCGCGTTCAGCGTCTTCCAGCGGCTGATGGCCACTCCGGCCGGGCAGACCCAACTCAAGCCGGACGCGGCCCGCGACTGCATCTTCGAGGCCCGCGACGTCTACACCTGCACGCTGCTGGAGGGACTGCACTTCCACTCGGGCCGGGACGTCACCTCGGCGGACGTGAAGTTCTCCGTCGAGCGGGCGCGCCGACTGCGCGTCGCCGGGTCGGGGGTCGAGTTGCTCGACGCCATCAAGCGGATCGAGACCCCCGACGCGCTGACCGTCCGATTCGTGCTCTCCTATCCCGATTCCGACATCGGCTACGCGCTGGCCACCTCGGTCGCCTCGATCGTCGACTCCCGTGCCTACCCGCCCGACGAGATCGCCGGCACCGGTAGGGCCCCCCAGGGCTCGGGGCCCTACCGGTGGATGGGCGGCGTCGACGGGGTGTGGAACCTTGCCCGCTACGAGAGTTACCAGGGCTATGCGCCGGCCTCCATCGTCCGGGTGACCCTGCGGGAATACCCGACGTCGGCGGCGCTGGAGCAGGCGGTCACCGACGGCGACGTGGACGTGGCCTGGCGGGGCCTGTCGACGGCGGCGACCGAGCGGCTGCGCGCCAGGGCGGCGGCCGGAGGACCCTACACCCCGG
This sequence comes from uncultured Propionibacteriaceae bacterium, assembly GCA_964528755.1. Lineage (GTDB taxonomy): Bacteria > Actinomycetota > Actinomycetes > Propionibacteriales > Propionibacteriaceae > Raineyella. The sequence goes on from CAZGWN010000065.1 coordinate 6,837, forward strand.
TCGATGCGGTCGGCGCCCGGGTCGTCCGGCTGGTCTGGAACCGATCCTCCGGGCTCGCCGACGACGGCGCGCTGCGCCGATACCTGGCGACGGCGGTCGCCGACCGACGGACGATGACCGGGCAGGTGCCGCTGGGGGTGACCGGCGCGTCGACCGGGCTTTTCCCGGCCGGCGGGCTGCCGTCGCCGACCCCGCTGCCCGCCGGCGACCCGGTGAGCCTGACGCTGGGCTACGATCCGAGAATGCCCAACGGCGCGGACATGGCCGACGGTCTGAAACGGACCCTGGAGGCGACCGGGCGGATCCGGGTGACGGTGCGCCCGAACGCGGCCGGCGCCGACACCGGGGCAGCCGACCTCCTCCTCGTCGACACCCGCGCACCGGTGTGGACGGTCCGCGCCTGGCTGCTCGACGCGCTGGCCGACCCGTCGGCGACGTACGCCTCGACGATGCGGCTGCTGGTCACCAACGGACTGGCCTCCGCCGACGACGCGACGAGCAGCGCGGCCCGTACGACGATCCAGTCGTACGCGGCCGACGATGCCCGGATCGCACCGCTGCGGCAGGCCGACGAGTACGTTTTCGTGCGGGAGGGGTACGGGGTCGACCTCACCCACCTGGGCCCGGGATGGCAGCTCGACCTGGCCGCCTTCAGCGAGACCCCCTGACGACCCCGACCGGAGGAACAGTGATCGACGAACGGCCCCTGACCCCTGGCGAGCGGGTCAACCTCAGCGACCCCAAGGGCCGGCGCCACTCGATCGTGCTGACCCCGGGCGCCTCGATGTTCACCTCACGCGGCGAGATCCACCACGACGACCTGATCGGCCGCCCCGAGGGGATCACGGTGACCTCCAGCCTCGGCCAGGTCTACCTGTGCTTCCGGCCGCTGCTGGAGGACCACACGGTGGCGATGAAACGCGGCGCGGCGGTGATCTACCCGAAGGACGCCGCGATGATCACCATGTTCACCGACATCTTCCCGGGCGCCCGGGTGCTGGAGGCCGGCGCCGGCTCGGGGGCGCTCACCCTGTGGCTGCTGCGGGCGGTCGGCCCGACCGGGGTGGTGCACTCGTACGAGCGACGCGGCGACTTCGCCGACATCGCCGAACGCAACGTCACCGCCTGGCTCGGGGAGCACCCGGCGAACTGGCATCTGCACCGCGGCGAGCTGACCGGCGCCATCACCGAGGACCCGGTGGACCGGGTGGTGTTGGACATGCTGGCACCCTGGGAGTGTGTCGAAGCGATCGGCACGCGACTCGTCGGAGGCGGAATGCTGTGCTGCTACGTGACCACCACCACGCAGATGGGCCGGGTGATGGACACCCTGCGGGCGACCCGCGCCTTCACCGAGCCGCGGGCCACCGAGACGACCATCCGAGCCTGGCACGCCGAGGGTCTGGCCATCCGGCCCGGACACCAGACCACCGGCCACACCGGTTTCCTGGTGATCGCCAGACGGATGGCACACGGGGTCGACGCGCCGCTGCGCAAGCGCCGGCCGGCCCCGGGGGCGTATGGTGCCGACTACCGCGGCCCGATCCCGCCAGGGGTCACCACGACGGAGGAGACGGGCGATGAGTGAATACAGTTCCTTCAACGAGCAGGGACCGGACAAGCTGTCTGCGGAGGTCTACCGACTCCGCGACGAGCTGGACCGTGCCACGGAGGCGTCCCGCCGGGTCGCCCGGGACCGGGAGGCGGCCGAGCGCAAGCTCGCCCAAACCCGTACGGAGATGCGTGGCCTGACCGACCAGAACGCCCGGCTCACCGACCTGCTGGGCCAGACCCGCGACGAGCTGGTCCGGCTCAAGACCCGACTCGACGAGCTGAGCAACCCGCCGTCGTCGTTCGGCACCGTGATCGGGCTGCCCGGAAACGACCTCGCGGATGTCGTGATCGGGCAGCGTCGGCTGCGGGTCCAGGTCACCCCGGATCTGGGGGCCGACGAACTGACCGTCGGCGCCCAGGTGCTGCTCAACGACGTGCCACAGCTGATCGGGGTCGCCGACACGGCCCGGACCGGCGAGCTCGCCTCGATCAAGGAGCCCCTCGACGACGGGCGCCTGGTGGTCACCACCGGCACCGGACGCGACGAGGTCGTCCACCGCGCCTCGACGCTGGATGACCAGTTGCTGCGGGTCGGCCAGGCGCTGCTGGTGGACGTCCGCGCCGGGCTGGCGCTGGGCCGGGTGCCGACCACCGACGTCGCCGACCTCATCCTGGAGGAGACGCCCGACGTCGCGTACGAGGACATCGGCGGCCTCGGCCCGCAGATCGAGCAGATCCGGGACGCGGTGGAACTGCCGTTCCGGCACCGGGACCTGTTCGGCGCCTACGACCTCACCCCGCCCAAGGGCATCCTGCTGTACGGGCCGCCCGGCTGCGGCAAGACGATGATCGCCAAGGCGGTGGCCCACTCGCTGTCCGGTGAAGGGGAGGCCGCCGGGCGGTCGTACTTCTTCAACATCAAGGGCCCCCAGTTGCTCAACAAGTTCGTCGGTGAGTCGGAACGCCAGATCCGCGTCGTCTTCCAGCGGGCCCGCGACAAGGCCTCCGACGGCGCCCCGGTGGTGATCTTCTTCGACGAGATGGAGTCGATCTTCCGCACCCGCGGCTCGGGGCTGTCCAGCGACGTCGAGACGACCATCGTGCCGCAGTTGCTGTCGGAGATCGACGGCGTCGAGCAACTCGACAACGTCATCGTCATCGGCGCGTCCAACCGCGAGGACATGATCGACCCGGCGATCCTCCGACCCGGCCGATTCGACGTGAAGGTCCGCATCCAGCGGCCCGACCGGCAAGCCGCCGGCGACATCTTCCGGACCTACCTGTCCGATCGGGTGCCGATGCGGGAGGGGGAGACCCGGGAGGGCATGATCAAGTCGGCCCTGGACCGGATCTACGACGAGGGTCCGGGGTCGGAGGTCTTCGAGATCACCTACGCCTCCGGGAAGGCCAGCATCGTCCGGTACGCCGACCTGGTGTCGGGGGCGATGGTCGCCGCCATCGTGGCCCGCGCCAAGAAGTTGGCGATCAAGGACATCCTGGCCGGTGGTCCGGGCGGAATCGGCCTGGACCACCTGCTGCGGGCGACCGATGCCCACCTGGTCGAGGACTCCGACCTGTCCACGGCCAATCCCGCCGACTGGGCCCGGATCATCGGCGCCGAGGGCGGTCACACCGGGGAGCCGATCGTCGGTGTCCGACCGCTGCGCGGCCACCAGCCCGAACCGCCGACCGATGGGCGGACCGGGCAGTACTTGTGAAGCCAGCAGAGCTGAGACTTGTGAAGCCGTCCTACGCCCTCGCCGCCGACCTGGTGGCCGTGATCGTCTTCGCCGTGGTGGGCCGGAGCTCCCACGGGGAGGGGATCGGCCTCGCCGACGTCGCCGCGACCGCCTGGCCGTTCCTCGTCGGCTGCCTGGCGGGCTGGGCGGTGCTGCGCCTGCGCCGGGACCCGGGCCATCCGCTGCTCGGTGGAGCGCTGGCCGCGGTCACCGTCGGCATCGGAATGGTGCTGCGGGTGGTCACCGGCGGGTCGACGCACTGGTCGTTCATCCTCGTCGCGCTGCTCTTCCTCGGGCTGGTGCTGACCGGCTGGCGGGTCCTGGCACGGGTGATCCGGCGATGAGGCCGGAGCGGGTGCTCGGGCTGGAGACCGAGTACGGCATCAGTCTGATCGGCGTACCGCCGCAGCACGCCCCGCACCCGATGCACCTGTCCAACCACGTCGTCCGGACCTACCTGGAGTCGATCGGCTTCGGCAAGGGCCGCTGGGACTACACGTCGGAGTCGCCGCTGGTCGACGCCCGCGGGTTCACCGCGCCCCGGGCGCGGGCATCCCTGGACCAACTGACCGACGTCGACGCCGGGCTGGGCAACGCCATGCTCGACAACGGGGCACGGCTCTACGTCGACCATGCCCACCCCGAGTACTCGGGGCCGGAAGTGCGCACCGCGCGCGACGCGCTGATCTGGGACCGGGCCGGCGACGCGATCCTCGCCGACGCCGCCCGGGCCGCGTCGGCGGCCATCGGCCACCAGATCCGCCTGTACAAGAACAACACCGACTCCAAGGGCGCCTCCTACGGCACGCACGAGAACTACCTGGTGTCGCGGGCGGTGCCGTTCGGGCGGATCGTGACGGCGTTCACCTCCTTCCTCGTGTCGCGGACCGTGCTCGTCGGCGCCGGTCGGGTCGGTCTGGGCCCGGCCAGCGACCGGCCCGGCTTCCAGTTGGGGCAGCGGCCCGACTTCTTCGAGGCGGAGGTGGGCCTGGAGACCACGGTCCGCCGCCCGATCATCAACACCCGCGACGAACCCCACGCCACCCGCCGCGACTGGCGGCGGCTGCACGTCATCTCCGGTGACGCGACGCTGTCCCAGACCGCCACCTGGCTCAAGGTCGGCACCGCCGCCCTGGCCCTACGGCTGGTCGAGGCCGACCGCGCCCCCGACCTGGTCCTGGCCCGACCGGTGGCGGCATTCCGGGACATCTCCCACGACCCCGACCTGACCCGTACGGTGCCGCTGGCCGACGGGCGACGGATGACCGGCCTGGACCTGCAGGAGGCCTGGTACGAGGCGGCCGCCGGGTTGGCCGGGGCAGACCAGGAACTGCTGGGCTCCTGGGCCGGGCTGATCGCCGACCTGCGGGCCGACTGGCGGCGAACCGCCGACCGGCTCGACTGGGCGGCCAAACGTAGCGTGCTGGAGTCCTACCGGGACCGGGACCACCTGGGCTGGGGCGATCCGAAGCTGGCCCTGGTCGACCTGCAGTGGGCCGACGTCGACCCCGCCCGCGGACTGGCCCGCCGACTGGAGGGAGCGGGCCGGCTGCGTACGGTCGTCGACCCGGGCGAGATCGAGGCGGCCCGGCGCCGGCCGCCGCAGGACACCCGCGCGTGGCTGCGGGGCCGGGCGGTGGCGAAGTTCATCGACCACCTCGTCGGGGCCGGCTGGGACGGATTGACCTTCGCCGGGGCCTCCGGGCGCGGCGTCACCCGCATCGACCTGCCCGACCCGCTGTGGGGCGGCGCCGCCGATATCGGAGATCTGCTCGAACGGGTCGACCGACCCGCCGCACTCGCCGATGCCCTCGGCGTCCACCCCGGGTAGGCTCGAACCACCGGACGGAGGAAGGAGAGCGATGTCTGAGCAGGAATACGCATCCCGCCATGACCAGGACGATCACGACGAGGACGTCGAGGCACCAACTTCCCGAGGGGAGACAAGCGACCAGGCGGCCGACGACCAGGGCTACGACGCACTGCTGGACGAGATCGACGAGGTGCTGGAGACCAACGCCGAGGAGTTCGTGCGCTCGTACGTGCAGAAGGGCGGCCAGTGAGCGAGGAGTTGTCCAGTTCGTTCACCGAGCTGCTCGCCAGGACCGCACCCGATCTGCTGCCCGTCAACCGGGTCCGCGGGATCGAATCCGGCGGGGACGTCGGTGAACTCAGCCCGGTCGGCACGACCATCGTGTCGGCCACCTGGGACGGCGGCGTGGTGATGGCCGGCGACCGGCGCGCCACCATGGGCAACTACATCGCCCAGCGCGACATCCAGAAGGTGTACGCCTCCGACGAGTATTCGCTGGTCGGGATCGCGGGCGCCGCCGGACTCGCGGTGGAGATGGTGCGGCTGTTCCGGGTCGAGCTGGAGCACTACGAGAAGATCGAGGGCGCTCCGCTGTCCCTGGACGGCAAGGCGAACCGGCTGGCCGCGCTGATCCGGAGCAATCTGGGTCTGGCGATGCAGGGTCTGGCGGTCGTGCCACTGTTCGCCGGCTGGGACTTCCACCATCGGCAGGGCCGGATCTTCTCCTACGACGCGACCGGCGGCAAGTACGAGGAACACGCCTTCCACTCGGTCGGCTCCGGGTCGATCTTCGCCCGAGGCTCGCTGAAGAAGCTCTACCGCCCCGACCTCGACCTGATCGGCTGCGCCACCGCCGTCGTCCAGGCGCTGGTCGACGCCGCCGACGACGACTCGGCCACCGGAGGGCCGGATCTCATGCGGCAGATCTATCCGATCGTCATGGCGGCCGGCCCGGACGGGATCCGGGAGTTGTCCGCCGACGACATGGCCGCCATCACCGACCGGGTGATCGAGGGCCGCCGCCGGCGCCCCGACGGGCCGTCCGCCCCGCTGGTGTGACAGTTCCGCTGGTAGCCGTGTCCCGAGGAGAAGGATGACCGCCATGAGCATGCCGTTCTACGTTGCGCCCGAGCAGCAGATGAAGGACCGCTCCGACTTCGCCCGCAAGGGCATCGCGCGGGGCCGGGCGGTCGTCGTGCTGCGCTATCGCGACGGGATCTGCTTCGTCGCCGAGAACCGCTCGGCGGCCCTGCACAAGGTCTCGGAGATCTACGACCGGATCGGGTTTGCCGCGGTCGGGCGCTACAACGAGTTCGAACAGCTCCGGCTCGCCGGGATCCAGCAGGCCGACCTGCGCGGCTACGCGTACGACCGGTCCGATGTCACCGGGCGGATGCTCGCCAACGCGTACGCCCAGTTGCTCGGCGCGACCTTCGCCGCGGGCGGTGAGAAGCCGCTGGAGGTGGAGCTCGTCGTGGCCGAGCTCGGCGTGGCGCCGAGCGGCGACCAGATCTACCGCCTGACGTACGACGGGTCCGTCGCCGACGAACGCGACTTCGCCGTGATGGGCGGGGCCGCCGAGGCGATCGCCGAGGTGGTTGCCGTCGGGGTCAACCCGGACGCGGAACTGCCCGACGCGATCCGGCTCGCCGTCCGGGCTCTCGCCAGCGACCAGGACGCCGGAGCGGGTTCTCCGCCCCGCCGGCTCGGCGCCGATGCGCTGGAGGTGGCCGTCCTGGACCGGACCCGGGGCCAGCAGCGCAAGTTCCGGCGGCTGTCGCGGGAGGACGTCGCGGGTGTCCTCGGGGAGTGAGACCGGCCCGCTCGACCCGGTCCTGCTCGACCCCACCGTGGTGATCGGCACCGGCCTGCTGGGCGCCTCGGTCGGGGCGGCGCTCACCCGGGCCGGGATCGAGGTGCACCTCTCGGACGCCGTGGTCCACCACGCCCGGGTGGCGGCCACGCTGGGCGCCGGCACCACCGCGCCGGTGGACCCCGGGACCGTCCGGCTCGTGGTCGTGGCGACCCCGCCGCGGACCCTGGCCGGGATCATCGGGCGGGCGCTGGACCGGTATCCGCGCGCCGTCGTCACCGACGTCGGGTCGGTCAAGGGCAGTGTGCTGCGCGAGTTGCGCGGCGGCGGACGGGACCTGTCGCGCTACCTGGGCTCGCACCCGATGGCCGGCTCGCAGCATTCCGGTCCGGCGGCCGCCAGCGCCGACCTGTTCGTCGACCGGACCTGGGCGATCACGCCGCACGAGCACGTCGCCGAGGGCACCGCGGCAACGGTCCGGGCGCTGATCGAGGTGTGCGGGGCGCGTCCGGTGGTCCTGCAACCCGACGACCACGACGCCGCTGTCGCCCAGGTCTCCCATCTGCCACACCTCATGTCGGTGCTGATGGCCGACCACCTCGTCGACCTGCCCGCCCGCCATCTCGACCTCGCCGGCCAGGGACTGCGCGACGTGACCCGGATCGCCGGGTCCGACCCCGACCTGTGGGACCAGATCATCGATGCCAACACCGCGGCCCTGCGCCCCGAGCTGGAGGCCGTCCACGAGCGACTCGGTGCGCTGATCGTGGCACTGGAGACGGGCGAGGACGATGTGCGTCCCTTCCTCGAACGTGGCCGCTCCGGCACCCGCCGCATCCCCGGCAAGCACGGCGCGCCGGCCACCGAGTACGCCCGGCTGGTCATCGAGATCCCCGACGCGCGAGGTGCGCTGGCCCGGCTGTTCCAGGACATCGCGGGCGCCGGGGTCAACATCGAGGACATCGCCATCCAGCACGATCCGGCTCGCCAGGTCGGCTATCTGGAGGTGGCCGTCGACCCGGACCGCGCCGTCGAGGTCGCCGAGGCGATGAAGGACGCCGGCTGGCGCCTGCACGGCTAGCTAGTAGCGTCGCCGCGTACGTCACCGATTTGTCGCCTGCCGGCCGCCGGCGCGACATCTGTACGTCAAGAACTGTCGGACCGGAAAGTTAGGGTGATCGCTGTGGTAGTCGTGGCCATCGACGGGCCGAGCGGATCGGGGAAGTCCTCGACGTCGCGTGCCGTCGCGGAGCATTTCGGCTGGGACTATCTCGACACCGGCGCGATGTACCGGGCCGCGACGTGGCTGGGCCTGCAGCACGGGGTGGACCTGGCGTCCGGCGTGCCGGGCCGCGCCGAGCAGGTCCTCGACCTGCTCGCGACGACACCGCTCACGGTGAGCACCGATCCGCGCCACCCACAGGTGCGGGTCGGCGACACCGATGTCACCGCCGCCATCCGTGAGCCGCGGATCTCGGCGGCGGTCTCCGCGGTGGCTTCCCTGCCGGAGGTCCGCGAGGAGCTGATCGCCCGCCAACGGGCCGCCATCGCCGCCGCCCACGACGGCATCGTCGTGGAGGGGCGGGACATCACCACCGTGGTCGCCCCCGACGCCGACGTCCGGATCCTCCTGGTTGCCGACCCCGACGCCCGGGTGGCCCGCCGCGCCGCGGAGCTCGGCTCGCGGGTGCCGGGGGAGCAGGTCGCCGACCAGGTCCTGCGCCGCGACCGCGACGACTCGCGGGTCACCGCTTTCACCGAGGCGGCCGACGGAGTCACCGTCATCGACTCCACCGACCTGCCGCTGCCCGAGGTCATCGCCGCTGTCGTCGACCTCGTCGACCGGGCCTGCCACCGGCGGCCCTGACCCCTCCCGGAAGGATCGCGATGCCGCCCCGGACCACGCTCGACCTGCGCGGACTGCCCCACACCGACGGCATCGCTGCTTCCCGATCCGGCCTGCTGCAGATCCTCGCCCCGATCGCCCGCGGCCTGGCCCGTATGGTGTGGGACGTCCGGGTGCACCGGGCCGACCTGGTGCCCGCTGACGGGCCGGTCCTGCTGGCCTGCAACCACCTCGCCACCATGGACGGGCCGCTGTCGGTGCTGATGTCGCCGCGCCCGGTCACGTACGCGCTGGCCAAGGAGGAGCTCTTCCGCGGGCCGGTCGGGCGGCTGCTCGACGCGTCGGGCCAGATCCCGATCAGCCGCGAGGTGCCGGTGGACCGGACGGCGCTCGACCGGTGCATCCGGGTGCTGCGGGACGGGCAGGCGCTGGTGATCTTCCCCGAGGGCATGCGCGACATCGGGGAGTTCCGCTGGATCCGGTCCGGTGCGGCGTACCTGGCGATGGTGACCGGTGCCCCGATCGTTCCGGTGGCGATGCTGGGCACCCGGGCACCCGGGGCGAGTCCGAAGTCGCTGCCCGGACTCCGGTCCCGGATACACGTGGTGTTCGGCGAGCCGATCCGACTGCCGCGAGTCGACTGGCCGCGCCGGCAGTGGGTCGTCCGGGAGGCGGCCGAGCGCCTCCGGGTGCGGCTGGCGGGCCATGTCCGCGCCGCGGAGGCGCTCACCGGGATGTCGCTGCCAGGGGCGCCGTCCGTTGGGCGGCTGCACTAGGCTGGGTCGGTGAACGAGAACCGGTCCCGACCCGTGGTCGCCGTCGTCGGGCGTCCCAATGTCGGCAAGTCGACGCTGGTCAACCGCATCATCGGCCGGCGCGAGGCTGTCGTCCAGGATGTCCCCGGCGTCACCCGCGACCGGGTTTCGTACGACGCGACGTGGAGCGGACGCGATTTCGTCCTCGTCGACACCGGGGGCTGGGCGTCCGATGCGCAGGGCATGGCCGCGCGGGTCGCCGAGCAGGCCGAGTTGGCCATCTCCGCCGCCGACGCGGTGATCCTCGTGGTCGATGCGACCGTCGGCACCCTGGACGAGGACGAGGCGGTCGTGGCCGTGCTGCGCCGCTCCCACAAGCCGGTCGTCCTCGTCGCCAACAAGGTCGACGACCAGCGCGGCGAGGCCGAGGCGGCCGCGATGTGGAACCTCGGACTGGGCCAACCGTGGCCGGTGTCGGCGATCCACGGGCGTGGCACCGGGGACATGCTCGACGCCGTGCTGGACGTGCTGCCGGAGACCCCGATAGCCGATGAGGCCGCGCAGGGAGGCCCCCGCCGGGTGGCCATCGTGGGCAAGCCGAACGTCGGCAAGTCATCCCTGCTCAACCGGCTGGTCGGACAACAGCGCTCGGTCGTCTCGGATGTGTCGGGCACCACCGTCGACCCGGTCGACGAACTCGTCGAGGTCGGCGGGGAGGTCTACCGCTTCGTCGACACCGCCGGCCTGCGCAGGCGGGTCAAGGAGGCGTCCGGGCACGAGTACTATGCGTCGCTGCGCACCGCCGCCGCGATCGAACGCGCCGAGGTGTGCATCGCCGTCGTCGATGCCTCCGACGAGATCACCGAGCAGGACCTGCGGATCCTGTCGATGGTGGAGGATGCCGGGCGGGCACTGGTCATCGCGTTCAACAAGTGGGACCTCACGGACGAGGAGCGCCGCCGCTATCTCGACCGGGAGATCGAGCGCGACCTGGTCCAGTTCGCCTGGGCCGACCACGTGAACATCTCGGCACTGACCGGGCGGAACGTGGTGCGGCTGCGCGGGGCGATCGACGAGGCGCTGGCCGGCTGGGAGACCCGCGTGCCGACCGGGCGGCTGAACGCCTTCCTCGGCCGGTTGGTCGCGGCCCAGCCGCATCCGGTCCGCGGCGGCAAGCAGCCCCGGATCCTCTTCGGCACCCAGGCGCAAGCAGGACCGCCGACCTTCATCCTTTTCACCTCCGGTCCGCTGGACGCCGGATACGTACGGTTCGTCGAACGGCGGCTGCGGGAGGATTTCGGCTTCCGCGGCACACCGGTGCACGTCGAGGTCCGGCCGCGGGCGAAGCGTTCGGAGCGGTAGCCGCCCGGGCGTCCCGGCTCGTCCAGCGTTGGCCGACTGTTCAGGAACGCGTCATGCGCGGCTCACGCGCCGGACCGGAGCCGTTCCGAGGATGCGAGGGTGGCCACTACCGCGCCACATCCGAGATCGGAAGCAGACACCCATGCGACACCCCCTCCGCCGCCTCCGGACGCTCTGCCTCGGCGCCGTGACCGCCCTGGCGGTCGCCAGCTCGACCGTGGCCCCCGCCTTCGCCGTGCACGCCCAGCCGCCGCACTCCCGGCCCGACCTGCCGGCCTTCGACATTGCGGCGCACCGCGGTGGCATCGGCCTCAACGTGGAAAGCACGCCGCAGGCCTTCGCCTACGCCCTCGAACTCGGCGTGTCGTCCCTCGAACTCGACGTGCAGATCACCCAGGACGGCCACGCGGTCATCACCCATGATCGCAAGACCAACACCAGCGTGTGCCGTGAGGGAGAACCGGCGTTCCCCGGTGACCCCGAGTACCCGTACATGGGCAAGTACATCAAGGACCTGAGCCTGGCCCAGGTCCGCACCTTCGACTGCGGCAGCACGACGAAGCCGCAGTACCCCGGTCAGGTCGCCCACCCGTACTCCCGCATGATGCTGCTCAGCGAGGTCTTCGACCTGGTCGAGGCGTACGGCGCCGACGACGTGTCACTCAACATCGAGACCAAGGTCGAGGCCGGCGCGCCCGACGAGACCGCGCCGCGGGAGCAGTTCGTCCAGGTGGTCGCCGCCGAGATTGCCCGCTACGGCCTCGAGGATCAGGTGATGATCGAGAGCTTCGACTGGGGCGCGTTGATGCGGATGAAGCAGGTGGCCCCGGAGCTGCCGATCATCGCGCTGACCAACGGCCAGCAGTTCCTGCAGGCCGGACAACCGGGCGCATCGCCGTGGCTCGGCGGCATCGACATCGACGATTTCGACGGCGACCTGGTGGCCGCCACCGCGTCCTTCGGCGCGGATGCGATCTCGCCGGTGCACGGGGACCCGCAGGGCGGTTCCGTCGTGGACCCGGACTACGTGCCGTTCACCACGGCCGACCTGGTGGGCCGGGCGCACCGGGCCGGCATGAAGGTGATTCCGTGGACGGTCAACGACCGGCCCACCATGGAGAGCCTCATCGACATGGGCGTGGACGGAATCATCACCGACTATCCGCACGTCCTCGTGCAGGCTCTGGCCGAGCGCGGCTACACCCTGCCGGCGGGCAAGCATCTGCCCGAGCAGGCCTGGGACGCCGGAACGGTCTATGGGAAGGGCGACCGGGTGACCCACGCCGGCGCGGCCTGGGTGGCGCAGTGGTATGCCCGTGGCGAGGCGCCGGGCGCCTCCCCGTACGGCGCGTGGGCCGAGGTCGGCGCCGACGTGCCGACCTCCGGCGGCTCGGTGGTCGGCTGGACCGCGTCGTGGCCCTATGCCGGTGGGGAGACCGTGGCGTACGACGGGCACCTGTGGCGGGCCCAGTGGCCGACCCGCAACCAGGAGCCAGGCGAGCCGTACGGTCCGTGGAAGGACCTGGGCGCCGCCTGAGCGTCTCGGCGATCGGACACTTCGACGGTCGTGGTGGACCTCAGTCGTCGACCCCCCGGGCCACCAACGCCTCGCCCATCGCATCGGCCCGGCGCAGCGTCCGCACCACCAGCGGCACAGCGAAGGCACGGACGCTGGTGGCATTGCTGCGGGCCAGTTGGGCCTCGCGGACCTGACCGGCGAGTTCGGCCACCAGCGGCACACACCGGATTCCCATGGTGAGCATGAGACCCACCCGTTCCGGGTCGACCCCGAAGCGGCGCAACGGGCCGGCCGCGGCGACGATCACGTCGATCAGCCGGCTCGTCCGGGTGGTCAGGGTCACCAGCGCCGCCATCAGGACGAGCGCCGTCAAGGTGCCGGTGACCACGACTGCGCGCCGCCAATCGGCGGTCCACAGGTGGTAGGCGGCGGTGAAAACGAGGAAGAACAGCATCGGCCGGACCTGCTTGCCCATCGTCGCCGGTCCGAATCCAGCGAGGGCGTACAGCCCGGCCACGACGGCCAGCAGTCCGACGACCAGCCACCAGTAGGTGAGAAAGACCGCGCCGGCACCGAGCACGACCAGGGCCACCAGCTTCACCCAGGCCGGCAGACGGTGCAGGGGGGAGGTGCCGGGACGGTAGAGGCCCAACGTGGACGTCATCGACGGACCGCCGCCGAACTCGTGGACGTCATCGACGGACCGCCATGAGGTCCTGGTAGGCGCTGATGGCGTTCGCCGGTATGTCGTCGGCGACCAGCCGGCCACCGTTGAAGACCAGCACCCGGTCGAAGTTCTCCAGCAGGTAGAGGTGGTGGGTGACCAGCACCACCGACTGGTCCAGATCGGCGACCACCCGACCGATCATGGCGGCGTTGCGCAGGTCGAGCAGCGTGGTCGGCTCGTCCATGACGAGGATCTCGGGCCGGGTGACCAGCACGGAGGCCATCGCCATCAGCTGCTTCTGACCGCCCGACAGCAGATGGGCCGGGTGGTCGGCGTGGCCGGCCAGGCCGAAGTGGTCGAGGATGTCCTGGACGCGCGCAGCCTTCTCGTCGGCCGACAGCTTGGCCCGCCGCAGCCCGAAGGCGACATCCTCGGCGACCGTCGGCATGATGATCTGGTTGTCGGGGTCGGTGAAGCAGAACCCGACCCGGCGCCGGATCTCCTTGGCCTTGGTGCGGGTGTCCAGGCCGTCGACGGTCACGGTGCCCTCACTGGGCACCACCAGACCGTTGATCATCCGGGCGAAGGTCGACTTGCCCGAACCGTTGTGCCCGATCACGCCGATGCGCCGCTCGGCCAGCTCGACGTTGAGGTCGTGCAGCACAGTGCGGGCCATCGGCCCGTCCCCGTACGTGTGGGTGACGTGGTCGGCCTTGATCAGCATCTTTCCACCACCATGGCCACTCCTTGTCCGGATCCGGCCGAGGCACCGAGGAGTCCGAATCGGCCGTGATCCTGTCGTACCAACTGTGTGAACGCCCGGGTCATCAGCACGGCGCCCGAGGCGCCCCACGGGTGGCCCAGTGCGAGCGACCCGCCCTGTCGGCAGATCCGCTCGGGGTCGAGCTTGAGGGCCGTGGCCGCGGCCAGGATGTTGCCGGTGAACGCCTCGTCGAACTCGATGACGTCGAACTGGTCCAGGTTGAGGCGGGTCGAGTACAGCACCCGTTCCACCGCCGGCACCAGACTCCACCCGACCCGCGCCGGATCGCACCCGAACGTCGCCGACGCCGTCACCCGAAGGCCCGGCGTACGAAGCCGTCGGTGGGTCGAGCCGTCGACCAGGAGGACCGCCGCCGCGCCATCGTCGATGATCGACGGGTCGGCCTCGGGGGAGCGGAAGGTGTCGGCGGCGACGTCGCCGACCGGAACGATCTCGGCCGTGAAGCGACCCTGTTCGCGGGCCGCCTCCGCCCGGGCCAGGGACCGCGCGGCGTAGGCCGAGCGGTCCTCCGCTCCGATCCGGTACTCCTCGGCCAGTGCGTCGGCTGCCCGCGCCATCGCCGGGTTGATCGGTTCATGTGCCTGCGAGCCGGCCTCGACTCCGCCGGCGATCATCCACCCCGGGTTGTTGACCGCCACCAGATAGTTCGCTGCGTACGCGATGGCGGACAGTCCTGATGCGCGACCGCGCTCCACCGACATGGCGGCGACCTCGTGAGGAACACCCGCGGCAACCAGGGCGTCGCGACCGAGCCCGACCCGGCCGAAGGCGTGTCCCAGCAGCACGTCGCGGAGCATGTCCGGCTTCGGGCACGCCTCGTACAGGTGACGGATGACCGGCGCGGCGATGTCGGCGGCCGTGATGGCGGCCAACGGGCCGGTGTTGGGGGCGAGCGGGGTGCGAACAGCATCGACGATGACGGCGTTGTTGATCACGGCATCCTCCTGGCGGGGTCGTTCCGGCGGCTTCGCTCGTGCGAATGCTCCGCCTGCACCCTATCGTCGGCCGATCAGGCCGCCGCCGTCTCGGGAGTACGACCGCGCCACGGCAGCAGGCCCGGGTACGCCCGGTGGACGCCCTTGGCCACCACGGCGGCGAGAACGCCCTTGAGGGTGTCGCCGGGCAGGTAGGGCAGGTTCGCCACCACGGCCGCCGGCAGGCTCAGGTGGCCGAAGGCCATCTGCCCGGGAATCCCCAGCGCGTACATGACGACCATCCCGACCAGGACGTTGATCAGGATCCCCCAGCCGAGCCGGTACGGCGCCCCGAGGCGATAGGTGAGCCGGCCGATCAGCCATGAGGCGATCGGCCAGGAGATGAGGAATCCGACGGAGGCACCGGCGAACACGCCGATGCCGCCGCGACCGCCCGACAGCAGCGGCAGCCCGACGGCGACGAGAGCCAGGAACAGGACCTGGGACAGACCGCCTCGACGGCCGCCGAGCAGGGCGCCGGCGAGGACCGGGCCGAAGGTCTGGGCGGTGATGGGGGACGGGGAGAGCGGGGTGTAGAAAGCCGGGATCAGCCCGAGCGCCGCCGTCAGGCCGGCAAACACGGCGATCAGAGCCAGGTCACGAGCTGGAGTGGTGCGATGGGCCACGATGCGTCCTTCATCCGTACGGTTGACGATGCGGAGTCTAGGGCGCAGCTGCCCCCGTCGTGAACGGTGTTCAGGAGATGAACACCGTTCAGGCTCAGGCGGCAGCACGGTTGCCGAGCCCGGCCTCGTCGAACGCCTCCGCGGCCAGCCGCCGGCCGAGCTCGATCTGCTCGGTGGCGCGATGGAAGTCCATCATCCCGAGCGAGTCGCGCGGCACGACCACCGTGACGTCGGTCGGGAAGGCGGCGAACTGAAAGCGCGCCATCACGGTCTGCATGGTCTCCAACGCCATATGCATCACGTCGGTCGTGCGCAGGCCGATCGGCAACTCCTCCACGACCTCCCGGACGGCCTCGGCCGGGTCGAGCGACGCCTGCTTGGGGCGGGTCCGGAGCCGGGCGGTGAACGCTCGGACGGCCTCGGTGTCGAACAACTGGCCCATGGAATGGGCCAGCCGGGCGATCCACTGCTCGTCGGGTTGCTCGTCGGAGGATGTCTGGACCGGGGTCTGGCCACGGCCACGGTCCGCCGATGCACCGTCCAGCGACACTGCCACGGTCGACTGCGCGCCTGCGCCGGCCAGCACACTGACCGGGACCTGGTTGAGGACCCCGCCGTCGACGAGCAGCCGACCGTTGAGCACCACCGGTGGGAAGACCCCCGGCACGGCGATCGACGCGCGGATCGCCGCGGTCACCGGACCGTGCTCGAACCACACCTCTTTGCGGGCCCACAGGTCGGTGGCCACCGCGGTGAAGCGAACGGGCAGGTCCTCGATCCGCTCGACCCCGATGATCTCGCTCACCCGTTCGAGAACGCGGGCGATCCGGATCCAGCTCGGGCCGGAGAAGTTCGGCCCCAGATAGCGCAGAACGTCGACCTGGGTGCGAAAACTCGTCACCCACTCGGTGAACTCGTCGAGATGGCCCGAACAGTAGAGCGCCCCCACGAGCGCCCCCATCGAGGTCCCGGCGACCCGGGTGACGCGATAGCCGCGGGCCTCCAGCTCGGCCAGGACACCGATGTGGGCATAGCCGCGGGCGCCACCGCCGCCGAGCGCCAGTGCCACACTGCTGTCATCCATCATGGGGACGATGCTAGGCGATCGGCATGCCCGGTCGATGTGACCGGGGCCACGAGCATGCCCGGTCGACATCGGGGGTCGAGTGGCGCGGTGGTGACCGACGTAGTAGGGTTGGCCCTCGTGATCCCCGCGGTGGGGGGGCACGTACGGGCTGTAGCGCAGCTTGGTAGCGCACCTGACTGGGGGTCAGGGGGTCGCAGGTTCAAATCCTGTCAGCCCGACGTATGTGATGTCTCAGGACATCGCGGAGGGCCGAACCCACTGGATGTGGGTTCGGCC
>CAZGWN010000066.1:0-23600 GCA_964528755.1 uncultured Propionibacteriaceae bacterium
CGTCGGGCGCTATCTCACCGCGGCGGACATCACCGACGAGGTTGTCCGGTTCTGTGACGCCCGCAGGATCCCGCTGCTGACGGTCCCGTGGGAGATCCATCTGGTCGACGTGATGCGCGACGTCTCCCTGCTGCTGGTGGGGGACCGGCAGGAGAACGAGACGCTGGACACCGCCCTCACGACCGCCCTGCAGGGAGGCACCGTCCCGCGGGAGGCCTGGCCGGTCCTGGAGACGTACGGGTTCGGGCCGGATGCCCGATGTCGCCTGGCGGTGATCGAGGGCCTGACCGACGAGGCGGGAGCGTCGGGCGAGCTCCGCCGCCGACGGTGCCACGGGCGCCTGCTCGCCCACGGCGACCTGCACGTCTTCGTCCTGCCTGTCGGCGATCCGGCGCTCCCCGACCACGAGCTCGTCGATGCGTTGCTGCCCTACGGGAACGTGTGCGTGGGGACGTGTCGTGCCGAGCACGGCCTCCGGGATCTTGCCGCCGCCTACCGCGAGGCGACGTTCTCCCTCGCGGCCGCCCGGGTGTGGCAACGCCGATGGGTGGGACTGGACGAACTCGGCGTCCTGCGGGTGTTGGCCGCCGTTCCCGACGAGGCCCTGCTGGAGGACGTGCGCCGCACCTATCTCGGCCCGCTCGAGACCTACGACGCCGAGCACGCCACCCAGTTGGTGCACACGCTGCAGGTCTACCTGCTGGCCGACTGCAGTCCGCTCGGGGCCTCCGCCCGTCTGCCCGCGCACCGGAACACCGTGGTGCACCGCATCAATCGGGTCAAGGAGATCCTCGGTGTCGACCTCGATCGCGCGACGACCAAGTTCAACCTTCTGCTGGCGCTCTACATCCGTGAGTATCTGTCCCTGCGCGGAACCTAGTCCCGCTCGGCCATCCGTACGCTTACCACGCCGGCCACGATGAGCAGGCCACCGAGCAGCTGGATCGGTGCCGGCCACTGCCCGAGCAGCAGCCACGCGAAGCCGACCCCGGCGACGACCTCGACCAGCGCCACGAACGACGCCAGGCGTGCCCCGAGCAGCCGCCCGGCGCCGACACCGGTGAGGTAGGCCAATCCGCAGGAGATCACGCCCAGGCCGAGCAAGGGTATCCACCACGCGGTGGTCACACCCGCCAGGTGGACCGGGGCGTCGCTGCCATGGAACGGGAGGAGACCGACCGCGCCCAACAGACCGAGCGCGAGCGCGCCGACGACCAGGCCACAGGCGGCCAGCCCGATCGACGGCAGCCGGTCGTCGGTGGTTCCGATGACGATGAAGTACGTCGCTGTGCCGGTCATGCCGGCGAGTGCCCAGGCCACCCCGATCGGGTCGAGACCGCCGCCGCCGCCGACGAGGTTGAGGACGAGCACCAGGCCACAGACCGCGACGGCCGCACCGGCAAGGGTGAGGGGACCGGGGCGTTGCCCGTGCCGGAGCCACATCCAGCCGACGACGGTGGCCGGAGCGGTGTACTCGATCAGCAGCGCGGGTCCGACGTCCATGTGCTGGATGGCGGCGAAGAAACTGAACTGGGCCCCGGCGACCGACATCAATCCGTAGCCGAGGATCACCCCGAGGTTGTCCCGGACGGCACCCCATCGGCCGCGCAGCGCCACGAATCCCAGCGGCGCGGCGATCAGCGCGCCGACGGCCACACGCACGAGCGACACGGCCCCGGTGCTCCACCCGGCCGCGAACAGCGACGTGGCCAGCGAGCCCGACAGGCCGAAGGAGACGGCCGAGGTCAAGGCGAGGACCAATCCGGCGTTCGTCCCCGTCCGGACGCCGGCTCCGGTCACCACGTCATCGGTCATTGCGCTCATGACAGATGACGCTATCGGTCGCTCGTGTAATGTGTCAACATGGTCTTCGCTCATGACACCCAAGAGTCGTTGCTTGCGGCGGTGGCGCTGGCCAACTCGATGCAGCCGCCGGCCGGACTGCACTCCGTCCGCGACCTCGACGAGTTCTTCGAGACGTATGACTACACCGGTCGCCACGACCGGACCCGCGACGAGCTGGAAGCGGTCCGGTCCCTGCGACCGCGGCTGCGGGTCCTGCTCCTGGCCGACCGGGATGATGCCGTCGGCCTGGTCAACGGCCTGCTCGCCGAACACCGGGCGATTCCCCAGCTGATGCGTCACGGCGAGCACGACTGGCACATCCATGCCGTTCCCTTCGATGCCCCGCTGGCCACCAGGATTGCGGTGGAGACCGCGATGGCGATGATCGACGTCATCCGCGCCGACGAGATGAGCCGGCTGGGGATCTGCGCCGACGCCGACTGCGAGGCGATCGTGCTGGACCTGTCCCGCAACCGCTCCCGACGCTACTGTTCGACGACCTGTAGCAACCGGAACGCCGTGGCGGCGTATCGGGCGCGGCGTCGGTAGCCGGGTCCATCATCGGGCGCGCCGGTGCCGACACCACGGTGAGCAGTGGTGCACGCATTCCCTCGCCGACCGCACTTCCTTCTCCGCAGGAGGTGGGCAGAACCGACCGATGAGAGAACCAATGCTCAGGCCGACCACCGGTGGCGGTTCCGCCGGGCTTCCGGGCAGCCTCGGTCCACGGCCGCTTGCGCGGCGCCCCTCGGGGGAAGCCCCCGGATGCCGATGCAACCGTTGTCCACAGGATGAGCCGGCTGCGTCTTTCCCTCCCCCACCGCCCCGACATCTAGGGTCCGGACGGTTCGCCCACCACCGCCCGGATGGCGTCGTCGTGGTGCCGCCGGCGCTCCTGGGTCCCGATGTCGGAACCCCTGACTACGCTGGTGCCGCCACAGAGGCTCCGCGGCGAGGGGAGGACATCAGGTGCTGGTGCTGCACGCGGTCTGGATGACCGGCCACGGGGCCGCCCTGTGGGCCGAGGATTCGGCCGCCTCCGTGGTCAGCCCCAGCCAGGCGCTGCGCCGGGCCCGCCCGCACCCGTACGCCGCCCCGGCCGACCTGCTGACCGACCTCATCGGCGGCACCCCGGCGATGCAGACCGTCTTGCTGCCCTCCCTGCGCCGGGCGCCGCTGGATTCGCCTGAACTGGTTCGGATCACTCCACGGCCCTCCGCCACCACCCCACCGGCCCTGCTCGCCTGGATCGTACCGACCGTCGCCGTGACGCCCTCCGCTCTCGGGCCGGCATTGGCCCGCCTCGTCCGCCCCGACGACGAGTCTGCCGACGGCGACGCCGCCACGGTCGACGTACGCCCCGCGGCGTCGGCCCGCTACCTGCTTGACCTGGCCGAGGCGGCCGACGACCTGATCGACCGTGGGCGCGTCATCCCCGACCTCCGACGGACCGAGGGGCCGGCCGAAGCCCGATGGCGCGCGGTCCTCGTCGGACCCGATGCCGCCCGAGCACAGGAACTCATTGCCGCGATGCCGCCCTCCTTCCGGGCCGCGGACGGGGAGAGCGCACCGGCCGCACTGGTGACCGACGCGCTCGACACTCTGGCCGACGCCCGCGCCCGGGTACGACTGCAGGCCTCGTTCCTGCCGCGCCGCCGGGGCCGCCGCCCGACCCATCCGCCCGTGGTCGAGGCCTGGCTGGACGCCCTCACCGGCGACGACCCCCGCATGCCCGCCGACGACGCGGCGATCGAGGCGCTGGCTGAGGCGCTCCAGCCGTGGCGCGCCGCTACGGGCCTCGACCCGGGTCCGGCCAACCTCGTGCTCCGGCTGACCGAGCCGCCCACCGCCCCCGAGCTGCCGATCGACCCCGCGGCCCAGAGCGATCCCGCGACCGGCCCGGACCCCGACGTCTGGCGGCTGGATTTCCTGCTCCGTTCCCGTTCCGACCCGAGCCTGTTGGTGGACGCGGAACGCATTTGGGCGGGCGACGGCGCGCTCGACCGCTGGATGCGCCGTCCCAAGGAGGTCCTGCTCGCCGAACTGGGCCGCGCGCAGCACGTTTGGCCCGGCCTGGAGGCCGGGCTGCGCCAGGCCCGGCCCTCCGGACTCGTCCTCGACACCGGTACCGCGTTCGGGTTCCTCACCGGGGCGGCCGGCGCCTTGGACCAGGCGGGGTTCGAGGTGCTGCTGCCGTCCTGGTGGACCAAGCGGCCCCGGCTCGGGCTGCGGGCCCGCGCCACGCCGTCCGACGCCGCCACCACGGAGGCGTCGATCGGCCGCGATCAGCTGGTCGACTTCCATTGGGACCTGGCGGTCGGCGACCACTCGCTCAGCGAGGACGAGATCGCCGCGCTGGTGGAGGCCAAGACTCCGCTGGTCAGCGTGCGCGGCCGGTGGATCGCCGTCGACCGGGACCGGCTGGCGAGGGCCGTGGACTTCCTCCGCTCCCACTCGGACGACCGGGCGACGGTCGCAGACCTTCTCGCGCTGGCCGCCGAGCACGCGGTCGACGCCGATCTCCCGCTGCCGGTCACCAGAGTCGATGCCGACGGCTGGCTCGGTGACCTGCTGGCCGGCAACGCCCCCGCCACACTCAGCCCGGTCGAGCCGCCCGAGGACTTCACCGCCACCCTGCGGCCTTACCAGGGCCGTGGCCTGAGCTGGCTCGACTTCCTCGGCCGGCTCGGGCTGGGGGCCTGCCTCGCCGACGACATGGGCCTCGGCAAGACCGTCCAGCTGCTGGCGCTGGAGGCCACCGCCCGGGCCCGGGATGCGGCCGAGCGCCGGCCGACACTACTGCTGTGCCCGATGTCGCTGATCGGCAACTGGCAGGCGGAGGCCGCCCGCTTCGCGCCGACGCTGCGGGTCAGCGCCCACTACGGCCCCGAGCGCCTGCACGGCGACGCCCTGGTCGCCGCCGCCTCCGCCGCAGACGTCATCGTCACCACGTATGCCACCGCCCGGATCGACATCGAGGACCTCGCGGCGATCACCTGGGAGCGGGTGGTGCTCGACGAGGCGCAGGCGATCAAGAACCGCCACGCCCGTACGGCCAAGGCGGTCCGGCTGCTCGAGGCGCGCCAGCGGATCGCGCTCACCGGCACCCCGGTCGAGAACCGTCTTGCCGAGCTGTGGTCACTGATGGACGTCCTCAACCCCGGCATGCTCGGATCGGCGGAGACGTTCCGGGCCCGGTTCGCCACGCCGATCGAACGCCACCACGACGAGGACGCCACCGCCCGGCTGCGCCGGATCACCCGGCCCTACATCCTGCGCCGGCTGAAGACCGACCCGACCATCATCGACGACCTGCCCGAGAAGATGGAGATCCGCCAGCCGTACCGCCTCACCGTCGAACAGGCCTCGCTCTACCAGTCGGTGGTGGAGGAGATGATGCGCCGGATCGAGGGCGCCGAGGGGATCCAGCGGCGCGGCGAGGTGCTCGCCGCGATGACCAAACTCAAGCAGGTCTGCAACCATCCCGCCCAGCTGCTCCACGACGGCTCGGCGCTCGGGCGTCGGTCGGGAAAGATCACCCGGCTGGAGGAGATCCTGGAGGAGATCCTCGCCGAGGGCGACCGGGTGCTGTGCTTCACCCAGTTCACCGAGTTCGCCGAGCTGCTCGTCCCGCACCTGGCCGCCCGCTTCGACACCGACGTGGCCTACCTGTCCGGCCGCACCTCGCGCACCCGCCGCACCGAGATGGTCGAGCGGTTCCAAGCCGGGGAGGGCGCTCCGATCTTCCTGCTCTCGCTGAAGGCGGGCGGCACCGGGCTCAACCTCACCGCCGCCAACCACGTCATCCACCTCGACCGCTGGTGGAACCCGGCCGTGGAGAACCAGGCCACCGACCGGGCGTTCCGGATCGGCCAGAAGCAGCGTGTCCAGGTGCACAAGTTCGTCGGCACCGGCACCCTGGAGGAACGCATCGACGACCTCATCGAGGAGAAGAAGGCCATCGCCGAACTCGCCGTCGGTGACGGGGAGTCCTGGCTGACCGAACTGTCCACCGACCGGCTACGTGATCTGTTCACCCTGTCCCAGGAGGCGGTCGGTGAGTAAGCAGCCCGACGTCCCGTACTATCCGCGCTCCGTCCCGCGCCATGTCGACGGCGGTCTGAAGGCTCGTACGGCCCGTGGCCCGATGGCCGCCACCTGGTGGTCGACGCGGTTCCTTCAGACGCTCGAAGCGCGCGGCATGTCGGGGCGGCTGTCCCGGGGGCGTACGTACGCCCGCCGCGGCCAGGTCCTCGACCTCGATCTGGGCGCGGGGCAGGTGAGGGCCGAGGTCCAGGGGTCGCGCGCCCGTCCTTACCGGGTCCGGATCGGTGTCACGGCGTACGGCAAGGACGACTGGGCGCGGATCCGCGACCGGCTCGCCTCGGACGCCTGGTTCGTCTCCCAACTGCTCGCCGGCACCATGCCCCCGGACATCGAGGACGTCTTCGCCGATGTCGGGCTGTCGTTGTTCCCCGGCGACGACCTCACGATGGATTGCAGCTGCCCCGACTGGGAGGTGCCCTGCAAGCACCTGGCGGCGGTGTTCTACCTACTTGCCGAGCAGTTCGACGACGACCCGTTCCGGATCCTCGCCTGGCGCGGCCGGGAACGTGAGGACCTGCTCGCGTCACTCGACGTGACGCCGGACGAGGTGGGCGCGGGTGAGGTGGTCGTCCCGCTGACCGACCTGCTGGACCGGTTCTGGGCGGGCGGCAACGTCCGGCCTGCGCGCGGCACGACCGCCGGGTCCTATCTTCCGGACACCCTGCCACCGGTCGAGGTCACGGTCCGGGGTACCTCGCTGGTCGACGCGCTCCGGCCGGCGTACGAGGCGCTGACCGCGGCGGGGGAGGCGGACTCGTGAGGCGTCGGCGGGCTCGGCTTCCCATCCTCACCTGGGCGTCGCTGACCGGGCGGGTTGGCCACCTGGTCGGGTCGCGGCGTTGGCGGGTGGCCCGCAACGGGGTGTGTGCCGGGCTGGTCGCAGGGTCGGTCGGCTGTGCCTACCGGTGGATGATAGCGTTGGGCACGGACGGGGCCCGGGCGGCGTACGCCGGCCTGGTGGACCACCCGTGGTGGCTTCCGTTGTGGCTGATCGCTGTCCTCGCCGTCTCCTGCGGTGGGTGGTGGCTGATGTCGTGGGAGCCGTCGGCCGGAGGATCGGGGATCCCACAGGTCAAGGCCATCCTGCAGGGCCGGCTCGAAATCCGGCCGGTGCGGGTGATAGTCGCCCGATTCGCCGGTGGTGCGGCGGGCGCCCTCGCCGGGTTGTCCCTGGGCCGGGAAGGGCCCTCGATCCACCTCGGAGCCGCCATCTCGCGGCTCCTCGCGGTTCCGCTACGAGCCACTCCGGAGGAGACCGACCACCTCGTCACTGCCGGGGCGGCCGCCGGCTTGTCGGCGGCATTCAATGCCCCGGTATCCGGCCTGATGTTCGCCGTCGAGGGACTTCATCGCAGCTTCTCGCCGCTGGTCGTGGCATCGGCGGCGACCGCAGCGCTGACCGCCGACGCAGTGGCGACCCTGGCCTTCGGGCCACGACCGATCCTGGAGTTCGGGGCGGTGCCCGAGCTGCCACTGCGCCTGCTGTGGGTGGTGCTGCCCCTGGGCTGTCTCGCCGGCCTGCTCGGCGCCTGGCTGAACCGGATCCTGCTCGCCTCGCATGCGCTGACCCGGCTGTGGGGCCCGCTGCCGATCCTGGTGGCCGTGCTCGCCGCCCTCGCCTGCGGTCTACTGCTGCCGGCCGTGCTCGGCGGCGGCGAGGAACTCATCGGGTGGGCCGAGTACGCCGCGACCGGCCTGGGCGCGGTCGTGGTCCTGCTCGTGGTGAAGGTGGCGCTGACCGCGGTGAGCTTCGGCTCGGGCCTTCCGGGCGGGATCTTCATGCCGATCCTGGCCGTCGGCACCTTGGCCGGCGGTGCGTACGCCCTGGCCGTGCAACCCGCGGGGTTGGCCCCCGAGTACCGGGTGATCCTGGCCGTGTGCGGAATGGCCGGCGTGCTCGCCGCCAGTGTCCGGACGCCGCTGACCTCGATCCTGCTCACCGCGGAGATGACGGGCAGTCTGGGGCATCTGCTGCCGGTGGCGACGGTGGTCGTCATTGCGGTGTTCACCGCCGATGCGCTGCGGGTGCCGCCGATCTACGACGCGCTGCTGGCCCGATCACTGGGCGAGCCGGGGGTCGGCGGGAGTCCGCTCGGCCGGCCCGGTCCGGGGCTGAGCAGTGGTTGACTCATCCACCGGGTCTGCGCCGTGATCTCTCCGAAAGTGGTGGGATCGGCGGGGGTACGCGTGAACGACGGCTCAGGTCGACGACCCCCCCGAACCGCCCTGCCCACCGGGCCAGTGCCGGTCCAGGGCCTCCCGGCCGGCGTGGCGCAGCGCGAACCTCAACACGACCGCCACGACGAACGAAGCGTCCCACAACAGCAGCACTCCGAGCAGGACCTGCAGCCACTCGGGCATGTCGAGTCCTTCCTCCGGTGCGGGCCGGTCGCTGCCCAGCCTGCCCTGTCGGCCCGATCTCACGTTTGCGGCACCCGCGCGTCTTCCCCATGATGAGCGCGAACCAGCCCTTCGACCGGATCGTCGAGACCCACGGTGCCACGGTGCTGCGGGTGGTCCGGGCTGTGCTCGGCCCGCACGCCGACGCCGACGATGCGTGGTCGGAGACCTTCCTGGCCGCGCTCGGGGCGTGGCCGGACCTGCCCGAGGACGCCAACGTGGAGGCGTGGCTGGTGACCATCGCCCACCGCAAGGCGATCGATGTCGTCCGTCGGAGGGGACGTCACGCGCTGCCGGTGGCCGAGGTTCCCGAGCCGCGGTCGGCCGTCGGGCCGGCCGATGACGGACACGAGCTATGGGCCGCCGTGGCGAGGCTGCCCGACAAGCAGCGCCGCTCGATCGCCTACCACTATCTGGGCGGCCTGACATATGCCGAGGTCGCGACGATCCTCGGCGGATCTGCCGACGCCGCCCGACGGGCCGCCGCCGACGGGATGAAGAAGCTGCGGAGCCATTTCCGGGCAGGAGAAGTCAGATGAGCGAGACAGGCGACATCCGCACCCTGATGGCGCTGGGCACGCCGGATCAGGACCACCTCGCCAGGCTCCGTGCCGGGCTGGCCGCCCGCGCCGAGGCCGAGGGGATCCTCGAGATCAGCTACACCACGATCGAGACCCCGGTGGGCCGGCTGCTGCTGGCCGCCACCGCGCGCGGGTTGGTCCGGGTGGCGTACGAAAGGGAAGGGTTCGACGCGGTGCTGGAGGCCCTCGCGGCCAGGATCGGCCCCCGCATCCTGCGTGCCCCGCAGCGCCTCGTCCCGGCGATCGGGGAGCTCGAGCAGTACTTCGCGGGGTCCAGGCGGGCCTTCGACCTTCCCCTGGACTTCGCGTTGTCGACCGGCTTCCGCCGGCACGTCCAGGCCCATCTGCCCGACGTCGCCTTCGGCCACACCGCCACGTACGGCGCGATCGCCCGGCTGGTCGGAAGCCCGCGGGCGTACCGGGCGGTGGGCTCCGCCTGTGCGACGAACCCGCTGCCCGTAGTGGTGCCGTGCCACCGGGTGCTGCGCGGCGACGGGTCGCTCGGTGGATACGTGGGTGGAGTCGAGGCGAAGGCGGCCCTGCTCGCGCTGGAGCGGGCCGCGCCCTGATCGATCGGTCCGCACCCGCGGTCCGGCATCCTACCGGGGTAGGGTTCACCGGCGTGAGTCAGCACCCGCCACCGCCCGCGGACCGAGGGCCTGGCCAGCAGGTCGCGACACCCCTCGCCGGCCCGACCTTCGCGTACGCCGCGATCATCCTCGTCTCGGCGTGTCTGCGACCCGGGGCAACATCGGTCGGCCCGGTGCTCGCCGAGATCACCGTGACCTGCACATCGGGCCGGCCGTCGCCGGGGTGCTCACCGCCCTCCCCGGTCTGGCCTTTGCGGTCTTCGGCGCCCCGGCGGTGGCAGTGGCGCGGCGGACCGGGGTGACCGGCGGCATTCTCCTGGGCGTGACCGCGATCGCCGTCGGTCTGTTGGCCCGCAGCGCGACCGGATCGGTCCTGCCCTTCCTGGCCCTTACCCTGCTGGCGCTGGCCGGGATGGCGATGGGCAATGTCCTCGTCCCGGCGTGGATCAAACGCCATGGCGGGAGCCGCGTCACCGGCCAGATGGCGGCCTACACCGTGACCCTGTTGATCGGCGCGTCGGCATCGTCCCTCCTGGCCGTGCCGATCGCCCGGATCGCGCCGGGCGGCTGGCGGGCGAGTATCGGGGCGTGGGGGCTCATCGCGGTCGTCGCCGTCGGGTTCTGGCTCGTCCTCGCCCGGCGCGAGCGCGGCGACACCTCCGACGCGGCGACCGGGCCGACGTCGGGGGCGACGAGGCGGATCGTCACCTCGCCGACCGCGGTGGCGCTGGCGGTCTTCTTCGGCACCCAGGCGATGAACGCGTATGTCCAGTTCGGCTGGCTGCCACAGATCTACCGCGACGCGGGCCTTTCCGCCGGGACCGCCGGGGCGCTGCTGGCGTGGATCTCGATCCTCGGTATCGTCGGCGGAATCGGAATGCCGGTCCTGGTCGCCCGCACCCGCGACCTCTCGTGGCTGATGTGGGCCTTCGGGATCGCCACCCTGGCCGGGTACGTCGGGCTGCTTGCCGCCCCGGCCGTCGCGCCCTGGCTGTGGGCGACCCTGCTGGGACTGGGTGGATTCGCGTTCACCACCGCGCTGGTTCTCATCAACGCCCGCACCCGCGACGCACGCGTGACCGCGCGGGTCTCCGGTTTCTCCCAGCCGGCCGGCTACCTCCTGGCCGGGTTGGGCCCACTGCTGGTCGGGGTGCTGCACGACGTCTCTGGGCGGTGGGTCGAGGCGCTGGTCTTCCTGATGGCCTCGTGTGCGGTGATGACCGCCGCCGGGCTGCGGTTGGCCCGTCCGACGTACGTCGACGATGAACTCGGCCGTCCGACGCGGGTGCGATGGTGATCACCGGCGGTCCGGGCGGCGTGTGGGATCGGACCCGCGGCGACAGCAGCCGGGACGCCGACAGTTCACGGGTCGTTCACCCTGACGACGACCCCGGGTCGGGGGCCCGGCGCGCAGGGTCCCTATCATCGACCGGAACCAGGGCCCAGAGGAGGAGCGGACGGATGGATCTGGCAGTGCTCGACATGGCCGGTACCACGATCGACGACGGAAACGTCGTCTATCAGGTGCTGCGGGCCGTGGTGGAGGCCGAGGGCGCCGTGGTCGATCACGAGCGGTTCCTGGGCTGGACCGGCACGGAGAAACGCTGGGCCATCGAGAATCTGCTGCGGATCGGCGGGGTCGAGGCCGACGACGCGCTGATTGACCGGACCTGGGCCCGGTTCCGCGCCGATCTGGCGGCGGCGTACGTCTCCCGCCCGCCGCGACCGCTGAGTGGCGTGCCCGAGGCCCTCGAGCAGTTGCGGGCGCGCGGGATCAAGGTAGTGCTGACCACCGGGTTCGATGAGGAGACCGCCGACGCACTGCTGCGCGGCATCGGCTGGACGACCGGTGCGGGCGATCCGGGCGCGACCGTCGACGGGATGGTCTGTGCCACCCAGGTGCGGGCGGGACGTCCGGCGCCGTACATGATCCACCATGCGATGGAGGCGGTCGGGTCGATCGACGTCCACGAGGTCGCGGCGGCCGGGGACACCCCCGCCGACGTCCTCGCTGCCCACCACGCGGGGGTGCGTGCGATCGGGGTGCTGTCCGGGGCGTCGCGGCAGGCCGACTTCGCGACACTGCCGGTCGACCTGGTCGTCGAGTCGGTGGCCGCGCTGCCCGAGCACCCGCTTTTCACGCCCTAGTGTCAGGTGGCACCGTGGTGTCGCGTCGGGGGGGACGATCACGCCGAATCTGCCGAAGCCGGAAAGGGACTCGTCCGTGCACGATGAGCAACATGACGTCCTCGTCGACGCCCTCCTGGACACCATCGCCGGGATGAATCCCGGTAGCCGGCTGCCCAGCGAGAAGCAGATGATGGCGCACTTCCACGTCGAACGGTCCGTCGTTCGCGCGGCGCTGGCCGAGTTGGAGTCCATCCACCAGGTGCGTCGGATCGCCGGCGTGGGCACCTTCGCCCACCGCCGGATCGACCTGCGGATCTCTGGCCGACACCGACCGTCGTTCCGTGATGCGGCCCGGGCCGCCGGCGCCCATGTCCAGACGGTCATCGTGGCGCGGGTGGTGGAGCCCGCCCCGGATCTGGCCGCCGCGGCGTTCGACGTGGCCGAAGGCACGGATGTGGCGCACCTGCATCGGCTCAGCCACGTGAACGACGTCCCCACGACCCTGCACGAGGAGTGGTACGCGCCCGAGGTGATTCCCAACGTTGACGTGGCCGTGGGTGCCTTCGGGTCGGCCACGGAGGCCTTCGAGGCCGGCGGCTACGAACCGGCCCGGGCCCTGCATCTCGGCACCGTGGAGGTGGCGCCCCCGCACGTGTGTGACCAGTTGGCGGTCCCCGCCCACACCGAGACGTGGCTGGTCGAGAGCATCATCCGGGACCGGCGGACCGGACGGGGGCTGATGGTCGGCCGGGAGTGGTCGCGAACCGACATGGTGCGGCTGGTGTTCGACGCCGGCACCGGGGAGGACGCCGACGAGGCGGATCCGCAGGTGGCGGCCGAGTCCGCCGCCCACTGGCACCAGAACTCCGGGTCGGGGCGGCTGCGGGTGGGTTAGTGTGCCCTTGGGCGCAACGGGAAGGGGCCGGGGATGCGGACGAGGTCTGAGGTCGATCTGCTGGGGACGCTGGAGGTGCCGGCCGACGCCTACTACGGCATCCACACCGTACGGGCACTGCGGAACTTCCGCCTCTCGGACCGTACGGTGGGGGACCGGCCCGAGTTCATCCGGGCCATGGTCATGGTGAAGAAGGCCTGCGCGGCGGCGAACAAGGAACTCGGCGCACTGCCCGTCGACATCGCCGATGTCATCGCCGCCGCCTGTGACGAGATCCTGGTCGAGGGCCGGTGCCTGGACCAGTTCCCCACCGACGTCTTCCAGGGCGGCGCCGGGACGTCGATCAACATGAACACCAACGAGGTGATCGCCAACCTCGCCCTGGAACTCATCGGCTATCCCAAGGGCCGCTACGACGTGATCAACCCCAACGACCATGTCAACAAATCCCAGTCGACCAACGACGCCTACCCGACCGGCTTCCGCGTTGCCGTCTACACCTTGCTGCAGGAGTTGCGGGCGGAGATCGTCTCCCTGGTGGACGCGCTCAACCGCAAGGGCCTGGAGTTCGCCGACGTCCTCAAGATGGGCCGCACCCAGTTGCAGGATGCCGTGCCCATGACATTGGGCCAGGAGTTCCACGGCTACGCCACGAACCTGCGGGAGGAACTCGCCCGGATCGACGCCAACGGCCGTTTGCTGCTGGAGGTCAACCTCGGCGGGACGGCGATCGGCACCGGGGTGACCACCACTCCCGGATACCCGCGCCTGGCCGCGGAGAAGCTGGCCGAGATCACCGGTTATCCGACGGTCAGCGCCCCCGATCTGCTGGAGTCCAGCTACGACAACGGGGCCTACATCGCCGTGCACTCGGCGCTGAAGCGGTTGGCCACCAAACTGTCGAAGATCTGCAACGACCTGCGCCTGTTGTCCTCGGGGCCGCGCGCCGGACTGGCCGAGATCAACCTGCCACAGGTGCAGGCCGGGTCGTCGATCATGCCGGCCAAGGTCAACCCCGTCATCCCGGAGGTCGTCAACCAGGTCTGCTTCCAGGTCTTCGGCAACGACGTCACCGTCACTTTCGCCGCCGAGGCCGGCCAGCTTGAGCTCAACGTGATGGAGCCCGCGCTGTCCGCGGCGATGTTCGAGTCGATCACGCTGCTGCGGCGGTCCTGCGTGACATTGCGGGAGATGTGCATCGACGGCATCACCGCCAACGTCGAGCGCTGCCAGTCGTACGTGATGAGTTCGGTCGGCATCGTGACCTACCTCAATGACGTCATCGGGCACCGCAACGGCGACCTCGTGGGTCGGGAATGTGTCCGGACCGGGCGGCCCGTCCGCGACGTCGTCATCGAGATGGGGCTGCTCAGCGCCGAAGAGGTCGACGCGATCCTGACCAAGGAGAACTTCCTGCGACCCCGCTACACCGGCACGTACTACGGACCGGAGGACCGTGGCCTGCCCGCCGACGCGCGGCCACTCCGAAATACGTCCGTCACAGGACCCGCCTAGCCTGTGCGGCATGGACGTCGCGGTGATCGGCGCCACCGGCGCGGTCGGGCGGCAGGTCTGTACGCAGCTCATCGAGCGGCGGGCCCTGCCGGCGACCGCACGGTTGCAGTTGGTCGGCCGGCGCGGGGGATCCTCCGAGGCCGCCACCCACGGCTACCGGGCCGACCTCATCGACGCGTACGACGAGATCGCCCCTCTCATCGATGTCGCCCTGGCCCCGGAGGACGTCGTCGCGGACATCATCGTCGTCGCGGGCGGGGCGACCGTGGCCGGCCGTCCGGGGGAGTCGGTCGATCGGTCGGTCCTGGCCAGCAGCAACCACGCCATGTTCGCCGCGTACGCCGAGGCGATCGCCGAACACGGGTCGGGTGACGAGGTCGTCATCGTCGTGACCAATCCGGTGGAACTGGGGGTGGCCACGATGGCGGCCCGGCTCGGCCGGCACCGGGTGATCGGGATGGGCGCCTGGCTGGACACCCTGCGGTTCCGCCGAGAGATCGCCCATTCACTGGGGATCCGCCGCCATCGGGTCGGCGGCTTCGTCGCCGGCCAGCACGGCAACGACCAGGTCCCACTCTGGTCGACGGTACGGATCCGTGGCCTGGTCGACGCCGAACGGGCGCGGGTCGTCACCCACCTGCGGGCCGGGCGTCGTCTGGCGGACTTCCCCGAGGAGATCGCCACGGCCCAACGCCGGCTGCTCGCCGAGACCGATCTCGGCGCCGCCTTCGCCCTGGTGGAGGACTTGCCTGCCGACCTGCGGACGGTCACTCGGCCGTGGCTCACCCACCAGTCGGGGGCCCGCACCGCGGTGGGCACGGCCAATGCCACCGTCGACCTGATCTCGGCGCTGGCCGAGGGCCGGGTGATCGTCATGGCCGCTCAGATCGCCGTGGCCGGGGAGGTGAGTGTCGCCGGCGCCCCGGTCCACGGCGTGCTCGGCCTGCCCGTCGTGCTCGGCCCGGAGGGCTGGACCGACGTGCTGCTCGGTGACCTGCAGCCCGACGAGGATGCCCTGCTGGCCCGCTCTCTCACTCGGATCACCGCGTCGATCGACCCCTACGTGGCGGGAGGTACCCGTGTCTGACGACGCCTCCGCCCCACGGCCCTGGGTGGCGCTGGTGCACTGCCTCGACCAGCCCGGGGCGCTGATGGCCCTCGCCTCGGTCTTCGCCGAGCGGGGGACGAACTTCTCCTCCCTGGCCACCGGGGCGCTCGACGGACACACCGGCACCATCGCACTGACCTTCGACGCGACGACCCGCCAGTGCCACGTACTGCATCGGGCCGCGCAGCGGCTCGCGGTCGTCCGGTCGCTGGTCATCCGCCCCGCCGACGATCCGGGCGTACGTGCCGCAGGGGTCGTCCGGATGCCGCCCGGCGTGACCTTCCGACCTCCGCAGGACGCGCCGGTGTCCTGGTCGGGGGATTCGGGCGTCGACCAGCCGGTGCTGATCGAGGGCAGCCTGGCCGATGTCTCGACCGTGGCCGCGGCGGCCCGGGCGGCCGGCGCGGTCGGCACCGGCATCGTGATCTCCGAGGTCGGCTGACGCCCGCTCGAACGGCTCCGTACGCCGAGGTCTCCCTGCGCCGACGACGAAGTGTTGTCCTGTTGGATATCCTGTGCCCAGGCACGTAGACGATATATCGCTAGGACGATCCAAGGGGGACGTCATGTATCGCCATCATCATCCTGGTCCTGGG
This sequence comes from uncultured Propionibacteriaceae bacterium, assembly GCA_964528755.1. Classification (GTDB taxonomy): domain Bacteria; phylum Actinomycetota; class Actinomycetes; order Propionibacteriales; family Propionibacteriaceae; genus Raineyella. Next base: position 15,768 of record CAZGWN010000066.1, read on the forward strand.
CGTCCTGGCCCCGGGTCGCGAGGGTTTCCGCCGATTTTCGACCTGGCCGCGCGCTTCGGGGACTTCCCGGGCCCGAACGGGCCGCGGGCTCGCCGCGGCGACGTCCGAGCCGCGATCCTGCGGTTGCTGGCCGAGGAGCCGATGCACGGCTACCAGATCATCCGCGAACTCGCCGACCGCAGCGGCGGCGTGTGGAACCCGAGCGCCGGCTCGGTCTACCCGACGTTGCAGATGCTGGCCGACGAGGGGCTCGTGGACGCCGAGCCCACAGACGGCAAGAAGGTCTATCACCTGACCGACGCCGGTCGGTCGGCCGCCGAGCAGCTCGAGGGCCGGCGTGCGCCGTGGGAGGAAGGCGCAGGAGCCACGCCCGAGGGCGGCGAGTTCCGGATGGCCGCCGGCCGACTGGCGCAGGTCGTCTTCCAGATCGGATCGACCGGAACGGAGGCTCAGCGCTCCGCCGCGCACGAGGTATTGGAGAGGGCCCGCAAGCAGCTCTATACCATTCTCGCCCAGGAGTGATCGGACCTTCGGGAGTGGCCCGGCTCGGCCCCGGTCGGGGCGCGACATGAGCGACGTCGTCCTGCGCGCCCGTTACCGGCGCATCGTGTGGTTCTTCGCGCGGACGGCGGCGAGCTTCATCGGCTGGGAGATCGTGCTGCGCCGGCTCGGGTTCGGTCGCCTGGTCGAGCGGACCCGTGTCCGGCGCAACGCCCGGGCGGCGGCGCGATTTCGTCTGCTGGCCATCTCCATGGGCGGCCTGATGATCAAGGTCGGCCAGTTCATGTCCGCCCGCCTGGACGTCCTGCCGGTCGAGATCACCGATGAACTCGCCGGTCTGCAGGACGAGGTGCCGCCCGAGGACATCGCGGCGATTCGCCGGGTTGCGCTCGCCGAGCTGGGCAGGCCTCTGTCGGAGCAGTACGCCTGGTTTGACGAGGAACCGCTCGCGGCGGCGTCCCTGGGTCAGGTCCACCGGGCCCGACTGCGGGAGGCCGATGCCCACGACCTGGGTTTCGACGCCGTCGTGGTCAAGGTGCAACGCCCGCACATCCGGCAGGTCATCGGGGTGGACCTGGCCGCGCTGCGCCGGGTCGGCGGTTGGCTGTCGCACTACCGGCCGGTCGCCTCGCGGGCCGACGTCAGGGCGCTGGTCGAGGAGTTCGCCACCACGACCCTGGCGGAGGTCGACTACCTGGCCGAGGCCCGGAATGCGGAGACCTTCGCCGTCAACTTCGCCGACGACCCGCGGATCGGCGTGCCGCGCGTGGTGTGGGAGCAGACGACCCGGCGGGTGCTGACCCTGGAGGACGTCAGTGCGATCCGGATCGGCGACCACGAGGCCATCACCGCCGCCGGCATCGACCGCGGCGAGGTGGCCACCGTGCTCGCGGACGCGTACCTCCGGCAGGTGTTCGTCGACGGGTTCTTCCATGCCGACCCGCATCCGGGCAACCTGTTCGTCACTCCGCGACCCGACGCCGGTCCCGGCGAGCCCGATTGGCGGCTGACCTTCGTCGATTTCGGCATGGTCGGACGGGTCCCCGACCGTCTGCGGGACGGCCTGACCGAGGCGCTGATCGCGATCGGGACCCGCGACGGCGCCCGGCTGGTCCGCAGTATGCAGGCCCTCGACGTGCTCCTGCCCGGCGCCGACCTTGCCCTGGTCGAGCGGGCCGGCCGGCAGGCCTTCGACCGCTTCGGCGGGATGAGCATGGACCAGCTGCGCGGCGTCGATCCTGCCGAGATGAAGCGATTCGGCCTGCAGTTCCGCGAGCTGATGAGGGAACTGCCCTTCCAGCTTCCGGACAACCTGTTGATGCTCGGGCGCTCGATCGGGCTTCTGTCGGGGGTGTGCACCGGGCTGGATGCCGAGCTCAACGTCTGGGACACCATCACCCCGTACGCCGAGGAGTTGGTGGCCCAGGAGGGCGGTTCGACGGCCCAGCGGGTGGTGGACGAGGCCGGCAAGGTCGCCCTGATCGCGCTCGGGTTGCCGGGGCGTGCCGACCGTGTTCTGGCCCTCGCCGAGCGCGGCGAGTTGGCCGTCGGGACGCCGCTGCTCGACCTGCGCGTTCGGCGACTGGAGCGGGCCGTCAACCGCGCGAACGGGGTACTGGTCTTCGCCGCGGTGCTGATCGCCGGGGCGCTGGTGACGGCGAGCGAGCCGGTGCTCGGGCGGTGGCTGATGGGGCTGTCGGCGCTGCCGCTGCTCTGGGCGATTCTGTCCGGCCGGGGGATGTCCGGCGGGGGTGGACCGCGCGGGCGGTGAGCGGCACGTCCGCGTTCCCCCGGACGCAGGTCTGGTCGTTGGCAGTCGGGTTGCGCGAGTGCTAACCCACGACTAACGTTCTGGTTGGCACTCACCCGGTGAGTGTGCCAACGGTCCGGGGCGGCACCGCGACGACGCCCCGGCCGGTCGAACGAGTCAGTTGCTGCACAGACATGTGAAAGGGGTTTGAACGTGGCAGTCACGATCAAGCCGCTCGAGGACCGCGTCCTCGTCGAGCCGCAGGAAGCCGAAACCACCACCGCCTCGGGTCTGGTCATTCCGGACACCGCCAAGGAGAAGCCGCAGGAGGGCAGCGTCCTGGCCATCGGCCCGGGACGGATCGATGACAAGGGCAACCGCGTGCCGATCGACGTCGCCGTCGGCGACGTCGTCGTCTTCTCCAAGTACGGCGGCACCGAGGTCCACTACGACGGCAAGGACCTGCTGCTGCTCAACGCCCGCGACATTCTCGCGGTCGTCTCCAAGTAATCCGCTGAGGAGTCGTACGAATGCCCAAGCTGTTGCAGTTCGATGAGGAGGCGCGCCGCTCCCTGGAGCGTGGCGTCGACATCCTCGCCAACACCGTCAAGGTCACGCTCGGTCCGAAGGGCCGTTACGTGGTGCTGGACAAGAAGTGGGGCGCTCCGACCATCACCAACGACGGGGTGACCGTGGCCCGCGAGGTGGACCTCGAGGACCCGTACGAGAACCTGGGCGCCCAGCTCGCGAAGGAGGTCGCCACCAAGACCAACGACGTCGCCGGTGACGGCACCACCACCGCCACGGTGCTGGCCCAGGCGATGGTGCACGAGGGTCTGCGCGCCGTTGCCGCCGGGGCGAACCCGATCGGCCTCAAGCGTGGCATCGACAAGGCCGTCCAGGCCGTCGAGGGCGAGCTGGCCCGGATTTCGCGCCCGGTGGAGAGCACCGAGGACATGGCCTCGGTCGCCACCATCTCCTCCCGTGACGAGGAGATCGGCCGCCAGATCGCCGAGGCCTTCGACAAGGTCGGCAAGGACGGCGTGATCACCGTCGACGAGTCGCAGACCTTCGGCACCGAGCTCGAGTTCACCGAGGGCATGCAGTTCGACAAGGGCTACCTGTCGGGCTACATGGTCACCGACACCGAGCGGATGGAAGCCGTCCTGGAGGACCCCTACATCCTGCTCAATGCCGGCAAGATCTCGTCGATGAACGACCTGCTCCCGCTGTTGGAGAAGGTCATCGGGGCCAACGGCCAGCTGCTCATCATCGCCGAGGACGTGGACGGGGAGGCGCTGTCCACCCTGGTGGTCAACAAGATCCGCGGCACCTTCACCTCGGTGGCCGTCAAGGCCCCGGCCTTCGGCGACCGTCGCAAGGCGATGCTGCAGGACATGGCCATCCTCACCGGTGGCCAGGTCGTCGCCCCCGAGGTCGGGCTCAAGCTCGACCAGGTCGGTCTCGACGTGCTGGGCCGTGCCCACCGCGTCGTGGTCACCAAGGACAACACCACCATCGTCGACGGTGCCGGTGATCCGAAGGAGGTCGAGGCCCGGGTCGCCCAGCTGCGGGCGGAGATCGAGCACACCGACTCCGACTGGGATCGCGAGAAGCTCCAGGAGCGGGTCGCGAAGCTGGCCGGCGGCGTGTGCGTGATCAAGGTCGGTGCCGCCACCGAGGTGGAGCTGAAGGAGAAGAAGCACCGTATCGAGGACGCCGTGTCGGCAACCCGTGCAGCCATCGAGGAGGGCATCGTCGCCGGCGGCGGCTCCGCCATCATCCACGCCGCCAAGGTGCTCGACACCCTCGAGCTCGAGGGCGACGAGGCCGTCGGCGCCCGGGTGATCCGTCGCTCCGTCGTCGAGCCGCTGCGCTGGATCGCCGAGAACGGCGGCGAGCAGGGCTACGTCATCACCACGAAGGTGGCCGAGCTCGAGCCGGGCCACGGCTTCAACGCCGCCACCGGGGAGTACGGCGACCTGATCGCCCAGGGCGTCATCGACCCGGTCAAGGTCACCCGCTCTGCGCTGACCAACGCCGCCTCGATCGCCTCGCTGCTGCTCACCACGGAGACGCTGGTCGTGGACAAGCCCGCCGAGGAGCCGGCCGCAGCCGGCGCCGGGGAGTGATCTCACCGACCGCATGACATCACCCGGGTCCGTTCCCGGGTGGTCCGGTATCGCACGAACGGGGGCCCCTCGGGGCCCCCGTTCTGTTGTCCTCCCCGGCCCGGTGGCCGTCCTCGCTAGAGTGGCCCCATGCCGGAACGCCCGCAGCAAATTGTCGTCCTTCTGCACGACATGTCCGACAGTCCGCTCGGCTGGCAGGACCAGGTTGTGGCGCTGCCGCCGGACTGGCGTCCGTTGACCCCGTGGCTGCGGGGGATGAAGCCGACCGACCGGGAGGACTTCGACCTGCAGGCCGCGGCGGACGCGCTCGGCGTCGTCCCGCTGGAGTACGGGGTGGACAGCTTCGTCATTTGCGGGGTGGGTCTGGGAGCGACGGTCGCACTGCGCTGCGCCGCCGACAGCCCGGACATGGTGCGTGGCCTGCTGCTGGTCACCCCCCTCATCGCTCCTCCCGGGCCGATGCTGGCCATGCAGCGGGCGGCGCTGCGGATGACCCCACGATCCCGGTTGGCAGCTCGCAACGTCGACAAGGACCGTCTGCTGGCGGCCATGGACATGCTCGCCGGCATCGACCTGGACGACGCGCCCGAGGCGGTCACGTGCCCGAGCCTCATCGTGTCCAGTTCCGACCAGCGGGGCGGTGCCGAACAGGCCCGACAGCTCGCGGGCCGGATGCAGCGGGCCCGGACGGTGCCGCTGGCCGGCCTGCCCCCACAGAAGGCGGACCCACAGGCCTTCAACACCGTTCTGCTCGACTTCCTCGCCTCGCTGGACGAGCAGGGCGGGGAGCAGGCCGACACTCGCGGGTAACCTTGTCTGGTCCCCCCACGTCACCGGCGGCCATCGCGCCGCCGATCAGGCACACGGTCGGGCCATCGCACCGGCTCACTGTGGCGGGCAGGTCCGAACCCGACAGGCAAGATCCCCACGACAAGATCCCCACGAAAGGTATCGCTCGTGTCAGAACTCGATGACCTCGTCGAGACGAAGGTGCCCGGCCCGTTCGGGGTCCTGGGCCTCACCTTCGATGACGTCCTTCTCCAGCCGAACGAATCCGATGTCATCCCCTCCGAGGTCGACACGACGACGCGCCTGACCAAGAACATCACCCTGCACATTCCGTTGGTCAGCGCCGCGATGGACACCGTCACCGAGACCCGGATGGCGGTGGCGATGGCGCGTGAGGGTGGGATCGGGATCGTGCACCGCAACCTGTCGGTGGCCGATCAGGCCACGATGGTCGACCAGGTCAAGCGGTCGGAGGCGGGGATGATCGACGAGCCGATCACCATCTCTCCCGATGCCACCCTGGCCGAGGCGGACAAGCTGTGCGCCCACTTCCGCATCTCCGGGGTCCCGGTGGTCGACCCGGACCGTACGCTGGTCGGCATCATCACCAACCGGGACATGCGGTTCGAGGTCGACCCGTCCCGACCCGTACGTGACGTGATGACCCCGATGCCGCTGGTCACCGGGCGCGTCGGGATCGCCCGCGAGGACGCCATGCGGCTGCTCGCCCAACACAAGATCGAGAAGCTGCCGCTGGTCGACGACGCCGGCCGGCTGTGCGGGCTCATCACGCTGAAGGACTTCGTCAAGCAGACCCAGTACCCGTACGCGTCCAAGGACGGCCAGGGCCGGCTCCGGGTCGGTGCGGGGATCGGGATCTTCGGTGATGCCTGGGAACGGGCCATGGCTCTCGTGGAGGCCGGGGTGGACGTCATCGTCGTCGACACCGCACACGGGCACTCGCGCAGCGAGATCGAGATCATTCGGCGGCTGAAGGCCGAGCCCCGTGCGGCCCGGGTGGACATCATCGGCGGCAACGTGGCCACGTACGAGGGGGCGAAGGCGCTTGTCGAGGCCGGCGTGGACGGGATCAAGGTGGGGGTCGGGCCGGGCTCGATCTGTACCACCCGGGTGGTCGCCGGTGTCGGCGTCCCGCAGATCACCGCTATCTGGGATGCGGCCCGGGCGGCCCGTCCGGCGGGCGTGCCGGTCATCGGGGACGGCGGACTGCAGTATTCCGGCGACATCGCCAAGGCCCTCGTGGCGGGCGCCGACACCGTGATGCTGGGCTCGCTGCTGGCCGGCTGCGAGGAGTCCCCAGGGGACCTGGTCTTCGTCAACGGCAAGCAGTTCAAGTCCTACCGGGGGATGGGTTCGCTGGGCGCGATGGCCGGGCGGGGGCGCCGCGCGTCGTACTCCAAGGACCGCTACTTCCAGAACGACGTCGCCTCGGACGACAAGATCGTCCCGGAGGGGATCGAGGGACAGGTTCCCTATCGGGGCCCGCTGGCGGCGGTGGCCTACCAACTCGTCGGCGGACTGCACCAGTCGATGTTCTATTCGGGTGCCCGAACGGTGGAGGAACTGCACCGCAAGGGACGTTTCGTCCGGATCACCTCCGCGGGCCTGCGGGAATCCCACCCGCACGACATCCAGATGACGATCGAGGCGCCGAACTACGCAGGTCATGCCCAGTGACCCCATCCACGTGACCGGGGGCCGCCACGGCCCCTCCGTCCGCACACGCCGGGTGGCAGCGCCCGGCCGAGCCGCCCGCCCATCGAGGGGTGCGCGGGCGGAGAGGAGTGATCGACATGTACGACATCGGGCGCAGCAAGAGGGCGGAACGCGGGTTCTCCCTCGATGACATCGCCATCGTCCCGTCCCGGCGCACCCGCGGGATCGAGGAGGTGGACCTGACCTGGACGATCGATGCGCTGACCTTCGGCTTCCCGGTGATCGCCGCGCCGATGGACTCGATCATGTCGCCGGAGACGGCCATCGCGGTGGGACGGCTCGGAGGACTGGGCGTGCTCAACCTGGAGGGGATCTGGACCCGGTACGAGGACCCTGAGCCGCTGCTGGCCGAGCTCGCCGACGTGGCAGATCCGGTCCAGGCCACCCGGCGCCTCCAGCAGGTGTACGCCGAGCCGATCAAGCCGGAGCTGATCCGGGAGCGCGTGGCGCAGATCCGCACGGCAGGGGTGCCCGTGGCCGGCTCGCTGTCGCCGCAGAACACCCAGGAGTTCGCCAGCGACGTGGTGGCGGCCGGACCCGACTTCTTCGTCATCCGGGGCACCGTGGTCTCGGCCGAACACGTGTCCAGCCGGCACGAGCCGCTGAACCTGAAGAAGTTCATCTACGAGCTGGACGTGCCGGTCATCGTGGGTGGCTGTGCCACCCACCAGAGTGCGCTCCACCTGATGCGGACCGGGGCCGCCGGGGTACTCGTCGGCTTCGGTGGGGCGGCCACCCATACCACTCGCGAGGTGCTGGGTATCGAGGTGCCGATGGCCACCGCGATCTCGGACGTCGCCGAGGCACGGCGCGACTACCTCGACGAATCGGGCGGGCGATACGTCCATGTCATTGCGGACGGAGCCGTCGGACGCTCGGGCGACATGGCCAAGGCGATCGCGTGCGGCGCCGATGCGGTGATGG
>CAZGWN010000067.1:0-23077 GCA_964528755.1 uncultured Propionibacteriaceae bacterium
GACCTGTGGAAGCAGTACGTACCGGGACGTGATGTCTGGCTCTCCTGGTCCATCGCACCGTTCTACGCGGCTCTGATCACCCTCGGGCTAGTGGTCCTCGTCGTGTCCGCGAGCGCAACTCCGAGCAGTAGCGCTACGCCCGAATCGGTCGACAAGCCGATCTGCCCTGCAGTCACTCCGACGACATCTATTGACTCAGGAGATCAACCATGACGCGAGAAGAAGGATCGATGCCCGACATCGCTCAACGCATCCGCGAAGCGCGCCATGCTCGTCGTTGGTCTCAGAACGACCTTGCGGAAGCAGCTCACGTCTCGCGACCGTCCATCGCTCGGATCGAGGCCGGCGAGGACGTGAGCACAGCGACTCTCTCCAAGGTCGCAGACGCTCTGGGGCTGGCGCTCCGTCTCGCCACCACAGAGGAACAGGCCGAGCGCGAGTGACCCGCCTCGGTCAGCCCTCCTGCTGCTGCTCGGCCACGGCGAGCTGAACACCGTCGAGCAGCACGCTCGGGTCGATCTCGAGCGCGGCCGCGATGCGCAGCAGCGAGCCGATGTTCATGAGCGAGCGGCCGTTCTCGTAGAAGCTGATGTTCGCCGCGCTCACGCCCGAGCGGCGGCTCAGCTCCGCAGCGGTCATGCCCAGCTCGTTGCGCCTCGCGACGATCCGCGAGCCGACCAGGGCGGCGACAGGGGATGCGACTCGGGCCATGTCATCATGCTCTCACAGCCGGGTGCCCTGTCCAGGAGCACGAGGTCAACGCCTCGGTCATCGCGCTGCCGGCTGTCGATCGGCTCCACCGAACACATCAGCCCACGTCGGACACTGTCATCTTCGATGAGACATACTCGCGCTCGATACATACCGAGCACCCGCATGATCCTGCGGGTCTCGCGTCTCACGAGATGTCAGGATCGCTGAGAAGGGACACATCCCGCCGTCGCCGTAGCCGGCCTCCCCCGGGTCGATCGTCGGATCGGAGCCGACGAGGTCCTCCCAGGCGGCCAGCCGTCGCATCGCGGTCTCCTCCAGGCCCAGCAGTGCCTCCTCCAGGTGGCCCGCGTACACATCCCGGTGGTGGGCGATGATCTCGGCGAAGCGCTCCAGTCGGTGCTCCATGCTGCGGACGTTGAGCGATGACGGCTGGGTGCGGTATCGGATGAGCGGTCGCGGCACGATGATCACCTCGCTGCCCTCGGCCCGCAGCAGTTTGAGGAAGAAGTCCCAGTCCTCGAAGCCGTGGATCATCGACTCGGTGTAGCCGCCGGCGCCCGCCCAGTCCTGTGTCCGGAACACGGCCGAGGCCGGGCAGGAGTTTCGTGCCAGGAAGCTCGTCACCGGTCCGCCGCGGGGACGCACGACCCCGTGGGCGACCCCGAACATCTCCAGCCAGGACGAGGCAGCCACCGTGGAGGGCTCGGCCAGCAGCGGCACCGTCGCGGCCAGGAAGTCGGGCTGCCAGGCGTCGTCGCCGTCGAGGACCGCCGCCAGTTCCGTGTCCAGGGCGCAGATCCCGGTGTTGCGTGCGGCCGCCACTCCCCTGTTGGGCTGTCGGATCACCTCGACCCCGGGCGGCAACCGCTCGAGGACATCGCGGCTGGTGGTGTCGGTGGACCCGTCGTCGACCACGATCACGCGGTCGGCCGGACAGGTCTGGGCCAGGACCGATGCCACCGCCTCGGTGACCATCTGCCCCTGGTCGTACGCCGTGATCGCCACGCCCACCGTCGTCATGGCCTCATCCTGCCGTACGGTCGCCGACCCGGCACACGCGCATTGCCCCGGCCGGTAGATTGGAGGTACACCCGAAGCGGGGAGGCTGATATCGTGCCGTGGCTCATCTGGTTGATCGTCGCGGTGCTCCTCGGCGTCGCGGAGCTCTTCACGCTCACCCTGGCGCTCGGCCTGCTGGCCGTCGCGGCTCTGGTCGCGGCGCTCGTCGCCGGACTGGGCGGCGGGGTGTTGGCCCAGATCCTCGCCTTCGCCATCGCCGGGTTGCTCGGCCTGCTGGTCGTCCGCCCGATCGCGCGTCGCCAGATGAGCACTCCCCCGCTGACCCGCGAGGGAACCGATGCGCTGATCGGGCGCACCGCCGTCGTGGTCCACGAGGTCAGCGCACGGGAGGGGCTGGTCGAGCTTGCGGGCGAGGAATGGTCCGCCCGTTCGTACGACGAATCCCTGGTCATCCCCGAAGGTACCTCGGTGGAGGTCATGGAGATCGACGGCGCCCGAGCGGTCGTCTACCCCACCGCGCTGCTGCCGTGAGGGCCATCAAGTGAACGGAGCCGAGCAGCCATGAGTCCCATTCTCGTGCCGATCATCATCGCGGCGATCATCGTCGTGTTTCTCGTCATGGGGACCGTACGTGTCGTCCCCCAGGCCCGCCGCTACATCATCGAACGATTCGGGCGTTATCGTGTCACCCTGCAGCCCGGGCTGAATTTTATTGTGCCCGTCGCCGATCGGGTTTATTCGCGGCTGGATATCCGTGAGCAGGTCTTCACCTCGCAACCGCAGCCGGTGATCACCGAGGACAACCTGGTCGTCAACATCGACACGGTTCTGTATTACCAGATCACCGACCCGCGGGCGGCCGTGTACGAGGTCGCGAACTATTTGCAGGCCATCGACCAGCTCACCATGACCACCCTGCGGAATGTCATCGGCAGCATGGATCTCGAACAGACCCTGACGTCCCGGGAGGAGATCAACGCACGGCTGCGTTCGGTCCTCGACGATGCCACCGGCAAATGGGGGATCCGGGTCAACCGGGTGGAGATCAAGGCGATCGATCCGCCGGCCACCATCAAGGAGGCGATGGAGAAGCAGATGCGCGCCGAGCGTGACAAGCGGGCGACGATCCTGCACGCCGAGGGTGACCGGCAGTCGAAGATCCTCACCGCCGAGGGGGCCAAGCAGCAGGCGATCCTGCAGGCACAGGGCGATCAGCAGGCCGCCGTGCTGCGGGCCGACGGTGAGGCGAAGGCCATCGACATGGTCTTCCAGGCGGTGCACCGCAACGATGCCGACCCGAAGGTGCTGGCGTACAAGTACCTGGAGGTCCTGCCACAGCTCGGCGCCGGGAACAACAACTCCGTGTGGGTGATCCCGGGAGAACTGACCAAGGCGCTGCAAGCGGTCGGTGAGGCCTTCGCCGGCTCGGCGGACGACCGGCCGCAGGCGGGTCCCGCGGGCGCGTCGGCGGCCGGCGAGTCGTCCGACAGCGAGTCGTCCGACAGGCGGTCGTCCCAGGACGCCGATCCCCGCGCCCTCACCGCCGGTGGCCCCGCACCTGCCGAGGCGTCCCTCGGCCCGACCGACCGGGTGGCCGAGCCGGTGGAGCGGGACACGTCCCCGAGCGTGGGCCGACCACAGTAGGGTCACTCCCGGAACTTCAGCACCTCCGTCACCGGCACCGTCCGGGTGTCCCGGGCGACGGCGAGGCGGACCACGGCGTACGACCCCAGGGCGAGCCCGAGGATCGCGGCGACGTCGACGGGCGTGAGGACGAACGGGATCCCGATCGGCTGCTCCACGGTCATCAGCCGCCAGACCTGCCCCATCATCGCCAGGGCGATCGGGATCGCCGGCGCGGCGGTGCCGACGACCAGCCACAGGTACGTGTCGAGGTAGAGCCGGGCCACCTGCCGGTTGCTGTAGCCGAGCGCCTTGAGCAGTGAGATCGCGTAGCGCTGCCGGGCCACGGCCATCCGGATCAGCACGTAGAGCACCAGCACCATGATGAGCATCGACGTCCAGGTGACCAGGGCGACGATCCGCGACAGGATGGCGCCGAACTTGGCGACCCCACTGAGCATCTCCTCCTTCGTACTGTGGGAGAGCACCCGATCCGGATCCAGGGTGAGCGGATGGTCGGCGAACAGCGCGTTGTAGTAGCCCACCGTGACACGACCGTCCCCCGCCGCTGCCATCCGCTCGGCGGCGACCGGGACGGCGGGGTCCAACAGTCGCACGGCATGCTCCGGCGTGGTGAATCCGAACGCCCCGGTCGTGTAGTCGGCGATCCCGACGATCCGGAAGGCCCAGTTGAGCGACACGTCGTCGGAGAGCGCGATGGTGTCGCCCACCCCGAGCCGGTAGCGGTCGGCGGCCGCCCGCGACAACACCAGGTCGTGCGCTCCGAGGTCGCTGCCGGGGGACGGGAAGTACGGGTTGTCGGCCGGCAGCCCCAACACGGTGAGTGTCTGCCCGGGCGTGCCGTCGTCACCGATGACCGTCATCGGTACCGCCACGGCCTCGTGCGCCCCCTCCGGCACGGCGCTCAGGTCGGGGAAGCGCAGCGTGTAGTAGTCGGTGAAGCTCAGCTCGCCGCCCGCGCGGGTGAAGTACCGGTCCATCGAACTGCGCATGCCCATGCCGAAGACCATCAGCAGGATGCACAGGAACAGGCCGGCCACGATCAGCAGGTGACTGCCCGGCGTCCGCACCACCTGGCGGATCCGGAACATCGGCACGAACGGCAGGCGGTCCAACCGGAGCGGCAGCGACGCACGGGTGGCCACGGTGGGCCGGAGCAGCTCCTGGGTCGGCCGGTTCAGGGCGCGCCGCAGCACGGCGACGTTGACCACGCCCACCAGCGCGATCGGCAGGCCGAGCGCCGCGGCGAGGATCGCCCCGGTGGGCTCGCTGCGCACGGCGGGGAACGAGTAGTAGCCCGTGACCACGTCGAGCGAGGGTGCCAGCCGCTCCCCCAGGATCGTCCCGATGGCCGAACCGATCGCGGTGATCGCCAGCGGCAGCACCAGATAGTGCCCGAGCAGCGCGGACCCCCCCGTGCCCAGCGCGGACTGGGTTCCGATGATGGTCGCCTCGCGCATGATCCTGTCCCGGGAGAACTCCGCCAGGACGTATGCCACCAGCAGCATCACCAGGATCGTGGTGACCAGCGTGACGATCATCGTCGTGCGTGCGTCCGAGACCACCCCGGTGATCCGGACGTTGTCGGCCGCCGGCAGGAACATCGTCATCGTCGGGTATGTCAGCGGTGTCCCTCCCCCGGCCGCGGCCTCGACGGCTCGGGCGACGTACGGGTTGCGGGCGCGAGCAGGATCGAGGCGGTACTGCTGCAGGTGGTTGCGCAGCTCGTCATCGGTGGCGCCGGTCAGGACATACCCGTACGCCGACACCACGTCGCGCGGGTGCGCGGCTGCCAGGTCCCCGTACGTGGCCGCGGTGACGACCGCCAGCACGAACCGCTCGGGGTCGGCCGTCTGCCCGACCTCGGGGCTGACCATGGCGTAGTCGGGCAGGCTGCCGATGCCGCTGATCCGCAGGCGTCGGCCGTCGACCTCGATCTGGTCCCCGACCCGGAGGCCGTACGCGGCCGCGTGCAGCTTCTCGATCATCACCTCGTTGTCGGCGGACGGCAGCGTCCCGGTGTCGAGCGTGGGTCGGTTGAGGGTCTGGTCGTCACGGAGCACCCGCACGGTGGTGGAGATGTCCGCCGCGGTGCCGGCGTGTCGCGACCGGCCGGGCACGTCCACGTACGGGGTGGGCGCGAGCCGTGCGCCGACGGCCTCGGCTCCGGCGATCTGATCGGCGGTGAGCGGGACCTCGGTGACAATCGTGCCGTCGGCGCGGTTCCCTGCGGCGGCCCCGAGTTCGATGCCTCTCAGGGTGGCGGTGGCCGACGTCAGCAGTCCGACGATGACCCCCAACCCGACCGCCAGCAGCACGCCCATCGCCGTCCAGCGGGCCCAAGCGGCCCGGAAGCTGCGCCACTGCCGCCGTACGGTCAGGCCGAGGGCCCGGACGACCGGACCGGTCATCAGGGGTTCACCGGACGAGGTCGGCGACGGTGCGGGGGCGCGGGTTGGTCTCGTTGCGGACGATCCGGCCGTCCGCCAACTCGATCACCTGGTCGGCGATGGTCGTGAGGTCGGTGTTGTGGGTGACCAGGATGAGCGTTGCCCCGAAGCGGCGGTGGACATCGTCGAGGACCTGGAGCATCTGGCCGGACGTGTGATGGTCGAGGGCTCCGGTCGGTTCGTCGCACAGCAGGATGTCCGAGCCCTTGACCAGCGCCCGCGCGACGGCGCAGCGCTGCTGCTGCCCGCCTGACAGTTGCGCGGGGAACTTGTTGCGGTGATCGGCCAGCCCCAGCAGGTCCAGCAGGTCGTCGATGTCGAGCGGGTGGCGAACCAGATGCGCGGTGATCTGGATGTCCTCCCGCACGGTCAGGTCGGGCACGAGGTTGTAGAACTGGAACACGAAGCCGATGTGGTCACGCCGGTAGCGGGTCAGTTCCCGTGCCGACATCGAGGTGATGTCCAGGCCGGCGACCGTGATGCGCCCGGCGTCGGGCCGGTCGAGGCCGCCGATCGCGTTGAGCAGGGTCGACTTGCCCGACCCCGATGCGCCCACGACGACGCAGCGGGCACCGCGAGCGACGGAGAAGGACACGTCGTGCAGCACCTCGACCCGGGACTCCCCGGACCCGAAGTGGCGCGACAGGCCCTCGACCCGGATGTGGGACGCGGCAGTGTCGGGCGGGACGGTGCCGGGCGGTGGAGTGGGGCCGGACGGTGGAGTGGGGACACGCGTGGTCATTGTGGCCAGTGTGCCACCGAGGCCCGATCCGGAACTCTCCGAGGCCCGCGGTGCAGCGGTGCACGGGACCACCGACCTTGAGCGGAGGTGACTCAACTCCCGGAATACTTTCCGCGTCCACGGCGTTCTTCCTGATGTCGGCGGAAAACCGCCGGCGAGGACAATCAAGGGATCGGTGAGAAGAACCATGGCACTCCCTGCACTGCGGTCGAAGAACACCCCGGATCGCTGGGAACCGTTCCGTGAATTCGAGGATCTCTACAGCCAGATGGGCCAGTGGATGGACTCGGCGTTCGGTGACGGCGACGGGTTCCTGTCCGGTTGGTCGCCGCTGGCCGACCTGACCGAGAGCGACGACGCCTACCTGGTCGAGGTGGACCTGCCGGGCGTCAAGCGTGACGACATCAACCTCGAGCTGCACGGTTCGGAGTTGGTCGTCTCCGGTGAGGTCAAGGAAAAGGAAGCCAAGGGCGAACGTCGGCACCGCAGCCGCCGGACCGGGCAGTTCGGCTACCGCGTCACCTTGCCCGAACCGGTCGACGAGGACAAGGTCGAGGCGTCCCTCGACGACGGCGTGCTGAGCATCCGGCTGCCGAAGACCGAGGCCGTCAAGGCCCGCCACATCGAGATCACGACGCACTGACCGCAGGACCGGCGGCGCACCGACGGCGCCGCGTCGGCCTGCAGGGCCCCGGCTCCATGGCCGGGGCCCTCGTCGTTCCCGGCGGTGAGTACCGCCGGTGGCTTCCTTGGGCAACAATGAATCAATGGACGAGAACGAGTTGCTCCTCCGCCACGCGCAGCGCTGGGCCTCCGGCCACGGGCGTCCCTTCGACCGGGAACTGATCGCCCTGGCACTCGACCTCCGATCGACCCACGACGGGCTGGCGGCGAACCTGTGGCCCGCCGGGAGCGCCGTTCATCTGATGCTCGAACGGTGGCCGGCGCACGGCCCCGTGGAGCCGCCCGACGTCATGGCCCTCACGGACAGCCTCGACACGTTCTGGCGTTTCCTGCGCTCCACCGGGCGGATGGCAGGTGCGTCGGAGGAGCCGGCGCAGTTGCGCAAGGAGGCCGGGAAGGCCGCCAAACAGATGCCCGAGGCCTGCGCGGACCGGTCCCGCTGGGGATCCGCCAAGTCACTGCTGTCCTTCGGAGCGGAGGTCGGCATCTCCCTCGACGACGCGCAGACCACCGAGGAGCTGCAGGAACGGCTGGACCGGATCACCGACGCGTGGAACGACCTGCCCCAGGACGAACGGATCAGGCGCACACCGGCCCTGGACCACCCTCAGGAGGCCGAGGGCATCGCCGGACCCGACGATGACGACCTGCCCCCGCTGCACTCGGAGGCCGAGATCGGCGCGCTCGTACGTGGCTCGGCCTTCACGGCGAAGCTGCTTGCCCTGCGGGAGTGGGTGGGCGACGGCCGCGAGATCACGGCCACCGAGGTGTTGCGGCCGTCGGTGGCCCGCCAGGCCTACGCCGACCTCGATCTGTGGGCCTGGGAGCGCGCCTCACTCGCCCTCGACTCACGGCTCGGACCGGCGATCCCCGACGAGGCCATGGGTCCGCGGAGCTGGCGTTCCGCGCGCGACTGCTTCGCCCTCGACCGGCTGTGGCAGTCGGCCCTGCACGCCGGACTGGTCCAGATCCAGGGCCGCCGCGCCGAGGCCTCGCCCCGGATCCCGGAAACCGATTCGGAGTGGGCCGGCATGGGACTGATGTCCCTGCTCGGGCTGGTGGGGCGGACCGACGAGTTGATCGACGCGGAGGTGCTGTTGACCGTGCTGGCCGCGGTCGGCTCGGAACCAGACCGGGAACCGATGTCGGGCCAGGCGATCAAGGACTGGCTGTGGACCCTGACCGAGGCCGAGGCGGAGGGCGGCCCGGAGGACCCCGAGCGGCTGCATCCGATGGTGGACGCGGCCATCGAGCGTTGCCTCTTCCTCTTCGACGACTGCAACCTGTGGCGTCACGTCGGCTCGCGACTGGCGCCGACGGCGTTGGGCACCGACTACGCGCTCGTGCTGCACCGAAGCCTGGAGGCCGAGGAGTCCTGACCTGCCCCGCACAGCTCGGGCACAGATGAGGGCACGACTGTGCACATGGATGAGACTGTGCACATGGATGAGACTGGGCCCATGGATGAGACTGGGCCCATGGACGCAGGGCACGGTTCGAGCGTCACGGGGCATCGCGCACCCACAGCAGCAGGAGGATCAGTGCCGGCCCTCGGACGGCGGTCCAGTGGTCGTCCACCGCGTCCTACCGTGGCACCTTCACCGGCCCCCGTCCGCGGCCGGGATGGGAAGGCGGCGGCACCACCGGGCCGATGTCTCCGTCGGGGGCCTCGTCGAGGTCGACGATGACCGGGGCGTGATCGCTCGGCGACGTCCCCTTGCGGGCCGCCCGGTCCACCCAGGCCGCCGCCACCCGACCGGCCACCGGCGCCGAGGTGAGGACGAGGTCGATCCGCATGCCGAGGTCCTGGTGGAACATGCCACCTCGGTAGTCCCAATAGGAGAACACCCGCCGACTCGGCCAGTGCGCCCGCACCACATCGGTCAGGCCGAAGGCGGCCAGCCGCTCGCGCTCCGGAGCGGTGACATGGGTGAGTCCGACGAAGGCCGCCGGGTCGAAGACGTCGGCGTCGGTGGGGGCGATGTTCATGTCCCCACACAGGGCGACATCGGTCGGGTCGGCGGCCACTGCCGTGGCGAGGGCGTCCAGCCAGGCCAACTTGTATCGGTAGTGCGGCGAGTCCACCTCCCGTCCGTTGGGGACGTAGAGACTGTGCACCCGCACCCCTGCGCAGGTGGCACTCACCGCCCGCGCCTCGGCGAGGCCCTCGAAGTCGGGTTGCCCCGGGAATGCCCTCTCGACGTCTGCCAGGCCGACCCTCGACAGCAGCGCCACCCCATTCCACCGGCCCTGCCCATGGTGGGCGACGTCGTAGCCCAACTCGGCCAGCGGCGCATCGAAGAGTGCCGCGAAGGCGTCGTCGGTCAGTTTGGTCTCCTGCAGACACACCACGTCCGGTTGGCGTTCCGCCAGCCACGACAGGAGCCGCGGTGCCCGTTGCTTGGCCGAGTTGACGTTCCAGGTCGCGATTCTCACGCCCCCGACGCTAGCGCGGTCCGGCCGGTTCATGCCTCCAGCAGGCGCCTGAGCCGGGCCTTGCCGAGATTGCTCCGGACGATCCAGGCCAGATCCTTGTCGCCGGAGGTCGTGGCCCGCTCCTGCAGCGCGCGGAAACGGCGCAGGCCCTCCGCGGGCAACCCGGCGACCGCCACGCTCCAGCAGTAGCCCAACCCCTGACGCAACGTACGGGCGGGAGCCGAGCGGCGGTCCGTCGCCGGCAGTCGGAGCAGGCCAACGGTGGCGGCCTCGCAGACGGCCAGGGCGGTACGGGCGGTGTCAGGATCCTTCAGCAGGCGGGGCTCGCAGATGCCGGCGAGCGCAGCCCGCACGACCAGCGGATCCGGATCGGCCGCCCAGTCGGTGGCGGTCCCCCGCAGCACGGCAGGGCGCTCGTCGCCGAGCCGCTGTAGAGCCATCGCGACTGCCTCTCGGACCCGCCATGCGCCGCTGCTCGCGTACCCGTGCAGCCTGGCGATGATGTCGTCGCGCTCCCCCGGGTCCGTCGTCCCGGCCGCCAGCCTGCCGATCCCGACCACGCCGCAACAGCGCAGGTAATCGTCCTCCCGGGTGGCCATCGCCTCGATCAGCGACGCGTTGGCCCACTCGGCGAAGGCGGCCATCAGCGTCAGGTTGGCCCGAGGTCCCGGGAGACCCGAGCGGCCGGTCAGATAGTCCGGGACGTCCCGGGTGGGCAGGCCCGTCAGCTCGGCCCGGTAGTCGGTGTCCGACTCACGTGACATGCCCTCCAGCGTACGGATCCGATCCCGTGCGATTGCCAATCCCCCGCCACAGCCCGAGACTGGTGGTGGACGGCGACGCCGCCGCCCGCTCCACCGTACCGATCACACTCAATGACGAGGAGTTCGCCATGCCCAAGGTCCTGATCATCACCGGAGACGCCGCTGAGGATCTCGAGGTCTTCTACCCCTACCAGCGCCTGCTGGAGGAGGGCTACGAGGTCGACATCGCCGCCCCCGAGGTGAAGAAGCTGCAGTTTGTCGTGCACGACTTCGTGGACGGCTTCGACACCTACACCGAGAAGCCGGGTCACTCCTGGCAGGCCGATCTGGCCGTTGCCGATGTCAACCCCGCGGACTATGTCGCCCTGGTCATCCCGGGCGGGCGTGCCCCGGAGTACCTGCGGAACAATCCCGATGTCCAGCGCATCGTCCGGCACTTCTTCGACGCGTCCGCGCCGGTCGCGGCGGTGTGCCACGGACCGCTCATCCTGGCCGCCGCCGGGGTCCTCGCCGGGCGTACGTCGTCGGCCTACCCGGCGCTGGCGCCCGATGTCGAGGTGGCCGGCGGGCAGTTCGTCGACGGGCCGGATGTGGTCGACGGCAACCTGGTCACCGGACGGGCCTGGCCCGATCACCCGCAGTGGTTCCGGGCCTTCCTCGAGCAGCTGCGCAAGGCGGCGCCGGTCGACTGAGCGGTCGGGGCCCGGGGCCGGGACGCCCCCCGCCGACCTGCGCCCGACGGCAACGGTGCCTACCGTGGTGTCCATGGACTCCGACTCCAGCGCTTCCACGCGCATCGCCGTGCTCATCGACGCCGACAACGTCTCCCCCAGCCACGCCGCCGCGATCTTGGAGGAACTCGCCCGATACGGCACACCGACGATCAAACGTGCGTACGGTGACTGGACCACCGGACGTCTGGCGGGCTGGAAGCAGGAACTCAACCGGCTGGCGATCGTGCCGGTGCAGCAGTTCGCCTACACGGTCGGCAAGAACTCGACGGACTCCGCGCTCATCATCGATGCGATGGACCTGCTGTGGGCCGGCAACGTCGAGGCCTTCGCGCTGGTGTCGTCGGACTCCGACTTCACCCGGCTGGCGACCCGGCTGCGTGAGTCGGGCAAGAAGGTGTACGGGCTGGGGGCACGCCAGACGCCCGAGTCGCTGCGCAAGGCGGTCGACCAGTTCATCTATCTCGACCTGCTCGACCGCGACCTCGACACCGCCGCGGCCGCCGAGCAGGCCGACGAGTCCGAGTCCCGTGAGCAGACCGAACAGGCGAGCGGGATCAACCTGGAGAGCGCCCTGGTCCGGGCGATCAACGCGACCAGTGGCGACGACGGTTGGGTGGACCTGGGGGTGCTCGGCCAGCACCTCAACCGTGCCCACGCCGACTTCGACCCGCGCGAGTTCGGATTCCGCAAGCTGAGCGCGCTGGTCGAGGCCCAGCCCTACCTGGAGACCGCCACCGAGGGCCGGGCGCTGCGGGTGCGGCTCAAGGGCAAGCGCCGCTGAAGCGGCGGGTGAGGGCGAGGGCCGCCGGTGATGTCTCTCGGCGGCCCTCCGCCCGGGCGGGCCAGGATCAGCGGACCTTCGTCGACTCCCGCAGGATCTGCGCGAGCTCGGTCATGTGCTCGGCCTGGGAGGCGTAGTTCATCGCGTCCCCGTTCCAGGTGTGCACCTGCCCGGCCTTGAGCGCCGGGTGGTCGGCGAAGGTCGGCTGCTTCGTCAGGTCGTCGGCCTGGAGGCCCTCGATATTGGTGAGCAGGACGTCACCGGTCATCATCTGCGACGCGTTCTCCCAGGAGTACCGGTCCCAGTAGTAGTCCCCGTCCGGGTGCAGGTCGGTGAACGTCACTCCGTAGGTGGAGTAGAGCTGGGTCTCCGGCTCGTCGGCGGGCTTGACCACGTAGACGCCCTCGGCATCGGCATACATCTGGGTGACCTCGACGTCGGACTCCTTCGCAGCGGCGGACAGGTCGGCGGCGGCCGCGTCGAACTTCTCCTTGGCGGCGGCGATCGTGTCGGCCGGGACGCCGAGCGCCTCGGCGAGTCGATTGGTGCTGTTGATCACCTCGATGCCGGCACCGCCGACCTTGATCGCGACGATGGGCGCGATCTTCTCGAGTTGCTTCTGCTGGTCGAGGTCGGCGAATCCGTAATACGGCTGGCCGGTGTCGAGCTTGCCGCTGCGGTCGGTCGGGTAGATGCCGGTGATGATGAGGTCCGGCTGGGCGGCCGCGAGTGCCTCCAGGTCGATCTCGCCGTAGCTGTTGCCCACGATCGCGGCTGCCGAGATGTCGTACGGCTGGAGCCGGGGGTCGCTCGCCACGTCGACCCGTCCGAAGATGGCGGCCGGCTCGATGCCGTAGCTGAGCAGCCCGATCGCGTAGTCGGTGAAGGCGGCGACCCTCTCGGGCCGGTGGTCGAGGGTGACCGTTCGGCCGGTGTCGTCGGTGAAGGTCCACGCTCCCGCGGAGGTCTCGGTCTGCGCACCGGGCGCCGAGGACGAGACACACCCCGTCAGGGAGGCGACGGCGAGAAGGGCGGTCAGGAGGATCGCGGCGAGCCGCTTCCGATGCTGGGTAATCACGAACTCAGGTTAGCCTAACCTCACCTGCTGTCCAGCCTGGGTGGATTGTCCAGGTCGGGTGGATTGTCCAGTCCGGCTGGGCACCGCTTCCGATCCCGCCGGAGCGCCGGGCCCGTCGGGTTCCGTGGGCACGACCAGCGGGCTGCCGGTGTACGGGTCGGCGATGACAGCCGCCTCCAGGTCGAACGCGTTCCGCAGCGTTGCCGGGGTCAGCACGTCCCAGGGGCTGCCGTCGGCGACCACCCGCCCGGAGGCGATCGCGACCAGTCGATCGGCGTAGCGTGCGGCCAACGACAGGTCGTGCAGCACCATCACGACCGTTGTTCCGCGTTGGCGGTTGATCCGGCGGACCATCCGCAGCAGCTCGACCTGGTGGTTGAGGTCGAGGAAGGTGGTCGGCTCGTCGAGCAGGACCATCGGCGTGTCCTGGGCCAGGACCAGCGCAATCCAGGCGCGTTGCAGTTGGCCCCCGGACAACGAGGCCGCGTCACGGTCCGCGAGGTCGGAGATCCCGGTGGCTGCCAGCGCCTGTGTGACGGCCCGGGCGTCGTCGGGGGTCCAGGGGTGCAGCAGGCTCTGGTGCGGGTGTCGGCCACGGGAGACCAGCTCACGCACGCTGGTGGCACTCGGGGTGAGGGGCTTCTGAGGGAGCAGGGCGAGCCGGCGGGCCACCGCCCGGGTCGGGAGCGAGGCCATCGGTCGGCCGTCGAGCTCGATCCGCCCTCGTGTCGGGGCGAGCAGTCGGCCGAAGGCGCGCAGCAGCGTCGACTTGCCGCAACCGTTGGCCCCGATGAGGGTCGTCACCTCACCGCGGCGGATCTCCAGGTCGATCCCGTCGAAGACCACATGCCGGTCGTATGCCAGGGTGGCGCCGATCGCTGCCAGGGAGGGGGTGGAGTCGTCCGTCACGCCATGTCCTTCCGTTCGGTGTTGTGCAGGAGAAGCCAGATCAGGTACGGCGCGCCGACCGCCACCGTGATGATCCCGACCGGGATCTCGCCCGGCAGCACCGACCGGGCGAACGCGTCCCCGCCGGTGACGACGACCGAGCCGACCAGGGCCGAGGCGAGCAGCGGCGGGCGGGCCCGGTGGGCCAGTCCCTGGGCGATCTGTGGTGCCACGAAGGCGACGAAGCCGATCGGCCCGCTCGCGGACACCGCCGCGGCCGTCAGTGCGACCGCACAGCCCAGCACGAGCAGGCGGTGGCGCTGGATCGCGACCCCGAGGCCGGCGGCCACATCGTCGCCGAGCATCCCGGCGTCCAGGTCAGGCCCCTGGGCCAGGGCGACCGGGGCGACGACGACCAGTGCCAGCAACACCGGACGAACGCTCGGCCATGACACCCCGGACAGGCTGCCCACCAACCACTGCGAGGCCGCCGCGGCCTCGGTGATCTGGGCCCGGGCGATGAGGAAACTCGTCAGCCCGCCGATCGCGGCCGTGGCACCGATCCCGATCAGCACGAGCCGGTAGCTGTCCACCCCGTCGCGCCACGCCAGGCCGTACACGACCAGTGCCGTGACGGACGCGCCCAGGGTCGCCGCCACCGGCAGTCCCAGGCCGAGCACCGCAGAGGTGAGCGAGTAGCTGCCACCGGCCAGGACGATCGCTGCCACCGCGCCGAGCCCGGCGCCCGAGGTGACCCCGAGGATGTCGGGGGTGGCCAGCGGGTTGCGGGCGAAGGTCTGGGTGAGCGCCCCGGCCAGGCCGAGCGCGGCCCCGACGGTCAGGCCGGCGGCGACCCGCGGGAGACGCAGCTCGAGCACGATGAGTTGCTGGGGCGGGGACCCGGCGCCGACCAGTGTGCGGAGCGCGTCGGCGAGCGTCAGATCCGAGGACCCCGCGACCAGGCCGGCCACGCCGACGATCAGGACGGCCACGGCACAGACCGCGGTGACCAACCCGGTCCGGTGTCCGGCGTACGGCGCCGCACCCCAGGTGAACGGCCCGGACAGGCCGGTCACAGTGTCGCCATCCGTCCGCGCCTCACGATGGCCACGAAGACCACACCGCCGAGCACGGTCAGCACCACCCCGACCGAGACCTCCGCCTGACCGCCGATCAGGCGGCCGAGGATGTCGCAGCCGACCAGCACCACCGATCCGGCCAGCCCGGAGGCCGGCAGCAGCCATCGGTGGTCGCCGCCGACCGCGGCCCGGGCCAGGTGCGGGGCGGTCAGCCCGATGAAGCCGATCGGCCCGGTGATCGCGACACTGGCGGCCGTGAGCAGGGTGATCGCGGCCAGCCCGACCAGTCGGGCGCGCAGCAGGTTCTCCCCCAGACCGCGGGCCAGGTCAGCGCCGAGTGCCAGGTTGTTGAGCGACCGTACGTTGGCCGCGGCGCAGGCCAGCCCGGCGACCACGACGAGCAGTACCACGCCGAGCCCGCTCAGTGTGCGACCCGACAGGGAGCCGACCACCCAGATCCGATAGGCGGCCAGGGAGGTTTCGTCGGTCAGCACGATGAAGGAGGTCCACGCCCCCAGCAGTGCCGACACCGCGGTGCCGGCGATCGCCAGTGGCACCGGGTCGGCCAGGCCTCGGCCCATCGCGGCGACCCCGAAGACCACCAGGGCGGCGATGATCGCCCCGACCAGCGCCAGCGCCAGCGTGGCTGCCATGGCACGGGTGTGCAACACGTACGCCCCGATCACCACCGCCAGACTCGCCCCGGCCGATACACCGAAGATGCCCGGGTCGGCGAGTGGGTTGCGGGTGTGGCCCTGCATCGCAGCTCCGGCCACGCCGAGGCAGAACCCGACGAGGACGCCCAGCACGGTTCGCGGCACCCGCGACCCCCACACCACCGCGTCGGCGTCCGCGGCCGGTACGGCGAGGCGGTGCAGCACCTCGGTGGGAGGGATCAGGTTGCTGCCGAGCAGCAGGCTGAGCGCCGCGGCGATGCCGACCCCGGCGACAAGGCCGAGGACGACGATCGGCCGGCGGGTCAGAGGAGTCGAGTGGAAGGACACTAGGCAAGGCTAACCTAAGTCCCCCGGACGATGTGTTCCTGCCCGTACCTGACCCCACCGTGGCAGGATGGAGCCCGGCACCCACCGGAGCCGGATCCGAAGGAGGACGGATGGCGAAGGTCATGATCGTCGGCGGACACGGGAAGGTCGCACTGCTGGCCACCCCGCTGCTGGTCGCCGCCGGGCACCGGGTCACCTCGATCATCCGCCACCGCGACCAGGCCGCAGAGGTGGCCGACCTCGGCGCGGAACCCCTGGTGGCCGACGTCGAGACGATCGACACCGAGGAGTTCGCGGGGCTTCTGCAGGGCGAGGAAACCGTCATCTGGTCGGCCGGCGCGGGCGGCGGGAATCCCGCCCGCACCCGGGCGGTCGACCGGGATGCCGCCATCCGTTCGATGGACGCCGCGCAGGCGGCCGGGATCGGCCACTATGTGATGGTCAGCTACTTCGGCTCGCGCCCCGACCACGGTGTGCCCGCCGACAGTTCCTTCTTCCCGTACGCCGAGGCCAAGGCCGCGGCCGACGCCCACCTGCGGGCAGGTGGGCTGGCCTGGACGATCCTCCTGCCGAGTCGGCTCACCCTCGAGGAGCCCAGTGGCCGGATCGACCCAGCCCCGGGCGCCGCCGGGGCGGTCTCCCGCGGCAACGTCGCGGAGGTGATCGCGACCGTGGTCTCCCGCGGTCCGGCCGGCACGGCGCGGGTCGACCTGGCCTTCAACGACGGCGAGGTCCCGATCCTTCGGGCGGTGGAGGCCCTCCGGCCGGGACGGTGACGCCGGTCAGACGGCCGCGATGGCGGCGCGGACCACGGCGGCGCCGGCCCCGACGAGCACGATGTCGTCGCCGAGGTGGGATCGGCGGACCGTCACCGGCGTGCGGAACGAGGCCGCGGTGCGGGCGTTGAGGGCAGCCTCGGTGGCGCGTACGAAGGTCTCGTTGACCACGGATGCCGGGCCGTACAGGACGACCTCGGGGATGTCGAGCATGCCGATCGGCATCGACAGCGCCGAGCCGAGGGTGCCCCCGGCGGTGGTCAGGACCTCGTCGAGTCGGTCGGGATCGCGTCGGAGGGCCTCCTGGAGCACGGGCACGGCGATCTTGGTCTCCAGACAGCCGCGCTTGCCGCAGGAACACGGGGCACCCCCGGGGTCGACGACGACATGGCCGATCTCGCCGGCCGCACACGCGGCACCGAGCACCAATCGGTCATCGACCAGCACGCCCGACCCGAGGCCGCGAGCGATGTGGATGAAGAGCATGTTCGCGGCGCCCTCGCCGAACTGCCGCTCGGCCAGCGCGGCACTGTTCGCGTCGTTGTCGACCCGGGTCTCCACTTCCGTCTCCCGACGTACCAACAGCGCGAGGGGAACCTCCGTCCAGCCCAGATTCGGGGCGGCCAGGACCTGCCCGGAGCGGTCGACGATGCCGGGCGAGGCGATCCCGATGCCCAGCACCGGAGCGCCCGCCCGCGCCACCAGCCGGCGGCACAGTCCGACCACCACCGCCGGGTCGAGCCGCTGCTCCGACACGTCGTAGGGGACCTCGTCGCGGAAGACGATCTGGCCCAGGAGGTTGGTCAGGGCACCGCGCAGCGCGGCCGGCTGTGACAGGTCGACAGCCACCACATTGCGTGATTCGGCATCCAGCCGCAGCAGAGTGGCCGGCTTGCCGGGGCGCGCGTCCCGGGTCTGGCCGACCTCGAGCACGAGGCCCTCGCGGATGAGGTCGGCCACCACCTCCGACACCGTGACCCGGGTCAGGGCGGTGGCGCGGGCCAGGTCGGCCCGGGACAGTCGCCGGCGCGGATAGAGGTTCTGCAGGATGAGGGCTCGGTTGTGCCGGCGGGCGTCGGTCGGGCCGGCCTTCTGCCGGCCCTGGAAGGGCGGGCGGTCGGGACACAGGGCCGACGACGCGGGGCGTGCGCCCCCGGCCGGCCGAAGAATGTGGCTGCCGTCGTTCTCCTCGGACATCTGGCCGGCCCTCCCTGTCGTTCACCACGCTGTCACCCGCGCCGCCTGGATCCCGCCGGATGCGCATCGACCCTCCCAGGATGACCGCTTCGGGGGCCACCAGAAGTGCAGCCAGTGTCGCACCCCAGGCCGGGCACGGGGCCGACCGGGCGCGTCCCGGCCGGCCCCGTGCTGGTCGGGCGGCGGGCCCGGCCCGGATGGTCAGTCGTCGAGGTTGTCCGCGCCGTACCAGTCGGTGATGGCGCTGGAGGCGAGAAGCTTGATGATCGCCTGGTTGATGAGCTGGTCGGTGTCCTGTTCGGTCGCCGCCTGGAGGGTGTCGAGGGCCCGACGACCCTGTTCGGTGAGGTGCACGGTGATCTCCTGAGCCATACCCCTGACGCTAGCCGTTGTCGGGGGCGGTCGGTCGCCACTCCCCCCTACCGGTCCAGGACACAGGTGGCGCAGCCCTCCCCGCAGCACTGGTCGGGGTCGATCAGCAGTTCGTCGACCAGGTCGGCGGCCCGCCGGTCGAACCGGTCACGAAGAGCCCGCACGGCGGCGATGTCGGCCGGGTCGACCGGTGGTGGTTCCGGCCAGTCCTCCCCCGGTGGCACGGACCCCGACGTCGCCCCGCCGCCGACGATGATCACCCGGTCCACCCGGTCCAGCCGGGCCGGGTCGAGCGGTCGCGGCGCCGAGACGTACGGCCGTGGGCTCAGCTCGGCGAGGACGTCGCGGACGGCGGGGGCGACATCGTCGGGCACGACGTTCATCGCCTGGACGAGAATGTCGCTGCGGCCCCGGCGACGTGTCAGGGCGGCGGCGAGCTGGGCCAGCCCGAGCCGGTCGGTCCCCACGAAACACACCGACGGCGTGCCCACGATGCCGCGCCTCCTGTCCGTCAGGCCCCTTCCGTCCGTCAGGGTTGCCTTACCCCGAGTGTGCCACGCGTCACCTCGGGCTGCGGCGTACGCTGGCGACATGGTGGAGCGCGACCGGGACCAGGCGGGGCGTCCCCGCAATGCCCGGCCCCGGGATCGGCTGGGCCGGCCGGTGCCGTACGGCGCCGCCGGGGTCGAGCGAATCCCCGATGACCTCGAGCTGTCCGCCACCGACACACTGGCGCGGGCGTGGGAGCTGGTCGAGGCCGGCATGCCGTTCCACGCCCACGAGGTGCTCGAGGCCCGATGGAAGACGGGTCCGGCCGACGAGCGGGACCTGTGGCAGGGCCTGGCCCAACTCGCCGTCGGCCTCACCCACCACCTGCGCGGCAATCGGGTCGGCGCGGCCACCCTGCTGAATCGAGCCGCCGGTCGGTTGGCCGGCTATCGGGGTCCGGTGCCGCCCGGCCTCGACATGGCCGCGGTCGTGGCGTGGTCCCGTCGTGGTGCCTCGTCCGTCGCCGCCGGGGCGGACCCGCCGCCGATGCCGGACGGGATGGGCCAGAAACCCGTCGGGAAGGTCCAGAAGCCCGGCGGGAAGGTCCAGAAACCCGGCGGGAGGGTCCAGCCGTGATGGACCTTGTCGTCGCTCCCGGTCCGGGGGTCCCGGACGGGCTGACCATCCCCGCCGACGAGTTGTCCGAACGCTTCAGCCACGCCTCCGGCCCCGGCGGGCAAGGGGTCAACACGGCCGACTCACGGGTCCAGCTCAGTCTCGACCTGGCCACCAGCACCGCGTTCACCCCGGTCCAGCGGGCCCGGGCCCTGTACGCCCTCGGCGACCGGCTCGTCGGCACGGTGCTGACCGTCGACGCCGCTGACGATCGTTCCCAGTTGCGCAATCGACGGTCCGCCCGGGAGCGGATGGCCGCGCTCCTTCGTGCCGCGCTCGCCCCGCCCGCGCCGGCACGGCGGAGGACCCGACCGACCGCCGGCTCCCGGCGCCGTCGCCTGGACGCCAAGCAGCGTCGCTCCCGTCTGAAGGAGCAGCGTCGCCGGCCGGCCATCGACTGACCCCGGGCCTCGACGGGTGCCCCGGTCCGGACGGATACTGGGGCATGCCCGAACAGCCCGAACTCGATGCGGTGGTGGCCCTGCTCACCGACCTCGCCGGCTCCCGTACGTTCGACGGGGTCGAGATCGGCACCCTGAACCTGCTGCGCACCGCCGTCCCGCCCGTCGAGGACCTCGTGGGCCGCCGGGTGGTGTCGGCAGGTCGGCGCGGCAAGTATCTGCTCGTCGACTGTTCGGGTATCACGCTGGTGCTGCATCTGGCCCGCGCCGGCTGGCTGCGCTGGAGCCGGACCGCTCCGACCCGGCGGATCACGCCGGGTCGGGGGCCGGTGGCCCTGCGGCTGAGGTTCACCGAGGGCAGGTCGCTGGACGTCACCGAGGCCGGCACCCGCAAGAGCGCCGCCGCCTGGCTGGCCCACGATCCCGGCTCGTTGCCGGAACTCGCCACGCTCGGGTCCGAGGCGAACGCCATCTCCCGCGCTGACCTGGGTCGCGTGGTGGCCGGCACCGGCGCCCGGGTCAAGACGATCCTGACCGACCAACGGGTGTTGGCCGGGATCGGCAACGGCTGGTCCGACGAGATCCTGCACACGGCGCGGCTGTCACCGTACGCCCCCGGCCGCGGACTGACGCCCGAGCAGGTCGACGCGCTGCACGAGGCGATCCGCACCGTCCTCGACCGTGCCCGCGACGGCCTGGCGGGAGTCGGCCTGACCGGCATCAAGGACGCCAAGAAGTCCCTGCTGCGGGTGCACGGCCGCACCGGCCTGCCGTGTCCGGTCTGTGGCACGGACATCGCCGAGATCGCCTTCGCCGAGCGGTCCCTGCAGTACTGCCCGGGGTGCCAGACGGGCGGGCGGCGGCTCAGCGATCGACGGATGGACCGGCTGCTGAAGTAGCCGCTGGTCCGCCACGGCGACGGCGAACGGTCCGAAGGAGCGAATCCGGTCCACGGTGACCACCGTCTCCTCCTCGACCCGGGGCGGGTCGGGGAGGGCCAGGAACGCTCCCCCAGCCGGCCCCACGGGCCTGGGCCGGCGACCCCGTCCCCGGCATGATGGAGCCATGACCAACGCGTACGACCCTGCCCTCGGCCACTCCGCCTCCATGACCACCAGCGAGGAGCGATCCGTCGCGACCCTGGCCCATCTGTCCGCCATCATCGCCATGGTCGTGAGCGCCGGTTGGCTCAGCTTCGTCGGCCCGCTCATCGTGTGGGCGCTCTACAAGGACCGCAGCCCCTTCGTCCGCGCCGCCGCGGCCGGCTCGTTCAACTTCAACATCTGGGCCTGGGTGATCAGCATCGTCGGCTGGGTCTGTGCCATCACGGTGATCCTGCTGCCGGTGGCGATCGTGCTGTGGCTGGTTGCCGCGGTGCTGACCCTGTGGTGCCACATCAAGGGTGCGATCACGGCCCAGCAGGGCAAGCTGTACCGCTACCCGGCCAGCATCACCCTGATCAGCTGACGTCCTTCGCCGGGGGCTATCGGGCGGCGGCCTTCGCCGAGCGACGTTGAATGGCGGCCCACTCGTCGCGCAGGCCGACCGTCCGGTGGAACAGTGACGGGGTGCGCGGGTCGTGCGCGAAGTAGCCCAGCCGCTCGAACTGGACCACCTCGCCGGGCGCCGTGTCGGCCAGTGCGGCCTCGGCCCGGCACCCGGTGAGCACCTCCCGGGAGCCGGGGTTGAGGTCGTCCAGCGGCTCGCCGGTCGCGGCGCCGGGCGCCTCCGCCGAGAACAGTCGATCGTAGAGCACGGCGGTGATCTCCACCGCATGCCCGGCAGACACCCAGTGCATCGTGGACTTCACCTTGCGCCCGTCCGGCGCGTTCCCACCGCGGCTGGCCGGATCCCAACTCGCGTGCACCTCGACCACCCGACCGTCGGCATCCTTGACCACGTCGGTGGCGGTGATCAGGTAGGCGCCGCGGAGCCGCACCTCCCGACCCGGCGACAGCCGGAAGAACTTCGGCGGTGGGACCTCGGCGAAGTCCTCCGCCTCGATCCACAGCTCCCCGCTGAACGCGACCTTGCGGGTCCCGTCGGCCTTGTTCTCGGGATTGTTGACCACCTCGAAGTGCTCCACCACCGGGCGGCCCTCGGCGTCGGTCGGCCATCCGTCCAGCACCAGCTTCAGCGGATGCAGCACCGCCATCCGCCGTTGGGCGGTCCGGTTCAGCTTCTTGCGGACGAATGACTCCAGCAGCTCGATGCTGGGTCGGCTGTTGGTCCGGTTCACCCCGACATAGCCGCAGAAGTCCCGAATCGCCTCCGGCGGGTAGCCGCGCCGGCGCAACCCGCGCAGGGTCGGCATCCGGGGGTCGTCCCAGCCGTCCACCACGCCGTCGGCGACCAGCTTGGCCAGCCGCCGCTTGGAGGTGATGGTGTGGGTCAACTCCAGGCGGGCGAACTCCATCTGCTGGGGCTTCTCGTGCGGCAGCGGCAACTGGTGCAGGAACCAGTCGTACAGCGGCCGGTGCGATTCGAACTCCAGCGTGCACAGCGAGTGGGTGACACCCTCGATCGCGTCGGACTGGCCGTGCGCCCAGTCGTACGTCGGGTAGATGCACCATCGGTCGCCGGTCCGGTAGTGGTGTCCGCGGCGGATCCGGTACATGATCGGGTCGCGCATCTGCATGTTCTCGTCGTTCATGTCGATCTTGGCCCGCAGTACCGCCGCCCCGTCGGCGTACGCCCCGTCGCGCATGGCGCGCAGCCGGGCCAGGTTGACCTCCGGGGGCGTGTCCCGGTACGGCGACTCGACGCCCGGCTTGTCATAGCCCCCGCGCTGGGCCGAGATCGTCTCGGCAGCCTGCTCGTCCACGTACGCCTTGCCCTGCTCGACCAGGTATTCCGCCCACGCGTACAGCTGGTCGAAGTAGTCCGAGGCGTGCAGCACCCGTTGCGGGTGAAAACCGAGCCACTCGATGTCGTCGACGATCGACTCGACGAACTCC
Organism: uncultured Propionibacteriaceae bacterium; assembly: GCA_964528755.1. Lineage (GTDB taxonomy): Bacteria > Actinomycetota > Actinomycetes > Propionibacteriales > Propionibacteriaceae > Raineyella. The sequence goes on from CAZGWN010000067.1 coordinate 22,886, forward strand.
GGGTTCTCGGTCACCGGATTGGTGTCGTCGAGCCGCAGATTGCAGATGCCGTCGAAGTCCTGTGCGACGCCGAAATCGACCGTGATCGCCTTTGCATGCCCGATGTGCAGATAGCCGTTCGGCTCCGGCGGAAACCGCGTCTGCACCCGTCCGCCGTACGTACCCTGCTGCAGATCCCGCCGGACGGTGTCC
>CAZGWN010000068.1:0-22637 GCA_964528755.1 uncultured Propionibacteriaceae bacterium
CCATGCTGCAGTCCGCGTAGCGGCCACGCCCCGTTTCAGAAGCCACAAGTCGACTTGTGGCATATGAAACGGGGCGTGGCCGCTGTTGCTGGTTCCGCCGTGGTGCCCGGGCGAAGGCGCCGAGGATCCGATCGCGTACCAGATTCGGATGGCCGAGATCGTCCCAGACGAGGCGGACTACTTCCCACCCGAGATCTTGGAGCCGCTGCTCGCGCTGCTTCTCGCGAATGATGACCTCCGCCACCCTGAGCCCTCCCGGATTGTCCGCGCCGTACTTCAACGCCCCGTCGAACTCGAGCAGTGTCCGGTGTTCGCGCCAGCCGAAGTCCGCGTAAGCCACGAAGCCGGCATCCTTCAGGTCTGTGATGCGGAGCTGCGGCTCCGATGGTTCGATGCCGAGTTCGTCCAGCAAGACCCGCACGCGGGACTCGCCTGCGTTCTCGGCCCGGGGATCGGCGAACCGGATCACCTCTCGCGCACGCCCGACGCCCTGGTATCCGGCCAGATCCTCAGCGATGGATCGCAGGTCGTCGCGGAGGCCCTCCGGATCGGCTCGGCTGCGCAGGGCCTGATCGGCCACGCCAACGCCGGCGGTGAAGTCCAGCGTGCGGGCGCAGTCGACCACGGTCCGAGCCAGCGCTGTCACCGGCAGTCCATGGACCTCGGAGCGATGCCGATCGTCCAGCGGTGCGCGGTGCAGGTGCCGCGTGGTCCGCCGGTTGCCACCACCGGGGCCGGCGAGCGTCACGTGAATCGGGGTTCGCGCGGCCGACCACGGCACGGACAGCCCCAGCAGAAGCGCCGCACTCACGTGGCTGAACACCTCGCCGGAGGTGAGCGTCTCGGACGCCGCCCACACCCTCGTCAGGTGATCTTCGACCGGATCACCTAGCGGACCGGGGGAGTACACGCCGCGGCGCAGCCGGACACCGGTCCCGGCACGGGCAACCCGCTGGGCCGTGGCGCGGGAACCGCCGCGCGCGGCGAGGTCGATGGTACGGACGACCGGGAAGGGACGCGGAGGCTTGAGCGGTACGACTCGGTGCATGGATCCAGTTCAGGGCGTGCGGAGACGGTCGCCAAGACCCCTGTCAGGATCTGTGGACAGGAGTTCCAGTCGCCCTTGTTGTCCACAGGCAGGGCCGTGCGGAGGTGGTCGTGACCCGGGACCTGTGTCCCAGCGGCTGCCTCTTGCCACGCCGCACCCAGCGGCCACGCCTTGTTTCACAAGCCACGAGTCGACTTGTGGCTTGTGAAACGGGGTGTGGCCGCTGGGGCCGGGGGCCCCTGGGGCCCGGGCGCGGCTGGCTGCCGGGGCCTCCGCGTGTCCGGTGTGGCCTGGGCCGCATCGCGATAGAATCCCGGGCGAGGACCGGCCCGGGGCGACCCTCACGGGGCCTGCACCTCCCGTACCCCAGTCCTCGTCCTGACCCCGTCGGCCCGCAGCCGGCCCGGTCCGGGCCGGAGCCAGATCCGGAGGCCTCGATGAAGTTCAACGAGAACGCCCAGCTCGACCCCAGCGGGGTGCGTGGCGGTGGCAGTGGTGGGGGCCGGATCGCCGTCGGCGGGATCGGCGGCCTGGTGGTCATCCTCCTGGCGATGTTCCTGGGCATCGATCCGGCCGGGCTGATCGGGGAGGCCACCACGACGGCCGGAGCGTCCGCTCAACCCACGCTTCAGAACTGCCGCTCGGTCGGCGATCTCGACGCCGACCGGGAATGCCGCTGGGTGGCGTACCAGAACTCCATCGAGACGTACTGGGGGTCGGCGGTCCAGGGCTACCAGCCCGCGACCTTCAGCCCGTTCCGGGATCAGGTCACCACGGCATGCGGCAACGCCACTTCCGACGTCGGCCCGTTCTACTGCCCCTCGGACCGTACGGTCTACCTCGACGAGTCGTTCTTCGACGTGCTCGAGCAGCAGTTCGGCGCCTCCGGCACCCCGGCCGTCGAGGCGTACGTGATGGCGCACGAGTACGGCCACCATGTTCAGAACCTCGTCGGCATCCTCAACCAGATCGACCGGTCGACCGGTGCGAGTTCGGCGGCGGTGCGCTCGGAGCTCCAGGCGGACTGCTTCGCCGGCGTGTGGTTCGCCCACGCCTCCGATGACCCCAACGGTCCGATCTCCGAGATCTCCGCGCAGGACATCGTCGAGGCGCGCGCCGCCGCACAGGCCATCGGCGACGACCGGATCCAGCAGAGCGCGACCGGCCGGGTCGACCGCGAGTCGTGGACCCACGGTTCGTCGGCCCAGCGGGAGAAGTGGCTGCTGACGGGCTACCGGACCGGTGATCCGAACCAGTGCGACACCTGGTCGGCGTCGGCCGGGCAGCTCGGCTGACCTGTCCCGTCGGCGCACCGGACTTCCGTTGATCAAGTACCTCGGCTCCAAACGAACCCTCGTCCCCGTGCTCGGCCGGTTGTGTGCGGCGGCCGGCGCCGGCACCGCGCTGGACCTGTTCACCGGTACCACCCGGGTCGCCCAGGAGTTCAGCCGACAGGGGGCGTACGTGACCGCGGTCGACACGGCCGCGTACTCGGAGGTGTTCGGCCGCTGCTACCTGGAGACGGATCCGGCCACGGTCGACCGGGCGGCGCTGGAGGACGCCATCGCGACCCTCGATGCGCTGCCGGGGGTCGACGGCTACGTCACCGAGACGTACTGCCGGCAGTCGCGCTACTTCCAGCCGGCCAACGGTCGGCGGATCGACGCGATCCGCCAGGCGATCGAGGACCGCTGGGCGGACAGCCCGCTGTGGCCGATCCTGCTGACCAGTCTGGTCGAGGCGGCCGATCGGGTCGACTCCACCGTCGGACTACAGATGGCCTTCCTCAAGGACTGGTCGCCGCGCTCCTACCGGCCGCTGGAGCTGCGGATCCCCGATCTCCTGCCCGGCGCGGGCCGGATGATCCGCGCGGATGTCGCTACGACCGTACGTGACCTGGCGCCGGTCGACCTGGCCTACCTCGACCCGCCCTACAACCAGCATCGCTACTACACGAACTACCACGTGTGGGAGACCCTAGTGCGATGGGACGCCCCGGCGACGTACGGGGTGGCGTGCAAGCGCCTCGACTGTCGCGACGAGGCGACCAAGAGTGCGTTCAACCGACGCCGGCAGATGCCGGCTGCGCTGGCCGAGGTGATCGGGGCCGTACGGGCAGGGGTGGTCGCCGTGTCGATCAACGACGAGTCGTTCGTCAGCCGCGATCAGGTCGTCGAGATGTGCCGGGCGCGGGGCGGGCGGGTCGAGGTGCTGGCCTTCGACGCCCGGCGCTACATCGGGTCGGTGATCGGCGTGTTCGATCCGCAGGGCCGGCGCGTGGGACGGCCGGGCGCACGGTCGACGACCGAGTTCATCGTGCTGGCGGGCGACCCCGACCGGGTCGGCGCGATGGTGGCGGCGGCGGGCGGACCCGCGGGGACCTCGGCAGGCGAGAGCCGGGACACCGCGGCGGCCACCGAGGTGTGACCGAACCGTGTCCTGTCCTCGGGTGGCCGGGATGGCCGGGCGGGGCCTGCGGCGTCTAGCGTGATCGCATGGACTCCGAGCACGAGGTGCTGACCTGGCCCGACTTCGGTCGGGCGACGCGGGAACTGGCCCAACTCATCGCCGATGACGGCTTCCTGCCCGACATCATCATGTGCATCGCCCGGGGCGGGCTGCTCATCGGTGGGGCCCTCGGCTACGCCCTCGACGTCAAGCCGGTCGCCGAGGTCAATGTCGAGCTCTACACCGGGATCGACGCCCGACTGCCCGCCCCGGTGATGCGGCCGCCCACGCCCCGGGCCAACGATCTGTCCGGGCTTCGGGTGCTCATCGCCGACGACGTCACAGACACCGGCACCACCCTGGCGTTCACCGAGGACTACCTGCGGGCCCACGCCGCGGAGACCCGCTCGGCCGTGCTGTTCGAGAAGTCGCACGCCACCAGCCGGGCCACGTACGTGTGGCGGCGCACCGACCGGTGGATCGACTTCCCATGGTCGGTGCTCCCGCCGGTACGCCGGTCGGTCACGGTCCGATGACAGCCGGGCGCGAAACGGCTCCGCAAGCCAACCGTTCGCCCGCTGTCGTCTGAACCGCCTGACCTCCGGACGGTCGGCCGAGAGAGCGCTCACACACCCTAAGCCGACTAACCCTATCTATAAGCTAGGATTATCGCGGTCGGGCTCACCAGCCTCGACCACCGACCGATGAGAGCCCCGCCCGGAGCCCCACCCCGTCCCGGAGGTAGTTGCCATGACCGTGGTCCGCCACGTCCGTCCCGTCCGTCGCGCCCACGGGCTGTCCGCCCGTCCGGACCAGCCCAGGCCGCGCCGCGACGTGCAAGGCAGGAAGGAATCCGCCCGGTCGCACGCCTGAGGCGGCCCGCGGTGCTCAAGTACCTCCTGCGGCGGGTCATCACCTGGACGCTGATGATCCTCGCCGCCACCAACCTCACCTACTTCCTTGCCAGTTGGGCGCTCAACCCGAAGGCCAACTACATCGGTCGGCGTCCACCCATCCCCGATGACCAACTGGACCGGATGATGGCCAAGTACAACCTGTCCGACCGCACCCCGCTGCTGCGTCGCTGGTGGACCTGGCTGACCGACATCGTCACCCACTGGAACTGGGGCTTCTCCCCGGTCGGTGACTCGGTCAATGCGCAGATCTCGTATCGGGTGTGGATCTCCTTCGAGCTGATGCTCGCCGCGACAGTGCTGACCGTGGTCGTCGGCGTTGCGATCGGGGTCTACACGGCCTCCCGCCAGTACCGGTTCGCTGATCGGTTCTTCCAGTGGACCTCGATCATCACCATGAACATCCACATCGTCGTCGCTGCTCTGTTGGTCGTCATGCTCGGCGTCGGTATCAACCGGATCCTCGGCCGCACGGTGTTCTACGTCGCCGGGTCCGCCTCCCCGGTGGGTGTCAGCGGGCCGTGGGTTGTCGTCGATTCGCTCCAGCATCTGGTCCTGCCCACGTTGGCGCTGGTCCTGGTCGGCTACTCGAGTTACCACTTCCTCCAGCGGGCGCTGCTGCTGGACAACATCTCGGCCGACTTCGTCCGGACCGCCCGCGCCAAGGGTCTGACGAAGGACCAGGCGATCCGTCGGCATGCCCTGCGGACGTCTCTCATCCCGGTCGCCACCCAGGTCGCCTTCACCATCCCGGGCATCTTCACCGGCGCCGTGCTCACGGAGTCGCTGTTCGGCTGGCGCGGGATGGGCTCGTACTTCATCGAGACGATCTCGAAAAACGACATCCACGGCGTCGTTGCGGTCGCCGCCTTCGGGGCGCTGATGACCGCGATCGGGGCCATCCTGGCCGACGCCGCGGTCGTGGTGCTGGACCCGAGAGTGCGGGTGAACTGAGATGAGCCACCTCGGCCAGATCACTCTGCCGCCGGCCGACGCTCCGGTCCTCGACGTTGCTCCTCCGGCCCGCACCCATCGCCGCAACAGAATCGCCCTGTACGCCCGCCGCTACCTTCGCAATCGGATGGCGGTCGTGGGGCTGGGGATCTTCGCGCTGCTGGTGGCATTCGCCGTCTTCGGCGCCGTGCTGACCCCCTACGGCCCGACCGACACCGACTTCACCGCGATGGGGGAGGGACCGAGCGCCGCACACTGGTTCGGCACGAACGACGTCGGGACCGACCTGTTCACCCAGACCGTCCACGGGATGCGCCGCTCGCTCATCATCGCGCTGACCGTGTCGTTGGCCACCACGGTCATCGCTGCGGTCGTCGGTGCCACCGCGGCCTTCCTCGGTGGTCTCGGGGAGCGGCTCATCCTCGGCCTGATCAACTTCCTGCTCATCCTGCCGACATTCCTCATCCTGGCGCTGTTGTCGTCGAAGTCGGGCGGCAACTGGCAGGTGCTCATCGTCGTCCTCATCGTCACCGGGTGGATGACACAGGCGAGGGTGGTGTGGTCGCTGTCCACCTCACTGCGGGAGCGCGACTACGTCACTGCCGCGCGGTTCATGGGCGTGTCGGGTCTGACCAACGTGGTGCGCCACATCATCCCCAACATCGGCTCCCTGCTCGTGGTGAACTTCGCCTTCGGTGTGGCCACCACCGTGATGGCCGAGACCGGTCTGTCGTTCCTCGGCTTCGGGGTGAAGATCCCCGATGTCTCCCTCGGCACGCTGCTCGGTGACGGGATCGGCAGCATCTTCGTCGCCCCCTGGCGGTTCTACTTCCCGGCAGGGATCCTCACCCTGCTGACCGTCTCCATGGCCTTCGTCTCCGACGGGCTGCGTGACGCCCTCGATCCCAACTCCGCAGCCGGAGGCCGGGCATGACCCAGACAGTTCTCGCCACCACTCCGAGCGCCCACGTCGAGCCACTGCTGCGTGTGGACGACCTGCACGTCGCGTTCCCGTCGGAGGCGGGTCGGGTGGACGCCGTCCGGGGCGTCAGTTTCAGTCTTCACCCGGGCCATACGCTGGCCATCGTCGGGGAGTCCGGGTCCGGCAAGTCCGTCACCTCCCTGGCGATCATGGGGCTGCTGTCCGACTCCGCTGCGGTCAGCGGCTCGGTCCGTCTCGACGGCCAGGAGATCCTCGGCCTGTCGGACAAGGAGATGTCGAGGATCCGTGGCCGGCGGATCTCGATGGTCTTCCAGGATCCGCTGTCCTCCCTCACCCCGGTCTTCGCGGTCGGTGACCAGATCGTCGAGGCACTGCGGATCCACCATCCCGAGATGTCCCGGCGGGCGGCCTGGGACCGGGCGGTTGAGTTGCTCGACCTGGTCGGGATCCCGCATCCTGCCGAGCGGGCCAGGGCGTTTCCGCATGAGTTCTCCGGCGGGATGCGGCAGCGGGTCGTCATTGCCATCGCCATCGCCAATCGGCCCGACGTGATCATCGCCGACGAACCGACCACCGCCCTCGACGTCACCGTCCAGGCGCAGATCCTCGACGTGCTGCACACGGCGCAGGAAGAGACCGGCGCCGCGGTGATCCTGATCACCCACGATATGGGCGTGGTCGCCGGCACCGCCGACGAGGTCGTCGTGATGTACGCCGGCCGGGCGGTCGAGCAGGCCCCCGTACGGGAACTGTTCCGGTCGCCGCGGATGCCCTACACCATCGGGCTGCTCGGCGCCATCCCGAGCCTGGACCGGGATCGGCACGAGCCGCTGGTGCCGATCGAGGGTACTCCGCCGGTGCTCATCGACCTGCCGCCCGGATGCCCCTTCGCGCCGCGCTGCCCGGTGGCGGTGGACGCCTGCCGCGGTGCAGAGCCGCCGCTGCGGGACGTCGCCGGGCCCGGGCACAGAGCCGCATGTGTGCGGTCGGGGGAGATCGTCGCCGGCGTCATCGGCGGGAAACCGGTCTTCCGGGTGCCCGAGCGGCTGCCCAGCGCCTTCGACGACGTGCCGCGTGAGGAGCGGGCCGCCGTCCTGGAGGTGCGCCACCTCGTCAAGACGTTCCCGCTGATGAAGGGCACCCTGCTCAAGCGTCGGGTCGGGTCGGTGTACGCCGTCACCGATGTGAGCTTCGATGTCCGCGAGGCCGAGACGCTGGCCATCGTCGGGGAGTCCGGCAGTGGGAAGACGACCACGCTGCTGGAGATCATGGGGCTGGAGGCGCCGGCCGACGGCGATCTGCTGCTGGCCGGCCGATCGGTCCGCGGCCTGAGAGCCCGGGATCGGCAGCACCTGCGGCACGACGTGCAGATGGTGTTCCAGGACCCGATGGGGGCGCTGGACCCGCGGCTCACCGTGGCCGACATCCTGGCCGAACCGATGCTGGCCGTGGGTGCGCCGCGCCGGCACATCGACGAGCGGGTGCGCGAGCTGATGGACCTGGTCGGGCTGGACCCGAGCCACGCCGAGCGCTTCCCCGGAGCCTTCTCCGGAGGACAGCGACAGCGGATCGGGATCGCCCGGGCGCTGGCCACCGAACCGCGGCTGCTCGTTCTCGACGAGCCCGTCTCGGCACTGGATGTCTCGATCCAGGCCGGCGTGATCAACCTGCTCGACGACCTGCAGGCCCGGCTCAGGTTGTCCTACCTGTTCGTGGCGCACGATCTGTCCGTCGTCCGGCACCTGGCTGACCGGGTCGCGGTGATGTACCTGGGGCGGTTCGTCGAGACCGGCGGGGTTGACGAGGTCTTCGGGGATCCGCGACACCCGTACACCCGGGCCCTGCTGTCGGCGATCCCGGTCCCCGACCCGGACGACGAGCGGCACCGTCACCGGATCGTGCTCAGCGGCGACCTGCCCAGCCCGACGACGCGACAGGCGGGGTGTGTCTTCGCGGGCCGGTGTCCGCTGCGCCCCACGCTGCCCGAGGCGCTGCAACGGCGTTGTCTGGGCACCGCACCGGCTCTCGACGGGTCCGACGACCACGCCTTCGCCTGTCACGCCGTGGATCACGGACCGGCCGTCGCCTGAGACCGTTCCGGGTCGTCCCGGCCCGGGATCGCTGCACCGCTGCACTCGCCCGACGTGCAGCACTCACCATCACCCGAGAGGAACTCCATGAGGAACATCCGACTGTCCATGGCCGCGGGGGCCGCCGCCCTCGCCATGGGCCTCAGCGCCTGTGGCGGGGGTGGCCAGACCGGCTCCACTCCCGAGGCGACGCAGAGCCAGGCCTCCAACACCACGCTGCAGGCCGACTGGAACCCCCAGCCGTACGACAACATCGCCGACGGCGGCACGCTGACCACCGCCATCACCGAGATCAATCCGCAGATGAATGTCTGGCACGGCGACATGACGTTGTACACGAGTCAGCTGTGGAAGTGGTACAACCCGGTCACCGTGACGTACGAGCCGGACGGCACCTGGGCGCCGGACCCGGACTACTTCACGGACGTGTCGGCGGAGGAGAAGGACGGCAAGACCGTCGTCACCTACACCATCAACGACCAGGCGGTGTGGAACGACGGATCGCCGATCGAGTGGACCGCGATCGAAGCCGGCTGGAAGGCCTGCGGCGGATCGGAGGAGTACTCCTGCAACTCCACCGACGGGTACAACCAGATCGAGTCGGTGAAGCAGGGTGACAACGCCAAGGTCGCCGTTGTCACGTTCAAGACGGTCTTCCCGTGGTGGAAGGGCCTGTTCAACAACCTGCTCAACCCCGAGGCCGTCGGCCCGGACGTCTTCGACCAGGGCTACCTCAACAACCCGCACCCCGAGTGGGGCGCGGGTCCGTACAAGGTCGAGAAGATCGACGCCAACGCCGGGGTCGCCAGCTTCGTCCCGAACGAGAAGTGGTGGGGTGACAAGGGCAAGCTGGAGCGACGGGTGTTCCAGCAGATGGAGCCATCGGCCTCGATCAACGCGTTCAAGAACGGCCAGGTCGACGCCACCGGAGTCAGCTCCGAGGACCGGCTCGCCCAGGTCAAGGATCTGCCGAACATCGAGATCCGCCGCGGTCAGGATCCGTCGATCGCCCTGCTCGAGCTCAACGCCGACTCCGGTGCACTCGGCGACATCTCGGTGCGGCAGGCGGTGTTCTCCGCGGTGGACCGTGAGGTCATCAAGCAGGTGGTTTTCAAGGGCCTCGACTACACCGAGGAGCCGCTGGGCTCGCTGCTGATCTTCCCGTTCCAGCAGGGCTACGAGGACAACGCCGGCGCCGCGGTCACCTTCGACAAGGCCAAGTCGGCCGAACTGCTCGACGCGGCCGGATGGACCGCCGGATCGGACGGAATCCGGGAGAAGGACGGCACGAAGCTGTCGCTCAACCTCCCCGTCTTCGGGGACTCCGTGACGGCGAAGAACCGAGCGCTCGCTCTGCAGTCGTTGCTGAAGGACGTCGGCGTCGACGTGGTGGTCAAGGAAACGCCGTCGGCGGACTTCGCCAAGGTCGTCCCCTCCAAGGACTGGGACCTCCTCATCCTCGGCTTCAGCTCGAGCGACCCGTTCGGAGCGGCCTACACGGCACAGATCTGGGCATCGGACTCGACCCTCAACCTGTCCGGGACCGGCACTCCCGAGCTTGACGCCCAGCTGAAGGAGCTTGCCGCGCTGCCCACCGAGGAGGAGCAGATCGCCAAGGCGAACGAGATCGAGAAGCTCGGCTTCCAGCAGTACGGTCTGCTCCCGCTCTATCAGGGGCCCTCGATCGTGGCGACCAAGCCCGGCCTGGCCAACTTCAACGACGCGGCCTCGGTCTTCGCCCAGCCGCGGATCGAAGACATCGGCTGGCAGAAGTGACCCGGCCGGTCTGATCCGGGCCTCCTGACCCGGTGGGTGCAGCGGCCCGGTTCCCTCGCCGGAGGGAACCGGGCCGCTGTCGTGACTGCGGGTCCGATCAGAACTTGGTGCCGATCAGAGCTTGGTGCCGATCACAGCGCCGCGATGATGTCCTGCACCCGTTGCTTGGCGTCGCCGAACAGCATCTTCGTGTTGTCCCGGAAGAACAGCGGGTTCTGCACCCCGGCATAGCCGGGGTTCATCGACCGCTTGAACACGATCACCGTGCCGGCCTGCCACACCTGCAGCACCGGCATGCCGGCGATGGGGGAGTCGGGCTCCTCCAGGGCGGCCGGGTTGACGGTGTCGTTGGCGCCGATCACCAGGACGACGTCGACATCGGGGAACTCGTCGTTGATCTCGTCCATCTCGTCGACGATGTCGTAGGGCACCTTCGCCTCGGCCAGCAGCACGTTCATGTGGCCGGGCAGCCGACCGGCGACCGGGTGGATCCCGAACCGTACGTCGACGCCGCGATCGCGCAGCTTCTGGGTGAGATCGGCCACCGGGTACTGCGCCTGTGCGACGGCCATCCCGTAGCCGGGGGTGATGACCACGCGCTTGGCCGACTCCAGCAGGGAGGCGACCTCGGCGGGGCTGGTCTCGTGCACCTCGCCGTAGTCCTTGTCCGCGCCGTCGCCGCTCGGGGTGCCCTCGCCGAAGCCGCCGAGGATGACCGACACGAAGGACCGGTTCATCGCGGTGCACATGATGTAGGACAGGATCGCGCCGGAGGATCCGACCAGGGCGCCGGTGATGATCAGCAGGTCGTTGCCGAGCATGAACCCGGCGGCGGCCGCGGCCCACCCGGAGTAGGAGTTGAGCATCGAGACGACGACCGGCATGTCGCCGCCGCCGATGGAGGCGACCATGTGCCAGCCGAGCGCCAGCCCGATCACCGTCATGAGGATCAGCGGCAGCAGACCCGGCGCAAGCACGAACCAGACGCCCAGGCCGATGTCGATGACGAAGGCGATCAGGTTGATCCGGTTGCGGCCCGGCAGCATGAGCGGCTTGGACCGCATCCGCCCACTGAGCTTGCCCCAGGCGACCAGGGATCCGGTGAAGGTGTACGCACCGATCAGCACCCCGGCGAAGACCTCGATGAGGTGCGCGACATTCTCCCCACCCGACTGCGCGTCGAGGAAGGAGTTGTAGCCGACCAGCACCGCGGCCAGGCCGACGAAGGAGTGGAACAGCGCGATCAGCTGCGGCATCCCGGTCATCCGGATGGTCACCGCGCGCCAGGTGCCGATGGCGGCACCGATGAGCATCGCCGCGATGATCAGCCCGAGGGTCGCCAGCGCCCCGCGGTCGGCGCGGGACACCCCCTCGGCGATGGTGGCGACGATGGCGATGACCATGCCGGCCATCCCGGCGACGTTGCCGGTCTTGGCGGATTCGTGCCGGGACAGGCCGGCCAGCGCCAGGAGGAAGAGGACCCCGGCGATGATGTAGGCGGTCTGCACCAGGGACAGTGCGACGGTCATCGGTCAGCCCCTCCTGAACATGTCGAGCATCTTGTACGTCACCAGAAAGCCGCCGAAGACGTTGATCGACGCGATGAGGATCGCGGCGAAGGAGATCGCGGTGATGACCGGGTTGGTGCTGCCGATCTGGAGGATCGCGCCGACCATGATGATGCCCGAGATCGCGTTGGTCTCCGACATCAGCGGGGTGTGCAGGGCGTGCGTGACGTTGGAGATGACGTAGAACCCGACGGCGACCGCGAGGATGAACACCGTCCAGTGCCCGAGCAGGGCCGCCGGCGAGACGGCCCCGATCAGCGCGAACGCGAGCAGCCCGATCGTGCCGCCGATCACCGTGCGGCGGTGCCGGCGGGCCGTGATGACGGCCAACTCCTCCGGTGTCGGCTCCTTGGTCGCGACGGCGGTGGTGGGGGCCTTGACCGGCGCGGCCGAGACGGTCACCTTCGGCGGCGGCCAGGTCACCTCGCCGCCGCGGGCGACGGTCATCGACCGGATCACCTCGTCGTCGAAGTCGATCACCGGCTGGCCGTCCTTGCCGGGGGTCAGCAGCTTGATGAGGTTGACGATGTTGGTGCCGAACATCTGGGATGCCTGGCGCGGCATCCGTCCGGGCAGGTCGGTCCAGCCGATGACGGTCACCCCGTTGTCGGTGACCACCTTCTCATCGGCCCTCGTCAACTCGGTGTTGCCGCCGGAGGAGGCGGCCATGTCGACGATCACGCTGCCGGGCCGCATCGCGCCGATCATCTCGGCGGTGAGCAGGATCGGGGCGCGTCGGCCGCGGATCTGGGCGGTGGTGATGACCACGTCGGCCCACTCCGATTGCTCGGCGTACATCTTGGCGGCCAGCGCCGCCTTGTCGGCGGTCTGTTCCTTGGCATACCCATCGGAGGAGACCTCGGAGTCGACCGCGCCGACCCGGACGAAGGCCGCCCCCATCGACTCGATCTGCTCGGCGACCTCGGGCCGGACGTCGAAGGCGCGGACCTGGGCGCCCATCGACCCGGCCATCCCGATCGCCGCCAGACCGGCGACCCCCGCGCCGGCGACGAACACCTTCGCCGGGGGAACCTTGCCGGCGGCGGTGACCTGGCCGCCGAACATCGAGCCGTACACCTCGGCCGCCTCGATCACGGCCCGGTAGCCGGCGATGTTGGCCATCGAGGACAGGACGTCGAGCGACTGGGCCCGCGAGATGCGAGGCACCGCGTCCAGGGACAGCGCTGTCACGCCGGCATGGGCGTACGTGTCGGCGACCTCCGGGTGGGTGGCCGGGCCGAGCATCGACGCCAGCGTCGCGCCGGCGTGCATGAGTGGGAGCTCGGCGTCACCCGGCGGCTGGCAGCAGACGACGAGGTCCGCTCCCCAGGCCTCCTCACGAGTGGCGATCCGGGCCCCCGCCGCTTCGTACGCCTCGTCGGTGAAGCCGGCACGAACGCCGGCACCCGACTCGACCACGACGGTGTAGCCAAGTTTGAGCAGTTGCGGGACGGTAGTCGGGGTCGCCGCCACCCGGGTCTCGGATGGCAGGGACTCCCGGGGCACTCCTATCAGCACCGGTGACCTCCTTGTGTCAACTACGAAGCGTAGTGGCCGGCCGCCGTCGCCCCGGTGGCGGGTCGACGGCCGAGGAACCCGGTGGACGTCCACTGGTGACTAGCCTGGGCCCATGAGCACGCTACGCCATGCCACTGACGTCGAGACCGCCCCCGTCGCCGCCCTCGGACTGCTCGGGGGGTATGTGACCGCCCGGGCCAGCGGGGTTCGGGCCCTGGGCACCGTTCCGCTGGTGCTGGGGCTCGGGTGGGCCGCCCGGACCTGGCACGCCAAACAGGGCCCGGCCACGGCGGCCGTGCTCGGCACCCTGTACGTGGCCGCGTTCGCCGGGTCCCACCCGCTGGCCAAGCGGATCGGCGCCTGGCCCAGCGTGTTCGCCGTCACGACCGCGGTCGCCGTCGCGTCTCACCTGGTGGTCGACGCCCGCCCGGCGCGAGGTCGCCGCTGACCCCCGGCCCCCTACAGTGGGGGCCCGTGTGCCCACAACGCAACAGGGGGACGAGACCGTCCCCGAGGGGAAAACCTGTGTCTGCGCGCCGAGCCCGTCGCCGATCCCATGCCCTGATGGCCCGTCTTCGCGTTATCGGCCCGGCTCTTGTCGCCGTCGGACTGCTGGCGTCGTGTGCCCCACCGTCCCCTGCCGACCCCATCGACCGGGACGGTCCCGACCTTCCGACGGTGACGGCATCCCCGTCACCCACACCCGACCCGTACGCGCTGGTGCCGGGCACCAACCACAATGCCCGAGCGGCGTCGTACGCCTATCCGGCGGCCAAGGTCCGGCGGTGGCTGGTGGACGGGCCGGAGGCCACCGACTACCCGTCGAAGAAGATCGCCTTCCTGACCTTCGACGACGGGCCGAGCGACACCACCACCCCGCAGGACCTGGACATCCTCAGGGAGAAGGGCGTCCCGGCATCGTTCTTCTACATCGCCGGCCGATCGCTGGCCGACACCGATCCGGCCGTTCCCCGCCGCACCATCGCCGAGGGGCACGCGGTGTGCGTGCACAGCTACTCGCACAACTACCACCTGCTCTACCCCGGCCGGTACGCCGATCCGGTCGCCATCGAGAAGGACCGGGAGAAGGCGATGAAGGGGATCCGCGCCGTGCTCGGCCCCGAGTACGACACGGGCTGCTTCCGCTACCCGGGTGGACACATGTCCTGGCGCGGGATGGCGAAGGCGGACAAGGTGCTGGACAAGCACGGAGTGTCGTGGATCGACTGGAATGTCATCACCGGTGACGCCGAACCCCCCGGCCGCGCCCCGACCACCCCGGAAGGCGCGGTCAAGGAGGTCGACGAGACCTTGGCCATGGCCGGCCGGCCCAACGTCGTAGTGGTCCTGATGCACGACGCGGAGGGGATGACCCTGTCCACGCGGGCGCTGCCGCAGGTGATCGACCACCTCGAGGCGGACGGCTACGGGTTCGGGATCATCTCCTGAGCGGGCGGGTCAGTCGCAGCGCACCCCGGTGGAGTGGATCGGGCAGTAGCCGTCGGGATTGCGGATCAGATACTGCTGGTGGTAGTCCTCCGCATACCAGAACGCCGGCCCACCGTTCGGGTCGCCGGCCGGCCCACCGGTCGGGTCGATCCGGGTGATCTCGGTGGTGATGTCGCCGTAGCCCGCCTTCGCGTACGCATCGGCGTAGGTCCCCCGCAGCCGCCGGGCGACCTCCTCCTGCTCGGCGGAGACGGGAAAGAGCGCGGAGCGGTACTGGGTGCCGACGTCATTGCCCTGCCGGTAGCCCTGGGTCGGGTCGTGGGCCTCGAAGAACTGGTGCACCAACGCCTCGTACGTCACCTTCGCCGGGTCGAAACTGACCCGTACGGTCTCGGCGTGGCCGGTCCGGCCGGTGCACACCTCCTCGTACGTAGGGTTGGCGGTGAAACCACCCTGGTAGCCGACGGCCGTGTTGACGACACCGTCGGTGGACCAGAACATCTTCTCCTCGCCCCAGAAGCAGCCCAGCGCGAAATAGCCGACCTCGGCACCGGCCGGGGTCGAGTCGACGGGGATCCCGAAGACCAGGTGCGCCGGCGCGGGGCTCGGCAACACCCGGGTGGACCGTCCGGGGAGCGCATCCTCGGGGGTGACCATCGTGGGGTCGGGTCGTTGGAACAGGATCATGCCTCGAGGGTACGTCGGGGCACCGACACCGGGCGGTCGGCCGAGGCGAGCCCGGCCCTCAGTGGGGATCGGTGAGGTCCCAGTCGATCGGCTCGCCGCCCTGCTCGGCCAGCAGTGCGTTCGCCCGGGAGAACGGGCGCGACCCGAAGAACCCGTTGCGGGCGCTCATCGGGGACGGGTGGGCGCTCTCGATGATCGGGACGCCGGCCAGCAGCGGTGCGAGGTTGCGCGCGTCACGCCCCCACAGGATCGCCACCAGCGGCCCGCCGCGGTGCGCCAACGCCCGGATCGCCGCCTCGGTCACCTGCTCCCAGCCCTTTCCGCGGTGGGAGGCCGGCCTGCCGGGCTGGACGGTCAGGCACCGGTTCAGCAGCAGCACGCCCTGCTCGAACCACGGCGTCAGGTCGCCATCGGGAGCCGGCGGGATGCCCAGGTCGGACTGCAACTCTGCGTAGATGTTGCGCAGGCTGGCCGGCAGGGGCCGCACGTCGGGGGCGACCGAGAACGCCAGGCCGACCGGGTGGCCCGGGGTGGGGTAGGGATCCTGGCCGACGATGAGCACCCGGACCCCGGCCATCGGCAGGGTGAAGGCGCGCAGCACCTTGTCGCCGGCGGGCAGGTAGCCGCGGCCCTCGGCGATCTCGGCGCGCAGGAAGTCCCCCATCCGTGACACCACGGGCGCCACCGGCGCCAGTGCCTCGGCCCAGTCGGGGGCGATCAGGTCGGGCAGGGGGTGGCGGGTCATCGGGATACTCCTTCGTGGCTACCCCGGTTGGGGTGCGCCGTCGTCGGTCGTACGGGGCGGGCGTGGTCGGCGGATCGATGCCCTGGGCATGCGGGCCGACGCCAGTGCCGCCACCACCATCAGTACCGCACCGGAGGCGAATCCGGCCGGGACGCCCACATGATCGGCGATCGCCCCGGCGACGATCGGTCCGAGGATCTGCCCCGCGTCCGAGGCCATCGAGAACGCCGCCACCGCGCTGCCCGAGCCCCCCGGCGCCACGTCCCCGACGGTGGCCGCCGGGGCGGTGCCCATCAGGGCCACCGCCACCGCGTAGACGCACAGCAGGATCACCACCCAGGTGGCCGGCGGGATGGGCCCGCTCGCCCGTGGAACGAGCGCGATCCCGGCCAGGGCGGCCGCGCCGACCAGGCTGCCGGCAATCATCGCGGGCCGCCGCCCGTACCGGTCGACGAGGGTGCCGGACGGCCCGATGACCAGGGTCTGGATGACCGACGCGACGGCCATGGCCACCCCGGTGAAGACCGTGTCGCGGTGCAGCACCTCCACGACCAGGACGGGGATCAGGGAGGACCGCACGCCCAGCGAACTCCACCCGTTGGCGAAGCTGCAGGCCAGCGCGGCCTGATAGCGCACATCGGCCAGCACCCGCCGGAACGATGTGGCCACGGGTGCGTCGGCGGCGGGGCCGGGGGCGGAGGTGTCCCGCAGGAAGACCCACCCGACCAGCGCCGCGGCAAGGAGCGTGCCGGCGTAGAAGAAGAACGGCGCGCGCAGGGACAGCGCCGCGAGCAGACCGCCGACCGCCGGGCCGGCCATGTTCCCGATCAGGAAGCCGGTCTGGTAGAGCGCGACCGCCCGGCCACGGCGGCCCGCGTCGACGGTCCGGATCAGCAGCGTCATCGCCGACACGGTGAACATCGACGAACCCAGGCCGCCGGCCGCACGCCACACGAGCAACTCCGGGTAGGAGCCGGCCAGCCCCATCGCCGCACTCGAGCCGGCGACGATGAGCACGCCGCCCGACAGCACCGTCCGTTCCCCGAGCCGGGAGATCAGAGGACCGGTGAACGGGCCCGTCGCCAGCCGGACCAGTGCGAACGCCGAGACCACCAGGCCCGTCTCGAGCTGGCCCACGTGGAAGGACCGGGCGAACACGGGCAGCACCGGGACCACCACCCCGAACCCGACCGCGACGAAGAACGCGATCACGGCCAGCACCATCACCGTCGGCGGCATCCGGGCGGGTATCCGCCGTGCCCCGGCGCTGTCGTCGGATCCGTGGGCCACGGGCGAACTGTAGTCCGGGCGTCCGGGATCGGGGTTCGGGACCCGCGTGGGCGGCCGTGGTCGGCGGCGCGCGCAGGATCGTGTACCGCGAATGTCGGCCCACCCCGGTACGTTGGGGGCAGTTGTTCGCCGGCCGACCCTGTGGAGGAGAGATGACGACGTCGGATGAAGGATCCGCACCGGAGCCGGAGGGGTCCGCGCCGGTCGGTGCGCCGACCCCGGCGACCGCGCCCGGCTCGGTCGGTGCGCCGACTCCGGCCGATTCCGTTCCGTTCGGGCTGCGCGCCGCCGCGGAGTGGACCTGGCGGGTGCTGCTGGTGGGCGTCGGCGTGTTCGCGATCGGCTGGGTGCTCAGTCGGTTCTCGGCGGTCACTGTGCCCGTGGCCATCGCGATCCTGTTGGCCGCGTTGCTCGCCCCCATGCGGAGCTGGCTGGTGCGGCGACGCGTACCGGGCGTGCCGGCCTCGGCCATCACCCTGGTCGTCGGGCTGGCCATCGTGCTGGCGGCGATCACCCTCATCTCGGCACAGATCACCGGACAGGCCAGTGAGCTGGCGACCTCGGCGACCGAGGGCATGAACCGGCTCGTCGACTGGCTCACCGACGGGCCCCTCCAACTCGCGCCGGAGGCCGTCCAGAGCAGGATCGACCAGCTGATCGGACAGATCCCCGGCCAGCTCGAGGCGTGGTCGGGCACGATTCTCAACTATGCGGCCGGGGTCGGCAGCTCGGTCGGGTCGTTCTTCGCCGGGTTGTTCACGGCGCTGTTCGCGATGTTCTTCTTCATCAACGGCGGGCGTCCGATCTGGTCCGCGGTGCTGACGGTGGCCCCGCGCGGGGCCCGGCCCGCGCTCGACGCCGGCGGCATGGCCGGCTGGCGGGCGCTGCGAGGGTACGTCCGGACCACCATCATCGTCGCGGCCGTGGACGCGTTGGGGGTGCTCATCGGAGCCCTGGCCCTGCAGTTGCCGTTGGCCGCGACCATCGCGGCGGTGACCTTCCTGGGCGCCTTCGTGCCCATCATCGGGGCGCTCATCGCCGGCTTCGTCGGGGTGCTCATCGCGCTGGTCACCAAGGGGTGGATCGCCGCCCTCGTGATGCTCGGGGTGGTGCTGGCCGTCCAGCAGATCGAGGGCAATCTGCTTCAGCCGCTGCTGATGGGCAAGGCCGTGTCGCTGCACCCGCTGGCGGTCCTGCTCGGCATCAGCGTGGGCGTGACCCTCGGGGGCATCGTCGGTGCCGTGGTCATCATCCCGGTGCTGGCCTTCATCAAGGCCTTCGTCGACGCGGTCAACGCCCGCGAGTGGCTCCGTCCCTCGGCAGGCCCACCGGTGTCGGAACGGAGGGCCACGGTGGACCCTGAGTGAGCCCTGAAACACCCGTCCGGGGTGTTGCCGTTGCGGGGGTGCTCCTATCGTTGAGCCATGGAATCCGCAGACCTGAGCAGTGTCCTGGCCGACCTCGCCGCCGGTCGGATCGACACTGCCGAGGCCAGTCGACGCATTGAGGCTCTTCAGGGCGGCAATGGACCCCATGGCTCGGCATCGCCGCGGCAGGAGACCACTCCGCCCGGCCCACCGGCCGGGGCGGATGCCGACACTGATGCCGAGCAGCCACCACAGAAGGACGGCGCCTCGAGCGCGGAGACCTGGGCGAGCAACGAGACTCTCCAGTCGGCCGGCGACCTCCTGCGCGGCGTGTTCCGTACGGCCAGGAGTGCTGCCGAGGCCGCTGCCTCCCGGGTCCGGCCCGAATCAGGATCCGCCGGCGCGGCTGCGCACGAGGCGTCGGAGTCCGCCGATCGGACCACCCCGCAGGCGGCGACCGGTCGGCCCACCGACGGGGTCGAACGGGTCAGCGTACGAGCCACCGGCCGGCGGGTCCGGATCGTCGTGGACCCCTCGGTCACCCACTGCCACGTCACCGGTGAGCACACCCTGCGGCGGGTCGGACCGGTGATCGAGGTCACGGCCGAGGGCGATTTCCACCCCCATATCGACGGCCTCAAACTGTTCCCGCCGCCACGCAGCTTCGGTGATCTTCGCCTGGGCGGCAAGGACAAGGACCTGCTCATCCGGATGCAGCCAGGCCTGCTCCTCGACGTCGAAGTGACCGCTGGCGGTCTGCAGATCTCCAACGTGCCGCGGCTGGGCCGGGTCCGGTTCACCGCCGGCAGTGCGAAGATCACCGGGTTCTCCGAGGTCGACGATGCGCTCATCCAGGCCGCCGTGGTCCAGATGTCCGGAACCATCCGTACCGGCCGCTCCCGGATCCGGGTCGAGTCGGGTCAGCTGTCCCTCAAACTCGATCCCGCATCCAATGTCACGGTCGTCGGCGATGCGTCCCTGGGCAAGGTCACCTGGTCCGGACAGCACCACGGCTCCGGCGACCAGGTCGTGATGGGAAACGGCTCGGCGCGTCTCGATGTCGGCGTGGTGATGGGCCACGCCGGCGTCCAGATCGGCGACGAGGTCCGCGCCGCGGGCTGACAGGCTTCCTGAACCACCCTCTCGCTACGAGGAAATGGGGCCCCGGCCGCGTGCGGCCGGGGCCCCGACCACCTCTCGGGCGGCCATCGTCCGGGCGACGTCAGCGGGCCGAGATCGCCAGGACCTTCACCGTCAGCGTGGCGCCGGTCGGCGTGTCGTAGGACACCTCGTCGCCGACCTTGTGGCCGAGGACGGCCTGGCCGAGCGGGGACTGCGGGCTGTAGACCTCGACGTCGGCCAGGGACTCGTCCAGCGTGGCATTCTCGCGCGACCCGAGGAAGAACGTCTCCCGATCGTCGTCGTCGCCCTCCCAGGCGACCGTCACCAGAACCCCGGCGCTGACGACATCGGTGTTGGCAGGACCCTCGCTGATCTGGGCGGTGCGCAGAGTGTGCTCGATCTGGGTGATCTTCGCCTCCTGCTCGCCCTGCTCCTCCCGGGCGGCGTGATAGCCGGCGTTCTCCGAGAGGTCGCCCTCCTCGCGGGCGAGGGCGATCTTCTTCGAGATCACCGGCCGATTGGCCTTGAGCGCCTCCAGCTCCGCGGTCAGCTTGTCGTAGGCCGCCTGGGTCAGCCAGACGGCGCTTGTCGCATTCTCTGCCATTACCGAACCCTATCCCACGTCGACAAGACGCGTCGGCCCCCGGAAGTTGCCCTCAACTCCCGGGGACGCGACGTGTGGCTCCGTGCGGAGCCGCTCGTACCAGGCTAGCGCGGGGCGCCGTGTCGGTCACCGGATCCGGCAGCCCTCCAGGGCGACGGCGTCGGCCTCACGGACCGTCCGCATCGTCGACGTGATGCTGACCTGGCGCTGATCGGACGGCGGGATCGGCACGTCGACCTGACCGACGTACTCGTAGTTGGCGGCCTGCGCGCGAACCGTGCAGACAGCCGGCACCCTGGGGTCGGGCCGGCCGACCAGCAGGGTGAAACCGGCTTCTTGGTTGCTCACCACCCAGTGGGCGCTCAGCACCCCGGTCACCGGCGGATTGGCGTTGCGGTGGGCCATCGGCAGGTACCACGCCAAGGCCGCCACGATCGCGGCGACAAGGACGACCCGCAGGACAAGCGTCCGGACCGGACGAGGTGGGTAGCGGCGGGCGATCCGGGCGATGTTGGCGGGGTCGTCGCTGAGTGCCCGGGTCTTCCCGGGGGTGCGGGCGGCTCGGCCTCCGGTGGTTCGCGATGACACAGGCCTATTGTGCCGTGTTTGGCGCGGGCGGGTGATCCGTCCGGCCACAGGGTGGCGGGCCGGTCGTACGGCGCGGGGGCTGGTGTGCTGTGGCAGGATTCACCACGGTGTCGGCTCACCGAGGGAAGGAATATCGGCGAGATGAGCGAGTCGTACGAAGACCTGCGCGAGGATCACCCGCACGGCGGGGGATGGGCCCCGGCACGACGTGTCGACGCGTACGGCCAGCGGCTGAGACTGGTGCACGTCCATGCCCATCCGGATGACGAGTCCAGCAAGGGCGCGGCCACCACGGCGAAGTACGAGGCCGAGGGTGCGGACGTGACGGTGGTCACCTGTACCGGTGGGGAGCGTGGCGACATCCTCAACCCGGCGATGGACCGGCCCGAGATCGTCGCCAACCTGGCCGACGTGCGGCGCAAGGAGATGGACGCGGCCCGCGACATCCTCGGCATCGACCAGATGTGGCTGGGCTACCATGACTCGGGCCTGCCCGAGGAGGGCTCGACCGACCCGCTGCCCGAGGGGTGCTTCGCGACCCTGGACCCGGCCCACGCGGCGCGACCGCTGGTGCAGATCCTGCGCCGGCTGCGGCCGCACGTGGTGACGACGTACGACGAGAACGGCGGCTATCCGCATCCGGACCACATCCAGACCCACCGGGTGACGATGGAGGCGATCCGGCTGGCCGACGACCCCACCTACCACCCGGAGTTCGGCCCGACCTGGCAGGTGCCCAAGGTGTACTACCAGATGACCCTCACCCCCGGGCGTTTTGTCGCCTTGGCCGAGGCGATGGAAGCCCGCGGGATCGAGCCGGCATTCGGCGACTGGCGCAGTCACCGGACGGTCGATGAGGCTTACCAGGCCCGGATCACCACGCATGTGCCCTGCGCCGACTACTTCGAGACCCGCAACGAGGCGCTGATCGCCCACGCGACCCAGATCGACCCCGACGGACCGTGGTTCGCTGTCCCGCTGGACATCGAGAAGGAGGTGTGGCCGCACGAGGACTACCAACTCGTGGTCAACCACACCGACTCGACGGTGCCGGAGGACGACCTGTTCGCCGGAATCGCGCGGGAGCGGTGACGGGTTAGGGTCGGGTCATGGGTTTCGACTCCGGCGATGGGCGCGGGTATGCCACCGGGCCGACGGAACTGATCGTCATCGGCGTTCTCGCGTTGGCGATCGTCCTGATCGGCGTGTTCATGGTGAGGTCCATGAAGCGGATCAGCGTGCCGCGGGCCGAGGAGCCGGGGGTTGCCGAGGAGCCGGGGGTCGCCGAGGACGACCCGGAGGGTCCGGGGGACGGCGAGGAACCGTCGGCGGACGACGATCAACCACCTGGCGACGATGAACTGCCGGCCGATGACGACGGGCCGGAGTCGGGGCCGACCGATCCGGATTCCGGTCGCCAAGGCCCCAGGCGCGGGTCTGGCGGGTAGCAGCGCGGGGCTCCCGGACGACTGCGCGGGGGTCCCGGGCGACTGCGGGGGTCCCGGACGACTGCGCGGGGTCCCGGA
>CAZGWN010000069.1:0-22538 GCA_964528755.1 uncultured Propionibacteriaceae bacterium
TCCCCCCATAGAGCAGCCGCAGCCCGGCGGCCAGCTGCGGGTCATACTCCGCCTGGTACTCGCGGATGGCGGCCATCACCTCCTGGGCCTGCTCCGGCGTGGCGGTACGCCCGGTGCCGATGGCCCACACCGGCTCGTAGGCGATGACGATCTTGGCGACATCCTCGGGGGCGAACCCGGCCAGCGAGCCGTCGACCTGGCCGACGGTGTACTCGACGTGGCGGCCCTCCTTGCGGACCTCCAGTCCCTCGCCGACGCAGATGATCGGGGTGATGCCGGCGTCCAGCGCCTTGCGTGCCTTGGCGTTGACGAGGGCGTCGTCCTCGCCGTGGTACTGGCGGCGTTCGGAGTGCCCCACGACGACGTACGTGACGCCGAGCTTCTTCAGCATGGTCGCCGACACCTCCCCGGTGTAGGCGCCCTTGTCGTGCTGCGACACGTCCTGCGCGCCGAAGCCGATCGGCAGGTTGTCGGACTCGATCAGGGTCTGCACCGAACGGATGTCGGTGAACGGCGTGAGGACCACGGCCTCGGACTTCTCCGGGTCGTAGTTCGCATCCGCCAGGGCCCAGGCCAGCTTCTGTACGAGGCTGGTGGCCTCGAAGTGGTCCAGGTTCATCTTCCAGTTGCCCGCCATCAGCGGCTTGCGATCTGCCATCTCAGTTCTCCTCCTCGTTGGTGGACGGTCAGCCCAGGACCTCGAGCCCCGGGAGGGTCTTGCCCTCCAGGTACTCCAGGGAGGCCCCGCCGCCGGTGGAGATGTGGCCGAACTGGTCGTCGGTGAAACCGAGGGCCCGCACCGCGGCGGCGGAGTCACCGCCGCCGACGACCGACAGCCCGTCGGTCTCGGTCAGTGCCTGGGCAATGGTCCGGGTGCCGTCGGCGAAGTCGGCGACCTCGAAGACGCCCATCGGGCCGTTCCAGAACACCGTCTTGCCGGACTTGATGACCTCGGCGTACGCGGCGGCGCTCTTCGGGCCGATGTCCAGGCCCATCTGGTCGGCCGGAATCGCGTCGGCATCAACGACCGTCTTCTCGAACGGGCCGTCGCCGGAGGGGAACGCCGGGGAGACGACGACGTCGGTCGGCAGCAGGATCTCCTTGCCGGCCTCGGCGGCCTCGGCGAGGTAGCGGGCGCAGGTCGCGACGTTCTCCTCGTCGAGCAGCGAGGTGCCGACCTCGTGGCCCTGGGCCTTGAGGAAGGTGTAGACCATGCCGCCGCCGATCACCAGCGTGTCGGCGGTCTTCAGCAGGTTCTCGATCACGCCGAGCTTGTCGGCGACCTTCGCGCCGCCGAGGACCACGACGTACGGTCGGGCGGGATCCTCGGTGAGCCTGTGCAGCACCTCGGTCTCGTTCTTCACCAGATAGCCGGCGGCGTTCGGCAGCAGCTGCGGCAGGTTGTAGACGGACGCCTGCTTGCGGTGCACGACCCCGAAACCGTCGGAGACGAAGACGTCACCGAAGGCGGCGTACTTCTCGGCCAGCGCCCTGCGCTCCGCGTCGTCCTTGGACTCCTCGCCGGGCTCGTAGCGGACGTTCTCCAGCAGCGCGACCTCACCGTCGGACAGACCGGCGACGGTCTCCTGGGCCGACGGACCGACGACGTCGTGAGCGAACTTCACGTCGACCCCGAGCAGCTCGGACAGCCGGACGGCGACCGGAGCGAGCGAGAACGACGGGTTGACCTTGCCCTTCGGGCGGCCGAGGTGAGCCAGGATGACGACCTTGGCCCCCGCGTCGCGCAGGGCGTTGAGGGTCGGCAGCGAGGCGCGGATGCGACCGTCGTCGGTGATGGTGTCGCCGTCCAGGGGGACGTTCAGGTCGCAGCGGATGACCACCCGCTTGCCCCGGAGGTCACCGAGATCTTCGATTGACTTCACTTCAAACCTTCCTCAGGTGTGCAGGATCGTGGGATCGGCATGCGGCGACGGGGCCGGCCGTTGCGGGCCGGCCCCGTCGCGGACATGGATGGGCGGAAGGGTCGCTCAGAGCTTCGAGCCGACCAGCGCGGCCAAGTCGACCAGCCGGTTGGAGTAGCCCCACTCGTTGTCGTACCAGGAGACGACCTTCACCTGGTTGCCGATGACCTTGGTCAGGGTGGAGTCGAAGATGGTCGACCGCGGATCGCCCTGCAGGTCGGTGGAGACGAGCGCCTCGTCGGTGAAACCGATCACCTTCGGGTTGGCCTCGGACGCCTTCTTGATGGCGGCGACGACCTCGTCGACGGTGGTCTCACGGGACGCCTCGAAGGTCAGGTCGACGACCGAGACGGTCGGGGTCGGTACGCGCAGGGCGTAGCCGTCGAACTTGCCCTTCAGCTCCGGCAGGACCAGGGCCACCGCGGCGGCGGCACCGGTCTTCGTCGGCACCACGTTGAGGGCCGCGGCGCGGGCGCGACGCAGGTCCTTGTGCGGGCCGTCCTGCAGGTTCTGGTCGGCGGTGTACGCGTGCACCGTCGTCATCAGGCCCTTGACGATGCCGAACTCGTCGTTGAGCACCTTGGCGAGCGGCGCGAGGCAGTTCGTGGTGCAGGACGCGTTCGAGATGATGTTGTGCTGGGCCGGGTCGTAGTCGGCGTCGTTCACGCCGATGACGAACGTGGCGTCCTCGTTCTTGGCCGGGGCGGAGATGATGACCTTCTTGGCGCCCGCGTCGAGGTGGGCCTTCGCCTTGGTGGCGTCGGTGAAGCGGCCGGTCGACTCGATGACGATGTCGGCGCCGATCTTGCCCCACGGCAGAGCAGCGGGGTCGCGCTCCTCGAAGGCCAGGATCTTGTGACCGTTGACGGTGATCGACTCCTCGTCGTAGCTGATCTCCCCGTCGAACTTCCCGAGGATCGAGTCGTACTTCAGCAGATGGGCGAGGGTCTTGTTGTCGGTCAGGTCGTTGACGCCGACGACCTCGATGTCAGCGCCCGAGGCGATGAGGGCGCGGTAGAAGTTGCGGCCGATACGGCCGAAGCCGTTGATGCCAACCTTGACGGTCATGTGCTTCTGTCTCCTTGGAAGGATGGGAGCGGACTCAGGTCACCCTGGGTCCACCCTGACGGACATGACAAGCGTATAAAGGCGGGGTTTCACCGATGAGCGGGGGTCCCGGTTTGGGTACGGGACCGTCGTCGCAGGCCGCCTGGGCTAGGGCGTGGCACGTGCACTAACGACCCAGGTTCCCAGGATCACTCTCAACTCCGGCGCCACCATCCCCCAGCTCGGGCTGGGCATGTGGCAGGCCACCGACGAGCAGGCCGAGGCGATGGTCCGCTTCGCCGTCGGTGAGGCCGGCTACCGACACATCGACACCGCGGCGGCCTACGGCAACGAACGTGGCGTCGGCCGCGGCATCGTCGAGGCCGGCGTACCGCGCGAGGAGCTGTTCATCACGACCAAACTGTGGAATGCCGACCACGGCCGTGATGCCACACTGCGTGCCTTCGACGCCGGCCTGGCCCGTCTCGGTCTGGATGCCGTCGATCTGTATCTCATCCACTGGCCGCTCCAGGACCGTGTCGAGCTGGTCGAGACCTGGCATGCGATGGAGGAGATCGCCCGCAGCGGCCGGGCCCGCTCGATCGGCGTGTGCAACTTCGAGCCGCACCACCTGGACTGGATCGCGGCAGAGTCCGAGGTCACGCCGGCGGTCAACCAGGTCGAGCTGCATCCGCACCTGCCTCAGTACGTCGTACGCGCCTACAACGCCTACCGCGGAATCGCCACCCAGTCCTGGAGCCCGCTGGGTGGCACCTCAGGTTCGGGGTGGGCAAGGCGTCCCGGCCGAACACGCTGCTCAACGACCCGACTTTGCGCGCCGTGGCCGACCGGCACGGCAAGTCGGTGGCCCAGGTGCTGATCCGTTGGCACCTGCAGAACGGGCTGATCGTCATGCCGAAGTCGCTGCACCCCGAACGGATCGCCGCCAACATGGACGTGTTCGACTTCGAGTTGTCCGGGCGTGACATCGAGACGATCGCCGGGCTGGACAACGGCGAGCGGGTGGGGATCCATCCCGACCTGATGAATCTGCGTTAGCCCTCGGGGAAGCGAGGATCATGACCACCATCACCGTGCTCGGCGGGACCGGCTACGCGGGCGGCCACATCGTCGAGGAAGCGGTTCGCCGCGGCCACCGGGCGATCTCCTACAGCCGCAGACCACCGCACGGCGCTGTCGTGGGCGCGGAGTACCGCGCCGGTGACGTGCAGGATCCGGCGGTGATCCGAGCGGCCCTCACCGGGACGGATGTGCTGCTCGGGGCGCTGTCGCCGCGGGGTGAGCTGGACGTCATCGGCGGGGCCGGGTCGCTCCTCGTACGCCCGGGCGGGCCGCGGCTCGTCGACACCCCCGGTTTCCCGCCAAGTACCGCAGCGAACCGCTCCGACTGGCCGAGGTGCTGGATCACCTGCGCGTGGCCCCCGAGGGGCTCGACTGGTTCCTGGTCAGCCCGGCCGCCGGATTCATCGGGTCCACGCCCGGCGAACGGACCGGCCACTACCGGGTCGGCGGGGACGTGTTGCGCACCGACGCCGCCGGCCGCTCGTTCATCTCCGGCGCCGACCTGGCGATCGCGGTCCTCGACGAGGTGGATCACCCGAGCCACCACCGGGCACGGTTCGGCGTCGCCTACTGAGACCGGTCCCGCTCAGCCGCGGGCCGGCAAGTCCTGCGCTGCGCGGGAGAAACGCTCGGTCACCAGGTCGACGAGCCGGGGGTCGACCGGGCCCGCGGCATCCAGCAGCGGCGGGGTCAGTGCGTCGGCGGCGGCCTGCCCCACCTTGTCGGAGAAGTAGCCGTGGGCGAGCAGGTAGGTCCCGACCAGGACCCGTCCGCCCTTTCCGGCGGCGGCCGTGCGGGCCGCGGCGATCGCCTCGTGCAGCGTGGGTCGCTGGGCGGCGATGAACCCCACACCCACTCCCCCGACGTGGCGCTCCAGGCCGGCACGCACCTGCCGCTCCAGGGTGCGTGAGGCGTGCTCGGCGCGGGGATGCCCGGACCCGGCGACGGCGATCACGACCCGGTCGGAGGGACCCGGGCGCAGCGCCAGCACCCGATCCTGGAGCACCCCGACCAAGCGCGGATCGGGGCCCAGCGCCGGTGCGGCGAC
The DNA here is from genome assembly GCA_964528755.1 of uncultured Propionibacteriaceae bacterium. GTDB lineage: Bacteria > Actinomycetota > Actinomycetes > Propionibacteriales > Propionibacteriaceae > Raineyella. The sequence goes on from CAZGWN010000069.1 coordinate 5,101, forward strand.
CACGCCCGGGCGGGAGACGGCAGCCCGGCCGATGTCGGCCAGGACGTGGTGGCCGACAGTGAGCAGCAGTGGGACGATGACGGTCGGCCGGGGGGCGAGCCGGCCGACGACCTGCCCGACCCGTGGGTCCTGAACATCGACGAAGGCTTCGCGCACCTCGTGGGCAGCCAACCGACGACGCACCGCACCCAGCAGGGCACGGACGTCGGCGCGCCCCTGCACGCTGCTCGTGCCGTGCGAACAGCCCACCAGCACGGCGCGGCTCATCCGCCCGGGCCCCGCGGCACGGCGCCGGCCGGCGCCGTGCGCCTCGGCGAATCCGCGCAGACGAGCCGGTAGCCGCGCCGGACGATGGTGGCCACCGAGTCCGCCCCGATGGCGCCGCGCAGCCGGCCGATGACGGTGTCGACGGCGTGGTCGCTGGAGGCGTCGGGTAGCGCGGTGAGCAGCGTGTCACGGCTGACCGCGACGCCCGGGTCGGTGCACAGCGCGCGCAGCGCGGCGAGCGGGGAGGGACCCAACCCGAGGTCGCGACCGTCGAGCAGGGCGTGGGCATTGCGCACTTCCAGCACGCCGGACGGCAGCCGGACGATTCGGCGATGAGTGGCGAAGTGGTCGACAATGCTTCGGGCCAGCGAGCCCAGCCTGCTGCGGGCCGGGACGACGGGCTCGATCCCGCGGGCGCGCAGCGGGCGGGCGGTCACCTCGCCGACGCAGAAGGCCATCACGTCCCGGCTGGTGAACGCGGCCGTCAGGTCGGCCCGGCGGTCCCCCGCCGAGCCGAACCAGGCATCGGCGCCCGGCGCGGAGGTGAACACGACCGCATCGATGCCGCGGGCCACCGCCAGGCGCTGGGAGCGGACGACCGCCTCGGGGTCCTTCGGCGGTCCCCAGCGGTAGACGACGATGCTGCGCACCTGCGCCCCGGCACCGGTGAGCAGGTCGTCCAGGCCGTCGGAACCCGAGCCGTGGTGTTGCACGATCACGCACCGTCCACGCAGATCCTCCTGCAGCAGACGGGCACCCAGCTCCTGGGTCGTCTCTCCCGGCGCGGTCCATTCCGGGCTGAAACCGGCTGCCTGGACGGCGCCGCGCGCCTTGGCGCCGCGCGCGAAGATCCGGGCGTGGCGCAGCAGCGCCTGCAACTCCTCCCCGACGCCCAACTCGTCGGCGGCCTCCATCCATTCCCGGAATCCGATCCCGGTGGTGACCGCGACGATGCTGACCGGGTTGCCTCGCAGCGCCTCGGTGACACCCATCAGTTCCTCGCTGCGGGGGATGCGGATCATCCCCAGGGCCGAAGCCCAGTGGACGCCGGCTCCGTGGCGCTCCAGGGCCGCGGCGATGGCGTCGGCCCGGCGCTCGGCGGTGACCACGATCTCCACCCCGGCCAGTGCCCGCGGCGCGTCCTCACTCCCTGTCACCACACTTCTCACCTCCGTCCGGTGGCCGCACAGCCGTCATTCTGCCCTGCCCACCTCGACCACCCCGTCACGGACCCGGACCGGCCAGGTCGCCAGGGGGTGGGCCGGGTCGCCCTTGGGGTCGAGGCACTCGCCGGTGCGCACGTCGAACAGCTGCTTGTGCAGCGGCGAGGCGATCGTGTCGCGATCCCCGGTGGTGCCGATGATGCCGCGGCTCATGACATTGGCCCCGCCGGCGTACGGGTCGGACTGCTGGACGGCGTGCACCGAGTCGTCGGCGAGTCGGAACAGCGCGATCTGAGTGGAGTCGAGCAGCGCCGCGACCCCCAGCTCGGGCACCAGGTCGTCCAGGGCACAGATCTTCACCCACCCGGCGGGCCGGACGCCGCTCATCGGTTCGCCGCCCGCCCACCGGCGGGCAGGGCCGGGCTGCGACGTTCGTCGGGCGTGGCCGGCCGGTGCTGAGCCCGCTCGCGGACGTAGACCAGGTCGGGGTCGGAGGCGTCCGGAGCGTTGATGAACGAGACGAACTCCCGCAGCCGCTCGGGCGATTCCAGCGTCTCGCGCCACTCGTCGCGGTACTCGGCGACGTGCCGACGCATGTAGGCGTCGAGTTCGTCGCAGATGCCCAAGGAGTCCTCGAAGATCACCCGGCGCAACCCTTCGATCCCGCCGTCCAGCTCCTCGATCCAGCGGGCCGTACGCTGCAACCGGTCCGCGGTACGCACGTAGTAGACCACGTAGCGGTCGATCGCCGTGACCAGGGCATCCTCGCCCAGTCCCTCGGCGAGCAGTTCGCCATGGCGCGGGGAGAATCCGCCGTTGCCGCCGACGTAGAGGTTCCAGCCCTTCTCGGTGGCAATCACCCCGACGTCCTTCGAACGGGCCTCGGCGCATTCGCGAGCACACCCCGACACGCCGAACTTCAGCTTGTGCGGTGACCGGATGCCGCGGAACCGCAGCTCCAGCAGGATCGCCATCCCCACAGAGTCACGCAGGCCGTAGCGGCACCATGACGATCCGACGCACGACTTCACGTTGCGCAGCGCCTTGCCGTATGCGTGGCCGGACTCGAACCCGGCGTCGACCAGCCGGCGCCAGATCGCGGGAAGCTGCTCCAGGCGTGCCCCGAACATGTCGATCCGCTGGGCCCCGGTGATCTTGGTGTACAGGTTGAAGTCCTTGGCGATCGTGCCGATGGTCACCAGACCGTCCGGGGTGATCTCGCCCCCCGGCACGCGCGGGACGACCGAGTAGCTGCCGTCCTTTTGCATGTTGGCCAACACGTGGTCGTTGGTGTCCTGCAACGGCGCCACCTCCGGATCCAGGGCGTGGCTCCCGACGAGGTGGGCCAGGATGGAGGCGATGGCGGGCTTGCAGATGTCGCATCCCCGGCCGCCGTCGCCGTGCCGGGCCAGGATCTGGGAGAACGTGTCGGCCCCCGAGATCGTCACCGCGTCGAGCAGTTCGCGCCGCGACATGTCGAAGTGCTCGCACATGCCGTGGGAGACGTGTCGTCCCATCGCGGCCAACTCCCGGTCGACGATCTTCTTCGCCAGCGGCTGGCACGATCCGCAGGTGGTGCCGGCCCGGGTGAGGGCCATCACCTCCTTCAGCGAGCCGCACCCCTGCTCGCGCACGGCCCCCGTGATCGCACCGGCGGTCACCCCGTTGCACGAGCAGACGATCGCGTCAGGCGGCAGGTCGCCGGGCGGGTCGTCCGCGGCGGCGCCGGCCGGCAGGAGGTAACCTGCCGGATCGCCCTGCAGCTGCCGGCCGACCAGAGCGTGCAGCACCGGGTAGGCGCTGGTGTCGCCGACCAGCATGCCGCCCAGCAGCCGGCGCCCGTCGTCGCTGAGCACCAGCTTGTGGTGCACGTTGGTCGTGGCGTCGGAGTAGACGACCTCGACCGCGGCCTCGGTGTGACCGAACGCGTCGCCGAAACTCGCCACGCCGATGCCGGGGAACTTCAGCTGGGCCGCGTCGTCGGTCGCGTCCATCGTGGCGGAACCACCGGTCAGGTGCTCGGCGAGTACGTCCGCCTGCGCGTTGCCTGGCGCGATGAGTCCGGGCAGTGACCCGTCGCGGGTTGCGACGTCCCCGATGGCGTACACCCCGGGCAGGCTGGTCCGGCAGCATTCATCGATCAGGATCCCGCCGCGGGGGCCCAGCTGCAGGCCGATCGTGCCGGCCAATGCGTCGCGCGGGCGCACACCGGTCGCGATCACCACCAGCCGGGCCGGAACGAGCGACCCGTCGGCGCAGCGGATCCCCGCCGCGGTGCCGTCGTCCCCGGCGATGATCCGCTCGGCCCGGCAGTTCAGGTGGACGTGCAGGCCGCGTGCCTCCACCAAGCGGCGCAGCAGTGCTGCGGCTCCGGCGTCGAGCTGGGCCGGCAACAGTCTGTCGGGGGACTGCAGCACGCTGACCGTGGCCCCCCGGTCGGCCATCGCCCCGGCCGCCTCCAGCCCGAGCAGGCCGCCACCGATCACGGCGGCGGCGGGCGGGCCGCCGTCAGCGGCGATCCGGTCCAGGCGACCCAGAATGCCGCGTACGTCCTGCGCCGACCGGTACACGTACACCCCGGGAAGCCCCACGTCGGCAATCGGTGGCACCCGGGCCGAGGCGCCGGTGGCGAACACCAGCCGGTCCCAGCCGACCCGGGTGCCGTCGGCGCACACGACCTGCCCGGCGGCGAGGTCGATGCCGCTGACCGCCACGCCGGTCATCAGGGTCACCGCGGGGTCGGACCACAGCAGCGGGCGGCCCAGCTCCAGTGCCTCCGGCGGAGTCCCGTCGAAGCACCGGGTCAGGTGCACCCGATCGTACGGTCGCAGCGGCTCCTCGCCGATCACGGTGATCCGCAGGCTCCGGCCCGGATCGAGACTGCGCAGGCGATCCACGAACCGCCAGGCGGTCATCCCGGCCCCGACGACCACCACCCGCAGGCCTGTCCGATCGGCGGGCCCGGGGGAGGCCTCGGGCCGAGTGACTGTCATCGCTGTCATCTGGCTGACTCCTTCACAAGCGACTGGACGAACGGGGCAGGGTCGGGGCGACACCTGGCCATCCGAACTGTTGTGCAGCTTAGGGGGCTGTGATGTCGCACCCGTGACCTGCGCGTAACACGCATCTCCCAGGCCAGACGCAGCCCTGTGAGGTCAGATTCGTACGCCTCGCCGGTGCCCATGCACGGCGACGGCCACGGTGGTGACCAGCATGGCCATGTAGGCCACGATGAACCAGGCCAGACCAGCCTCGTACCCGCCGGTCCGCGACTTGGACAGGCCGAGCACCTGTGGGATGACGAACCCGCCGTAGGCGCCGAAGGAGCCGATGATCCCGAGTGCGGCGGCGGCCGCGCCCTGGGCGGCCGCGTCACCGGCACTCAGCCGTCCGTCCGCTGCCCCCGACCGGAGCGCGAACAGCGTCGGGATCATCCGGTAGGTGGAGCCGTTGCCCACGCCGCTGGCGATGAACAGCAGCAGGAAACAGCCGAGGAACACCCAGAAGTTGTGCAGCGGCATCGTCACGATGACCAGTGCCGCACCAAGCGCCATCCCGGCGAACGAGGCGATCGTCACCGCACTGCCGCCGAAGCGGTCGGCCAGCCGGCCGCCGTAGGGACGCGCCAACGAGCCGATGAGCGCGCCGAGGAAGGCCAGCGAGACGGTCGCACCGGCGACATGCAGGGTGCTGAACGACGGGAACTGGTCAGCGATGAGCTTGGGAAAGACCCCCGAGAAGCCGATGAACGAACCGAACGTGCCGAGGTACAGGAAGGTCATCAGCCACAGTTCGCGGGCGCGCAGCGCCGCCATCCAGGACGCGGTGTCGGCGCGGGCGTGGGACAGGTTGTTCATCCGCACGGCAGCACCGACCATGGCCACCGCGATGACCGGCAACCAGATCAACCCGGCCAGGGAGAGGTTGAGGGTCGCGCCCGCCCCGATCGTGATGATGATCGGCACGAGGAACTGGGCGACCGCCGTGCCGAGGTTGCCACCGGCGGCGTTGAGGCCCAACGCCCAGCCCTTCTCACGCTGCGGGTAGAAGAAGCTGATATTGGCCATCGAACTGGCGAAGTTCCCGCCGCCGAAGCCGGCGAAGGCCGCAACGAGCAGCATCAGGCCGAAGGGAGTGCCCGGATCGGAGACACACACGGCCAACCCGATCGTCGGGACGAGCAGCAGGCCGGCCGAGACGATCGTCCAGTTCCGCCCGCCGAATCTGGGCACCATGAACGTGTAGGGGAATCGCAGGGTCGCGCCGACCAGGCTCGGGATCGAAATCAGCCAGAAGGTCTGCGCGGTGTCGAAGGTGAACCCGGCGGCCGGCAGCGACACCACCACGATGGACCACAGCTGCCACACCGCGAAGCCGAGGAACTCCGCCAGGATCGACCAGCGCAGGTTGCGCCGGGCGATCACCGCCCCCTGGGCCTGCCACTGCGCCGGGTCCTCCGGATTCCACCCGTCGATCCACCGGCCGGGGCGGAAAACGAGGGAGGAACCGGCCGGCTCCTCCGCCCGCCCGGCCGGAACTCCCGTCGTCAAGCCGCTCGATATCGTCATGGCTGATCTCCTGTTCTTGATGATCGCTGGATGCCTCAGGGCGACTGCCGTGCCGCCCGGCTGCGAAGCACGCTATGAACGGGATGTTTCCGATCCTGACAACAACGGTGAAGACTGTTTGGCCAACAGCTCCCAGCCGATCCCGGCGCTGTGAGCGGAATGGGGGTGGGAGCCGACCTCGGACGCGGGCCCGGACCGGTCAGGCCCCCTGCAGGGTTCCGATCTCGGACCCGGAGGAGTCGAACACGTGCAACGTGTCGCCCTCGACGCGGGCGCTGCGAATCCCGGACAACCAGTCGTCGACGCCCTCGCAGTACATCTTCGTGGAGATCACCCCGTCGGTGACGATGGTGTCGCCCTCCTGACGCCATTCACCGCCCAGCACGTTGCAGCCGTCGGTTCCGTGCAGAGCACCACCGGCCTCCACCACCAGCTGGGGCAGGCCCGGCCCGCCACTCCCCCACGTGCCGACCGCATCGTCTCCGGATGCGCACCCACCCAGCAGCAGCACCGCCAGCAAGGTGACGAACAGACTCAGCTTTCCGCGCCCGACCCCGCGTCCGGGGTGTCCGGCTGTGGTCGAACTGTCCATGTCCCGACGCTAGGGCGTGTCTCCTAAGCGGTTGAGCCAGAGTGTGATGGCTCGCAGGACGGCCGCGCCACGGTAGGTGATCGCGAGCTTGTCGTAGCGAGTCGCGAGTCCGCGCCAGTGCTTGACGGTGGCGAAGCTGCGCTCGATGACGTTGCGGTGCTGGTAGTCGTCGGCGTCTAGTTGTATTGACCCGGGACGTTAGGTACGGCTTCGGCCTGTCGGCGTGACATGGGGAAGGCCTCCGGGTGAGGTGTGGAGCAACCACGCACCCACTCGCTCGACCCGGAGGCCTTCATGTCCCACGCTAACGCTTTGCTGACCCCACGCGGGCGGCTGCTACTCGCTCGCTGTGTCGTCGAGGACGGCTGGCCGTTGCGCCGTGCCGCTGAGCGGTTCTCGGTCTCGGTCACCACAGCGAAACGGTGGGCCGACCGGTACCGGGCGTCCGGACCCGCCGGCATGGTCGACCGGTCCAGCCGCCCCCGATCGTGTCCCCACCAGACCAGCCAACGACGCGAACGACGCGCGGTCGGGCTCCGCGTCACCCGCCGGTGGGGCCCAGCCCGGATCGCTTACCACCTGGGCATGAACCCGGCCACGGTCCAGCGGATCCTGACCCGCTACGGCTGCCTGTTGCTGCGCTGGACCGACCCGGCCACCGGAGCGCCCGTGCGGGCCCGTCGCCGCCAGGTCGTGCGTTACGAGCGCGACGCGCCCGGCGACCTCATCCACGTCGACATCAAGAAACTCGGCCGGATCCCCGACGGCGGCGGTCACCGTGCCGTGGGCCGTGCGCAAGGCGTGCGGAACTCCGGCGCCCACCGTGACCCCAACAGGAAACGAAAGGCCCCCGGACGCCCGAACCTCGGCTACGCCTACCTCCACCACGCGGTCGATGACTACTCCCGGTACGCCTACTCCGAGATCTTGACCGACGAGACGAAACAGACCGCGACCGCGTTCATGGCCCGGGCACTTGACCACTTCGCCGCGATCGGGATCACCACCACCCGGGTAATGACCGACAACGGGTCCTGCTTGCGCTCACGCCTGTTCGCCCAACTGCTGGCCGACAACGGGATCGTCCACAAGAAGACCCGTCCCTACACGCCAAAGACCAACGGCAAGGTCGAACGGTTCAACCGGACCCTGCAAGAGGAATGGGCCTACGCCCGCGCCTACACCAGCGAGTCCGAACGTGTCGCCGCGTTCCCCGCCTTCCTCCACGCCTACAATCACGACCGCGGCCACACCGCACTCAAAGGCGCCTCACCAGCCGACCGCGTACCCAACCTGGCGGGTCAATACATCTAGTCGTCCGCCAGCAGTTCCGGGCCGATGCCGGCCTCGGTGTCCGGGATGCCGAGCTCGGCCGCCCGCTTGTCGGCCATGCCCAGCAGGCGGCGGATCCGCCCGGCAATGGCGTCCTTGGTCAGCGGGGGCTCGTGCAACCGGCCGAGTTCCTCCAGGCTGGCCTGTTTGTTGGCCATCCGCAGTTCGCCGGCGCGGCGCAGGTGGTCGGGCACGTCGTCGCCGAGAATCTCCAGCGCCCGTCCGACCCGGGCACTCGCCGCGACCGCCGCCTGCGCGGAGCGGCGCAGGTTGGCGTCGTCGAAGTTCGCCAGCCGGTTCGCCGAGGCCCGCACCTCGCGGCGCATCCGGCGTTCCTCCCAGGCCAGTACGCACTCGTGGGCACCCAGTCTGGTCAGCATCGCCGCGATGGCGTCGCCGTCGCGGATCGCCACCCGGTCGACGTCGCGGACGACCCGTGCCTTCGCCCCGATGCCGAGCCGCCGGGCGGCCCCGACCAGGGCCAACGCGGCCTCCGGTCCGGGGCAGGTGACCTCCAGTGCCATCGACCGGCCCGGCTCGGTGAGCGACCCGTGGGCGAGGATGGCGCCGCGCCAGGCCCCGACGGACGCCTCCAGGTCGCCGCCGACGATGGTCGGCGGCAGCCCCCGGACGGGACGGCCGTGGTGGTCGACGAGTCCGGTCCGGCGGGCCAGGTCGTCGGCGTAGGTCGTCATCCGGACCACGTATCGGGTGGCCCGGTGCAGCCCGGACCCGTTGACGACGACAAGCTCGGACGGGTACCCGTACACCTCCTGGATGGAGGTTCGCAGCCGACGAGCGGCACCACCCGTGTCGAGCTCCGCCTCGATGACGATGTGACCACCGGCCAAGTGCAGGCCGCCGGCGAAGCGCAGGGTCGTCGCCGTCTCGGCCGCGCGGGTCGAGGGCCGGGTGACGGGGATGGTCGACAGTTCTGCCTTCACCTGCTGGGTCATCGCCATTCCCCCATGGTGGCACACCGGTGGGGCCGCGCCCGGCGCGGAGTTTCGCAGGTGCACGGGTGGATGCTGCCCGCCCGGACGGGGGCTAGATTCCCATGATCTCGGTGTACGCCGCGGCGAGCCGGAGCGGATCGTGGCGGGCCGTCCCGTCCCTCATGGCCACTTCGGTGACCACCAACTCGGCACCCAGCGAGTCGGCGAACCGCTCGAGGTGCTCCCGGTCGTCGGCGACGAACCGCGGGTCGGCCAGCACCACGTCCAGGCGCAGCGTGGGTGCGTGCTCGGCCAGCGCCTCCAGGTGCCGCGACGGTGTGTAGCCCGAGGTCTCCCCCGCCGGCTGCAGGTTCATCGTCAGCAGCCGCTTGGCCGGCGTGGTGAGGATGGTGTCGGCGAGATCGGGGACCATCAGGTGCGGCAACACGGAGGTGAACCACGATCCGGGGCCGAGGATCACCCAGTCGGAGTCCCGGATCGCCTCCAGCGACTCCGGGCAGGCCGGCGGGTCGGCCGGGGTGAGCCGGATCCCGGTCACTTCGGCACGGGTCGAGGCGACCCGGTGCTGGCCGCGCAGGGTGGTGGTCTCGTCGGGCCGATCGGGGTCGGCACCGATGACGTCCGCCTCGATCTCCAACGGCACCGACGCCATCGGCAGCACCCGTCCGCGGCTGCCCAGCAAGGAGGCGACCATGTCCAGCCCGACGACCGTGTCGACCTGCTGCCACAGGCCGGCGATGAGCAGGTTGCCGATCGCGTGGCCCCCGAGCGGCCCGTCCCCACCGAACCGCGACTGCAGCACCTGGGCCCACAGCCGCCCCTGGAAGTCGTCCCCGCACAGTGCGGCCAGCGCCATCCGCAGGTCCCCGGGTGGCAGGATGTCGAACTCCTCGCGCAGCCGACCCGAGGATCCCCCGTCGTCGGCGACCGTGACGACCGCGGTGAGCCGGTCGGTGATCCGGCGCAGGGCGGACAGGTTCGCGTACAGGCCGTGGCCGCCGCCCAGGGCGGTGACTGCCGGGCGGCGGCCGAGGCCGAGGTCGGCGCTCAGCATGTCAGATCCGGTCTGCGTCGCGGTGCACGACGGTGGTCGGGATCCCGTCCTCCAGCAGTCGGCGGGCCAGATCGATCGACATCGACGTCGACCGGTGACGCCCGCCGGTGCAGCCGATCGCGATGGTCATCAGCCACTTCCCCTCGCGCCGGTAACCGGGGATGACGATGTCGACCAGCAGCGACTCGATCCGGTCGAGGTAGTCGGCGGCCCCGTCCTGGGCCAGCACGAACTCGCGGACCGGCTTGTCCAGCCCGGTCATCGGTCGCAGCTCGGGCACCCAGTGCGGATTGGGCAGGAACCGTACGTCGCACACCAGGTCCGCGTCGAGCGGGATGCCGTGCTTGAAGCCGAACGAGATCACGGTGGCGCGAAACTGCCGCTCGTCCCCGCCGTAGGCGTGCGAGACCCGTTCGCGCAACTGGTGCACGTTGAGGTTGGTGGTGTCGATGACCATGTCGGCAACCGAGCGTAGTGCGCCGAGCTGGGCCCGCTCGGCGGTCACCCCGTCGAGCAGCCGGCCGTCGCCCTGCAGCGGGTGCGGCCGCCGGGCCGACTCCTGGCGGCGGACGATGACCTCGTCGCTGGCCTCCAGGAAGAGGATCTCCGGGTCGGTGTCGACGCCCGACCGACTCAGCCGGGCGAAGGCCGGGGTCAGGTCGGCGAAGAGGGACCGGCTGCGGACGTCGAGGACGGCCGCCAGGCGGTCGATCCCGGCGCGCGCGACCACGGCGGCCAGGTCCGGCAGCAGACTCGGGGGAAGATTGTCCACCACGTACCAGCCGGCGTCCTCCAGGGCGTTGGCCGCGGTGCTGCGCCCCGCCCCGCTGAGACCGGTGACCACGAGGACCCGCTGCTGCGCTGATTCCACGCCCCCATTATGTGCCCCCGGTCCGTCGGGGACCGGTCCCCCGCGCCGGCACGCCCTTTCAGGATTCGGTGACCTCGCCGGTGGCGGTGTTCACGACCTCCCGGGTCGGCAGCGCGGCGACCGCGGCGACGACCGCCTGCGCCGTGGTCGGTCCGAAGCCGGGCAGGTCCCGGATCTCCTCCTCCGTCGCCCCGCGCAATTTGCGCAGGGACCCGTACGTCTTCAGGAGGGTGGCCCGGCGGGCCGGCCCGAGGCCGGGGATGTCGTCGAGGGTCGACTCGACCATCGACCGGCTGCGACGGGTGCGGTGGTGGGTGATGGCGAACCGGTGTGCCTCGTCACGGACCCGCTGCATGAGGTAGAGCCCCTCGGAGTTGCGCGGCAGGATCACCGGGTACGGCTCGTCGGGCAGCCAGACCTCCTCCAGCCTCTTGGCCAGGCCGCACAGCCCGACGTCGGTGATGCCGAGGTCGGCCAGCGCACGGGCGGCCGCCTCGACCTGCGGGGGCCCACCGTCGACGACCACCAGGGACGGGGTGTACGCGAACTTCAGGGGTCGACCGGTGCGCGGGTCGATGAGACCGGGGGCACTGTCGGGGTCCTCCTCGCGCTGCCCGGCGAGGAGCTGCTGCTCGTCGAGCATCCGGCGGAAGCGGCGGGTGATCACCTCGTACATGGCGGCGACGTCGTTCTGTCCGTCGACGCCGCGGATGGTGAAGTGGCGATATTCCGAGGTCCGCGCCAGCCCGTCCTCGAAGACGACCATCGAGGCCACCACGTTGGTGCCCTGCAGGTTGGAGATGTCGTAGCACTCGATCCGCAGCGGTGCCGTGGACAGCCGCAGGGCCCGCTGGATCTCCTCCAGGGCGGTGGTCCGCGCGGTCAGGTCGACCGACCGCTTGGCCTTGTGCCGTTCCAACGCCTCGGCGGCGTTGCGGGTGACCGTCTCCATCAGGGTCTTCTTGTCGCCGCGCTGGGGCACCCGCAACGACACGTGGGAGCCACGCCGCTCGGACAGCCAGTCGGCGTAGATGCCGGCGTCGTCGGGCAACACCGGGACGAGCACCTCCCGGGGGATCGGCCTGGCCTCCCCGTTGAGTTCCCCCTCGTGCACCTCCAGCTCGCCGGCCGCGCCGTACAGCTGGGTGAGGAAGGTGCCGACGAGTTCGGCCTCACCCTGATCGGCGGTCCGGTCGGCGACCCAACCGCGGCGGCCACGCACCCGCCCGTCACGGACGTGGAAGACCTGCACCGACACCTCCATGGGTTCGGTGACCATCCCGATGACGTCGGCGTCGGTGCCGTCGCCGAGCACGATGGCGTTCTTCTCCATCGCGAGCTTCAGCGCGGCGACGTTGTCGCGGAGGACGGCGGCCCGCTCGAACTCGAGGTTCTCCGAGGCCTCGGCCATCTCCCCCTCCAGCTTGCGGACCAGACCCGTCGACCGGCCCGCCATGAACTGGCAGAAGTCGTCCACGACGGCCCGGTGGTCGTCGGCGCTGATCCGTCCCACGCACGGCGCCGTGCACTTGCCGATGAAGCCGAGCAGGCACGGCCGGCCCGCCGCCTGCGCGTTGCGGAAGGTGCCGTTGGAGCAGGACCGCATGGGGAACACCCGCAGCAAGGTGTCGACCGTCTCGCGGATCGCCCAGGCGTGCCCGTACGGTCCGAAGTAGCGCCACCCGCGCCGCTTGTGGCCGCGGCCGACGAAGACCCGCGGGAACTCGTCGGTCCAGGTGACCGCCAGCCATGGGTAGGACTTGTCGTCGCGGTACATGACGTTGAAGCGCGGCTGGTACTCCTTGATCCAGCTGTACTCCAGGCCGAGCGCCTCCACCTCGTTGCGGACGACGGTCCAGTCGACCCGCGCCGCGGTCTGCACCATGGTCTGGGTCCGCGGGTGCAGCCCGGACAGGTCCGCGAAGTACGAGCTGAGCCGTTGCCGCAGCGATCGGGCCTTGCCGACGTAGATGACCCGGCCGTGTTCGTCGCTGAACCGGTAGACCCCCGGATCGAGCGGGATCGACCCCGGCGCGGGACGATAGGTGGAGGGATCGGCCATGACTTTCAGACTACGTGCGCCCTCCTACCCCGCCCCCGTAGCAGCGCCGGACGAAATCGGCGAAGGCCCGCTCGAAGTCGTCGTCGCTGTGCCGGGCCCGCAGCCACGCGGGCAGGTCCCCGCAGGTCTGCGCGATCCGCGTACGCGCGGCCTCCGGGTCGGCCACGGCGGCGGACAACTGGGCCTCGGCCTGCGGCTCGTCGGCGTACAGGAACGGGTAGTCCAGCGGCAGCAGCGCCCGCGCCCACGGCAGGTCGGGGAAGATGCCGACCGCGCCGGCGGCCAGCGCCTCCAGATACTGCAGGCCGTACGACTCATCACTCGATGTCGCCAGGAAGGCCGTCGTCTGCGCGAGCCGTTCCCAGTAGTCCTCCCTGCTGGTCAGCGGGCCGACCCACGACCACGGCAGGCGGGAGATCCGCATCGCCTCCGCGCTGACCAGGTCCCTCTCCTGCAGGCGCATCTCCAGCCGGAGCGGGTTGCGGGCGGCGACCCGCTCGACCACTCGCAGGAACAGGTCGGACCGCTTGCGCCGGTCCAGGGTGACGGCCGGGTAGAGCACGACGGGCACCCGGGGCTCCCGGCGGGGACGGACCCGCTCCCAGCGAATGCCGAGATTCGCCCAGCCGATCACCGCCCGCTCGGCCAGCGCGGTCACGGCCCACTCGGCGAGCACGGACCGGATCTCCCCCGCGGTCCGCTCCGAGTTGGCGAAGGTCGGGAAGAGTCCGAACGACAGCCCCAGCGACGCCTGCTCGACCCGCGAGGGATAGTCCGCGACGTTGCGCCACAGGAAATTCATCACCCGCGGCTCCGGGGCATCCCGGCGGAGGACCTGCCAGACGACCGGCGAGTCGACCACGTCGAGGTTGATCACCAGGGTGGTGGCCGGCTCGACGAAGTCCAGCGGCATCTCGTCGAAGCCGGCGCCGCGGCGGACCCGCGGGCCGATCAGGACCGGATCGGGGAAGAGGGCCAGCAGGCGGCGGACCAGGATCGGTCCGGCGCCGGCACCGGAGACGGTCCCGTCGGCACCGACCAGCGGTTCCTGGCTGATCGCGCCGTACTTCACCGCGACCCGCGGTGCGGGGGCACCGGTGGCCATCGAACTCACCGGCCCTCGGCGTGCAGGGCGTGTTCGGGGCCGAGCTCACCGGACGACGCGCGCCTCGGTGCAGGCGCCTCGGCGCCGGTGGTCGGCTCCGACCGGTCGGCCGACCCGGAGTCGCCCTGATCGAGCCCAGCGGGGCCGCCGGTGTCGGACATCTCGGAGTCGATCCGCATCCCGTAGAACGAGCGGTACACGAAGTACGCCGAGATCAGCCCGAAAACGACCGCCAGCACATGCACGGTCACGCCCAGCCCCTGCGCGGTCAGCGCGACCGCCAGCTCCACGGCGAGCAGCCCGAACAGGGTGGTGAACTTGATCACCGGGTTGAGAGCGACCGACGAGGTGTCCTTGTACGGGTCGCCGACGGTGTCACCGACGATCGTCGCGTCGTGCAGCGTGGTGCCCTTGGCGTGCAGGTCGGTCTCCACGATCTTCTTCGCGTTGTCCCAGGCCCCGCCGCCGTTGGCCATGAAGATCGCCTGGTACAGCCCGAAGATCGCGATCGAGATGAGGTAGCCGATGAAGTAGTACGGCTCGACGAAGGCGAAGGCCAGGGTGGCGAAGAAGATCCCGAGGAAGAGGTTGAGCATGCCGCGCTGGGCGTACTGGGTGCAGATCTCCACCACCTTGCGCGAGTCGGCCTCACTGGCCCGGGTGACGCCCTCCAGCCGGATGTTGTGCTTGATGAACTCCACCGCCCGGTACGACCCGGTGGTGACCGCCTGGATCGTGCCACCGGTGAACCAGTAGATCACCGCGCCGCCGGTGATGAGCCCGAGCAGGAACGGCGGGTGCAGCAGGGAGAGGTTCTCGATGCCCTGGGTGAGGCCGGAGGTGAGCCCCATGATGATGGAGAAGATCATCGTCGTGGCGCCGACCACGGCCGTGCCGATGAGCACCGGCTTCGCCGTCGCCTTGAAGGTGTTGCCGGCGCCGTCGTTCTCCTCCAGCATCAGCTTCGCACGGTCCCATTCGGGCCGGAACCCGAAGTCACGGTCCAGTTCGTCGTCGATCCCGTCGATCTCCTCGATCGTGGACAGCTCGTACACCGACTGGGCGTTGTCGGTCACGGGCCCGTACGAGTCGACGGCGATCGTCACCGGCCCCATCCCGAGGAAGCCGAAGGCGACCAGCCCGAACGCGAACACCGCCGGCGCCAGCATCAACGCATCCAGGCCGGTGGTGGAGATCCCGTACGCGACGGCCATCAGGCCGATGATCGCCACCCCCAGCCAGTAGGCCGAGTAGTTGCCGGCGACCAGACCGGACAGGATGTTGAGCGAGGCGCCGCCCTGGCGCGAGGACTTGACGACCTCCTGGACGTGCCGGGACTTGGTGGAGGTGAAGACCTTCACCAGCTCGGGGATGAGGGCGCCGGCGAGGGTGCCGCAGGAGATGATCGTGGCGAGTTTCCACCACACCCCGTCGCCGAGGTCGGTGATCAGTGCCCAACTGGTGAGGTAGGTCAGGGCGATCGACATCAGCGAGGTGAGCCAGACCAGCGTCGACAGCGGCGTCTCGAAGTCCATCCGCTCGGCATCCCGCCAGCGGGCCCGGGTGATGGCCGCGTTGATGAAGTACGACAGGCCGGAGGCGACGACCATCACGGCCCGGATGACGAAGATCCACACCAGCAGGGTGACCTGGGTGGTCACGTCGGGCACGCCGAGCAGGATGAAGGTCACCAGTGCGACGCCCGTGACCCCGTACGTCTCGAAACCGTCGGCGGACGGCCCCACGGAGTCACCGGCGTTGTCACCGGTGCAGTCGGCGATCACGCCGGGGTTGCGGGCGTCGTCCTCCTTGATCTTGAAGACGATCTTCATCAGGTCCGAGCCGATGTCGGCGATCTTGGTGAAGATGCCGCCGGCGATCCGCAGCACCGACGCGCCGAGCGACTCGCCGATGGCGAACCCGATGAAACACGAGCCGGCGATCTCGCCGGGCAGGAACAGCATGATGACGAGCATCATGAACAACTCCACCGAGATGAGCACCATGCCGACCGACATCCCCGAGCGCATGGGGATGGAGTGAACCGGCAACGGCCGCCCGCGCAGCGAGGCGAAGGCGGTCCGCGAGTTGGCGAAGGTGTTCACCCGGATGCCGTACCAGGCGACGGCGTACGACCCCGCCATGCCGATCAGGCTGAAGAGCAGGACGACGCCCACCCGGCCCCAGCCGAAGCCGACGAGGAACCGGTAGTAGGAGAGGATGACGACGCCGATGATCGCCCACAGGATCAGCAGGAAGCGCCCCTGGGTGAGCAGGTACGTCTTGCAGGTGGCGTAGATCAGCTCGGAGATGTCTCGCATCGAGCGGTGCACCGGCAGCCGATTGAGGCCGGCGTACGTGAGGACGCCGAAGAGCAGCCCGAGCACGCAGACGATCAGCCCGAAGGACAGCAACAGCCGGCCGTTGATCCCGCCGAGGAAAATCACCTGGCTCAGGTCGGGCAGGGTCAGGTTCGCCTCGCCGCCGATGCGGTGGCCTCCCGTGCCGGCCCCGCCGGTCGGGGCGCAACCGGCCAGCAGCGCGGCGAGGGCGAGGAGCCCGGGGATGGTGAGGAGCCGCCTCCGTCGGAACGGTGGTGCGGACGTCGGTCGGGTGGCGCGGGGCGAATCCGTCATCGTGGGTCCTTGCTTCCTTGGTCGGTCTCCACGGAATGGCGCCATTTTATGACGCTGTGTAGTAGATCGTCCGGCGCTGGGTGATCGTTCCCATCGTGGTTCCCGTCACGGCGCGACGCCCGCAACCGGGCTCGCGGCGGCGGGGACGAGGGTCGGGCACACCACCGTACGGTCCGCGGGCCGACGGGGCGGGGACCGGCCGCTAGCATCGGGCTGGTGATACCACGACGCACCCTGTTCACGTACGCGGGGGCCGGCACGCTGGCGGTCGCCGGGGCGGGCACCCTGTCGGGCTGCGGCACCGACCAGTTCGGCGGCGGCGCGCGGCGGCGGACGACCAACAACCGACAACTACGGGTGGCGAAGTCCGACATCCCCGTCGGGGGCGGGGCGATCTACCCCGACGAGGGCTACGTCCTGACCCAGCCGCAGGCCGGGACGTTCAAGGCCTTCTCCAATGTGTGTCCGCACCAGGGGTGCCCGGTCCAGGAGATCACCGCCGACGAGCGGATCCACTGCCTGTGTCACAACTCCTACTTCGCCCTCGCCGACGGGTCGGTGCTCGACGGGCCCGCCCCGGTCGGCCTCGAGGTCGCCGAGATCACCGACGAGGGCGCCGAGCTCGTGGTCCGGATGCGGGGCTGAGCTCCCGGGTCTCCGCCAGTAGCGGCGCCAGGTACTGCCCGGTCCACGAGTCGGGATCGGCGGCGACCTCCTCGGGGGTCCCTTCGACCACGATCCGGCCGCCACGTGAGCCGCCCTCGGGACCCATGTCGATGATCCAGTCGGCCGACTTGATGACATCGAGGTTGTGCTCGATGACGATGACCGT
>CAZGWN010000070.1:0-20876 GCA_964528755.1 uncultured Propionibacteriaceae bacterium
CCCTGGCCAACGTCATCTGGTTCCTCATCGCCGGACTGCCGCTGGCCCTGGACCACCTCGTCACGGCCGTCGCCCAGGCGGCCACGATCATCGGGATCCCGCTGGCGGTGGCGAACCTCAAGATGATTCCGGTGACGTGCTTCCCGTTCGGGAAGCGGATCGTCGGCGTGCACGAGGCGATGCCGGTCGGAGGGACCGTACGGCACCAGATGTGAGCCTGTGTCTAGCATCCCCGACCGATCCAGGGAGGAGCTCTCCGTGCGGGTTATGAGAGCGAATGTGCCGTTTCGGCCCGTCCCGTGGACACAGATCCCGGAGTTCGGTAGCCGGGCGCCAGATCAGCTCCGGCTGATCCTGGGCATCGGGACGTCGCATTCCCGTCGGTCCTTCGCCCCCGTCGACGGTCCCGAGCGCGTCGAGGACACCACCACCGTCCACGGGGTCTTCGCTGTCGGCGACGTGCCGGCGGAATCTGCGACGCACGACCAGTGGTTGCGTGCCGCCGACGTTCTCGTCATCCTGGCTTTCACGGGCGACGTCGATCCGATCCTCACAGCGCGCCATTACCTCCCGTCGACCCTGGCAGGGGAGCGACTGCTGCCCGTCCCCGACGGCGTCTCCGCGGCGCTGCGTCTCGACGAGCAGAGAGCGACCGCTCTGCTTCGCCCCGGCGATCCGATGGCGGATGTGAGCGTCGTCACCTGGCGTCCCAGTGACGACTATCACTACCGCTGATCGATCGGCACCACGGCCCGCCGCGGTGCCCCGGTGTAGACCTGCTTGGGCCGGACGAGCTTCTGCTCGCCGTCATGGACCTGTTCGTACCACTGGGCCAGCCAGCCGGCCGTCCGGGGGATGGCGAAGAGCACGGTGAACATCTCCGGTTTGAAGCCCAGCGCCTCGTAGATCAACCCGGAGTAGAAGTCGACGTTCGGGTAGAGCCGCCGCTTGACGAAGTACTCGTCCTCCAGGGCGATCTGTTCCAGCTCCAGCGCGATCGCCAGCAGCGGGTTGACGCCGGTGACCTCGAAGACGTCGCGGGCCGTGTTCTTGATCACCCGGGCCCGAGGGTCGTAGTTCTTGTACACCCGGTGTCCGAAGCCCATCAGCCGGGTGTTGCCGTGCTTGACCGCGTCGATGAACTCCGGCACCCGGTCCTTGCTGCCGATCTCCCGCAGCATCCGCAGCACGGCCTCGTTCGCGCCGCCGTGCAGCGGGCCGAACAGCGCCCCGACCCCGGCGGACACACACGTGTACGGACCGTTGCCCGAGGACGCCACCGTACGGACGGTGGTGGTCGAACAGTTCTGCTCGTGGTCGGCGTGCAGGATGAAGAGGACGTCGAGCGCCCGGACCAGTCGTGGGTCCGGCTTGTAGTCCCGCTCGCCCATCATGAACAGCATCCGCAGGAAGTTCTCCACGTACGAGATGTCGTCCATCGGGTACACGTACGGCAGGCCGGCCGAATGCCGGTAGGAGAAGGCGGCCAGGGTCGGCATCTTGCCGATGAGCCGGCGGATCTGCAGCTCCGGCAGGTTCTGGGTGTCCAGCTCACGGGACTCCGGATAGAAGGTGTGCAGCGAACTGACCGCCGACATCAGCTTGCCCATCGGGTGCGCGTCGAAGGCGAACGCGTCGATGAGCTTCTTGATGTTCTCCGGGATGAACATGTGGTGGTTGACGTCGTACGTCCACGCGTCCAGGGCCTCGCGGGTCGGCAGCCCGCCGTAGAGGAGAAGATAGGCGACCTCGAGGTACGTACAGTGCTCGGCGAGTTCCTCGACCGGGTAGCCGCGGTATTCGAGGATGCCGCGGTCGCCGTCGATATAGGCGATGGAGGACCGGCACACCGCGGTATTGAACATCCCGGGGTCGAAGGACACCAGACCGTTGTCCGCGTCGTCCCGGATCTGGTAAAGGTCACGGGCACGGATGGTGCCGTCGGTGATCGGTACCTCGTACTCGCGGCCGGTGCGGTTGTCGCGGATGGTCAGCGTGTCGCTCATGAACGAACGATAAGAGGCGGGTGGCGCACCGGCCATCCCCGGGGGATGTCGGGTCCGTCACGTACGGCCGAGGGGCAGGGTGCCCGGGTTTGCGGCGCGCCGTCGGCGCGGGTAACCTATTGCGATGTTGCGCTTGGCGACGCCCTGTCGGCGAGCCCGCTGCCGCGAGGTCGGGCGGGTGGGTGCTGGCATCTTCGGCCGCAGCGCGTCACACCATACCGTCAACCTACCTAGTGGAAGTGGTCCCCGACCGTGTCTACGTACAGCCCGAAGCCCGGCGAGATCGAACGCCATTGGCATGTCATCGATGCCGAGGGCGTGACTCTCGGGCGCCTCGCCGTCACCGCCGCGACCCTGCTGCGCGGTAAGCACAAGGCCACCTTCGCCCCGCACGTCGACGGCGGTGACTTCGTGGTGATCATCAACGCCTCGAAGATCGCCCTGACCGGCAACAAGGCCACCAAGAAGCGTGCCTGGCGCCACAGCGGCCAGCCCGGCGGCCTCAAGTCGGAGACCTACGGCGAGATGCTGGCGAAGAACCCTCGCAAGGCGGTCGAGCTGTCCGTGTGGGGGATGCTGCCGAAGAACCGTCTGAGCCGCCAGCTGATGACCAAGCTCAAGGTGTACGGCGGGCCCGAGCACCCGCACGCGGCGCAGCACCCGCAGCCGTACGAGATCGTCCAGATCGCCCAGTGACCCGCGGAAAGCCTGAGGATCAACCCGTGTCTGAAAACGTCGTCGAAGAGACCACCGAGGAGTTCGAGACCTTCACCGAGGGTGACCGTGAGATCGCCTATCGGTCCGAGGGACAGGCTGAGGGCCAGGCGGCCCCCGGTGAGCGCCAGGCGATCATCGCCCCCGGGATGGCCACCGGCCGCCGCAAGGAGGCCATCGCCCGCGTCCGGATCGTCCCCGGCTCCGGCCAGTGGTCGCTCAACGGTCGTACGCTGGAGGACTACTTCCCCAGCAAGATCCACCAGCAACTCGTCAAGGAGCCCTTCCTCGTCGCCGGGGTCGAGGCTGCCTACGACGTCATCGCCCGGGTCCAGGGCGGAGGCCCGTCCGGCCAGGCCGGTGCGGTCCGGCTGGGCATCGCACGTTGCCTCAACGGGGTGGATGCGGAGGCGAGCCGCCCCGCGCTCAAGAAGGCCGGTATGCTGACCCGTGACGCCCGGGCGACCGAGCGCAAGAAGGCCGGTTTGAAGAAGGCCCGCAAGGCCCCGCAGTACTCCAAGCGCTGAGTCGCACTCGACGCTGATCCGTTCCCGCAGGAGGGATCGCTCCGTCATGGGTCGTTTGTTCGGCACCGATGGCATCCGTGGACGCGTCAACCAGGACCTGACGGCCGAGCTCGCCCTCGATCTGGCGGTCGCCGCGGCCTACGTCCTGGGTGCCGGGCGGGGTCGACGGCTGCGGGCCCTGGTCGGGCGCGACCCCCGGATCAGCGGCCAACTGCTCGAGTCGGCTGTGGTCGCCGGGCTGGCCAGCGCCGGGACGGATGTCACCCGGGTGGGCGTGCTGCCCACCCCGGCGGTCGCCCACCTGGTGCGGGCCGAGGGCGCCGACCTCGGGGTGGTGTTGTCCGCCAGCCACAATCCGATGCCCGACAACGGGATCAAGTTCTTCGCCGGCGGCGGGTACAAGCTCGCCGACCAGGTCGAGGACGAGATCGAGGCGGCGCTGTCGGAACGGTGGCGGCGCCCGATGGGTGCCGACGTCGGGCGGGTCGCCGACGGGCCCCAACTGGCGGAGGACTACATCCACCACCTCACCTCATCCCTGTCGGCCGCGACCGAGGGGCGGAACCCGCTGAAGGGTCTGCGGGTCGTCATCGACGTCGCCAACGGTGCTGCGCACCGGACGGCGCCGGCCGCGTTCCGCGCCTGCGGGGCGGAGGTGATCGTCATCCACGGCCGCCCGGACGGTCTCAACATCAACGACCGGTCCGGCTCCACCCATCCCGAGGTGTTGCAGCGGGCCGTCCTCGAACACGGCGCCGACCTGGGTCTGGCCCTCGACGGCGACGGTGACCGCTGCGTTGCCGTGGCCGCCGACGGAGAGATCGTCGATGGCGACCAGATCATGGCCATCCTGGCCGTCGCGATGCGCGAACGCGGCCAACTGGCCGACAACATCGTGGTGACCACGGTGATGAGCAACCTCGGCTTCGCCCGCGCGATGGAACATCGCGGCATCCGGGTCGTCCGCACCCGCGTCGGGGACCGCTACGTGCTGGCGGAGATGCGTCGTCGCGGGGCTGTCCTGGGCGGTGAACAGTCCGGGCACGTGTTGCTGCGCGACTACGCCACCACCGGCGACGGGGCGCTGACCGGGCTGCACCTGATGGCGGTGATGGCCGAGACGGGCGCGCCGCTGGGGGACCTCGCCTCGCTGGTGGAGCGGATGCCACAGGTGCTGATCAACGTGCCCGGGGTCGACCTGACGCGGGCCGATTCCGATCCGGTCGTGCACGGGGAGGTGCTGCGGGCCACGGCCGAGTTGGGCGACGACGGGCGCGTGCTGCTCCGCCCGTCCGGCACCGAGCCGCTGGTGCGGGTGATGGTCGAGGCCTCCGACGCGGATCGGGCCCGGCGGATCGCCGATCGGCTCGCCGAGGTGGTCCGGGAACGGCTGGGCCAGCCGGCCGGGCCGCAGGACGTCCTCGCGCGGGACTGACGGCCCTCAGATCTTGCGGATCCGCACCCACCTCACCTCGTGGGTCCGCCCCTTGCGCATGATCGCGGTCGCCCGCCCGCGGGTGGGCCGGATGTTGAGGGCCAGGTTGGGCCCGTTGATGGTGTCCCAGATCTTCGCCGCCTGCCGCAGCGCCGCATCCTCGCTCATCTCGGCATAGCGGGTGAAGTACGAACGCGGATCCCGGAAGGCGGTCTCGCGCAGCTTCATGAACCGGTCGAGATACCACTGCCGGATGTCCTCGGCGGCCGCGTCCACGTACACCGAGAAGTCGAAGAAGTCGCTCAGCGCCAGCCCGGTCGACCCGTCGGTGTGCGCGCGGGCCGGCTGGAGCACGTTGAGTCCCTCGACGATCAGGATGTCGGGCCGGCGGACCACCTGCCGTTCGCCGGGCACGATGTCGTAGGTCAGGTGGGAATAGACCGGCGCACTCACCTCGGGCCGGCCGGACTTGACCGCCATCACGAACCGCAGCAGGCCCCGCCGGTCGTAGGACTCGGGGAAGCCCTTGCGGTGCATGATGCCGCGGCGCTGGAGCTCGGCATTGGGATGCAGGAAGCCGTCGGTGGTGACGAGCTCGACACTCGGGTGATCGGGCCAGTTGCGCAGCAGTTCGGTGAGCACGCGGGCGGTGGTGGACTTGCCGACCGCGACCGATCCCGCGATGCCGATGACGAAGGGGGTCCGGGCCACGTCCAGATGCAGGAACGCGTTCGACGCCCGGTAGAGGTTGCCGGTGTGCCGGAAGTACAGCCGCAGCAGCCGGGTCAACGGTTGGTAGACCTCGACCACGTCGCGCATCGACGTCGGATCGCCCAGGCCGCGCAGCCGGTGCAGCGTCTCCTCGCTCAGGGGGGTGGGCAACGCGTTGGCCAACTCGGCCCAATCGGCGCGCGACCGGTGGACGTACGGACTCTGGCCCTCGGGGAGTTCCGACGCGCGGTCCGGCGGTGGCAGCAACGCCTCAGACATGCCCGCCATTCTGCCGTGTCGGGTCGCTCACACCAGCACCGTCCCGCGCAGGTGGCACATCCGGATGGGGCAGCCGCTACTCTGTCTGCCATGTGTGGAATCGTCGGGTACGTCGGGTCGCGCAACGCCTGCGAGGTGGCGATCGAGGGTCTGCGCCGGATGGAGTACCGGGGGTACGACTCCGCGGGCGTGGCCGTCGTCGCCGACGGTCGCATCCGGATGGAGAAGAAGTCCGGCAAGCTGGTCAACCTGGAGGTCCTTCTGGAGGACCACCCGCTGCCGGTCTCCGGCACCGGCCTGGGGCACACCCGCTGGGCGACCCACGGTGCCCCGACGGATGTCAACGCGCACCCCCACCTGTCCGCCGACGGGCGGGTGGCGCTGATCCACAACGGCATCATCGAGAACTACGCGGGCCTGCGGGAGGAACTGCTCGCCGACGGCGTGCCGTTCCGTTCCGAGACCGACACCGAGGTCGCCGCCCAACTGCTGGGCCGCGAGGTCAACGCCGGCGCCGACCTGATGGAGGCGATGCGTCGGGTCTGCAACCGACTGGAGGGCACCTTCACCCTCGTCGCCATCGACGCGCAGGCGCCCGGCCACGTCGTCGCCGCCCGCCGCAACTCACCGCTGGTGGTCGGACTCGGCGAGGGGGAGAACTTCGTCGCCTCCGACGTCGCCGCCTTCATCGAGCACACTCGGGAGGCCGTCGAGCTCGGCCAGGACACCGTGGTCGAGATCACCGCCGAGGACCACCGGGTGATCGATTTCGCCGGGAACCCGGCCGAGGGCCACCGCTACCACGTCGACTGGGATCTCTCGGCCGCCGAGAAGGGTGGCTACGACTGGTTCATGCGCAAGGAGATCTTCGAGCAGCCGTCCGCGGTCGAGGCCACCCTGCTCGGCCGGCATACCCCGGCCGGTGACCTGGCCCTGGACGAGTTGCGGGTCGCCGAGGCCGACCTGCGTACCGTCGAGAAGATCATCATCATTGCCGCCGGGACCAGCTTCTACGCCGGCATGGTCGCCAAGTACGCCATCGAGCACTGGGTACGGATCCCGTGCGAGGTGGAGTTGGCCAGCGAGTTCCGCTACCGCGACCCGATCGTCGGCCCGACCACGCTGGTGGTGGCGATCTCCCAGTCGGGGGAGACGGCCGACACGCTGATGGCGATCCGGCACGCCCGCGAACAGCACGCCAAGGTGCTGGCGATCTGCAACACCAACGGCTCGACCATCCCGCGCGAGTCCGACGCCGTCATCTACACCCACGCCGGGCCGGAGATCGGGGTCGCCTCCACCAAGGGATTCACCACCCAGCTCGCCGCCTGTTACCTGCTCGGGCTCTATCTGGCCCAGGTCCGCGGGACGAAGTACCGCGATGAGATCGCCGCCACACTGACGGAGCTGGAGGGCATGCCCGCGCGGATGCAACGCGTGCTCGACGATTCCGGGGAGGTCATCAAGCTCGCCGCCCGGCTCGTCGACCAGCCGTCGGTGCTCTTCCTCGGACGCCACGTCGGCTACCCCATCGCCTTGGAGGGCGCGCTCAAGCTCAAGGAGATCGCCTATCTGCATGCCGAGGGGTTCGCCGCCGGCGAGCTCAAGCACGGCCCGATCGCCATCATCGAGGACGGGATGCCGGTCTTCGTCGTCGTCCCGCCCAAGGGCCGCGACCAGCTCAACGACAAGGTGATCTCCAACATCCAGGAGGTGCGGGCCCGCGGCGCGCGCCCGATCGTGCTGGCCGAGGAGGACGACGACGCCGTGGTGCCGTACGCCGACACGGTGATCCGGTTGCCGAAGGTCTCGACGCTGCTGCAGCCGCTGGTGGCGATCATCCCGCTGCAGCTTTTCGCCTGCGAACTGGCCACCCTGCTCGGGCACGACGTCGACCAACCGCGCAACCTGGCCAAGTCGGTCACCGTCGAGTAGGCCCCATGGGCATCCTCGGCATCGGGGTCGACGTGTGCGAGATCTCCCGCCTGGAGGAGATGCTGCTGCGCACGCCCGCCCTGGTCGAGCGGCTCTTCTCCCCGGCGGAGGCCCGCCGGCGGCCGGCATCGTTGGCCGCCCGGTTCGCCGCCAAGGAGGCGCTGGCCAAGGCGCTCGGCTCGCCCGGCGGTCTGGTCTGGCGCGACTGCGAGGTGGTCACCGACGCCGCCGGCCGCCCGTCGTTCGCGGTCCGCGGCACCGTGGCCGAGTTGATGGGCCGGCTCGGCGTCGCGCGTACCCACCTGTCCCTGTCCCACGATGCCGGAATCGCCACCGCCTTCGTGGTCTGTGAGGGTGCCGCGGGTGAGGGTGACGTGTGCCAAGGTGGAGGCCGGGAGGCGCGATGATCTCTGGATGGAGTGTGGCCGACATCCGCGCGGCCGAGCGGGAGGCCCTCGCGGACAGCGCGGAGGGCGAGTTGATGCAGCGGGCCGCCGAGGCCCTGGCCGACGCCGTCCTGCGTGAACTCGGGTTCACCGGCGGCACCGACGTGCTGGTGCTCGCCGGACCCGGCAACAACGGCGGCGACGGGCTGTGGGCCGGCGCCCGGCTGGCCACCCGGGGGGTCCGGGTGTGGGTGCACCGGACGTCGGAGAGCCACGTTCACACGCCCGGCTGGGATGCCTGCCTGGCCGCCGGGGGCCGGCCGGTCAACCACGCCCGCGCGCAGGGGTTGATCGGCGAGGTCGACCTGGTCATCGATGCGGTCTTCGGCATCGGCGGGCGTCCCGGCCTGTCCGGCCCGCTCGCCGAACTGGCGCGCGCGGCCGAGGAGTCGGGGGTGACCGTGGTGTCGGTCGACCTGCCCTCGGGGCTGGCGGCCGACGAGCCGAGCGCGTACCCCTCATTCCGGGCCACCCGGACGGTGACCTTCGGCGGGGCCAAGCTGTGCCAGTTGGTGCAGCCCGCCGCCGGACGGGTCGGCACCCTCGACATCCAGGGCATCGGACTGGACCCCGGCGAGGACCCGAACCGGCATCCCGCCGTGCGGCAATGGGACGCCGCCGACGTCGCCGCCCACTGGCCCGTGCCCGGCCCCACGTCGGACAAGTACTCCCGTGGTGTGGTCGGCCTCGACGCCGGCTCGGCCACCTACCCCGGGGCCGGCGTGCTGGTGGCGTACGGGGCGACGTACGCGGGCGCGGGCATGGTCCGCAGCCTCGGCGCCCCCGAGGTGGCCGAGGCCGTGCTGCGCCACCTCCCCTCGGTGGTGCGGGCCCCCGGCCGGGTGGAGGCCTGGGTCGTCGGGCCCGGCTGGGGCCGGCGGGCCGACGCCGCCGAGCGGCTGCGCGAGGTGCTGTCCGACCGCGTGCCGGTGCTGGTCGATGCCGACGCGCTGCGCTGCGTGGGTGACGTCGAGCTGCGACCGGACTGTCTGCTCACCCCGCACGCCGGGGAACTGGCCCGGCTGCTCGGCGCCGAGCGGGCCGAGGTGACCGCCGACCCGCTCGGCTCGGTGCACCGGGCCGCCGACCGGTTCGGGGTGACCGTGCTGCTCAAGGGCGCCACCCAGTACGCCGCCCGCCCGGGGAGGGAAACCGTGGAACTCGCCGTGCCCGGGCCCGGGTGGACCGCCCAGGCCGGTTCGGGTGACACCCTGGCCGGCGTCATCGGGACGCTCCTGGCGGCCGGTCTGGAGGCGGGCGACGCGGCCGTGTGCGGGGCGTCGTTGCAGGCGCTCACCGCTGCCGCCGAGCCCCCGCTGCCCCCGCACGACCTCGCCCGCCGGTTCGGCGTGACCATCAGGCGCCTGATCGACGGGGCGGACGACTGAGCGGGAGGACAATACGCCCATGAGCCGCGCCATGATCGACCCCCACACCGCCAGCGCCGTCATCGACCTGGATGCCCTGCAGGCCAACGTCGCCGCGATCTCCCGGCTGGTCGCGCCGGCCGAGATGATGATGGTGGTCAAGGCGGATGCGTACGGTCACGGGATGCCGGCCTGCGCGCGAGTGGGCCGGGCGGCAGGGGTCCGCTGGCTCGGCGTCGCCACCCCGGGAGAGGCCCTGGCCCTGCGGGCCGACGGTGATGTGGGCCGCATCTTCTGCTGGTTGTACGGGCCGGACGACGAACTCGCCGGGCTCGTGGCCGAGGGCATCGACATCTCGGTGCAGACCCCCGAGCAGATCAACGCCGTGGTCGCCGCCGCCTCGACGGCCGAGCGGACCGCACGGATCCACCTCAAGATCGACACCGGCCTGAGTCGCAACGGCTGCACCCCGGCCCGCTGGCCCGAACTGGTTGCCGCGGCCGCCGAGGCGGTCGCCACCGGCGCGGTCGAGACGGTCGGCGTGTGGTCCCACTTCGCCTGCGCCGACGAGCCCGGACACCCCGGCAACAGGGCCCAGCTCGAGGTCTTCTCCTGGGCGTACGACCGGGCCGGGGAGGGCGGACTGACGATCCCCATCCGACACATCGCCAACACCCCGGCGGCGCTGACGATGCCCGAGGCCCGGTTCGAGCTGGTGCGGATCGGGATCGGCTGCTACGGCATCGACCCGGCCGACGCGACGCTGGCCGCCGACGCCGGGGTGGACCTGGCGCCGGTGATGACGGTGCGGGCGCGGCTCGTCCACCGCAAGGAGGTGCCCGCCGGCACCGGTGTGTCCTACGGGTTCCACTGGCGGGCGGCCGACGACACCGTCCTGGGTCTGGTGCCGCTCGGATATGCCGACGGGATGGACCGGCACGGCGCGGGCCGTTACCAGCTGCTGGTGGGAGGTCGCCGGGTGCCGCAGCGGGGCAGTGTGTGCATGGACCAGATGATCGTCGAGCTGGGGCCGGGCGCCACCGACGCCGTCGGGGACGAGGTGGTGCTCTTCGGCGCCTCACCCGCACCGAGCGCCTCGGAGTGGGCCCACTGGGCCGGCACCATCGGCTACGAGGTCGTCACCCGGATCGGCACCCGGGTGCCGCGGATCTACCGGGGCGGACCGCCGGAGCGGTGACCTGCGGGCGTCCGCCCGGACACGTGAGTCGGGTCACAAGCGGTGCTGTGACGATGCGGCACACTTGAGGGAAGGAGGATCCCATGATCGAGTTCACGTGGACCGTCACCGTTGCCGAGTCCCACCTGTGGGCCCGCGAGTTGCGCCCCTTCGCCGACCTGGCGCCCACCTTGGGTGATCTGGCGGCCCGCCGCGACGGGCTGCCCGCCCGAACCCTCCCGGCCGGGGTGTTCCCGGCCGGCACGACCGACCTCGACCTGCTCGACCACCTGCTGCGCGCCCGCCCGGCGGGGACCACCCTCGCGGATGTCCTCGCCGAGCCGCGCCGGGAGATGGAGGTGTACGCCGCCAGGTTGGAGCTCACCCAGGCCGGCCACATCCTCGACTGGGAGGGAGACCTGCCGATCGTCGCCCTGCCGGCCCACATCGTGCGCGCCGGGCGGATCATCGCCACGGTCGGGTTCACCGCGGACTGCTTCGACCCGCGCCAGCACGAGTGGGACCAGTTGCGCGAGGGGTGGTTGCCGCGGCTCGCCGACGCCGGTTGGCAGCCGTGCAGCACGGCCTTCCTGGCGGCCGCGATGACGGGTTTCCTCGATGTCTACCAGCGCCAGTCCGCGCCCGAGATGCACACGGTGGTGCCGGTCGAGCCGCTCTCGGCCCATCCGGTCATCCGCGGCGCCCTGGACGGCCTGCGGCCTGTCCACCGGTGAACTAGGCGCTCTCCCGCAGCCGGGTCTCGGCGATGGCCTCCTGGTAGTACCCCATCAGGTCGTCGCACAGGCTGCGCCAGGTGCGGTCCTTGACCGCCAGCCGGGCCTCCCGGGAGAACGCCGCGCGTTTGCGGTCGTCGCCGACGAGGTCGCGGACGTGGCGGCGCATGGTGGCCAGATCGCCCGGCGGGTAGAGCCAGCCGGTGCGGGAGGAGTCGACGAGGTCGATCGGGCCGCCCTTGGCCGGGGCGACGACCGGAAGTCCGCTGGCCAGCGCCTCCTGGATCGACTGGCCGAAGGTTTCCAGCTCGCCCGGGTGTACGAACACGTCCATGCTCGCCATCGCCCGTGGCAGGTCCTCGCCGGTGAGCTGGCCGGTGAAGTGGGCGCCGGGCAGGAAGCTCTCCAACTCGCTGCGCAGCGGGCCGTTGCCGACCACGACGAGCCGTGTGGCGGGCAGGTCGAGCAGCACCTCCAGATCCCCGATCTGCTTCTCGGGGGCGAGCCGACCCACGCAGCCGATGATCTTCTCCCCGTGCGGGGCGATCCGTTCCCGCCAGGCCGGATCGCGCTTGGCCGGGTCGAAACGTACCGAATCCACCCCGCGGGCCCACAGGCCGACGCGCGGGATGTGGTGGGAGACCAACTGCTCGCGGGCGTACGTGGAGGGCGCCAGGGTCATCGTGGCCAGGGAATGGATCTGCCGGACCCGCCACCACAGGAAGGTCTCGGCGCCGGCGAAACCGTACCGGGCCGCGTACGAGGGGACGTCGGTCTGATAGATCGCCACGATGGGGATGTTCAGCCAGTTCGCCGCCAGGGCCGCCCGGTGGCCGAGCGCGATGGGGGCGGCCAGGTGCAGCACGTCCGGGTGGAAGTCCTCGAGCAGGCGCTCCAGCCGGAGCTGGGTGGTCCCGCTGACCCGTACGTCCTGGTAGCCCGGCAGGCCGACCGCGGCGACGGGGATGACGGGGAAGCCCGCGTACTCCCGGGGCTCCCGGCCGTGGTGGGCCGGAGCGATGACCAGCGCCTGGTGCCCCTCGTCGCGAAGGTACTCCAGGACCCGCATCACGGAGTGGGTCACGCCGTTGATCGCCGGAAGAAAGGACTCGGTAAAGATGGCCACCCGCACCTGGTCTCTCCTCTCGACGGGCCTCCGGTCATCCTGCGGCGCTCACATGGCCCGTACGGTGACGTACGTTGACCCGTCGCGGAACAGGACGTGACGGCTGGGGAAACTCCTTGGGCGCAGCTCTGCCCGGCAACGCTTCCCCGCGGCAGTCTATGCCCGATCGACGGGACGGCCGATTTCGTCGGATCGGTGCCCGGCTGGTAAGGTGAGGTTCCCCGGCTGCGGAGCGCAGTTCGGGACGTCGTTGCCCATCGCAGGGCACAGGGGCACGTCTCCGCTTCCTTGGAATCTCGTACGTGTGACGCGCCTGCCAGCAGGACTCCACGTCCGGAAGTGAGATCATCCATGTCCGAATCCCATCGCCCCTCCACGCCCTCCGGCAATCGCCGCAAGCCCAAGGGTGTGCACGCCGACGGCTCCCCCAAGAAGCGCTGGAGTGCGCAGGAGCGCGCCGCCCGCGGCCACGGCCCGCGCAGCCGGGGTGGCGCCGACCGCCCGGCCCGCGGTGGCGCCGACCGACCGGCCGGCAAGCGTTCGTACGGTGAGCGTGGCGAGTCCCGCGCCGAACGTGGCGAGTCGCGTCCGTACGCCGAGCGTGGCCCCCGCGACGGCAAGCGTGAGTGGACCCCCCGCGAAGGTGGCAAGCGTCCGTACGCCCGGGACCGGCGGGACCGGCCGCGCCGTGACGACGACCGGCCGCGCCGGGACGACTGGGACCGCCCGGCGAAGTCGCGGCGGGATGACCGGGGCCCGCGACACCATGACCACGCCCCCCGCGAGCGAAACTTCCACGAGCGGGACTTCCACGAGCGCACCGTCGGCGAGGATGCCCCGGCCGACACCATGGAATGGCACGAGGCAGCGCCGGTGGAGGTCGACGAGTCGACCGTGACCGGGGAGAACGGCTTCGCCCGGCTCGGCGTCCCCGCGCCACTCGTGGCCGTCCTGGCCGAGCAGGGCATCACCGATCCCTTCCCGATCCAGCGGGACGCCATCCCCGACGCGATGGCCGGCCGCGACGTGCTCGGCCGCGGCCGGACCGGCTCGGGCAAGACCCTGGGCTTCACCCTGCCGCTGCTGGCCCGGCTCAGCGACGAGGGAACGGCAGACGGGCAGCCCCGTGCCCCGCGCGCCATCGTCCTCGAACCGACCCGTGAACTGGCCATGCAGGTCGCCGATGTCCTGTCCCCGCTCGCCCGGGCCGTCGGGCTGCGCGCGCTGCTGGTCGCCGGCGGCATGTCGTACGATCCGCAGAAGCGGGCCCTGCACCGGGGCGTCGACGTCATCGTCGCCACCCCGGGCCGACTCATCGACCTGATCGAGCAGGGCGCCGCGGACCTCTCCGAGGTGCAGGTGAGCGTGCTGGACGAGGCCGACGAGATGGCCGACATGGGCTTCCTGCCCGAGGTCACCCGGATCCTCGACGAGACGCCGAGCGACGGCCAGCGGATGCTCTTCTCCGCCACCCTGGACAAGGGTGTGGATGGGCTCGTCAAGCGCTACCTGCACGATCCCCGGGTGCACGAGGTCGACTCGGCGCAGGCGACCGTGACCACGATGGAGCACCACCTTCTCCTCGTCCGCCCCGAGCACAAGGCGCCGATCACCGCGATGATCGCCAACCGGCCGGGCCGGACGATCGTCTTCGCCCGCACCCAGAAGGGCACCGACCGGATCGCCGGCCAGCTCCGTGAGGCCGGCGTGATGGCCGGGGCGCTGCACGGCGGTCTCACCCAGGGGGCCCGCAGCCGGGTGATGAACGCGTTCAAGGAGGGTACGGTGCCGGTGCTGGTCGCCACCGACGTCGCCGCCCGCGGGATCCACGTCGACGACATCGGACTCGTCCTCCAGGTCGATCCGCCCGCCGAGCCGCGCGACTACACCCACCGGGCCGGTCGTACGGCCCGCGCCGGCACCACCGGGATCGTCGTCACCCTGATCCTGCCGCACCAGAAGAAGTCGGTCAGCCGACTGACCCGGATGGCCGGCGTCTCTGTCAAGCCGCGGGAGACGAGGCCCGACGATCCCTGGCTCGCCGAGGCCACCGGTGCCCGCGAGACCGAGGCCGAGCCGATCGAGGACGCCGCGTACGAGGCCCTGATCGCCCCCCGGCCGCAGGGCCGTCGCGGCGGGGACCGCGGTGGGCGGCGTGGGGGAGACCGCCGCGGGGGCTACGGCCGCCCGCGCCGCGGTGGGCCGTACCGGTCCTCGCGGTCCGGCGGCCACGGCGGGGATCGTCGCCGCGACCGCGACTGAGCGGTGCCTTGACGGCGCCGACTACCATGGACCGTCGTCCGTCCCGCACCCGCGGGCGGAGAGGAGTGATCCATGAGTGCTGAGCCCCTGAGCATCAGGCAGCGCCTCGACCTGGGACTGGCCGAGCCGGCCGACGCCCACGACATGGTCGACGTCATCCATGCCGCGTTCGGCGCACGGAGGTCCGTGGACGTCCCGCCCGCCGCATTGGCCGAGACCGAGGGGTCGGTGGCGGGTGCGCTCACCGGCGGGTTCGGCATCATCGCGCGGGTCGACGGGCGTGCCGCCGGCGTGGTCCTGGTCAGCCTGCGCGGCGACGGCTCGGCCGGCGAACCGGTCGCGGCGCACTGGCACCGGGTCAGCGTGCACCCCGATTTCCAGCGGCACGGCATCGCCACCGCGATGATCGAGGTGGCCGAGGAACTCTCCGCCCTGCGCGGCGCGTCGTTCGGCGAGCTGGACGTACGGATCGAGTTCCCCGAACTGCTCGCCTGGTGGACCCGGCTCGGCTACACCGTCCTCGGGCGCGGTGACCGGCTGCTGCGCGTCGGGCGGGAACTGCCCGTGGCCTACGAGGTGCCGACCCCCGACGACATGCGTCGGCTCGGCACCCGGCTGGCCCGCCTCGTCCGGGCCGGCGATCTCGTCATCGCCGGCGGCGAGCTCGGCGCGGGCAAGACCACCCTCACCCAGGGCCTGGGTGCCGGACTGGGGGTCGCCGGGCCGGTGATCTCGCCGACCTTCGTCCTGTCCCGGGTGCATCCGTCCACCACCGGTGGCCCCGGCCTGGTGCACGTCGACGCGTACCGGCTCGGCAGGCCGGGGGAACTCGACGACATCGACCTGGACAGCACGGCGGCCGACGCGGTGACCGTCGTCGAGTGGGGCGAGGGCCGCGCCGAACAGCTCAGCCCCGACCGGCTCACCATCACGATCGAGCGCAGCGGTGATCCCGACGACGAGACCCGGTTCGTCTTCCTGCGCGGCACGGGCCGGCGGTGGGAACACCTGCACGTCCTCGTCGCCACCGCCCGGGAAGGCCTGGTGGATCATGTCTGAGGCCGCCCTCGTCCTGGCGATCGACACCTCCACCGACGTCCTTGTCGGCCTGGCCCGCGGACCGCGGGTGGTGGCCACCCGTGCCGACGCCGACCGCCGCGGTCACGTCGAGCATCTGGCGCCGCTGGTCGACGCCGTCCTGGTCGAGGCGGGGGTGGCCCCCGAGGATCTCGACCGGATCGTGGTCGGGATGGGACCCGGCCCGTTCACGGGTCTGCGGGTCGGCATCGCCACCGCTCGCGTCCTCGGCTGGTCGCTGGGCATCGACGTGCACGGCGTGTGCAGCCTCGACGCCGTCGCCCGCGCCTGGTCCGAACAGGCCGAGGATGCGGCGTTCGTGGTGGCCTCCGATGCCCGCCGGCACGAGCTCTACTGGGCGGAGTACGCCCCCGACGGCAGCCGGATCGGCGGGCCTCGGGTGGGCCCCCCGGAGGCGCTGCCTGATCTCGTGGTCGTCGGTCCCGGCGCCGACCTCTACCCGCAGGTGCACCGCGGTCGGACCCCGGTCGGGCCCCGAAGCATCGACCCCGGCCTGCTCGCCGTGATCGGGCCCGAACTGCCCGACGTCGGCCCCGAGCCGTTGTACCTGCGTCATCCCGACGCCGCCGTCCCGACCAGCCGCAAGTCCACCCTGGTGGCGCACAAGCGGCTGTCGCTGCGCCGGTGATGGATGGTGACACGGTGACCGTTCGTCCTGTCTCGGCCGCCGATCTGCCCGCCGTCCTGGCGCTGGAACACGACGGGTTCGTCCCCCGGCAGCGGTGGAGCGAGGCGTCCTGGCGGACCGAACTGGTCGCCGCGGACCGCGTCGTGCTGGTCGCCGAGACGGCCGCCGGAGTGGTCGGGGTGATCACCTGGCAGGTCGTCGCCGACGTCGCCGACCTGCTGCGCCTGGCCGTGTCGCCGGCCGTCCGTGGCCGCGGCGTCGGCCGGGCGTTGCTGATGGCCGGCCGTGGACCCGTCGCCGCCCGGGGCGCGGACCGCCTGATGCTCGAGGTCGGCCGGGCCAACGCCGCTGCCATCGCCCTCTACACCCGGTGCGGGTTCCGCACCCTCGACACCCGCCGCGACTACTACGGTCCCGGGGACGACGCACTCGTCATGGGTGCCCCCGCCCTCCCGGCCCCCGAAGGACATCGACCATGACCGACTCCACGTTCCCGCCCGCCGCGCCCGGCTCCGGCCCCCTCGTCCTGGGCATCGAATCCTCCTGTGACGAGACCGGCGTCGCCCTCGTCTCCGGGACGACCCTGCTGGCCGACGACGTCGCCTCCAGCGTCGCCGAACACGTACGTTTCGGCGGGGTCGTGCCGGAGGTCGCCGGGCGGGCCCACCTGCAGGCGATCGTGCCGTCGCTGCAACGGGCGTTCGTCACCGCCGGCGTGTCGCCCCGCGAGGTCGACGCCATCGCGGTGACCGCCGGGCCCGGGCTGATGGGCGCCCTGGTGGTCGGCATCGCCGCTGCGAAGGCGCTCGCGCTGGCCTGGCGCAAGCCGCTGTACGGGGTGAACCACCTCGTCGCGCACGTGGCTGTCGACCTGCTCGAACACGGTCCGCTGGAAGGCCCGACGATGGCCATGCTCGTCTCCGGCGGCCACACCAGTCTGCTGCGGATCGGCGACCTGGCCGGCGACATCACCGAGGTGGGCACGACCATCGACGACGCCGCCGGCGAGGCGTACGACAAGGTGGCCCGGGTCCTCGGGCTGCCCTACCCGGGCGGGCCGGTGATCGACCGGCTGGCTGCCGGCGGCGATCCGGCGGCGATCCGGTTCCCGCGCGGGCTGACCGCCCGCCACGATCTGGAGCGGCACCGGTTCGACTTCTCCTTCTCCGGCCTGAAGACGGCGGTCGCCCGCTGGGTGGAGACCGCCGAGACCGAGGGCCGTACGGTGCCCGTCGCCGACGTGGCCGCCTCGTTCCAGGAGGCGGTTGCCGACGTGCTGAGTGCCAAGGCCGTCGATGCCTGCCGGACGCTGGGGGCGAGGACCCTGCTGGTCGGCGGCGGTGTGGCCGCCAACTCCCGGTTGCGCGCCCTCCTGGAGGAGCGGACGGCGGAGGCCGGGATC
Source organism: uncultured Propionibacteriaceae bacterium (assembly GCA_964528755.1). Taxonomy (GTDB): domain Bacteria; phylum Actinomycetota; class Actinomycetes; order Propionibacteriales; family Propionibacteriaceae; genus Raineyella. The sequence continues at coordinate 17,848 of CAZGWN010000070.1, forward strand.
ACCCTGCGGCGACCCCGGCCCCGGTTGTGCACCGACAACGGTGCGATGATCGCGTCCCTCGGTGCGCAACTCGTCGCGGCGGGCGCGCAGCCGTCACCGGCCGATCTGGGGGCCGATTCCGGACTGCCGGTGTCGCGCTCGCACGTCTGAGCGGCGCCGGGACGGCCCCGGCTCAGCGCTCCCCGGGTCGGTTCTGGAGGAACTGATTGACCTGGTCCTGGATCCGCTGCGGCAGGCGGCCGGTGAACTCGGCCGCCGACTGGCCGAAAGCCTCCGGCGGCTGCGGCAGGGCCGCCGGCACCGGGTGCTCGGCGGTTTCGGCGGCGCGGGAGGCCTGGTAGCGGGCGCGTTCTGCGGCGGCGTGGCGGGCGTCGGCAGCATGGCGGGCATCCTCGGTGCCCTCCGGTGCCGGACCGGGGTTGGTACGTGCGTGCTCGGACTCTGCCGCCGCCAGCAGGGAGGACCGGATCTCACCCGACAGCTCGCCGAGCGCGCCGGGGTTGCTCGGCAGCAGCAGGACGTTGGAGCGGCCGTTGCGGGCGACGTCTTGCAGCGTGTCGAAGTACTGGGTCATCAGCAGCAGCTGCTCGGCGGTGGATTCGATACCCGCCTGGCGCAGCATCTCGTACTGCTCGGCGATACCCATGGCGATTGCCTTGCGCTGGGCGGCGACGCCCTCACCCTGCAGCCGCTTGGACTCGGCCTCGGCCTCGGCCTGGGTGACGCGCTTGATCTTGTCCGCCTCGGCGAGCGCCTGCGCGGCCTCCCGGTCTCGCTGGGCGGCGTTGATGGAGTTCATCGAGTCACGCACCCGCGGATCGGGGGAGATGTCGGTGACCAGCGTGTTGACGATCCGGAACCCGTACTCGGCCATCGACTGGGAGAGCCGCTGCTCGACCGTGGTCGCGATGTCGTCCTTGGATTCGAAGGCGGTGTCGAGGGCCAGGCCCGACAGGGCCGAGCGCACGGTGTCGAAGACGTACGAGCGGATCTGGTCCTGCGGGTCGGACAGCCGGTAGTACGCGTCCACGACCGCATGCTGGTCGACGACGTACTGGACGGCGACCGGGACGGTGACGAAGACGTTGTCCTTGGTCTTCGTCTCGATGTTGACCTCCAACTGCTGCACCCGCAGCGAGATCGGCTTGGTGATCGACTCGATGAACGGCAGCTTCATGTTGAGGCCGGGACCGGCCACCTTCTGGAACTTGCCGAACCGCTCGACGATGACGTTCTCCTGCGTGTGCACCGTGAAGAAGATGCTCGTCCGCAGGCCGCCGAAGAGCAGCAGGATGAGGATGACGACGATGACGATGGGGATGAGGAATTCCAGGCCGGTCATGGCTCTCCGTGGGAGGGGAAATGTCGAGGGTCTTCAGGCTAGGGCATCAGGGGGCGAGGCGGGAGAGCGGAGCGTGTCGGTCCTCAGGCGGTCAGCGCGCCCACCCCGACAGCGGTGATGGCCATCCCGAGGGCCGTGATGGCCAGCGCAGTGAGCACCGGGGCGAGGCTCATCACCGCGGAGAGGACACCGGACTGCTTGCCGGCCGTCCGCAGGACGATGGTATTGCCGCCGACGGCCAGCAGCCCGATGCCGAACAGGACGACCGCCATGCCGATCCCGAAGGTCAGCACGAGCAGCAGCGCGAACCCGCCGCGACCCAGGAACAGCCCGGTGACCAGCACGAGGAAAGCGCCGGGGGAGGGGATCAGGCCTCCCGAGACCCCCAGAAGGGCCAGACCCGGCCGGGTCGTCGAGGGCTCGTGGGAGTGGGTGTGGGGGTGCGGATGGTCGTGCGGGTGTACATGGTCGTGGTCGTGGTCGTGCGGGTGCGGATGGTCGTGGTCGTGCGGGTGCGAATGGTCGTGTCCGTCCTCGTGCGCATGTTCGTGCGCCACCGGGTCCGGGCCGTCCGCAGGGACGAGCACCTCCTCGGCGGGGGCATCCTCGTGGACGTGCGCGTGGGTGTGCGGATGGACGTGGGTGTGCCCGCCCGGCCCGTGGACGTGGGCCGACTCCCCGCGGCGCCACCGCCGCAGCAGCCACAGCCCCATCCCGATCGCGATGAGGCCGGCGAGGATCTGCAGCACCGAGGTGAGCGTCTGCATCTGCACCAGGTCCGACAGCGAGAAGAACGTCCACGCCACAGCGATCACCAGGACCGAGACCGTGTGCATGATCGCAACCGAACCGCCCAGCCACGCGGCGTCGAGCCAGCGTCCCCTGGACCCGACGAGGTACGCCGCGGCGAGGGTCTTGCCGTGGCCGGGTGCCAGCGCGTGTGAGGCCCCGGCGAGGAAGGCCAGGATGAATGCCGCGGGTGCGACCCCCGGCACGTGCAGCAGGTCCTGCAAGCGATCGGTCAAGCCCGTCGCATCGACCCAACTCGGCATGCGCACGTCCTCCGTCTCTTCGATTGCGTCCCCGGCCTCGGGCGGCCCGACGCTACGCAACCCGCCGGAACAGCCGATCAACCGCGGGCGAACGCCGAGTGTCGGGACTGTGACGAGCACGCGACGCGGGTGGACCTCCCGTCGTTGGGCCGGCGCCTGACGACCGTCCGGCGGTCCCTGCGCGCACGCGCACGGTGAGCCGGGAAGCGTGGTGCTGCCCTTCGACCTGGGGATCGGGGACAAGACCGCCGAGCCCTCCGCTGGGCGCGACCGATTTCCCGGCTGCGGGTACCGGGTCGGTCAGGGTGGGTCCGGGCCGGCGGTGTCGGGGCCGGTGTTTCCGGTCTGTTCTGGGTCGTGGGTGTCGTTGTTGCGGGCCCGGGCCTGGGTCCGGGTGCGGATCCGGTAGCGGGTGTGGCGTTGGGGGCCGTGGGGCCCGTAGAGGGTGTCGGGGGGCAGGAATTCGGGGATCTGGTCAGCACCCATGCGGGCTTGCCAGCGGGTGTGGGGGGTCGAGCGGGGGTCGGGTTCGACCAGCCCGTGGTGGTGGCGGCACAACAGGACGGTGTTGGCCAGGGATGTGGGCCCGCCGGCGGCCCAGGGAACAATGTGGTGGGCTTCGCAGGCGCGGGCGG